>JAJFLQ010000160.1 GCA_021772615.1 Verrucomicrobiota bacterium | reverse complement strand
GCGCCGAAAGCAGGGATCCAAGATCCCGAAATCCGGAGTAGATATCATACATACCCGATCCCAGCAGCGAGAATCCGTCACCAACGACCTCAAAGTTCTTACCATCGTCATGCTGCCCCTGCATAGCGGCTTCCCAATGTTTCGCTTTGAGCAATTCGCCGACGGACCGTAGCGTATGCCCGATCGACGGATCGAGATCGCTGCAGTTCAGGAGTACGTTGTCATCGACGATTTCGTAGCGATTTTCGATAAGCGTATCGGCGACACGCGAGAGCAGCGCAGCTGCTTCCAGGATATCCTTGTCGAACGTCGATTGCAGCGGCGCCTCGGTGAACACCGTCTCGAAGACCTGCGATTGTTCGATGCTACTGTCCAAAATGTTCGGAGCTGTATCGATCTCAGAAAATCGCTGAAACGCATCACCGAGGACGGTGTAACCGCGAGAAATCATCTCGATCGCGTCACCGGACGCATTGCGCTCGCGGGAACGCAGAAAATGACTCAAGGCGGCCACGCGGCTGCTGCTCATCTTAAGCGAGTACGAAACCTGCCGAATCATCGGTACATTCAGCGTCTGCGGGTCCACATCCTCAACGGATATCAGAAAAAGGTTTCCGACGGTTTGCATATCGCGTGATGCAGACGACCATGTGCGGACCGGCGACGGCATTGTATCTGGAACACTGGTGTCGATGTCGGCAAGATTCAGCGTCAGGACCGACAGTCCGCGCGACATCGGTTGGATCTCATGGTTTTCGACGATGCCGACCAGTTCAACATGATGGTTGATGTGTGAGTCCGGATCTTCGAGGACATCATTGACGGTAACTGTGTCGCGGTCGGTTGCGGGCAAGTGGTGCGCAGCGGTGTGCGTGGCCTCGGGTTGAGTAATAGTGGCGGCCGTATCAGGGGTCGAACGACAACCGGACAGGGTTAAAACCATGAATCCCGCCAACAGAACGAATAAGGCAGGGAAGGATATCGGGCTTGGATCGTGCGGGTAGGGCAGTGTGGTTCCGGGCTTGATAACGCAATGTGTAATGATTGTCATCTTGATCCTCCTTTGCGAGAACAAAACGTTAACCAACACGCCCAACCTGCAACTACGCCGCTGACGCCGGCCGTCACACGGTGAGCCACGCTCATCATGCTTTCTCCGGCTGCGCCAATGTATTAGACTCGAACTTTTCTAAATTGGTTCCATATTCGTCTGGTGACGTCGAGATTCGATTTCAGTTTGCTCGTTGGTGTGTACTATTTTGATCGACTCATAGTGTCATATCGCAGCACATCGTTTCAAATTCATCATATTGTTTTTAATCACTTTGCTCATACAGGAAAAAATGACTGCAGGTACCACTCTAATTTTAGAGCAGCATAATTTGTGCCAAATGCAGGAGGGGCTTCATGCCTGAATTGCCGGAAGTCGAGACCGTTACACGCGCACTTCGGCCGCACCTGGTTGGTCGACGTATTGTCAGCATTGATGCGCGGATCGACAGACTGCGCGAGCCGGTGACGATTGGGGACGCCGAGGGCATACGGCAGAGTACTATTAAATCTGTTCGCCGACGTGCGAAGTATATTCTGGTTCAGCTCGAAAGCCGGATGGTCATCGTGATGCACTTGGGGATGTCGGGTTCTTGCCGCATCGAGCCGCGTGCTGCGCCGTTGCGCAAGCACGATCACGTTGTGTTCGAATTAGATAATGGTCACTCGTGGCGATTCAATGATCCGCGTCGATTTGGTGTGGTGCGTGCGGAGCCGTTAGGTGCGGATTGCAGCATGCCGGTATCGTTGCAGGGGCTGCCGCCGGAACCATTGGGGCCCGCGTTTGACGGTCGTTATCTGTATACGATTACACGGCGACGCAAACGCGCGATCAAGTTGATTCTTCTTGACAGCCACCTGATTGCCGGTGTCGGCAATATTTACGCGTGCGAAGCGCTATTCGATGCCGGTATCCGACCGCGTCTCGCAGCTGGACGTCTGTCTCAACGGCGGTGCGAGTATCTGGTCGGGAGCGTAAAGAATGTTCTGGAAAAGGCGGTTCAGGCCGGTGGCACCACGATCGCCGATTTTCGTTCCGTTGATGGTTCAGAGGGATCGTTCGCGATCCAGCTTCGGGTGTATGGGCGGGAAGGCGCGCTGTGCACGCGATGTGAGGATTGCGCAATCAGGCGTGTGGTTGACGGCGGGCGATCAACATTTTTTTGTCGACAGTGCCAACGGTGACGGATGGACGTCGCGTCAATCGGATTTTTTTACCGAAGCTGGCGGGATGTCTTCGGCTTTCGTGTCCGCACCAGCTGGTAGCGGGTGTGGTTTGTCTACCGGCGCGGCAGCAACGGTAGTTTCGCAAGTGAACGCTTCTGCTGCGGCAGCGATCTTATCCATTTGTGTGATGTCCTCGAGGGTATCGCGGCCCATCCGGCGTATCTTTAGTAAATGTCGTTGCAAGTCTGTATAGAATTTTCCGACCGTACGCACAAATTTTGGCAGATCTTCCGGGCGCACAAAGATAACGATAACCATGGTGATAATTAGTATTTCACTTATACCAATGCTTGGCATTTCATTCCTCTTCCACTAAAAAAACGGCGACGACGGGTTCGCTTCGACCGAATGCGGAATGCAGATTGCGGTCCGCGATTTTTGACATACTTCCCGGGGGAATTATTATATGCGCCTGGATTTTGCTCCGGTAGCTCAGTCGGATAGAGCAACAGCCTTCTAAGCTGTGGGTCCCAGGTTCGAGTCCTGGTCGGAGTGCCATCCGCTTCTTTCCGCCGTGAATTCAGGGTTTCAGCGGCCTTTTTAAGCAGGGTCTGGCAGAATGTCGCTATGTTAAGGACTTTCAATATCGAACGCCGTACAAGAAATTCTGCGGTGTTCTTGCATATTTTCTCACGTAGTGATATTGGGATCCATAGCATAAGATACACTGATTCGCGGTGTTCTCAATCGGCAGTCGATGTCGTCGGCTTCGCTATCGCAGCGGCGGCGTGGTAAATGAGATTCGACCCAGCCGGCCTTTACGAAAGTCGTTGATCAGGCAGATACATGCCTGACGACGGTCACCGGCTTTGCCGGGGCGGACGAAGCCGCGCCGCGCCGCGAGTTGATCAAGAAACGCGTCGTGGGACGGCGCGAAATCCGGCAATCCATACCACGTCAGTAATTCCGTGTTTCCGAGTGCCTCGAAGCGGTCGATAAGGTAACCGGACAGATGATCCAGGTGCAGTACTTTGTCTCGTATGACGGCCAGCAGGCCCAGAATGAGCCCCGACTCGCGCGACTCAATGCGGGGTATCATGATTCCCGGTGTGTCGAGCAGTTCGAAGTGTTCGTTGACTTTTACCCATTGCTGGTTGCGGGTCACTCCGGGTTTGGGGCCGGTTTCAGCGGTTCGCTTGCGCACGAGTTTATTGATGATCGTCGATTTTCCCACGTTGGGCATGCCGATTACCATGGCGCGGACCGGTCGATAGGCCGAATTTCCAACAAGCTGCAGCCGCGTTTGAGCATCCGACACGGCGTCATGTACGGCCTTGCGTAACCGACCCTCGGCAGCTCGGGAGTTACGTTGATGCAGGACATGGCGCAGATCCTGTTCGCGAAAGCAGGATTGCCATTTGTCAGTGATATCCGCATTTGCCAGATCGCATTTGTTGATAATCAATAACGTCTTTTTGTGTGCGATGCGCTCGCCCAGACGATAGTTCCGTGTGTGATCGGGCGCTCTCGCATCGGCCACTTCAATCACCAGGTCGATGAGTTTCAGCTTATCTGCGAGCTGCTTCTCCGCTTTGAGCATGTGCCCGGGAAACCAGGATATCGCCGGCATGTCCTCGTAATCAGTCGTCGTCATGGTGCAGAATCGGTGCGGTTAAGAGGTTCATGAGACTGGGGCAGGGCAGAGCTGCGGTGTTCATGCTGAGTTCACGTGAATTGCCAATACATTGCCGTGTCCATGTCGCCAGTTGCATTATTGCCGGCAGGTCCCAATGTAATTTCTTGCCATGCCGCAGGATATGTCGGCCGTGGTCGCATATGCCCGGCGCCAGACCGCCAACTTGCACCGGGAACGGACCGGCATCCAGCGCGGCTATCTGGCGAATAATACGCCGGCAACGCACCAGAGTGCGGTTCGCGGCGAAGCAGGGTTTTTCATCATGTCCATGGCCGGCGTGTCGCCTGTGAATGCCGGCATTCCACTGCAATGTTTCGAAATCAATCGCCAGGACGGTTCCAGGGGGAGCGTTCTTGATTCGGCGCTGTGTTGACTCGAAGTCTATGTCGCCGTCCGAAGACCATACGGGCCCTACTGCCTTGCGGTCATCCGGCGGCGAGGGCGTGTGTCCGTCGGACCACGCCATATACCATGAAAATCGGTAGCGGCGCGGGGCTGGTACGAAATCGCGATCCGGCCGCGAGACAATTCGATGCAGGACAAGACCATCGTCTTGTGCGGTCAATTCGATTTCGACCCCGTCCTGCTCCGGACAAAATCCCATATGCCAGCGCCAGATGTCACTGCCGATGCCGATTTCGATCCTGCGGCCGCAGGACTTCTCGAATATCAGCGCGACGGTGTCTGCGGCCCATGTTGCGATCACGGCGCCGGGCGCACCGGTGATTTTTTCCCGGCGAGTGGCCGTCAGGATGCTGTTGGCATCACAACCGATGCCGGTTACCGCATGCCAGGCTCCTGGCAACGTGACAGATGCGATCTCGATTCGCCCCGACAGGGTCGTTCGCCTTGGGACCGTAATATCCGTGATCGCCGCGAGATATCCGGGAGCGTTGTGGAAAATGTGGCGAAACGCGATCTGCGAGGCGAAAGGTATAAAACCCCTTATCTCGACATTGTGGACGATGTTCTTACGCCAGTGATGAAAGGAGTCAATAACCGGTGCGGCATCTGTTAATGCCCCGAAGCGGCAAAAGCATCCGCCGACAATTGGCGTTGATCCGATTGCAACTTCTTCAGGACCAGCCGCGGTGCCGGGCGAGAAGGCGATACGAGTCTTGCGCTCGGTATCTGAAAAAACGATTTTTTGATCGTGCTGTGCCGTGCGCATAGGCACTCAATCGAACTCGTCGAAAAGATCACTCACATCCTCTTTCTTGGGCGCCGGCGGGGCATCTGCGGGCTTATCGCCTGGTGACGCGTCGCCGGACTCACCGCTGTCGTGCTGGAAATCGTCTGCATCCCAGAGGTCGCTTTCGTCCTCGGCGTTGCCTGCCGGCGTTGCATTGCTGGATTCATCAGTGACTTTAACAACGCCTGATTTCTCGATGTCGCTGTCCGACTCCTTCTTGGTTTTGAAGAATGTCTTTACCTTGCCCAGGAATGTAGCGTCCTCCGTCTCTACCGTGGTTTCGACGACAAGGTCGGACTCGCGTATCCAACCGCCGCGCTCAGGTACGTGGACGAAGTTATTTTCCTGGTAAACTTCCTTGCGAATCTCGGTACGCAAACTATTGAGCTTGCTGTCTTTTTCGCGCTCATATTTATTCATGAACACGTCCTGAATCGGAACCCACCGCCGGGTCTTCTTATTGCGCACATAACCGTTTTCCAGCCACAGTTTATTGGAGATAAGATTCTTCTGTTTCTCAGAAAATGTCTTGCGATTCTCCTCGAAAATACGGGTTTGTTTGCGAATGTATTTCTGAATGGCGTCTTCGTGCTCGGCCCAGAAAATCCGAGCGAGATCGTCTTTGGCAATATCGACCTTGGGAACAGGCAGGCTGCTTATCTTAACCAGGTCGGTGGAAATGACCTCAAGGAGGCCGTCGACTTCCAATTGTTGGCCGCCATAATGTCTCTTGATTGTTATACGTTCACCGACCTTGTACATTTTGTACAACTGCTCGGCTTCGTTCTTAATCTCTGTATAACGCGAATTGGGAAATTGCTCCTCAACAATGCGTTTGAGCTCATCGGCAATCTGCAGACGCACCTGGTCCTGCGTCATTACGGCAGGATGTATCGGACCCGTTATCTTCAACGATTCTGCATATTTATGCGCGTCCAGCTCCTCCTTCAACGCCTGAAATGCACGTACTTCGATCTCGAATTCGTAGCGTTTGAGTTCATCGGAATAGTCCAGTTGCGGCAACTGAACCGCTGTTTCGGTCGCGGTGGATTGTCCTGATAACAGGGACGTCATACCCATCGCCATGGCTATAATGAAAGTTTGGACGGTACGCATTTACTGTATCCTGTTTTAGCATGCATGGTTGAACCCCGATCATGAGGTTGTGTACTGAGCCACGCCACGTTCGGACTCGATAATCCGAAACGACGTCGAAATCGTGCGACATTACGGCATTCACCGATTCGTTTCGTCCGACAGGCTAGCTGCCCAATGGAAACGGCAGGTCACGCACATGGCCCGCATTGAGTTCGGCCAGAAGCGATCCTACGCGATGGATCGCCTGCAATCGCCCCTCCAGCACAGCCGACACAAATAATTGACACAGGATGATGAGCCATGTTTCATTTTTATCACAAGGATGGATCTTGTCGGTGTTGGTCAACGGTGTCATGCGCCAGTCTTCGGCCGGTTCGATCAACGTGTTCGTCTTGTCCAGAAGGCAGTGCCGTCCCTTGTAAATCACGATAGCTGCGGACCAGCCACGGGGTTCGCCGAGCAGCATGGCGATTACCGAGAGTAATAACGGTGAACCGATACGCTGCAGCAACACTTCCTCGATAAGGTAGAGGTCGGCGTTCAGCACGTCTTCATCGGCGCAGGTGAAATTTTTCTTGCGCATAAAGCTTGCGAGCCGTGCGGTTGTTAATTTTTTGGGCAGTCGCTGAGCCATCGAAGAAAACATTTTCTCTACTTCCTGGACGTTCAGGCGCGGATTGAACTGGTAGTTTATCTGTACGATCCCGTCCCAGAGATTCAATCTGGAATGTTGGACACTCTCTATGAAGCTCACGCGCGAACGCCGGATCTTGAGAATATTTCCCATTTGATGGATACGGTTCCGAAGAATGGGATTGTGGCTCTCCTGAAATTCCGCCAGGATACCGTCGATGCAGTGCTCCATATTGAGCAACTGTTCCATGGCCACTGTCGAAATATGCGCGTCTTCGTCCTCCAGCAACTTTATCAGGGCATCGAGCTTGTGCTGATCACCAGTCGGGACAAGTGTCCGTGTCTGCGTCATTGTCTGCCATCTTCGTCGGTTAACTGCTGATGATACCTGAGTACGCGTTCAATATAGTGTCGGGTGGACTTGAATGGAATGGATTCCAATACATTTTTTCCCTTAAGTTCCGTGGCCCATTTGATTGCCCGGCTTCTCCCGGCGTTGTATTGGGCAAGAGCAAGGATGACCCGATCTTGACTGTTGCGCCAGTCCCGCAACCCTTTGGCCAGGTACCATGTGCCGATTTCGATGTTCAGAGCCGGTGTGAATATAAGTCCGCGTCGCGGAGCGTCGCGACGATGCCAGTCTGCCCAGTCCTTGATCGCGAGCGGCGTGATCTGCATCAGACCAACCTCGTCATGCTTGCCGACGGCGTCCGAGTCGTAGTTGCTCTCCTGGCGGATCACGGCGCTGATAAGAAGTGGATCGACATCGTGTCGCAGGCCCGCTTCTGAAATCATCTTGTTGTATACCGCCATTCGTTTTGTCCTGTCGGCAATCATCACCACCACGGCGATGGCAATGGTTGCCGCTGCCAGGAAACTACAGATCGTCATTCGGCGTATGAATCGAGATACGGTTTTGGACAAGACCATAATTGACGAGGCGGGCAGTGATGCGTCGATACCTGCCCGTGGCGGATGCCGGTTTAATTTTTTAGTAACATGCAATCGCCATAGCTGTAAAAGCGGAAGCGCTCGCGTACGGCTGTCCGATACGCATCCAGAACCGCTTGCCGGGATGCAAAGCAGCATAGCAGCACGAGCAGACTGGATCTGGGCAAGTGAAAGTTCGTAAGCAGCATGTCCGGTATTTTTGGCCTGTAGGGCGGGTGAAGATATATCGTAGTGAATCCGCTGTCCGGGGACACGGTGTGGTCGGGATTGGCGCAGGATTCGAGTACACGTACGGTGGTGGTGCCTATCGCAACGATCGCACCGCCGGACTGTTTGGTGTCGTTGATTATTGCCGCCGATTTCGGAGGCAGGTCGTAATACTCCTGATGGATGTTGTGGTCTTCTATATGCTCCGTTGCTATTGTTTTAAACGTGCCGATGCCGACGTGGAGCGTCAGTCTGACGATACGAATCGACCGTGCCTCCAATTGCTCCAGAATGTCGCGGTCGAAATGAAGGCCGGCTGTGGGGGCTGCGATTGCACCGGGGTTGGTACCGTACACCGTTTGGTAGCGGTCTGCATCCTCGCCGGTGTCGTCACGGCGAATGTACGGCGGCAACGGTATATGACCGTACCGGTTCAGCACGTTTGATACATCCATACAGGAAAACCTGATCGTGGCGGAACCGTCTTCCTCCCTGGCAATCACGGTAAACGTCACGCGGTCGGCGCGATCTGTATCGATTTCAACCTCGGTGCCGGGTTTAAGGCGTTTCCCAGGCTTCAGGAGTGCGTGCCAGACGCCGGGCGATATCTCGCGCGTCAGGAGGGCTTCCACCTTTCCGCCTGTGTCGCTTTTTGCACCGTGCAACCGGGCAGGTATTACCCGTGTATCATTCACCACCAGGCAGTCACCGGGTTTCACAAATGACGGGAAATCCGCGAAGGTGCGCAATGCCACATCACCAGTAGACCGCCGCATCACCATCATTCGCGACGCGCGGCGATTGACCATTGGATGTTGGGCAATCAGGTCATCAGGCAGGTCATAATCAAAATCCGATAGCAGCATTACAGCTCACCGCATGACCCGGCGCATGTCGCGCTCGTGCTGTTTTTTCTTAAGTGATTCACGTTTGTCACCTTGCGATTTTCCGCGACAGACACCGAGTTTGACCTTGATCAAGCCGTGCTTGAGATATAGTGACAACGGCACCAGCGTCAGTCCTTTCTGCTTCAGTGCCATTGCCAGTTTGCGAATCTCCGGTTTCTTAAGTAAAAGGGAGCGCGGGCGCAGCGGTTCATGATTGTTGATATTGCCCTGGGCGTATGGTGTGATGTGCAAATTGTAAAGTCGGACAGTATTGCCGGTGATGCCGGCGTGGGAGTCCATGAAATTCACATTGTGTTGCCGGCAGGATTTTACTTCAGTACCGCGAAGTGCAATACCGGCCTCGTATGTTTCCAATACCTGATAATCATGGTAAGCTTTGCGGTTTGTCGCGATGTCGGCCATTTTCTCTGATCCGTTGTATCTAGATTTTCCGTGGTTCACGCTTGATTCGGGATATCGGGTATACTAGGATTAGTCCCGCCGATTTTCTCCGATAGGTTATTCGCAGTCGCCGGCCGGACCGACAGACTACAGGCACCGATTTTTGCCCGGGTAGCTCAGTGGATAGAGCAAAAGTTTCCTAAACTTTGGGTCGGAGGTTCGATTCCTCTCCCGGGTACCAATATAGTATACCGCAAGATGTGAACTTGAACCACGGTTTCGTCATAACTAATGTCGACGAGGAGTATTGTCCCAATGAAAAGCGCGTATGAACTGGCAATGGCACGATTTGGCGACGAACCTGTGTCGCATCTCACAGATGAACAGAAGACGCGAATCGCCGAAGTCGAACGGAGGTACGAAGCGAAACGCGCAGAAACGGATATCATGCACCAGCAGCGGCTTCGCGATGCCTCCGGCGATGTGCAGCGCATCACACAATTGAACGAAGATCTCACGGTTGAGCGTGCATCGCTGCGTTCTCGCTGCGAGCGGGACAAAGATCGGATCCGAAATGAATCATAGCCGTTTTCAGGAAGTATGCGATGTTCTTGAAAACTGTAATTACCGTGGTGATTATTTCCAGATCACCTTTCGCTCCCGTCTCATCACCCCCGGTGTCAAGGCCGGACAGTTTGTCCATATCCAGCTGCCGGATATGCCGCACCTCACACTGCGACGTCCGTTCAGCGTCTTCGATGCGTCCACCGATGAGGGGACGTTGTCGGTGATTTACAAAGTCGTCGGTGCAGGAAGCACCGCTCTTGCCGCCGTTGAGCGTGGGAAACGCATCAGTTTGTTGGGACCATTGGGCAACGGATTTCCGGCAACGCCCATCGGGCGCGGGATCATCATCGTTGCCGGTGGATACGGCTGTGCGTCGACGTACCTTATTGCCAGGGGCGCCGCACAGCCCGGAGTTTGCCTGCTGGGCGCTCGTAACAAAGCGGATATTCTCGTTGAGGACGCGTTTGCCGCGACCGGATTCCGCGTGCATATATCTACCGACGACGGGTCCTGCGGACACCAGGGGCTGGTCACGGAGCTTTTGGACCGCGTCTTGACCGAAACCGCCGGGGCGTCACCGGTCACGTATGCATGCGGCCCTAACGCCATGTTGGATGCCGTCGCCGACATGTGTCTTGCCCGGGATATTGAGGCCTACCTGAGTTACGACATGAATATGTGTTGCGGGGTCGGCGCGTGTTTCACATGCGTTATGAAGCGAAAAGCCGATAACGCCGACGGTTGGGAGTACGTACGGACCTGCAGGGATGGCCCGGTAATAGACGCGCGGGAGGTGTACCGGGAGGACGGGACTACGTAAGCGACGGCGTTCTTATATTAGACCGTGTGCGCTTATTACTTATTCCTCGGTATCGCCGTTGTCCGTGTCGCCTGCTGTTGCCGGCACCGTTACCGGCGGGGGCACGGTCGTGCTGCCCTCTGCCTTCGCCGGTGGCGTTTCGCTGACGGGAAGATCAATGCGTGGCAGCGTTGTGATCGGGCCGAGCGGTCCGGGCATGGACGTTTCGGCGGATGTCTTGTCTGCATCACCCGAATCTTCGGACTTCTTGATGAAGGCGGCGCGATCTATCAAGAGCTTATCTATGCTGTACGTGGACATGAGGTAGGTCCAGCCGGTGAAAGTATCGTTGTATTCATTGACCTTCTGCCGGGTTTCCGCCACCTTGGTTGTAAATTCGGCCTCCCGCGTGGTTCGGTCTTCATCGCTTTCATCCTCGGGCGCCACGGGTGCTTTTGGCTCTGTGAACGCGAACGTTGCCCTCACCGGATAGGTATTATCTCCCGTCTTTGTTCCGATCTGCAGCGAAATTGACATGCCGTCAAACATTTCTGCGGTGTATATCCGCGGTGCATCCAATCCCAGTGACGCATCACTTGATTCAGGATCGGCTATCTTTGAAAAATTAGGATAGTTCAACGCACCGTCGACGCCGCTGATCTTGCTGCTTTCGAGAACCTCGCCAGGCTGCAGGTCGGCCAGTGTCAAGGCGTCTGATTCGTCGGCGCGCTGTACGGTCCAGTCGACTGAGTCGCCAGTCTCCAACGTCCCGCGCTTCAGTTTGCCGGCCTTGAAGAAGGTCTTGTCGATCCAGTTTGCGCTGTCGACGGTTATTGCGGAGAACGTCTCCGACACCAGTGCTGCAATCCCGGAACTCGGCTCGAGTATGTAGCGGCCATCGGGCCAACCACCGCCGCCGTACGGAGAGTTGCCGCCGCCTTGTTTCATGTGATTCTTACCGAGCACGATGCTGCCGATTACCTTGTCCGACGCGCCGACAAACTCCACCACCGTGCCTGCGTCCTCGTCGGCATCGGATTTGTCCAGCGCCAGCCGCCCGTAATCCGCCGGATCAATGTCTATGACCTGCAACGCCTTCAGCTCGGGCAGCTTTTTGAGAAAGTCTGCAATCTTTTTGAAATCGGCGTAGTATGCATGGCTCGTATTCACGCGCCACACGTCGTCGGCTTTCGCCAGGATAACCTCTTTGTCGCCGGAACGGACATGTATCTTGCGAATCTCGTTGACGGGAAAGTCGGGATACAGCTTCTGCCCCAGTTCAGTCTGCGTAGCGAAGGACTTTTCCTGGTTTCGCTGGTGCATGAACAATCCAGCCGCCGCCGCCAGCGCGCCGACAACGATAAGTATTCCCAGTTGCTTTGCTTTCATCGTGATGAACTCGCGCGGTTGCGTCGTACAAAATAAAAGCCGATGCCGCATACAACGACGACGAATGGCATCATGAGTATGTTGACCAGTTTGAGGCGGGTCTCGAGACGGTCGATGTCCTTGCGCAACTGCTTCCGCAGCTCCTTGAGTCTTCGCCGCACCTCGACCTGTTTCTCCTGAAATTTTTCCAATTCCCGGGTCTGCTCAGGCGACATGATATACTTTTGTTTCTGATCCTTCTTGGTGCTCTGCAATTCGTTGATCTTCTGTTGCGCCTCGGAAAGTTCCTCTTCCAGGTTGGCCATTTCCTGCTTGTATTTTTTTTCTGCTTCCATCTGCATGTCGCGAATGACGGTGAACGGGCGTTTGGTTACGCCGCGTGAACGGATCGAGATCAGACTTTGGTCCCCGCTCAGCTGCTCCACGGAATTTTGCAGCAGCACATTATTTTCGCTGATCACCTGTTGGAGCGTTTGACCGAAGAAATTTGATTTTCGTACCCAGAAATCGTCGTAGATCATATCGGCATCGCCGATTAAGATGACAGCATTGTCGTTCTCCGCTTCCGCAAGGTATGATGCGTTGTCCGCGGCTTCAGAATTCGCCGAGTCGTCGCTTTCGTCGTCGGGGGCTTCCGGTTTCCCGTCGGGAAACGCCGACTTGAATCGTCCCAGAAGGCGAATCGCAAGGGCGTACTCCTTGTCGTCCGACTCGAAATCTTTCTGAATCGTGCTGGCCGGCAGCTGCGCCCGGAAGCTGTCGATCAGTTGAGATTGTGTCGACGTTCTCATAAGAACGGTTTTTTTGAGGCCCTCGGCCGGCTCGCCGGTGAATGCGCCGGCATACAACATAATCACATTCTCCAACGGCCCGGTGATGATATCCTCCGCATTCATGGCGCGACTATCAAGGGTCAAAACAGCAGGCGACACCTGGCGCTGTCCCCCTTGTCCGCCTACTTCGGTGCTGTATGTCATATCGACGACGACTTTGTCTGCCTCGAATTCTACGCCCCAGGCATCGAAAAGCTTGCCCAGGCTGGATGACGCATCCTGACCGCCCATCGGTGGTGCGGACTGAAATTGCGACTGCATCACCGATGCCGAATCGACGAAGGCAACAAGCTTGCCGCCCCGCAGGACGAACTGGTCTATGGCAAATAATGTGGTTTCCGACACGTCTTTTGGATGGATAACGATCAGTATCGCCACGTCATCGTCGATCGCGTCGGTCGTGGACTCGATCTCGGCAACGTCAAAATCCTTCTTCAACTCGTCGACGAAGACCCATGCCGGTTCGCGGGGCTGGCGCGGCATCGGCGGCATGCCGGCGTTGGCGCCGCCCATCACAGGAAACGATGACATGATGCCGATCTTCAGTTCCTGCGGGTCGGATACACGATAGATCATGCGCGTAATGTTGTATTCCAGCCGGTTCTCGGCGGCCGGTGAAACGAAAGGAACAGACAGACTTTGATCGACACAGCTTACGGCCAGGCCAAAGTAGATGCGTTCGCCGGGTGCAATCTGCTGACCTTCGATACCATCAAGCGCTGCTGCATCCTCTGCGTCCGAATCGGGTTCCGGGTCATGTATCTCGATGCGGATTTTTCCGTCGCCGACCAGCTCAAACTCCTTCAGAAGGTCCTCGATCCGCGCCCCGTAACTTTTGAGGTTGTTGGGCATGGCGTCAGCCTCTTGCGTGCAGTAAAATCGAATCGTAACCGGCGACTTCAGGCGGGAGAGGACTTCTTTCGTCCCCGGCGAAAGCGTGTGAAGCTTGTCGTCCGTGAAGTCGGCGCGCACAAATGAGTGTGCTGCGAGATAATTCACCAATATCAAAATCAGCACGGACACGCACAGGCCCGCAGTCGAATAGAAGAACGTTTGATTTCGTTTGGTCGTTGTGCTCATGGTGCCTTTCAATCCTGAGACGCCGGAACTGCTAGTTTGCCCGGCGGCTGTTTAAGACGACGTTTGTGCTGAAGATGAGAAAGCATATCATGGATACATAGTAGACCACGTCGCGGCTGTTGATGACGCCTCTCTGGATACTCTCGAAATGGGTGAAAATGCTGGATGCCGTGATGAATTTCACCGCATCGGGGGGGACGTCGAACGCTACCATTGCATCGGTGACCGGCTGCCAGCCACAACAGATGAGTCCGAAGCAGACGACAAGTGAGATAATGAAACTCACCACCTGATTCCTGGTAAAGGCGGAGGTCAACCCGCTGACCGCGAGAAACGTGAATGCTACCAGAAGACTGCCGATGAAACCGCACAGGATCTTGCCCTGATCGGGGTCGCCGAGGTAGTTCACGGTAATCACCATGGGAAACGTCATGAACAGGCACAAAATCAGGAAAATGCAGCCGGCAAGGTATTTTCCCCAGATCGCCTGCCATACTGTGACGGGCAGCGTCAGAAGCAACTCGAGCGTGCCGCTGCGGCGTTCTTCGGACCACAGGCGCATGCCGACGGCGGGTACGAAAACCATGTACAACCACGGGTGCCAGTAAAAGAACGGATCCAGCGTGGCCTCATTAAACTCAAAGTACTGACTGAAAACAAGCGTAAACACACCCGACAACATCAGGAAAACGACGATAAACACGTACGCTACCGGCGAGACGAAATAACTGCTGAGTTCTTTGGCAACGATCGTACGTATGTTTTTGATTGAGGAATTCATCGTTGTGCTGTATCGGTGTCTGATGTGGTTATGGTTCGGAAAACTTCATCGAGCCGGCCGTCCTCGCGATGCAATTCACTGATTATCCAATTTGATTCGGACGCAGCAGCGTGGACGCGTTCGGCCAGTCCATTCGCTACTGAGCTTGATTCCGGGTAGACGCGTACCTTGCAGGCGCCGTTTTCTTCTGCAATGTTCTGAACGGATTTCGCACCGTCGCATTGTTCGAGTCGTCTGGCGGCATCGTTATACGCGACGCCGTGTATGGTCACAACCACGGAACCGGCCAATTTCGACTGTGCCTTCAATTCTGCCGGGTTGCCGTTGGCCACAAGTCTGCCGTTGTTGATGATAATCACCCGGCTGCAGACCGCGTCTACTTCTTCCAGTATGTGCGTCGAGATGATAATCGCTTTGCGTTCACCCATGCGCTTGATGAGATTGCGCACTTCGTGCTTCTGGTTGGGGTCAAGGCCGTCTGTCGGCTCATCGAGAATCAGGACATCGGGGTCGTGGATAATCGATTGTGCGAAACACGTTCTGTGCAGATACCCTTTTGAGAGTGTATCGACCGACTGGTGCCGGACTGGGCGGAGAAAACAGGTTTCGATAACCTTGTCGACTGCAATGCGCCGATCTCTGCCCGACAGACCGCGCAATGCTGCAATGAAGCCTAAAAACGCCGCGACGGTCATATCTCCATACGCCGGCGCGTTTTCGGGAAGATAACCCATCATTGCTTTTGCTTTGAGGGGGTTGTCGTCAATGTTGTAACTGCCGATCGTCACCGTTCCGATATCATACGGAATGAAACCGGTAATCATCCGCATCGTTGTGGACTTGCCGGCGCCGTTTGGTCCGAGAAATCCAAGCACTTCACCTTTCGCGACCTCGAACGAGACGCCGTCCACGGCCAGATTTTTTCCAAACCATTTGGTGAGGTTGTCAACTTTTATCATGATACTTAATACGCCGTAATTATGACGGTCGGCCGTGAATCATGCCTGCACGGCTACCGTACATTTCTAAGGTTTTCAAAGTCGCTTCGACAGGGCTCGTTTGCCAAAGTTCCAGATGTTTGACAAAAAATCTACCAACTATGGCTATGCGCCGTTGCGCTGCTGGTGATTGCTGCGACTGGCGGTTACCGCCGTGTGTCGGCCCTGATCTTGTCGATAAGCTCTTGGGCCTCTGCCGCACCGCCGAAGTCGTCCGACAAGGTAAGGGCGTGCTGCAGGGACTGCAATGCGGCGGCTTCTCGACCGGCACGTGCCAACGCCTTGCCGAGATGCAGATGATAAATCGGTTGGTCAGGTCGTTGTTCAACGCAGATAGAGAACAATGTTACGGCCTGCTCGCTCCTTCCGGCCTCAAGATGCGCCAGGCCGAGGGTGTCCGTAATCTCGGCGTGTTCCGGGTAGGCTTCGTGCAGCGCTGCAGCGATCGCGAGGGCTTCGTCGATGTCCGTCGCGGTTTCGATCAAAAGCATCGCAAGATTATTCGCCGCGACCGGATTCTCGGGTTGGATCTTCAATACGCTGCGGTAGGCATCTATCGCGGCATCAAATTCCAGGTAGTGTTTGTGTATCTTCCCCAGGTTTAATAACGGCGTGATGGTGCCCGGGTGGGCTGTTGCGGCCTGACGAAAATAGTCGACAGCCTTCTGTTTGTCGCCAAGCTGACGATACGCATCGGCGAGGATGAGCTGAAGGTCTAACTGATTTGGGAAAGTTTTCAGGCTTTTCTCGATATGCGCGATTGCCTCTTCAAGCAGTCCCTGGCCAATAAATGCCCGTATCAGAAGCAGCCGCGCCTTGAAGATACGGTCATTGCCGCGCAAAATGGCGAGTGCCTGTTCTTCGGCAGCCGAAAACAGGCGAATGTCCAGATACGCAGCGGCAAGTTGCAGCCGCGCCGGAATGTGTTCGGGCTCGCTGTCGAGTACGGCCTTCAGGAGTTGGATGCCGCGATCAATATTTCGTGCTTTGATCAGGATTTCGGCGAGGCGTATCTTGATCGCCGATTTTTCCGGGTTTCTCGCGATCAGATTTTCGTAGGACTTTACTGCCTCCCTGATTTCGCCGCGGTTATAGTACAGTTCGGCCATACACTCGGCGGCCTTCACGTTCTCCGGCTCCTTCTCCAGAATCCCGGTAACGATCGCTTCAGCTTCGCCAAAGCGGGCTTCGGCAATCTCCACATAAGCCTGGCCGATGCGGGCATTGACCGAATCGGGTGCTGAAACCAGCGCATTGTCGTACATTGACCTGGCATGGTCGAAGTCGCCCAACTGGAAAAAGAGAAAGCCGGCCAAGACCAGTGTGCCGGTATCAAGTGCCGGCAGCTTCGTCAGCTGTGTGAGCGTCTCCCTTGCATTTTTGGTGTCGCCGTAACTTGCCTGACATGTTGCGATTATAACATGCAATTCCGGGTCTCGCGGATGCATCTCGCGGGCTTTTTGCGCTGCCCGAAGTGCCTGATTTATGAGTCCCAGTTTGCTCGCCATTCGGCTCACTGCCAGTTGTGCCTCAAACAGGTCCGGCCCCAGTTGTGCGGCATATCGAAAGGCACGCAGGGCGTCGTCATTGCGGTTGAGTGCGGCCAGGCAATTGCCGCGTGCCATGTGGATCGCGGCATTTTCCGGGTCGTTTCGGACTGCGTTGTTATAGTCCAGTAATGCCTCTTCGTAGCGTAGCGCCGCCGCCAATGCCTCCGCGTGTTCAAAAAAATCATCGATCTCCTGTTCGTCCTGCTGTGCCGGCGCCGGTGTCACGGTGACTGGTTCATTGCGATCGCGCGTTATCATGGCGCGGAGCGCCGTCTTGTAGTGTTTCGGTATACGCTTTTTTACCTCCATCACGCACGAGTACGCAGGTACCGACCACAGCAATGCCAGCAGCATGCCAGTCATGGCGATCCGAAACCATGACGGACGCCAGGCATCTCGACTTTCGTAGAGCTTCATCGCGCACCGACTTTCACATACCGAATTGCACCGTGCTTGTGAATGATCGGGGCAGAGCATGTGAAACACGAATGCGTTGCCGTACTTTTTCCCAGGCAGGCAGGCAGGCTCACCGGATTTCGTTTGTGCCGTCAGGCAGTCGAACGGCCAACTCGTTTCTTTGGGAAGTTCGAAGTGGTCCTTGATCGTGAATCCGATAAGCCAGCTGGTTCCGCGGAACCAGTGTATGGTCAACAGGACAAAGTCGAAGGGTAATCGGAGGATGCGTATGAGCAGCGTGATTACAAATGTGATCATGGAGCAGCGTTTCGTTGCATGGTCAATCTACGCAATGGCAGGTAGGAAGCGTGGGCCCGGAAATCAGAAACACACTTACCCGGAAACCTGCGAATTTCAACATGCCTGCCGGTGCATTTGCACTGTCGAATTCCGCAGGATATAGGGGCGTTCAGGGCGTCTTCGCTAACGCGCGCGGCGGCTCGCCACCGTGTGCCGCCTGAATGAATCCATGGCAATACAGTATTTTCAGTGTTCGTTCTTGTGTCGACGGTGGTGCTTCAGTATATTCTTGCCCACTACGGGTCTCGATACGCGATGCCCGGTCGTTGCGCGTCTGGTGCGCAATTTCTTGGATGCGGCGGCAATCTCCAGCCCGGGTGCGACATTTGTCTGATTAGCGACTGAATGGCAACGTGCCTTAATGCGTGCTATTCTGCTTAACGATGAAAAAACGGCGATTACGCATCAACGCGGCCCATATACAGGCACCGGGGCTGGAAATGGCAGGGCAGCTTCTGCCGACCATTCTGGATCTTGGAGACAGTCTGCCGGATCGTGATATTGCGGCGATCGACTATCGGCTTCACATTGCGCTGGTGAGTGAGGAGCTGCTTGCAAAGGGTGTTGTTTCCACCATTATTCACGGTCCATGTGACCGTTGTCTGGCATCTTACGGTCACGTCATTACAAATGCGGACATATGCCACCTTGTGGTGATTCCCACGGACAAAATCGTTGATCTGACCGAGGCTATCAGGGAGGATATTTTAATCATGTTTCCACAGAAATATCTTTGTAATCCCGAATGCCGCGGTTTATGCTCAATCTGCGGTACGAATCTCAACCGGGGCAACTGCAACTGCGGCGTCGCCAGTGACCCGATCAATGCATGGAGTCAATTGGATCGCCTTGAGTTATGAATATTGCCATTGATGCGATGGGTGGCGATTTCGCTCCGGAACAAATCATTAAAGGCGTTGCCTGCGCGCTGGCCGATTTTCCCGACATCAATAAAGTACTGCTCGTTGGTGACCGCGACCGCGTGGCAGCGAAATTAGTAGAGCACGGCCTTGCCGACACCGACTCGCGCATCGAACTTGTCCATGCTTCGCAGGTCGTAGAGATGCATGAGGCGTCCAAGGTTGCGATACGGCAGAAGAAAGATTCGACTATTTCCGTAGCTGCCGGGCTGGTCAAAGCTGGACGCGCCGATGCAGTGGTTAGCGCAGGACATACCGGCGCCGCCGTCGCTTCAACCGTAGTGTTGAATCGAATGTTGCCGGGCATTGATCGGCCCGGTATCGCCAGTGTGTTTCCGGCCCCGAAAGGGCCGTTTACCATTGTCGACATTGGTGCGAATGTCGATTGTAAGCCCCTCCACCTTGCCCAGTATGCCATTCTTGGCGAGGCGTATTCGCAGATGGTGCTGCGAGTAGAGAAACCACGAGTCGGTATTCTCAGTATCGGTGGTGAGGATGAGAAGGGCAATGAACTGACAAAGACTGCTCACAAAATCCTGAGTCGGCTGCCATTGAATTTTGTGGGTAATGTCGAGGGCAAGGACTTATTTGCGAATGGCGTCGATGTCGTTGTTTGCGATGGCTTTGTCGGTAATGTGGTGCTGAAATGCTGCGAAGGCCTCGCAAAAGCGATCTCAGGGATCTTGAAGCAGAATCTAAAAAAGTCACCGGTACGCATGGCCGGCGCGTTTCTATCCAAGAATGCGTTTAGCGAGTTAAAAGAAATTATTGATCACGAAGAATACGGCGGCGCGCCGTTACTGGGTATCAACGGTATATGTATCATCGCCCACGGCTCGTCATCGGCCAAGGCGATTCGCAATGCCATCCGCGTGTCCCGCGAAATGATCCGGCATCAATACAACCAGTATGTGGCAGCGCGCATTGCCGGTATCGACTGGAAATCCGTATCCGCAGTGTCATGAAAGCGGTTGAGACCAGTGAGAATTTGGAAGGAACAGGTGCATGACTAATCATGAGGGTATAGGGATACGTATTACCGGAACCGGTTCGTATCTGCCCGAGAAAATTTTGTCGAATAAAGAGCTGGAAGGTATGGTCGACACCACCGATGAGTGGATCCAGACCCGCACCGGCATCGTCGAACGGCGTATCGCCGCGGATGACCAGCCCAGTTCCGCCCTGGGCGCGCTTGCGTCCCTGAACGCGCTTGACGCCGCGGGCCTGACGCCGGAAGACATCGATTTGATCATCGTGGCCACGATCAGTCCCGACAAGATATTTCCCAACACGGCGTGTTTTGTGCAAAAACGCATCGGTGCGTCGAACGCCACCTGCTTTTCGGTTGAGGCGGCTTGCTCCGGCTTTGTCTACATCATGGCGATCGGCGCTGCGCTGATACGGACCGGACTCTACAGCCACGCGTTGCTGGTGGGAGCAGAGAAGCTTTCATCTATCATCAATTGGAACGATCGCAGCACGTGCGTGCTGTTCGGTGATGGTGCAGGCGCCGTGGTGCTGTCCGCCTGCGCGCCGGAGGACAACACATACCTCTATTCGAAACTCGGCTCGGACGGCAACTACACCGATATCCTTCACGTACCCGGCGGCGGCTCGGCCATACCGTTTTCCGCGGATGTACTCAAGAACGAGCTGCACTACCTTAATATGTCCGGGCAGGAGGTGTTTAAGCTTGCGGTGAACACTATGGTTGCCGCTGCTGTCGAGACAATGGAAGCCGCAAATGTGACCAAGGATGATATCCGCTGGCTCGTTCCGCATCAGGCCAATACACGGATCATCCACAGTGTCGCAAAGCGGCTTGATATGCCCCTTGAGCGGGCGTATATCAACGTGGATAAGTACGGCAACACATCTGGTGCGACAATACCTATCGCGCTCGATGAAATCGTACGCAACGGGCTGGTGAGCAAAGGCGATTACGTTCTCCTGGTTGCGTTCGGCGGTGGTTTGACATGGGGTGCGAATCTTATTCGCTGGTGACATCTGATCGATCAGGAAAGTGAGGGAGGAAAATGAAGCTGAAGGGAAAGGTTGCAATAATCACCGGGGGCACACGGGGCATCGGTAAGGCAATTGCCCGACGATTTGCCGCGGAGGGCGCCAGTGTGGTCATAGGCAATGTGAACCCGGATTCCGGAAAGGAGGCGCTTCGGTCGCTGGCTGAGGAAGGTCTGAATGTCGCGAATGTTACCGTAAACGTTGCCGATCCAGATGATGTAGCGGCTATGGTGAAACACGTGATGGCCGAGCACGGGCGTATCGATATACTGGTGAACAATGCCGGTATCACGCGTGATAACCTCATGCTGCGAATGAAAATGGACGAATGGGATCTCGTTCTCGACGTAAACCTCAAGGGTACATTTAACTGCATGAAGGCGGTCTCGCGGCCGATGACAAAGGCAAGGTTTGGCCGCATAATCAATATTGCGTCAATCGTCGGGCTCGTCGGCAACGCCGGCCAGTCGAATTACGCCGCGTCGAAGGCCGGGATAATCGGACTGACAAAGAGTGCGGCGAGAGAATTCGCCGCGCGATCCATAACCATCAACGCCGTCGCTCCGGGTTACATAGAAACCGACATGACCAGAAATTTGATCGCCCAGGCCAAGGACACATTTCTCGATAACATACCATTGCGTCGTGCCGGGAAGCCCGACGAAGTGGCAAGTCTTGTCTGCTACCTGGCATCCGATGACGCGTCCTACATAACCGGTCAGACTTTCAATGTCGACGGCGGTCTGGCGATGTAACTCTGCGGGGTTGACATTCCCACACTGAAAAGCATATTAGGGCTTTTTCAAATTTGACGATCAAGCTGTATTCAATCATACGGAATCATACCAGACAATCTTGAATTCCAAAGAGTAAAGTGGAGGATTGACTATGGAAAACATAGCGGAGCGTGTAAAGAAAATTGTAGTGGAGCAACTTGGCGTAGATGAGGCGCAGGTAACGCCCAACGCCAAGTTCGTAGACGATCTGGGTGCCGATTCACTTGACACCGTGGAGCTTATTATGGCGCTGGAAGAGGAATTCGGCACCGAGATTGATGATGAAGATGCCGAGAAATTGCAAACGGTCGACCACGTCATCAAGTATATCGAATCGAACGGTTGATGTTGTTGTAAATGCTTGACGTCAGTGCCATAGTACGACCGACCAAGTCGTTCGGCATCAACATCAAGTACGCCAGAGGAACGTGATTTTGGAAAGCAGACGAGTTGTCATTACTGGACTGGGCATGGTTTCCAGTGTGGGCAATAATGTCGCTGATAGCTGGCGCAGCTTGCTTGATGGGCGGAGTGGCATTGATCAGATCAGCAAGTTCGACACCGCGGGTTATCGTAGCACGATTGCCGGTGAGGTGCGGAATCTGGACATTGCCGATTTGATGTCGGCAAAAGAAACGCGTCGGCTCGATCCGTTTTGTCAGTACGCAATCGCTGCGGCGGACGAGGCTATTCAGTCCTCGGGAATCGACTGTGAAGCAATCGATCGCGACCGTAGTGGAGTGCTGATCGGGAGCGGGATTGGCGGCATCATCACGCTCGAAGACCAGATCGGCCGTAGTATTCAGCAGGGGCCGTCGCGTGTGTCGCCATTTCTCGTGCCGATGATGATCGGTGATATGGCAGCGGGCATTGTGGCTATCCGTTACAATTTTCGCGGACCTAATTTCGGTGTGGCGTCGGCGTGCGCCACAGGATGTCATGCCATCGGCGAGGCCTCATGGATTCTGCGCAGAGGCGACGCGGATGTGATGCTTGCGGGCGGCACGGAGGCATGTGTGTCGCCAATCGCGTGTGCCGGGTTTTCTGCAATGAAGGCGCTGTCGCAGCGAAACAATGAGCCGCAGGCCGCCAGCAGGCCATTCGATGCCGATCGCGATGGATTCGTGTTGGCTGATGGGGCCGGCGTGCTGGTGTTGGAGACATTGGAGCATGCACTGGGCCGCGGCGCTCCGATTCTGGCTGAGTTAGCGGGCTATGGCGCAACCGGTGACGCACACCACATCACGTCGCCGCCGCCGGACAGTTCTGGCGCGGTCGCCGCGATACGAATAGCATTGACCCATGCAAATTTGGCGCCGAGCGATATTGGCTATATTAATGCTCATGGAACCGGCACCAGGTTAAATGACAAATCAGAAACCCTGGCTCTCAAGACGGCACTGGGCGATCACGCGTATCACGTGCCGATAAGCAGTACGAAGTCGTTGACAGGCCATACACTTGGCGCGGCCGGTGCGATAGAGACAATTGTATGCGTGAAGGTGTTAAATGAAGGCGTTGTACCCGGAACGTACAACTGCGACACACCGGATCCAGACTGTGATCTGGATTACACTCCGAACGAAAGTCGGGAATGTACGGTCGACGCGGCGTTAAACCTGAATTTTGGCTTCGGGGGACACAATGCCGTGCTGGCGCTAACACGGCTCCGTGAATCATTGTGAGATGTTCGACACGTCGCAGCTGCAGATATGCCAATGTCGGTATTTGTAGCCTGTGAAACGTCGGTGCCGCAATGTCGCTGTTGCGGGGTATCGGCAGAACCAACGTCGCCGCTCGTATTCAAAACGCGGAAGGTGCGTTGATCTGCGGCAGGTTGTTCTCGGATTCCGCACCACTACACTATGAAGATTGATCGCAAAGATTTCTCGAATCTGTTGTGTACCGTAATGATCCGCTTTCCCTTGTTCTTCGCCACGATCCTGTTATCGGTATCCTGCGCGTCGCTGCCATGGCGCATGAACCATCCCGAATTGGCGCAGCGACCTGCGACATCCCAGGAGCAGCAATGGTCGTCGATTATACAAGACAGTTATAGTAAGTGGAACCAACCTGTTCTCCCGGTTGAACACAATGAAACGGATGGTCGCGTGTCGCCGCCTGTGTACCGGCTGCCACCCGCAGCAGCCCCGGCGGAAACCCGACATAAAGTGCGGGTACGCGCCCGTGATGACAGGGCCGCCGGAAGCAATGCGGCGCCGGTTATCAACGGCCCTTTCAGTCCCGATTCCAATCGACTCCCGGCGCCGATATTCGACTTCGATCACGCGGGTGGTGCGTCGCCGGCGGACACGACGGTGTTTCGCATTGTACCCGAACATGCAGCCTCCGGCACAATTGCCGACGGCGCCCGTAATTATGTCGTACAAAAAGGAGAAACATTGATGCAGATTGCCGAGAAGCATTATGGTGATGCCCGGCAATGGCGGCGGTTATTCGACGCGAATCGTCATATTCTCAGCAACCCCGACACATTATCTCCGGGAATGTCGCTGAGAATTCCGTGACCGATATACGGACTCGCTGCGTCCGACTCCTATGGCTCTTCAAAAATATTTTTTCTGGAGATCTAAATCTCCGCGGAAGGTGAGAAACTTCGGCACGTCTGCGAAGACAGCGGCGAATGGCTCCGGCGACAAGATTGCGCCATACCGGATTTCTACCATTCTCGTGTACCTCCTTTCGTTCTTCCTCCTGTGGGGCGTGACCGCTGCATACATTTTTATGAGTACGCCAACGGTCGAGATATATGATTTTGTCGTTGGCCAACGCGTACCCGTAGATGTCTATGCCCGGGTTGACTTCGGACACGTGCATACCGGCGAAACGTCGCTGCGTCAACAGGACGCCGTAGCAGCCGTGGCGGACATTTATCGCATTGATCATGCATCAACGGAAGTGACATATCAGGGTTTCGTCGAACTATTCGAACTTATCGAGAGACGGCCGCTCATCGATGACCTGGCCCGACTCGCCGAGGATCGGTTTTCGGCGGCTGTGATAGATGTATACAAGACGCTCACGCCAAGCCAGATCAACGCGCTGATCGTGCTTTTCGATGGCGAAGACAAGCAGCGCGCCTTCCTCCAGGATCTCGAGCGTATACTCATTAAGGGCGTTATTCCCGCCGTGCAGTACGCGAACCGGCCGGCGTCGCAGCGTGTCTCTCTGCTCGACGAACACCAGCGCAAGATCAAGACCGAAGTGGCTGCCTTGAAGACGCCCCGGGCGGCTGGGGATTACCTGCTTGCCCTTCATACGGACAGGTTCCATTATCATGACCCGGATACGGTCAGTGAACTGGGCGAGTCTGTCGTTTCGGCGTTGATCCACCCCAACCTTACATTTGAGCGGTCACTCACAGAAAGGGAGCGACGCAAGGCGAGTCAGGCAATCCAGCCGGTGAAACGGTGGATCACGGAAGGCACGGTATTTCTGCAGCGAGGTACAACGGTCACCCGTGAAGACTTGCAGAAACTTGGTATTCACAATGAAACGTTGCGGGCAACGGTGGACAGTTCGCAATACTTTTTCAAGATCGTTTCGCTGCTCGTACTCTGCACGTTTACCATCGGAATCGGCATTATCTATTTCGCCACGCAGCACCGGGAGATAAGCCGATCAAGATCACTGATATTCCTCGTCGCAGCAACAATGTCGGCCAATATCGTTCTCTTGAAGAGTGTTGAAGAGATACTGCAGGTATTCCCGAATATTCCCCGGTTATTCATTGTCCCGGCGCTGCCGCTCGCGTTTTCCTCGATTTTCCTGACGTTGCTTCTAGGGAGACGCGCCGGACTAACTGTTGCCGTGTTCATGCCGCTACTGGCGGCGTTGGCCGGCTCCGAGTCGCTTCACATTTTTATTGCCGGGCTGTTCTCGTCGTGCATGGGCTCACTTGCCGTTTATTCAGCGCGTACGCGGACACAGACGTTCCGCGGTGTTCTGGCGATCGCGTTATCCATTTTTGCCGTTGAAGGTGTGTATCTCATGATATTCTCTACACCGTTGCCGAATTACCTGATCATGCTGGGCGTGGCCGCAGTCAACGGTATTGCTATTCTGATAGTAGCAAACATGCTGCTTCCGATCGTGGAGTATCTTTTTGGGATATACACCAATATCAGTCTTCTCGAATTGTGCGACCTGAATCACCCGCTTCTGAAGCGCCTGCAGATAGAGGCGCCGGGGACGTATCACCATACGTTAATGGTGGCCACGATTTCGGAGCAGGCCGCCGAGGCGATTGGCGCCAACGCGCTGCTTACGCGCGTGGCAACGTACTTTCATGATATCGGCAAGCTCTCCAATCCATCATACTTCACCGAAAATAGTTTCGGCGTAGACCGGCACGAGGATCTCAGCCCTCGAATGAGTTCGCTTATCATCCTGAATCATGTGAAGGAAGGTCTGGCGATGGCAACAAAATGCAAACTTCGAAAACCAATCCGCGACGTCATCGCGTCGCATCACGGCACGAGTCTGGTCTATTACTTTTATCACCGGGCGATGACCGACAAGAGTGCGTCGGAAAACAGCGAAGTAGATGAGCATGATTTTCGATATCCGGGACCGTTGCCTGTCGGCAAGGAAGCGTCGATAATAAGCATGGCTGATTCATGCGAGGCCGCATCGCGTTCGTTGGAAAAGCCAACGCCGAAAAAGATCACCACGCTGGTTTCAGAGATCATCCGCAATAAGATACTTGATGGGCAATTTAACGATAGCGAACTGAATATGGCAGAACTTCACACCGTCAAAGGGTGTATCATCAAAACGCTCTCGACGATGCTGCATGGGCGAATCTCGTATCCAAAGATTATTACCGATGAAAATCACGGTGACCAACCGGCAGTCGACGTACCCGCTGCTAAATCCGGGCAGGCTGAACCATCTGTTGAAGCGGATAACGACGTGCGCGAAACTGGAGACGCCGTCTCGGGTTAATGCGGAGTTTTCGATCGTCTTCGTCGACGCTGCAGAGATCGCGAGCGTGAATGAGCGTTACCTGGATCACAGCGGTCCGACGGATGTCATTACATTTGATTATCGTGCCGGCGCCGGAAGCTGCGCAGCGTCGGGCGATTGGACCATGGCGGAACTTTTTGTTTGCCTGGACATCGCGCGGTCGGCATCCGAGCAGTTCGGGAATTCGCATTCCAGAGAGGTGATATTGTACCTCGTTCACGGCGTCCTGCATCTTTGCGGATACGACGATCATGATCCGCAGGATCGGCGCCGGATGAAACAGCGCGAGCAGGAGATCCTCTGCGAGCTTGACAGGGAGTTTGACCTTGACGAGGTGATCGGGAGCGACGCCGACTCGTGATCATGGCCGCATGTGTATGAACAACAACGACATCGTAATGGAGGTATAACAGAACGCTATAATGAATGGCGATAATCTTCTTATCACTTGCTTCGCGTTAATCCTTGTCAACATGCTCCTTTCCATCTGGTTGATTGGCGTGCGGACCGCTGTGTTGAACCTGAGCTGGGCGAAGATCCGGAAGCTTGATCCTGCGAAAAGCACGAGGCTCAGAAACAGCGCTACCCGGTGGCTTGAGCAGATACCCGTGCTCAATGTTATTTTCCGGCTGCTGATCCTGACGAATCTTTCGATCCTCTCGATCCTCTGCTATATCGTAGCCGGCTACTTCCTCGCGCTGAGCCATTCGATATTGGTCGCCGTTCTATGCGGTGCCGTCGCCGCGGTCGTGTTCGTGGGCCTCACTGAGTTAATAGGGAGCGGATTTCTCGCTTCGTACCCGTGGCGTCTCCTCAACGTGTCCTCACTATTTCTGAATCTGTTGCTTGCGGGCCTGTGCCCGATTTTGCAGCCGGCAATACGCCTTCAACAGCGGTTTACAACCCTTGCCGATGACCAGGACGATATCCCGCATGCGACCACCGCCGATGAGATTATATCTCTCGTAGAAAAGGATGCACAGGAGGCGAGTCAGTCGGGTACACTGGAGGCCGCGGAACGGCAGATGATACGGGGAATATTCGACCTTGATGAAACGCTGGTAAAAGAAATCATGACACCGAGGGTCGACATCGACGGTTTGAGTGTGACAGCGACGATTTCCGAGGCCAAGGAGAAGATCGTTGCCAGCGGGCACAGCAGGATTCCGGTATATACCGAGCGAATCGACAATATTATTGGATTTCTCTATGCCAAGGATCTGCTTGACGACAAGAATCTATCAGACGATAGGTCGATCGAACGCCTTTACCACCAACCCTTTATTGTTCCCGAGGCGAAGAATGTAAGTGATCTCCTTGATGAATTCAAGAAGAACAAGCACCACATCGCCGTTGTGATCGACGAATACGGCGGTACGGCAGGTGTCGTAACGATTGAAGATATTCTCGAGGAAATCGTCGGTGAGATTCTGGATGAATACGATCATGACGAGGACGCGCCGCAGTACGTATTGACCGACGACGGGGCGTTGATCGCAGACGCGCGTATGCCGATCGACGATGTCAATAAAGTACTTGCAACCACGATCTCCGAAACGGGCGACTACGATACGATAGGCGGTTATATATCCGCCGAACTTGGGCGGATTCCGGCCAATCGCGAAGTTGTCGACTTGCCGGGTATTCGCGCGCAAATCCTCGTTGCCGACGCCCGAAAAATTACCCGTTTGAAACTTCGGAAGGTGGAGTCGCTTCCGCCGCAGCTGAATCACGCCGTGACATTCTGAATAGGTTCAGGGCACGGTGACAGATTTATTAAGCAATCTGCGTAAATAGGCATCAGGGTTGGTCAACAGGAGGTTTCGTTCCCGTTCGAATGCGTTTTGCGTGTGTTTGACATCCGGAAAAGCATGCGCGATAAACGGTGCATGGCGGAAGACGAAACTTACCGTTTTGCTGCGATACCTCGGAGGAAACAAGTGTATGATCCGGCGACGGATCCTCTTGCCAATCGTTGGAGTACCAGTCGGATAGCTTCGCTCCTTATGCGTCGCGCCGCCCAGATGGTAAACCAGGTTGCCGTGAACAACGCCGAAATACACGTGATTGTTACTCTTGTTCGTCCAGCCAAGTTTGTACCAGTCGAGGCCCTCACAGAAAATCGTATATCCGTAACCGCATCCGGATTCGATCGTATGTGGAAACGCCTTCCGGTACGATAGATATCGTTCGGATGTCGCTTCTTCTTTGGTCGGCAGGAACGTTGGTTTGTGAATCCTGTGAAACGCCTCCTCAAACATCATGAACGCCGTAAACGGCTTTTGATCGACGACATCTTCCCTGACTGCTGCAGCCATTACCGTCTTTTCATTTAACCTGGAAGCAATGTGCGAGTCCCAATTGGCTGCGATGGGAAACGAGTCGAGATGGAAGATTGCAATATGCGTACATCCGTCTGAGAGCGCGTGATCCAGCAGGCGGTCGAGGTAGAAGCTGTGCTCATGCGCGCCGCGGAGCGAGGTCTCGGGTATGTCGACGACACAGACATCGTGGCGCTGATGCAACATCGATTTTACTTCGTCCGTCGTCCGGACCGCAACGCCGTAAATACGGTAGTTTGAGGCGGTATTTGCCGCAATGTAATCGAGTTGGAGTGTGAGCAGGCCGGTATTGTCAGGAGAAACAAGATAGATGGACAGTATACCGAGTTTCATGATTTCGCGGCATCTAGCGCCTTGTTATACAGCCGAAAATTAGCATGGGTCTGATCTACGGCCAGAGACGCCAAAGGAATTCGTGCATCCTTTTCGATATCGTTATTGGCCACAGCGCCTTTTGCTAATAAAATCGGAATTCCGGGACAGCCGGAATCGTCCGCACACTTTTCTATCAGGCCGTATGTCTTGAAACCGCCGAATCCGTCGATTTTCTCGCCTTTTTTGATCGCCGTTTTTGCATAGGCGTAAACATTTGTGCGAAACCCGTATTCCGGGGTCAGATGGGCGCGTCCGTGCAATACGGCCTCGGCAACACTCGCCATCACCTCGAAATGACAAAGATGGTACGGGCGATAAAACAGGTAATACGGCCCTTTGCCCATATCAGGAGGCAGCCACGCAAGCGTCGATTGCTGGTACGCCTTATCGGTATATCCTATGACGAATACGCCGCCTTTGGGACATGCGCCAAGGACATAGTCCACTACCGCACCGTGTGTGTGGTGAATGTCTTCGAAATTGAAATGGTCAAATATCTCCGAGACGTGGTTCATTCTCGGGCCGATCATGCCGGGCTTCACAATGCCCAGATTCATGGCGTTGGCGACGATTGCCATTTCCACGCAGAGTTTTGTGCCATCCGTGTAGGACGTGCACATTTCATAGTCGAGACCCCGTTTGTCGGCTTCGGGGACAATGCGTTCGGGATTGCTGTAGACATCCATGAAGCCCTTGATATTACCGGCCATAACAAGATCAAAACCCCACAGGCGTATGTCATCGATCAGCTTCCTGATGACCACGGGTTGGTCACCGTCGCTGCTGGTGTAGACAACGCCATTTTCCTGTGCGACTTTCAGTAGATACGGTCCGTACATCAGATCCGCCTCGGCATTCATCATGATCACATGTTTGCCGTGCCGCAATGCTACGACATCGAATGCTTCGATTTCGGCCAGGGCACTGGTCCCGTCTATAAAGACCTCGACGCGACCACTTTCTGCAATCAGGGAAGCATCGTCGCAGATTGCCAGTTTGTTGTTCTCAATCGCGCTATCGACACCATCACGAGACGTAACGATCTCGTACGCGATGCCGAATCGGTCTGCGCTTTCTACGGCTTTTCCGATTGTCGTATCCGCAATCGCAACACAGTCAATACCGGGGGTTATGGATGCCTGGTACAAGATGCCTGTTCCTATCGAACCGATACCGGCGACACCGATACGAATGGCGGATTCGCGTTTCATCAACTCTTTCAATACCATATGTTCAATCTCCGCTGTTTAATGTTCGCCGGCGTGGTGTCGGCGGCGGGCCGCCCCGACTCCAGTGCAGGACTGCTACTCCGGATCTACAATGCAAAATCATACCTGAGCAGATTCGATTCCGGTGATCGTGTTGGTGCACGGTTCCGCCGCACCATTGTTGGGCGGCGTCGTAAGATCCACGCGTGCTGCTTCTTCTTTCACGAAACATAGAGGATCGTATACCATACGTTCCCAATCCGCTTCGAGCAGTGCCCAAAGCCGACTGATGGTGTCCGGATATGTCGCCGGAACCGGGCCGAAATGACGTTTGATATGGCGCATCAGGTTATAACAGGTAGTCGCCTGACCGCACGCGACAAGAGCAGGCAGCACGTACGTTCGAGTCGGTTCGAACCATAGCGTGGTAGGCATTTCAGACGCGACGCGAACAATGTTCAGCATCGCTTTTGACGGCTTCGAGATCCCGGGAAGATTCGCAAAAGCATGCCCCGGCGCGAGGTCGTAGATAAGATTGACAATGCGTTTTCCCCGGTATCCCACGTCGCTGTAGATCAGCCGGTAACCATACGATCGTATGCGCTTAGTGAATATATTGTTAGTCAAGGATACAAGCGATGCCATACGTACCTGAACCATACCTGCGACTTGATCGACGGTCAAATGGCGGACATCGTCCCAGGCCGACCGCCCCGCCTGCGGAATCGCGGGCAGCACGCGGTCGCGAATGAAATGATGTATCCACAACAGCGACATCCCCGTGCATGCCGCGAAAACGAGCGTCACGGTATAGAATCCGATTTGTTCGGGGACTGCGGGCTTGCTGTCACAAGCCTGCCAAACCAGCAATGTCGCTGCTGCCGCCAGTACCAGGAAGCACGCGCCGAAAAGGAGTTGCCCCGCCCGGCGAATTCCGCCCAGAGTGAGGCGTCTCCGTCGAGGCGGGGCAGGTATGCTGTAAAACGATCGCCCGTCGTGATTCACATCGGATATGATCAACCACTGCAACGACCTGCCGTTTCGCTTGTCGGCCAGAAGCAGGCTGTCGATGCCCTGGTTGTCGTAAATTCCGCCGTCCATTAGCGCTATCGAAGGCGTGCCTGTGGTCGCGAAATGTCGATTGATCGAGTCGCGAGCAACGTGGTTATCCCACTTAAAGTCGTCGGGGAATAATATGGGCTCAAAGCCGCCGGGGAAGCATGCCGATGCCGCGGCGATATCGGCGATCCTCGCATGCCGTGCATCGGCCACGGGAACATAAATTCGGCGATTGCCAATTCTGGCCTTGGGATTCGCACTGGTCTGAAACCGAAATGCGATACCGTGGCGAAACTCCGTGGTATTGAATATGATATCGCGTATCGGCAGATCCGCATCGATCACATCGCCGAATGTATACGGTTTCTCTGTGACGTGATTTGCGAAGAAGGTATCGGCATAGACATCGGCGACCGCCGTAATGAGATTCCGGGTTCGATCCTCACCGCGTTCGCGACGGTGAGCGAGCTTTCCCAACGCGAGTTTGACGAGGTCTGTATTTTCCAATGTATGAAAAAACGTCCGGAAAAATTGGGAAAACGGCCGGCGCTCTATGAGGCTCTGGACATAGCTCGCCCCGGTAAATGTACCACCGGAGACTGTCGACAGAATGGTCACATTTTTCAGTAAATCAACGCGGTTCAGATACGACAGCAGGCCGAGGTGAAATGCGGCTGCGCGAAAGCCGCCGCCGGACAGCGCGACGCCGATTGGGCCTTGCATGTCCGACCGTGCCGCCGCGTCTTGTGCTGACTGTTCCTGATCGTGGCTGGCTTGCGGGGCTTGCATTACAGGACGAATTTAATACGATGAATTTTTGATATCTGTAAAGTAATGTACATTGATCGTCAGGCGGAGAAGTGTTCGTCTCGGTTTTCGTTACCAGGATCGTCACGGCTCCAGGTCAGGACGCTGCGCGCGTGGCGTGAAGTTGGATGCACCGCTTCGGCGCATGACATGCACAATGATTGCTTCTCAAATCGGTTTATTCCGATGCGGCTGTCGGTGGGATCAATCCGCTGTCCGGAACGCACAAAAATGACAGTATTACTAATACTCCTTATTGCTCTGGGTTTTTACCCGCTTGCCGCCGATTCGTCGGAAATCGGCAAGGCGGTGTTGCGTAACTATCCGGTTTCAAGCTATCGTGCAGGCACGCAGAATTGGGCCGTCGCCCAGGACCATCGCGGTGTCATGTATATCGGCAACAATGAGGGAGTCCTCGAGTACGACGCCGCGACATGGCGGTTAATACCGGTTTCCAATCGAAGCGCGGTTCGCTCACTTGCTGTAGATGCCGCCGGCACGGTGTATGTCGGCGCCGTCGGCGAATTCGGTTACCTCGCCGCAGACAGCAGCGGTCGGCTGATTTATCGTTCCCTGACGCAATCCCTTGATCCGGAATCGCGGAATTTCGCGGACGTCTGGACTACGCACGTGCACCGCGATACGGTCTATTTTCAGACACGAACTGCCACTTACGGATTTCGCAACGGCGACGTCGAGGTGTGGCATACCGGCGATTCGTATCATCGCGGATTCCGTATTGATGACCATTATTTCCTGCGGCAGGACGGCGTCGGGCTGTCGCGCCTGGGCGACGATGGCGTGGTGCCGGTTTCGGGCGGTGCAGCGTTTGCCGACCGTTACATTTCGGCCATGCTGCCGTTCGATGACAACACGATTCTTGTGGGTACACGCAAAAACGGATTGTTCGTAATACCGCGGCCTGTGGTCGATGTGGATTATGATGCCGGCGGCGACACTATGATTCTGCCGCCAACCTTTACTGCGTTGAACGACTATGTCACCCGGCACGAGTTGTACCATGGACTAATGTTACCCGACGGTCGTATTGCACTGTGCACCATAACCGGTGGTGTCGTCATCGCCGACAAGAACGGCGACATCCAGCGGTTTCTTAACAAGACCACGGGTGTACAGGCCGACACCGTGCACTTCGGGTTTGTCGACCGTGCCGGTGCATTATGGCTCGCGCTGGCCGCTGGTATAGCGCGTGTCGACATACGGTCACCGTTTACTTATTGGGATGAAACGGCCGGCCTCGACGGCACGATCTACGGCGTTTCCCGATATGAGGGGACAATCTATGCCGCCACGGATCTTGGACTTGAATATCTTCGCGGTACGACGTTTACAAATGTCAGCGGCATCACCACGCAAACATGGAGCCTGCGTACCTGTAACGTAACGGACAGCAGCGGCGCTGCTGTCACGCGTTTTCTCGCCGGAACGAGCGAGGGGCTGTTCGAGATTCACGGAGATTCTGCTACGCCGGTGCTGCCCAAAACAGTAGTATTCGCCATACTGCAACCCAAAAGCGCAAAAGCCGCCGTGCTGCTGGGAACCGGTCGCGGTGTCGTCGCCCTTGATCATACGGCCGGCGGCTGGCGGCATCGCCGGATTGCGCCCCATATCAACGATAAGATTCGCAGCCTCGCGGAAGACGCCGACGGAAATCTGTGGCTCGGTACGCGCTACAACGGCGTCGTGCGCGTGGACCGCCGGGCGACGATCAGTCCTGAGGCTGGCAGTGATCCGGCCATGACGATTCGATATGGCGGCGAGAGTGGCCTTCCCACGACGAATAACATCCGACTCTACCCGTATAACGATCGGCTTGTATTTGCTACCGAGGAAGGGATATACCGCTTCGATGCAGCACAGCAGCGGTTTCTGCCGGATGTGTCATTCGGTGATCACCTGGCTGACGGATCACGCGATGTCTATGGCTTCGCCACAGTCGGAGATCGCGTGCTCGTCGCGGGCGTGTACACTCGCACCAGTCCGCTGGGATTCGTGACGATGGACTCGGAACAGCGCCCACAGTGGAATCCGACGCCGTTTCGCTTGTTGCCGAATATGGAAATCGAGGCCGAGTCGCTCTATGCAGACAACGCAGACGTCGTCTGGATCGGCGGGTCCGAGGGCCTTTTTCGATACGATACAAGCGTCGGGATTAACAATGGCGCGGGATTTGAAACGGTTATTCGAAGGGTGCGCAGTGGAGCCGATTTGATTCTGTTCGACGGCGCTTTTTTCTTTGACGGCAACCGCAACGGTGGGCTTCCGCGAGTTGTTGACCGGCAGCCCGAAACCATGATGCCGATTCTCGAGTATGAGAACAACTCATTGGAGTTCATATTTGCGGGTTTGAGTTTTAAGGATGTCGATTTCAATACAACGACGAATACGTACCGATACCGCCTTTTGGGTTACAATGATAGCTGGTCGCCGTGGACGGAGGTCGGACAAAAGGAGTATACCAATCTTCCTGAAGGCGACTATGAGTTTCACGTGATGGCTCGAAATATCTACGGAGACGAGAGCGATGCCAGGCACTACCGCTTTACCGTGATGGCTCCATGGTATCGGACGCCGGCAGCGTATGGGGGCTACCTGATATGTTTTATCGCCTTTGTCTGGGGCGCCGCGGAGTTGAATGGGCACCGCCTTAAACGCGAGAACCAGAAACTCGAAGCGCTCGTTGCCGAACGCGCAGCGAAAGTGAGCAGGCAGAAAGACGAGATCAAGAAGCAGAACGAGGAACTGAAGCGCAGGAGCGAACTAATCGCCGCCGAAAAAGAGAAGACGGATCAGCTGCTCAACGTTGTTATTCCGATAGGCATCGCATTGTCCAGTGAGCAGGATTTTGAATCGCTCCTCGATCGAATTCTCACGGAATCTCAATCTTTATGTCACGCGGACGGGGCCACGTTCTACTACAGTTCATCGGAAAAAAAGCTCGAGTTTCTGCTCGCGAAAATCACATCACGTGGCGTCGTGATGGGTGGTAGAGACGGTGAGAAGATGGCGTTTCCGCCGATTGATCTCTATATCGATGGTGCGCCCAATAACCGCAGTCTGGCGGCGTATGCTGCAGCGACGGGTACTTCCGTAAATATCGCGGATGTGTACGGCGATACGTCGTTCGATCTTACGGTAACCAAGGAATATGATAAGATCCACAACTATCGTACACAATCCGTACTGGCCGTGCCGCTCAAGGGGTCAAATGGCGATGTGATCGGCGTGCTGCAGCTAATCAATGCGTCCGATCCGAAAGCTGCAGCTACAATCCCGTTTGGTGCCGTCACGGAACGCCTGATCGAAGCCATGTCAACGCTTGCAGCAGCCATGTTGCAGGCATACGATCGCGAGCAAAGTTTGCGGGATGAAATCCAGGAATTGCGGATCGAAATTAATGTCCTGAAGCGTGACCAGGAGGTGAAGGATGTGATAGAAGCCGACTTTTTTAAGGACATACTCGCGCAAGCCGAAAAAATACGTAACGAATAGGCGTGATAATAGCCGTCGCGATCCGGCAGGTCGACGAACCTCGCAGAGAGCGAGGCGCGAAGGAGTTTATCCAACGCAGCCCTGCCATCTTTTATATGCCGATATGGTCAGGAGACGCTTTCGTAACGTAGCTTTAATGACATTCTCTATTTCTCCCATCCCGCCGGGTAGCTTTCATCACTGCTTTGACTAACCGATAGCGGCTAAATACCTCGCCTGCGACTTTTAACTGCCCATCATTACGGAAGCCCAAACGCAACAACCCCTTAATGTTTTTCCTCGTGGTCGGTAACAGCACTGTGACCGCTTCAAAGCCCGATTCACCAAAAGCTCGACGAATTATCTCGTTGTAGAAGGTCTTCCCCAATCCCCAATAATCGGGGTGTAATACCAGACACAAGTCAGCTTCCCCATTCTCTGGTTGCAGTCCGCCCCAGCCTGCAAATCGACCGTCGACGACAAACGCCCACGGACCATAACCATTTTCTTCCCACATCCGTTCTTTTGCAGCAACAAATTCCTTACATTCGTTTTCTCCGAAACAACCGGTTGCCAAAGGGATATGCCGCTTCACCGACGGGTTGTTCATTAGGTCTATGAGTTCGGATTTATCGACCGCTGTCAGTCGCTTGAATTCAATTGTCATACGCGTTCACGTCCTGGACGTCCAAGGCTCAAGATCGACGTTGACGGAGGCGATCGGGAGCACAAGAGACCATAGTCCCAAAATCCGGTGATCACAATTGCGGAAGCGACGTGATCTTAGATCCTGCAAATTTATTCTTTTAGTAGTGCAATTAACTGTTAGATTTAGGGTCAGCCAGAAAATTCAAATTGTAGATCTGTCTATGACTTTGCGACCACGATTCATTTACACGGTACTGAGCCTCACCTTACTAACATGCCTGTGTACATTCTCGCAGACGCCTGACCCCTTAACACTGCGATACTCGCTTGCACGCGGCTGGAATTATATCGCGTTGCCCCTTCAACCGGTGAAATCTGATCCCGAATCGTTCTTTGGCGGACTGGCAACCGGTGCGATCTGGGCCTATGCAAACGGCGCCTACCGTCCTGTGGACCAGCTCGAATCGGTCGGCGCCTATGCCGTCTACCTGCGTGCGCCGACTACCATCGACAGGATTTTCACTGCCGGTGCGGGGCAGGTTCCGATACCCGTGCTCGGCTGGAATCTGATCGCGCCAAAAAGCCGAGTCGGACCAATCGCGGGCGGCATGGGCGCAACCTGGACGTTGATGAATGGAAGGTATTCACAAAACATCGGCGATCTTCAACCCGGCGCCGTCTACTGGGTGTTCCTTGACGCTCTCGACAATCCGAATCTCGGCGCGCTCACCGACGACACCGACGGCGACCAGAATCCGGATTTCTGGGAGGCTGCGTGGGGATTTCGCATCGACTCCGATACCGACGCTTTTCTTGACGACGACCTGGACACGGTAAACAATCATGCGGAATTCACTGCCGGCACCAATCCACGCATGGCCGATACCGACTCAGATAGTGTGGACGACGACCGTGAGCTACTGTACAGTTCGGATCCTCTCGACGGCCAGTCCGTTCCGGTTCCCGCTATAGCGGCCGCGCTGAGCAACGACACTGGTGTTAACAGTCTGGATGCGTACACCGCCGACGCGGACATCACAGGCGCTGTCGATGATGCGATCGATGTCGTCGCTTTCCGTGCCGGCCTGAACGACACCCCCTTTGCAGATTATACCGATGTTTTCGAAAACCTGCAGTCCGCGGGCGACTTCAACGTTTCGGCGGCAGATTTAGCGCAGATCAATGGCGGGACGCTGCCAGACGGCGCTTACACGGTGCATCTCGCCGCGGCCGATGCGCTCGGTGCCTTTACCGGATTGACGGATCTTTCGTTTACGCTCGACGCGACGCCGCCCGTGATGCCATTTGTTTCACTTACAAAAGTCACGGACTCGCCGCCGATCGGCGACCGTGCGACGGTGTTTCCGACTGCCTCACTCAGGGGCGTGACCGAACCGTTCTCGAACGTCGAAGTCGTGGAGGGAGGCGCAGCGACAATGGCTGACGATCAGGGAGCGTTCACATTAAACAACGTTGCTGTTGGACTGGGAAATAACGCGTTCACAGTACGGTCGACGGACCGCGCGGGAAATATCGGCGAAACACAAACGACTATCCTACGCCGGCCCGGAACGCCGCTTTTGGAGGCGGATTTTGTTAGCGAATACCATCAGGATATCGACATCGGCCTGGCGAGCGGCCGCCGGTTGATCGGCTTCGACGTTCACGTCACGACGGATACATCAGATACCACCGCAGCATTGGAAGACGTATTTTCCGTCTACCTGGTCGATCCGGCCGACGTGTCGTCGACGCTGCTTGACCGGGGCATTCCCGGGACCTCGCTGTTTACAATTGCCGGTGACAGGGTTGAAGCTGTCGACGGCTTGGTCACCTACAATGGCTCGCGCGTAGAGATCGACGTTACCTCGCTTGGGCATCTCGCGACCGGCCGGCTGCTATTCCAGCTCATCAACAGCGATGACGACAGTGGCACCGTGGTCGTCGTCGGCGACGTCGCCAACGTCGTTACCGGTGGCAAACCGGGGCAGCCGTTCGCGGTTCCAGCCGCAACAGCGCCGGGTGCGGCGATCTCCGTGGATGCTCTGGGCCCCGTGGGTGCATTGCGGGCGCGCTTCGGCAACGTGCGGGTGGACACCGTCACCGGCGTCTACCACGCGGACCTGCGCGTGGAAAACACCGCTGCTGTTTCAAGCAGCAGTGCGGCGTTCACTACCATTGCTGTTGTATTGTCTGGACTTACCGACGGGGTCACAGTCACCAACGCCTCCGGCATCAGCGCCTCCGGCGCGCCGTATATAAATCTGTCCGAAAGACTCCCTTCAGGCGGACTCCAGCCCAACCAACGCAGTGAATCTATTCATGTGGAAATCGCGAACCCGGGTCTACTCGGTTTCTCTCTTCGTCCCACAATCCTTGCCGGAGCGGCCAACACGGCTCCCCAATTCAACGCATTTACACCGTTTAATGTTTTCACGGGCGGCTATCTCGAGATCCCCTTAACGTTCGTGGATGCCGACGGTGATAATGTCCAATTTCGAATCGCTTCGGATGGTGTCTTGCCACGCGGCCGCATACAAGAAGATCGTATTATCTTTGAACCGCTTCCCGGTGATGAAGGCGCCTACACCTTCGATGTGGTGGCTGATGACGGAGCGCAGGAAATTCGGCAGACCATTTCCGTCACAATCGAAGCAGATCCGGCAACGACTACGCGTTTGTCCGGGCACGTGTTAAACGTGCTGCAAGAGCCGCTTTCCGGAGTCGTCGTTTCACTCGGCCACGTTACCATGCAGACTGACGTGAATGGCCGCTTTGAGCTGGACAACGGATCAGCCGCCCCGTTTGCCGCGGAAACGCTCCACGTGGCGCCGGGTACAATTAATGGCGCTTTCTACCCGACAGTAGCGGAGAAGCTGCAGCTTCTGCTGGGGCGAATTGTGACGCCCGGTATCAACAACGTTATCGGCCGTCCGATCTATCTCCCTGCGCTCGACATCGCCAATGCCAGCCCCATTGTCCCCGGCATGGATGTTACCGTCAGTGTCGCGTTGAATCCAGACGAACTGCCGGTGGAGGTCTTTGTTGCTGCCGACACGCTGACCGAACAGAACGGCGCACCGTACACAGGCAATTTGAGCGTTACTGAAGTACCCCCGAAGTTGACGCCGGCGGCGCTGCCGGACGGCCTGTTGCCGGCATTGGTCGTCACGATCCAGCCCGGCGAAATGGTCTTCACCACGCCGGCGCCGATCACGCTGCCCAATCGGATGGGGTATCCGCCCGGCACGCAGATGACGATCTGGTCGATCAACCCGTTTACCGGCGACTTCGACGACGTCGGCACCGCGGTGGTCAGCGCCGACGGCTCTGTGATCGAGACGCTCAGCGGCGGTATCCGCAACAGCAGCTGGCATTTCGCCGTCCAAACCGAGGACGCCGACGCCAGCGATGGCGGCGATGACAACGGCAGCGACGAATCGTGCAACAGCTGCCAGGCCGGCGGCCCCGGAACATCGGATATCATACTGCATTCCGGCGCGCTCGTCGAGACACATGATCTTGTGCCCTACTTCTCACTCGGGGAGACGCGGCAGTTGCGCCTCACCTACGACTCACTGCATGCGGACGCCCGACCGATCCTCCACATCAACTACGGCAATTTGGTGGCAGGCACACCCGGCGCCGTTATCACAGCAAGGCTGAGCATTACTCGAGGGGACTTCGGCATATGGGTGCCGCAGCCGTATCTGGGACACCCTCTCGATTTGCCCGAGATCTTGATCCGCCCAGGCTATCATTTCTGGGCCTACCAGGCCGGCAGCGTCAATATTGCTATGCAGGCCGACCTGCGCGGTCAGCCGTCCGGTATTTACCAGTATCAATTCAGTACCGGACGAGGACGCTACTCCGACGGTCCGGCGTCAGTCCGCCAACCCGATGGCCAATTTGCCGTTGAACGGGTCATCCGATTCGACGGAACGACGTCCCGTATCCGCGGTGAGATCATGCATATCAATACGATCAGCAGTCCATTCGGCGCCGGCTGGAGCCTGAATGTGGCGGAACACGTGATTGAGAATCCGGACGATTCGGTGCTGTTGTTGCGCGGCGGCCAGACATCATGGCGCTTCAAGCTCAGCGACGACGGCTACCAATCGCCGCCTGGCGACTTCTCCGTGCTCGAGCGGATGCCTGATAATACCTTCCAGCGTACCCTGCGAGATCAGACCATCTATACCTTCAACGCCGACAACAAGCTGGCATCTATAACCGACCGCAACAACAACATCACCATGTTCACATACAATGGAAATGGTCAGCTGACGACAATAACCGATCCCGTAGGCCTGCAAACGACGCTTTCTTACACCGACGACAAGGTCACGGCCATCACCGACCCGGCAAGCCGTGTCACTGCATTCGACTATGACAATGCCGGCGATCTTGTGCGGATCACGGATCCGGACGGCTCGCAGCGTGTTTTCCAATACGACGACGACCATCATATGACCGGAGAGATTACCAGGCGCGGCAATACGCCGTCGGCGGCGGACGAGGGCTTGTCGTTTCACGAGCGTGCGTATTATGACTTCGCGGGTCGCGTCACCGGCGCAACGCTGAGCGACGGTTCGACCATCAGCGTGCGGCCGGCTGCCGTTCGCGGCCTGTACCCACCGGAAATAACCGGCGACCTACTCAACCTCGACCGGCTCCCGGTCGTCACCGACGAAGGACCAACGATGGCGATTTACCGTGATCCAAATGGCAATATCCAGCAGACAGCCCTCGATGAATTCGGCCAGAATACCGACACCGAAGATGCCGAGGGCCCGCGCGTCACCGTAACGCGTAACGCGAACAACCGAATTACCGGCATCGCCGACGGCGACGGGACGACGACACTGTTCGAGTACGACGAGCGCGGCAATCTCATTCGGGTACTGGATGACCTCGCGATCCCGGAAAACCAGTTCACCGGCGCCGTCGACGCCAACTGGCATGAGCCCGGAAACTGGAGCGCGGGCATTGTCCCCGGATCCAATGACACCGTGATCCTCGGTCTCGACGGCGTTACCCGGACGATTCAGGTCAATGCCGATATTACTGTCGGCACCGTCATCCTTGGCGGCGCCGTCGGCACGCAGACGATTGTCCTGAACAGCGGTTCGCTGACAGTGGCTAGCGGCCTGACGATCAACAGCTCCGGCGTGCTCGATTTCCGCGAGGGTGCGCTCTACGCCGGCGGCATCGTCAACAGTGGGCTAATCCGCTGGCGCCATACCGATACATTTGGCGCGAACTCGACGCGAACCGCCAATGTCAACGGCAGCATCACCAACTGCATCGGCGGCCGGATCGAGATCAACGCCGGTCTGAATGATCGGGTGGTTCTGGCGATCACCGGGACGGTGACGAATGCCGGCATGATTGAGCTGACATCGAATCGGGCGAGCGGCAGCCCGGATATTCAGGCGGACGGGCAACTCATCAACGAAACCCAGGGCGACATCCTCTGCGCTTTCGGCGCCGGCGGCGGCACACGCTACATCAGCGCGGAACTGGTCAACCGCGGCACAATCGAAGTCGAACAGTTCCTCATTTTGTCCAGGGAAGACGCCGGGCATCGTAATACCGGCACGATCATTCTCGAACAGAGCAGCTTTCAGGTGTCGCAGAGCGGCTCAGGAATCCCCGGACCGTCGTTTACCAACATCGGCAACATCGAGATCGGTGATGGCCTCTCGGTTACCGTCTCCGGTGGCGACTTCATCCAGCAGACCGGTGCGACGATCGCCGGCGGCACCGTGAGGTTCCGCAATGCCACCGGCACATTCCCTGCAGACGTGGCGTATAGCACCTCCTGGATTCTGGAAAACGGTCACATCTCCGGCCCCGGCACCTTGACCAGCCGCGCCAGCATCATCGTGGACGACGCGGGTTCGATCGCTATGGATGTGGTCAATCTCGGACTCATTGCGTTCACCGGCGGCGACGATCTGAGCGCCTCAACCACGTTCGCTTTTACGATCGACGGCGACTTCGTCAACGGCGAGCCGTCGCCGATATCCGGCGCCGTCATGCGGGCGTCCGGTGGTGAAAACGACACGGCGGACGTTCGCGTTACCGGCGCCATGACCAATCATGGCCTTGTGGAACTTACACAGTTTCACCCTTCCGGAACTGGTGCCGGCAAGATCACTGTCCTCGGCGGCCCTTTGATCAACGAAATTGACGGTGTTATCCGGACAATATCCAACCAGGGCGGCGGTAGTGGCAGTATTGCAGGACGGCTTGACAGTCGCGGGCACATCGACGCCCGCCGGAGTTTGGTTGTCGCGACCACCGACGATGTCAGCACAAATAGCGGCACAATCAATGTTACCGGCGGTTTATTCAAGATCGATCATGCCGGTACGGATCCGGGCTTTGTGAATACGGGATCAATCACTGTCATCGCGCCCGCCGCGATGGAGATCGAGGAAGGCGCGTTCAGCCAAAATGGCGTTCTTACCGGTGACGGCAATGTCACGTTCGACCGTTGCGTCGCGAATTACGCCGCTGCCGCTCCAATGGACAGCACCTACACGGCAATTACCGCCACCATCAGCACGCCCGATACCTTCACGATCAACGGCAGCCTGCTGCTCCGCGGTAGCTGCACTGTCAATGCCGATGTCGTGAATCTTGGCACGTTCTCCTACCGGGACGGTGACGGTTCCAGTTTCGCCACAACATTTACGGCATTGGTCAACGGGTCGTTTGTCAACGGCGCAGAAGGCGGGGATTCGGATGCGGTGTTGCGTGTGAGCGCCGAGCGCAATGATACCGCCGATCTGCGCATCTCCGGGACACTGACGAACCATGACCGCATTGAACTCACGCAGCACAGTACGTTGGAGCCCGGCGTCAGTTGGATCAGCGTCCTGGGAGGTCCGCTGGTGAACGAAGCGGACGGCATCATCCAGACGATCCCGACGGCGCGGGGCGGCGCACGCGGCATCACTGCCGAATTTGATAACCGCGGAACAGTCGACGGCCAGCAAGGGCTGCGGCTGAATATCGTCGACAACGTCGGCGCCAACAGCGGTACAATCACCATCACGGGCGAGCTGTTCAAACTCGATCATGCCGGTGCCGATCCGGGATTCACCAATAGCGGAGTGATAACGACGTCGTCGCCCGGCGCCATGGAAATCGAAGAAGGCTTCTACGAGCAGACGGAAACGGGAATGCTCGACGGGGACGGCAACGTCACCTTCGATCGTTGTCTGGCCCAGTTCGCCGACCTGGCGCTCAACGGCGCAAGCACCGTCAATGCGGCGGCGCTTACGGTTGATACGCTCACCATCAATGCAAGTCTACAGATGCTCGGCGCTTCCACCATCGACGGCGACGTCGTTAATCTGGGTAGCTTCATCTATCGGGCTGGCGACACGTTTAGCGCCGCCGCTACATTCAACGCCGCGGTCACCGGATCCATGATCAACGGTCAGGTTGGCGGAAGCGTGGCGGTGCTTCGAATCGAGGCCGGCAGAAGTGATACCGCCCAACTGACGGTCGGTGGCCCCGTGACCAATCACGGCTCCGTTGAACTGGCAGCATTCAGTGGTAACGGCAATCCGCAATTGATCGTCTCAGGCAGTGCTTTCGTTAACGAGGTTGACGGCGCTATCCATTCGCTGGCCGCTTTGGGCGGCAGCCGATCGATCAGCGCCACCATCGACAATCGTGGGGCTATCGATCTGAGTGAATACAGCCTTGACTGTAGCGGCCTGACGAACAGCGCCGCCGTCACCGTCGGACCGGGCCATGTACTGAACGTGACCGGCGTCATGTTCCAGACGGCTGCCGGTTTGATAGGCGTGACTATCGGCGGCACGAACATTCAGGATATCGGTCGTTGCACGGTCGGTGGCACAGCCTCCCTGGATGGTACGCTGGAGTTGACGCTCGCCGACGGTCTGGTTGTCAACGAAAACGACGGTTACGAAGTGATGACCTGGAATGCCGTGGCTGGCGTCTTTACTGCGATTACGGGCACGGACATCGGCAGCGGCCTCGAACTACAGCCGGCGTACAACGACCAGGACCTGACGTTCACCGCGGTCTCGGCGACCGGCGCTGGAGCGACTGCCGTGGTGGTTTCAGATGCGTCGAAGCCCGGAACGGCGGACGCCTTTAAGATGCTTGGCATGAGTCCGTCGGCCATGCCTTGCGCGAAGCGCTTTGGCGTGCGTCGGCTTGGCGCCGCTTTGAAACAGAGCGGACCGATGCGTCCTCCTCCGGAGGATGTTAAAGCGGCGTCAAGCCGCCGCACGCCAGAGAGCCTGCGGCTCAAGCGATATCCGCAGGATGGCCGCGATTCGGTTATCGGCTTCGCGCATCCTGGTGATCATTTGCGGCAGGAAGGGACGGAGAAGGCGGAGGGGGCAGTGCAGGCCTCTACCTTGGCGAACTCCGCAGAAACGTTGTCCATGGCGATACGTCCCGCTTCCGGAGAAGCTGCCGCGCCGCAGATCGCGGTGGAAGATGAAGCGCCGCTTTTGGGCCGCACATTCACCTGGGACCCCGCGTTCAACCAGCTTTCCTCCATCGTGGATGAAGCCGGAAACCTCACGCGCTTCGAAATCGATCCCGCCAACGGCGATACACTGTCGTACATTCGAGTAGTCGGCATGCCGGATTCGGAGAGCGCTGAAACGGACGATGTGATAACGCGTTGGACGTATACCGGGCAAGGGCAACTCGAAACCGAAACCGACGCCCTGGGACGGGTAACGCGCAATGTCTACGATGCGTTCGGCCGCCTGACAAAGGAGATCCTCGCCGAAGCCACGGCGGATGAGGCAGAACGATTGTATGAGTACGACACGGCCGGAAGAGTAACAGGAATGGTCGATGAACTCGGGAATCGGACTGAATTCGAGTATGACGCGATGAATCGCGTGACGCGGGTGACCAGCCCGAGTCCCGGAGGCGCGGCGGCGGCGCCGGTACGCGAAATGGCTTATGACGCGGGCGGCAATGTCGTTTCGAGCGTTGCCGCCGATGGTACAACCATGTCCTTCCGCTACGATTCGAGGGATCGGCTCGTGGAGACGACGGATGATGCGGGCAACACAACGTTCTACGGCTACGACGCGAATGACAATCGCCTGTCGCGGACGTCGGTTGAGGCGAAATCGATTGAGCTGGAATACGACGCACGCAGTCAACTTAAGATGGTGACCGACGAGAACGGCGCCGTCACGTCGTTCACTTATCACGCCAACGGCGATGTGAGTGCGATCACGGATCCACTTGGAAACAGGTCCGAGTTTACCACCAATCCGCGCAACAAGGTGATCGTCGAGCGTGATCATAGCGGCGCCGAAATCAGGCGCATCTACAACGTACTCGGAAACCTCGCTTCGGTGACGGACCGTACCGGGCGTGTAACGCGCTACGAGTACGACACATTGAATCGCCGGACAAAAGAGACGTGGCTGGGCGAGAATGAGACGGAAGTCAACGTGTTGCATTATTCCTACGATACATTCGGCAACGTCACCGCGCTGACAGACAACGACTCTACGGTCACGATCACCTATGACGCGCGCAATCGCGTCATTAACGAAACCAATGCCGGTAGCCCTGGCGCACCCCAGGTGCAGATCGCCTACACATACGATGATGCCGGCAACCTGACCGCGATTACAGAAACGATCAATGGTCAACCCGGCGCCGTTCAGACGTTCACATACGACGATGCGAATCGCATCGCCGGCACGATCGAAACCGGCGGGTTTACTCCCAAACGCGTCGACTTCGTCTATGACGTGCAAGATCGCATCCAATCGTTGGCCCGCTTTGCCGACGCAGCCGGCGCCACGGCCGCGGCACAGAGTGATTATGCGCGCGATCAACTCGGACGCCTGGTTTCGATTACCCATACCGACGGCGCCGGGCAGCAGACTGCGTCTTATGATTATGTTTTCTCCGCTGATGACCGAATTTCCCAAATTAGCGATATTGACGGCGTCAGCGCGTTTACGTACGACGCACGCGGTCAGATTGTTGACGCGGTACACACCAGCTCCCAAAAGCCGCAGGAAACGTATACGTACGACGCCAACGGCAATCGCACCAGTTCCTACCTGCACGCCAGCGGCTACGCTGTCGGCGTCCAAAACCGGCTTGATACCGACGGGGCGTTCAACTATACACACGATGCGGACGGCCGTTTGATCAGTCGTACGACTATCGCGGACAACACCACAAGGACATTTGTCTATGACCACAGGGATCGTCTTGTCGAGGTTGTCGATTCCCATAACGGCGGCGCGGACACGCAGCGCACGGGATTCATCTATGACGGATTCGACCGCCGGATCCGGCGAACGCACACGGACGAATCGGGGGTGACTACGACGCACTTCATCTACGCCAACGGCGTGCCGCGGCTCGAATTCTCCGATGTGGCAACGTTGAGGACACGCAACTTCTTCGGCATCACGGTGGACAGTATTCTCGCGACTGACACCGGCGGAGACGTCCTCTGGCATCTGTCGGACCACCTGGGCTCCACGCGGGATCTGGCGGATGCATCCGGTCAAATTCTCAATCATATTTGTTATGATGCATTCGGACGTCTGGTCAGCGAATCCGACCCCAGGCGGACAACACGGTTTTTGTTCAACGCACGGGAGTACGATGCCGTCCTCGGTTGGTACGATCTAAAAGCGCGATACTTTGATCCATCGACCGGCCGTTTCACCACCGAGGATCCGATCCGGTTCGCGGGGGGCGATGCCAATCTCTACCGTTATGTCGGTAATGAGCCGATTCGTCTCAGCGATCCGACGGGCACGGATAGCGTGGTGTACGAACCACTGCCCGGCGGCGCCGCCGGCTTCCAAATCCGTCTTGTGCCCGATGAGGATGAGCCGCCGCCGCCCGAAGAGGTTGTGCAGACACCCACTCAGCCGCTGGAACCCGCCGACATGAATGCCGAACAAGTCCAGGAGGCGCTCGAAGGCTTCAGGCAGGCAGAGCGGGAGGCAACCAAGCGACAGGATTCGCCGCTCTCGCGATCGACCGCGCGCGCAGACTTTTTCAAGTCACTTTTTCCGCAGAGATTCGAGGACAATGAGGGTAAGGGTATGAGAAAATTGGACAACGCGAATAAAATCTTAAATGAGTTAGTCGAGCGATTGTCCATCTTGAAAAACGGTGAGGCAGATTTCAAGGAAACGGAATACGAAATCCCTGATGATGCCGCCTTCGGCGCGGGGTGGTCCTTGTTGAACAAATTGATTGGTGGCGAGAAGAAGTATCAGCAGAAGATCATGGACTGCGGCGGTCCCAGGGGATGAGGTGCGAATCGCCGTGGTGCGCGCTGCTCACGTTAATCCGTCGGCATGATATAAATACTGGCTGCCAGCGCCAGCAATAGAAGCATCCAGACAGCGATGGCTATCCGGCTGGCGCGCCGGGCACGGTCTTCCTCGCGCCACCCCCGCGGGCGGACGCCTTGAGCAAGGAATGTCGCCACTCCCGCGAGATTGACGCATACGACGTTTGTTACCAGCAGTATAAAGGCGCCCAACGCCGGAGCAACCTGGCCAGCGCCGAGCAGCATCCCGAACGTAACCAGTGGCGGCATCAGTGCCACGGCAACCATCACGCCAATTACGGCCCCGGCCATGCCGCGCGTAAATGCGAATGTGCCGGCAGAGCCCGCAGCGAGCGCGAGGGCCAGGTCGCCAATACCGCAACGCGTACGTGCGGCAATCGCGGGATTCGTGGGATCTATGGTGAAGACAATCCCGGCGGCAAACGACAATACAAATGCCAGCGCAATCCCCGTAATATTGGTGAGCAGTGCATGGCGGAATAATTTTACATCGCCGAGTGTTGCAGACAGCGACATGGCTACGTTCGGGCCGAGCAGTGGAGCGATCACCATGGCGCCGATGATCACTGCGACGTCGTTTCGCATCAGGCCGAAAGCGGCAACAATCGACGAGAGTACGATCATGGCAATATAGACGCGGGAAACACCGAGTGTCTCCATAACGTCGCTGTATAGTTCTTCGCGGCTCACTCGATCCGCGTCATTGACAGAAATCGGTCTGTTTCCCGCTACAGCCGTTTCAGGTCCGTCACCTTCCACGTTGACATCAGGACGCGGAAGTGTCGCTTCTATCGGAAACAGGACAACCCGAAATCCGTCGACCTTGGTGCAGCGGGTTTCCAGTTTATCCATGATCGGCTCGGTCTTGTCGGCGGGCACAAGAACGTGCAGTACCAGGCGATCTTCATCGCCGGCGTCGCGCCATCGGCCAATGATATCGTAGCCGTCAAGAATTTGGTTCACTTCCGACCCGGTGTCGGAAGGGATATAGATTTGCATCAGTCGTAGCGCCACGTTGTGGTCTTTCCTCTGGGTAAGAAAATACGGCTTTTTCCCGTCCCGCCCTCTTCTTCGCTCATTCCTGGTACCGCGACGATTTCCGCACCATCAAGTCATATTGTGCCGCAATTTGTTGAGGTAAACGGGGGATTTTTCCATGATATCTCCAGAAAGCGATCATACAATAGCCGGCGTACGGGGCTGTGTTCGCCTGCGTTGGTGAGGCGCTGGAATAGCTACATTTTAAGCTCCAACGGATCGCCGGGTAACCGAACAGTTGAAACAGTGCCTGTTTACCCTTGATTCCCTGCCGGCTGTATCCCTGGCGAAAGTGGAAAGCCAACGTCGAGACCTGCAACAGCAAGCGGCTCAACTGCGACAGCAACTGAGCGATGTCGATCCGAACAGCATCTGCGACAAAGCCATGGACGAGCTGAAGCGTGGCGTGGCGAAACTAAAAAAACGATTCAATACCAATGACAGCCGAACACGCGAAGCCGAGAAGCAAGTCGAAGAAAAATCCCGACGTCGGGATTTACGCCAACAGCTCAACGAGGTGAATGCAGAATTAGCTCTGGTGGCCCGCAAGGAATCTCGACTGCTGATGCTAATTGAAGAAAAATATGTGCGCCCTAACATGGACCGCAAGGTGTTGGTTGATGCCATACGCATCACGTGCCGGAATATTTTCTGCCAAGCCTTAACGGATTTTCGTCCGGCCTACGACAACTACCGTGATGATCACGTGGTGCTCCGAGCCTTGACTCATGCCGCGGGCATTGTCATTGCCCATGCTGATCGAGTCGACGTTCATCTCTTGCCCCGACTTGACCGGCAGCCTGAACAGTCGAACCGTATCGAAGGCTTCCTGCGGGGGCGGGAACGAAAAATTGAAGACCGATTCGGAACCAAGGTACGCTTTCTCGTCGGTCAAAGCGACAAGCAGTTGTTCTACGCAATCAGCCGTGCATTGGGGTACAGAAACGAACCGTTGGAATAGACGAAAGATCGGGAGTTCCGTTTGCGATTGCGATTTTCGACCTCTGAGGCTAATTCGGTGAGTTCAGTCATACAGCTCGACGATAAGTTTCAAACTATCCTTTTTGACTCGCCACCGTCCGGATTTTACAGCAATCGAGTTGTCACAAAACGGCAATTAAGAGACCGCATTCGAGCAGAGCGAAAATCACAGTATTCTAGCGGGAAAGTTAATATTGTAGATGAAGCAAACGCTTACGCCGAAGTAGTTAATCAGAATCCCCATTTGACAAAATCACAGATCGCTGTAACAGCTTGGCTTCTCCCGAATCCACCTCTATCGGATGCTGAGCATTCTCAAGCTCTCCCCGCAAATTCTCGAATTTGTCCAAACTAATGATTCGTGTGAATGTAGAAAACTCTTTACTGAAAGGAGATTGCGTCCATTGTGTTCGGTAAGGAACGAAGACGAGCAGCTTGGGCGATTCAGGGATATTTTACCACAAGCGCATCATATACGATAACTCTACTCCCCCGCAGAATTTTGACCTCCGACCTTCAGGTTATGAGTTTCGTTACTGCAATTTTCATAACCCTATATTCTCCAAAAAGTTACACTTCCACAAGCACAGATCGGACGAGTTGCATCTCCCTTTATTTACCACCATTCCCGGCATGGCGAGCCTCAAATGGTCACAATATGGACACAAACTTCTTAATCGTTAAACATATCTCAGGATCGTCATCATATCCAATCAAGTTATTGAGTGGTCAGTTTGAATAACATTTATTATTTTCCGGAAAAATTCTGCGAAACTCATGTCGCGCAAATTCTTCTACTTTTTTTGTGAGTTTTCTGGATCTTCCCTCAAAAAAAACACATTCTCCTTCTCGCCGGAGTTTATTGGCATAATATTTGACACTATCCTGGGTGACTTCAAAACATCTTGCTATTTCAACCTTTTTGCATAATTTGAGCAGAACATAGCCAGAGGTTATATAGCGAAATTTGGTATGGTCATCGTATGGGTGCGAAAAGGCAAGTTTGTTTTGATGAAAGTATTTTACAATTCCATCTTTGCATTCGGTGCTGAGGATAGAATTAATCGGAGTTTTGACCATGGGAAAAATAGGTGAGCATGTTTTCATTTTCTACCCTTGTTCGATTGCATTCAGCAAGAGTAGAATTAGGGTCTTTTCATCGACTTGCTCGCCCACATAAAGCGACACTACCCGGAAATCTTTGCGCTCGACTTCAGGCGCGTCGCCAGCCCTCATCGATTTCAGCATTTATTCTACTATTATTCATAGATCTCGGATCATCGCTTTCCGTACCATTACTGCCGAACCGAGAGGTATTCTTGATAACAAACTTGAGTTTGTCATGGAGGTACCGAAAAAAATAGTTGTATGAAATTATTGGGCGAATAGCGATTCCCGCTTAGGCGGTCGCGCTGGTGCACCGTTCAACATTCCACTCGCACTAATATCTTCGTCGATGTCCGGCCAATGAACGCCATGCCCGTCACCGATCATTTCGTAATTCGCTCGCTGTTCCGGCGTCGCATCTGATAAACGCCATGACCACGCTAATGGGACGCTTACCGTTCGACCGTCCGCAAGCTCAGCGGTAATTACATCTTCGGTCAGGTTTATATTCTTGATGCGAGGTTCAATACTGGTTACAATGTTCATGCCATGCATCCTGTATTTCGATAATGCGATCAGTAATCAATCTACGAATTTGGTTAAGTTCTTTAGCAGAAAAGCCGTAATTCTTCCCCAGAGTTAGCGGGTCCAGCCAAAACTTGCATACCATTCTTTCTCTCTGGACATGAACGTGCATAGGCTCACTTCAATCGAAACTATAGAAGTAGAATCGATACGGACCGGTAATATTTCGGATTGTCGGCATATCGATCTAGAAAGGAAACGTTTGTTGCTTCGGTCCAATATCTATTCAAACAATATCAAGTACTAATTTAATATTGTATCGAATGTCGACGATTTCAAAGTAAGAAGCGGAGATTCGGAGGGCGGAAATGTAGCGCAGGCATAAGATGGTGCGCAACTGTTGAAATTGGCAGGAACCATAACCATGCGTAACGTGCTTATTATAAACAGGTTGCATGTAAAAATAAAAAATGGCTCCGGCAGTTGGATTCGAACCAACGACCAAGTGGTTAACAGCCACCTACTCTACCGCTGAGCTATGCCGGAACGTGAGGTCTAAGCTTTCAAGCAATCGAAAACGCAGACGGTTATTGTAATCAGCAGTCGGTATATTTCAAATACGCATGTTGATTAATTTTGGACATTGTCAATCTGTTCCGACCGATGCGGGGATTGAAATTGCCACGGTTGTGCCGCCGTCTGGCGGTAGTTGCCATTCCATATGACCGTTGTGTGCTATCATGATTTCGTTGGCGATCGCAAGACTCAATCCATGCCCGGATGAGTGATGGCTGACATCTGTGACGGCGAAACCGTCGGAGATTGCGGGAATCAGCTCGGGATCGATTCCGGGGCCGTCGTCCGCGATCAGCAGCGTGACCGTGCTGCCATTCGGTTCAAGTTCGACCAGGACATCGCTTCCCTCCGGGCTGTATCGTATGGCGTTATCCAATACGGCGGCGAACACGCGATTGATATATTGTATATCGACACTGCAATGCGTTGCACCCGGCAGGCGGTCGATCAGGTGTATGTCTCGCTTATCGGCCTCCATCGTCAGAGCATGTATTTCGCCGCGCATGATTTCACATATATCGACGACATCACATTCGAATGTCGACGTCCCGGACTTCAACTGATTCAGTGTCATGATGCGGTCAAACAGTGCCTCGAGACCGGTCACGCCAGACCGGATGATGTCTAGCCATTGCCGACGTTCGGCGACATTCATGTCGTCATCGTCCTGTAATAGTTCGAGGGCCGGGAGAATTTGATTGAGTGGCGTGTTCAACTCGTGTGACAGCAACGACAAAAGGTCATTTTTCATCTTTGCAACTTCTTCCAGCGACTTGAGCCGAAGATAGACGCGAACCTTGGCCAGAAGTTCGTCTTCATCGAATGGTTTGGTGATGTAGTCGTCCGCACCCATTTCGTAGCCTTTGACGCGCTCCGCCGTCATCGCCTTAGCCGAGACCATAATTATTTTTGTATTCGTGAATGTTTTGTCATCGCGTAATGTGCGGCACACCTCATACCCGCTCATACCGGGCATCATCACGTCGAGAAGAATCAGATCCGGACGAAATCGATGTGCGACTGCCAATGCGTCATTTCCATTCGCTGCCGTCTCCAGAATGTATTCTTCCAAAATTAGTTCCAAGATCGCCACATTATGCTCGTTGTCATCAACGATCAGTACTTTTTGTGTTTGCTGCATGTGCGCATAACCTTTCGTTTTCCGGGGCCTCAACAAGCAACACGGCCTGTCATTAAAATTTGCGTTGCGGCGTGGTTTGTTCGCGCATAAGTTGTGCCATTGGCTTATGCCGGCGATTCCAGATCGGTGTGGCACGGGAACAATCATTGCTGTTGATTGAGGCGATCCGATGTTCGCGCCACCGCAGTCGCGGGACGCGCCTGCGTTATGTTGCGCGTATTGCTTTGCGGGGCGTGAAACCCCCGACTGAAGCGTGAACTTCAACGGCGAGCCTTAACTCAATAATATTGTCAGCTGGCATCCAGGTCGGCTCGCCCTGTAGGCTTGGCCGCGGTAAATACATCTCAGTCCCGCGCGAATGCGATTTTACGAAATCTGTATCGCTTGTGAACATTTTCTGTGGAATCGATCTGCATATGGTCTATGTTGGCCATTATACAGTGCTGACCAGTTTTTTAATCGCTTTCGACTTCAAAATGTTTCCGAATTCCGCCGAATGACTCTCGATGACGATATTCACCGCAAGTTGGACGACTTGCAGCAAGCGGTTGATAATCACCATAAGGAATGGCAGTCTACAGTTCACAGGTACGACCGAAGCAGTCGTCGAGTCTACGTCATTCTTGTGGGATTTCTCGCAGTCATCGTCGGTTCATACTTCTACTTCATGTATACTACGACGATTCCTGTCCCGTATGACGACGCAGAGCTTGGCGAGGGAGCACTTCTCGGCTTTCCACTGCTGTCATCGTATTACGAGTCCACGGCCACCAGCACGTTCGATGGTGTTTACGCAGTCGATGGCGGCACGGTTACAGACGGCGGCGCACGATATACCATTGCTGATGGGGTGATACGTAACGGAGGAGAAGAGTTTCGTCTGCAAGGCGACCTCGATTCGGACGGTAGATTTCGAGGCAGTGCGCTCTGGCATGAGGACATGTATGATCCCGGCGACTGCTCTATTGTGAACGTCCAGTTGCACTGGGCAAACGGCATGCTGCATTTTACCCATTACGAACTTGGATCTGAACCGGAACTTTTTTTAAAATTGGCGCCAATCGAGCGGTGACCGCGTCGATACGAGAATTTGTGTGACTATTGTGACCAGCCAGATGAGCGAGAAGAATGATATCAGCGGCGACGCGGCCGAGCCATTGGCACTACGGCGAATGGAAACAGCGGCGCGTGCAGCCGGAGCGGCGCTGGTAAGTGATTTCGGGCGTATTGATGCACTTGATATCCGCAAGAAAGGCCCCGCTGATTTTGTGTCACAGGCGGACACCAGGGCCGAGGCAATGATCATTTCGACCCTGTCCGAGGCGTATCCGGACTGGGCGTTTCTAGCCGAGGAGTCCGGTCGTAGTGCGCATACTGCGAGTAATTGCTGGATTATCGATCCGCTGGACGGTACCACGAATTTTCTGCACGGCGTGCCGCACTTCGCTGTTTCCATCGCCCTTGCGTGCGACCATGAATTGATGGCCGGCGTGGTGTATGATCCGATCCGGGAGGAGATGTTTGCTGCCCAACGCGGGCGCGGCAGTTTTCTGAACGGTCAACCACTCCGTGTTTCCGCCAGAGAGAGCCTCTCCGACTGTTTGTTCGCAACCGGGATTCCTTTCAAAGGTTGCGCAGGCATGTCGCAATTCAACACGCGCCTGGCCGACACAGCGATGGCATGCAGCGGTACGCGGCGTTTCGGCTCGGCGGCATTGGACTGTGCGTGGGTTGCTGCCGGCAGGTACGACGCGTACTGGGAAGACGTCGTCAATATCTGGGACGTCGCCGCAGGCGCGATAATCGTCCGGGAAGCAGGCGGTTGCGTCACCACTATCGAAAGTAACGACTTCGATACATCGCAATCACAGTTGTCGATACTGGCCAGTAACGGGCGTGTGCACGATCGACTTGCTGCATTATTGCGCGGTTCCTGATTGCTTTTGTTAGACCTCCGCCAGACGTGGAGGTCTAACAAAAGCAATCAGCGTCAAAAAATGAATACCGTCAATCGCCAACGAGTTGGACGAGCACATCGCGATTGCGCGGGCGATTGTCGAAATCTACCAGGATGATCTGTTGCCAGGTGCCGAGGACGAGCTGTCCGTTCTGTATTGGCGCTGAAAGTGACGGACCGAGCAAGGCAGCGCGGACATGCGAGAACCCGTTTCCGTCACCCCATCGCCGATTGTGCTCGTAGGTGTCTGCCATTGGCGCGAGCCGTTCCAGCGCCTGCTTGAGATCGTGCACCGCTCCGCTTTCGAATTCGATGGTGGTGATGCCGGCGGTCGAGCCAGGTACGAAAATTACGGCGACACCGCAGATGATACCGGATTGCGCAGCGGCCTTGACCACCTCGCGTGTGAGGTCGTGTATGTCGGAGAAGCCGTTGGTCTCAACGTGGATGGTTGCGGAATACACCATGGCGATCAGATCTTGTCCGGATTCCGAACAGTTATGGAATGGTGGCCAATGTCAAAGCACAAATCGGTAGCACATATACCCCTCGGCGGCGACAACCGAAATTTCGTGGCCGCGCACACGCGCGAGATATTCCATGTTCTCAATGCTCAGGTGATGTGGAGAATGCCGCAGCTGGGATTTGTGTAGCGCGAGCGCCTTGATCTTGTGCTGCAGGTAGTCGGAGATGTCGACGTAAAAATTGGGGCGAAATTTTTCGTGATCTACGTTCCAGGACAACGTCGGATTGTCGTAAGCAAGTACAGTTGCAGGAAACGACTTTACTCCGGGATCATGGGCCCGACATGCCGTGAAGCCGGCATGGAAAACTGCGACATGGTCCTGGTTGTATGAGATGGCAGGCAACGCCACGATGGTCGGCGAGATCCGGTCCAGTGCCAGACGGCTCTTCTTCTCGATAATGTGGATGAGGTCGCGGCGGGGAATGCTGTCGAGCCGCATATGAGTCTGGGTATCGTTGAAAATGATGTCGTAATCATCGATTCTCAGAAATTCGACGACCTTCTCGAATTCCTGCACACGGGTGGACCCACTTACGTGACCGTATTCCGCATTGTAGTGGTCGAGATCGCCAACGCTGAAGACCATGACGTAGACCTCGCCTCCTGCATCCTTTATCTTTGCAATGGTACCCGCGCAGCCAAACGCCTCATCATCCGCATGCGGTGCGAGGATCAACATTCGTTGTCCGGCCAGATAATCCGTGTCTGCTAATGACTCCATAAGGCATTCTTATCCGAAGTGTGACGCGCTGATGCATTCGGTGTCATGCGGTAACGTTTGCAGCGCGAGAAAGTTTATATTAATGAATGGCGAGACGACCAGTACGACTTGAGGGTTTTACACTGGTCTCCGGGTTAATTTGCAACATAATTTCCTGCCCAAGTCGATACAGCCAGCTATTATACCGCAAATTGCCTGTGGTGTAAAGTGGCGCTGTGGCAGGGATCAGATGTCGTCTGTCGTATACCGTCGGGCGTTGGCCCACCTAGCCTGAAATTCGCATTGATTGTGCCACACGCGATTACCACGCATAGCCACAGTGCCGGTAGCGTTGCCGCTCTGACACGCTGCGCTCGCCCCTCATCCTTTCCGTTTTCGTGTTCTTCCTATAATCCGTATTCGGATACCCCGCCTGTCGGTTGCGTTGTGTAGAACTCGTAATGCGCTAATTAACAGATCGTTATGCGATCAGTCGTGGAATTGGCTGTGCCTATGCTCCACGTACCGCCATTGAGATAAGGGCTGTGTATTCTACACAACGAGGCGGTGCGAGAGAGGCGTGGCATGTAAACGTTCCGTGCCGTCTGCATCGTGTTTAGTGAGGAGGTTATTGAAGATGGCAATGCGCAACGCACTTGACGTACTCTATCTGTCACAGGAAGATCTCTTGACATCGGGCTGCTTCGATATGGGCGCTGCTATCGATGCCGTCGAACGGTCACTCGTAGATTTCCACAACAAGCGAATACTATTTCCGGACAAGATTGTTCAAATCTTTAATGATGACACGCAGGAACGTATAAATTGTCTCCCGGCAACGTTGCTGGATAAGAAAATATGTGGAGTGAAGTGGGTGTCGGTGTTCCCGCCGAACCCGTACCGCTTCGGCGTGCAGAATTTGACGGCGGTCATTATTCTGTCGGAAATTGAGCGTGGATTTCCGCTGTGTTTTATGGAAGGCACGCTATGTTCGAACCTGCGTGTAGGCGCAATGAGCGGATTGGCCGCGAAGTACCTGGCACGACCCGATTCGCGATCGATTGGGTTCATCGGCGCCGGTGAGCAGGCGAAAATGCAACTCGTCGCCCTGAAGCATGTCCTACCGTCGATTTGCGAATGCAGGGTGGCTGCAAGACTGGCCGACGAAGAACAAGCCTTTATCGACGAGATGCAGCCGCTTTTTGCCGATATGACTTTTTGCGCCGCGGACACGTGCCACCAGCGGGCGATGGAAGGGGCCGACGTACTGGTAACAGCAACGAGTTCGCAAGCTCCTTTTTTGAAAGCAGCGTGGATGAAAGAAGGCGTGTTCTACAGTCATGTCGGGGGTTACGAGGATGAGTTCGATGTCGCCAGGCGGTGTGAGAAGATTGTGTGTGATGACTGGGAAACAGTGAAGCATAGAACACAGACGCTTAGCCGCATGTACCGCGAGCACAAATTGGCAGACAGTGATATTCACGCAGACCTGGTTGAAATCGTGATGGGCAAGAAGCCAGGTCGGGAGAGTCCGACGGAGCGGGTGTATTTCAATGCTGTTGGGCTGGCGTTTGCGGACATCGCAATCGCCTGTCAAATGTATGACACTGCTGTACGTTCCCAGGCGGGAACACGATTGAATCTGCAGGAAACGATGCTGTTCCGGCACGTTGATATGAAAAAGTGGATACATGGGCTGACCGGCAAGGTTGAGCGCCATGCTGACGCCAGCACCGAGGATTGTGTTCGATCAGGTTGTCTTGTTTCATAAATTGGCCCGTTACCTTCTTTACGGCTTACGGGACCTGATGGATGAAAAGCGGCAGCAGCTGTGGCCGGCGCAACTCAGCACGCATTGCGTGTGGATGCAGCACGTGCCGATTCAAATCCCCCGAATCGCGCGCGGCGCGATGGGTTTTCTACGATTGAGCCTAAGTGTGTTACCGGTGCACCAGTGGTTTCAATCCCTTTTTCTTTCGCTGATCGTTAATGAGCCGCCAAAGCCGAACGTCGCGAGCAAGTATCTTTACCAGTACAGCCGTGGAAATGCCGAGATACGCTGCGGCTGTGGACACGTGAAAGTGCGCTGCTTCAATCGCATCGAGTACTGTCGCTGTAAACATGGCGTAACGACGGTCTTTTTGTCCGATTTTCCATTCTTCTGACCACTGGCAGGGTTCGGTGCGCCACAATAGTGCGATTTCCAACCGAAGTTTCTTGATCGCTGCTGCGCGATTACGCTGCTGCGATCGGCTGGCCGCTTCCGTGACCGCAATCGTAATCTCCGGATCATCGAGTGTCAGGCGCACAGCCGAGTCGGTTGTATTGCGATGTTGCCCGCCAGGACCCCGTGCGCGGAAACAATCGCACCGGCATTGTAGCAGCAAGGCATCGTCGCTCATCATCAGGTAGTCATTCCGCGTGTATGTCATCGCTCATCGTATCCGGTATATCGAGGAATGCCAGGAACGGTAGCTGACGTGCGGTATGGGGCGCCATGTCGGCTGCAGCATAAAATACTCTTTCGAGGAATAAGCCCTGCGGCGGCGCGGTGTCGAACGACGGGCTGCTCTCATGTTGCTGCAGGACAAGTGCTACCGCGTCCGGTGCAATCGTACCATGGCCGACTGCCACCAGAAATCCGGTCAGGCGGCGGACCATGCGATACAGAAACGCATTGCCGATAACCGTGATCACCACAAATGATGCCGCCTTTTTCATGTGGACGGCATATAGGGTTTTAACCGGATCGCGATCGCTCTCCTTGCTCTTGACAGCGAAGCCCGTGTAGTCATGTGTTCCTGGCAGCAACGCCGCAGCGTGTCGCATTGCCGCGATGTCCAGCGGCCGTGTATGTTGCCAGCAATACCGGGCGCAAAAGGGCGATGTCAACTCGCGCCCGGAGAAGAGCACATAGGTATATGCCTTTCCTGCGGCATCGTGGCGTGCGTGGAATTCCGGCGGTACCGGTTCAACCGACCGGACACGGATATCCGGCGGGAGCACAGCATTCACCGCGCGACGAAAATTATCGGCTGGTATCCCGTTGTCTGCAGGTGGCGTGAATGAAGCAGTTTGATCGAGGGCGTGGACGCCACGGTCGGTTCGGCTGCAACCGTGTATGCGTATCGAATCACCGAGAACCCGGGACATCCTGTCTTCCAGCACTTCCTGAACCGTCGGATGAGTGATCTGCGTCTGCCAGCCGAAGTACGCAGAGCCGTCGTATGCTATTCGCAGTAGCCAGTTACGTGCTGTTTTGGTTGACACAAGGCGTGGAGATCGAAAGGGGGCAAATGGACAGGTTGCGAGAGGCGATGCGTGGCGCAGGATTGGCAGTGTGGCTCCGGAGCGGCATGGACGTCATCGTTCGTAGAATAGGAGAACGCCGCAGTTCTCGCAAGGGACCAGCTTCTTCTTCGCCAATGCCTTAATATTCGGCGTGACGGCCAGAAAGCAGCCTCCGCAGTTGCCGTTCTGAATCGGGACGAGAACCTTGCGAAAGTGCTTTGTACGGTTGGGTCTGTCGACAAGCCGCTGGTAGATTCGCAGGAGGTCTTCCGGTATGTTCGTAAGCATCGCATTGCGATCCGCGATCACCTTGTCTACCTGCTGCGTACAGTTGCGATCACGAACGTCAAGGTCTTCATAGGCGCCCTGAATTCGCGCCTGAGTAGCTTCGCGATTCTTCGTTGCCTGCGCACGCTCGGCCTTGGCTTTCTCGAGCGCCTCCCAGTGTTCCAGTTGCTTGTCCTCAAATTCCGAAATCCGCTTGTTGTGCAGGTCTACTTCTTTGAGCAACGCACGGTATTCATCGTTTTTCTTGATAGCGGTGGACTTGCTCTGCAGATTGAGAATCTTTTCTTTATGTGCGGCAATCTCAAGTTCTACCTCTTTAATTTTCGCCTCAGTTGCCTGTAAAGTCTCCTTTGCCCGTGTAAGTTGTTCCTCGGAATCATGAATGAGTTTTTCAATCTTTTTCTTTTCGGCCGGTACAGATTCGATTTGCTTCCTTAGATTGAATACTCTGATGTCCTTGTCCTGTACCTCCAGTAATGTGGCGATAATGTCTTGCATCATGCGTGTTCTGCCTGTGTCCGCGTGTGAATACCGAGATGGTGTCTACTGCAACGGCAGTTCCTTCCGTTACAGTTGCGAATACAATAAGTGCGGGACTACAATTGACAACCCGTAATTTCGAGAATAGGAACGGCCGGCGAATGAGTAGTTGTTGTGTATCGGGGAAGGGGATCTGCAGGCGCAAAGGGTGGGGTGGAGTGTGGTGTCGGTTTGTGCCGAATTCAGTCGCAGCCGTTGTCCTTTGTGCGGTAGTCGGAACACGTATTTGTGTGCCGCTCTATGCCGTTGACGAATCTGCCCCGCATCCGGATGCGCCACAGCCGGTAAGCGGTCCTGTCTCGCTTGCCGGGGATCCAATGCCGGATATTGCCAGGTTTTTCAATATCCGCGATGCGACGCGTCCGTCCCTGTCTCCAGCCGGCGATCAGGTGGCATTTACCACTTCGATTACGGGGCATCCGCAGCTTTGGGTGGTGGCCACCGGCGGCGGATGGCCGCGGCAGCTTACCTTTGGTGAGTCGGTTACGTTTCATCGCTGGTCGCCGACTGGAGAATGGATTATTTACGGTGCCGACCGTAGCGGTGATGAACGTGAAGGGTATTACCTCGTATCGCCCGACGGAAAGACCGAACGCACGTTGCTGCCCGCGTCCGGCGTCTTTCGGGAGTTCGGTGGGTTTACACGCGACGGCGCGACGGTCGCCTATTCGAGTACCGGGCGAAATGGTGTCGATTTCGATATCTTTGTGATCGATATCGCTACTGGCAGCGAACGTGAAGTATTTCGCGGCAGGATGGGATTGTATCCGGTCGCCTGGCATCCCGCCGGGAACGCGGTGATTCTCTCCGAAGACCGCGGTGAAGATGCAAATAACATCTACCTGCTGGATGTATCGGCAGGGACAGTTACGACGATGTTCGAACCCAATGTCGCATCGTCATACAAGTCGTTCTCGTGGACTCCGGCGGGGGACGCTGTTTTCTTTGTAACGAATCAGGATCGCAATTGGTCTGGAATCGGCCGCTACGACATCACAACGAGCGAATTCCGATATTTCCATCAGGTCGACGCAGATATCGAACAGGTTGCGTTATCCGCTTCAGGCGAGTATATCGGCTGGTCCGCTATTGAGAATGGCTATTCGAGACTACACTTTCGATGTCTCAAAACCGGTGAAGATATCGACCCCCCATCGGTGCCGCCGGGTGTATACACGTTTTCCTGGGCAGCCGACGCGCCGATCGTTGCGGTCCACGTAACGGGGCCGCGTGTCCCAGGTGATATATGGACCTGGAACATTGCAGAACGGGAGCTTAGCCGTTCGACTCGGTCAACGGATGCGGGCATCGATCTGCAGCGCTTGTCGCATCCACATAGTGTCAATTTTGAAGCGCGAGACGGCATTCAGCTTCATGGATTGTTATATCTGCCCACGACTACGACGTCGGCGGAAAAACCGCCGGTCTTGATATCCGTTCATGGCGGTCCCACCGTTCAGGCGCGGCCGCGTTACAATCCTGCATTTCAGTATCTGGTCACGCGCGGCATTGCCGTATTCGACCTCAATTATCGCGGTTCCACCGGATTCGGAAAGGCATTCGCACGGCTCAACGATCGCCGCCTGCGGCACAACGAAATCGGCGACATTGAAGACGCATTGAGCCATCTGGATTCCGCGGGTTATGTCGATGGTAATCGTGCCGCTATCATGGGTAATTCATACGGCGGTTACCTCGTGATGGCCGCACTTACGCATATTCCCGAACGCTTCCGTGGCGGGATATCATTTGTGGGCGTATCCAATTGGATCACGGCGCTCGAAGGCGCCTCGCCGCAGCTCAAAGCGAGCGATCGGCTGGAGTACGGTGACATTTCCGATCAGGACGATGTTGCCTATTTTCGCCGCATCTCGCCATTGTTTCATGTTGATCGGCTAACCACGCCCATCATGCTGCTGCACGGCGCGAATGACACGCGAAACCCGGTTTCCGAGTCGGACCAATTCGTAGCGGCTCTGCGTGAACGCGGCCGGGAGGTACCGTATCTCCGGTTTCCGGATGAAGGCCACGGCATTCGTAAACGCGCCAACCGCATCACGGCGTACCGGCACATCGCAGCATTCCTGGAACGACGGCTGCAATCACCGTCACCGGAATGAACCCAGCGGTTCCGGACATCTGCTGATCCGGAGAATGGCGCACGCAATGAATCATCTCAACGACAATTGCGTGCGGGCGGGGCGTGCTGTCGGCGTTGGTCTGGTCTCACCTTGCATCAATGAGCATCCCCGCGCCATCGCCGGGGTACTGGCGAAAATTCGCGCCGGGATACGCGTATCCGTTAATGAAAACGCGGCGGCTCTTCGTCGATGTATTCGGCAGGCTGCCGTGAATCGTATACGGGCCGAAAATCGCGACGGTTCCGGGCGCCATCGGCACCGCAACGGCGTCGTCCGGGTTGAACAAGGGCGATTCGGTCGCGTGTTGTTCGTCGTAAGGCAGGTCGAGGTGCCCGTTTCGGCAACTGCCGGGGATGAACAGAAGGGGGCCGTTTTCCATGGTCACACGGTCAATCGCGGTGACGATCTGCACGTAGCTGCCGCGACCGTTCGCGTCTTTCCAATTGTCCGTGCCATAGCCGCGGTGGCGGCTGTCCTGGTGAAACGGAAAAAATACGCCGTCGTTCGGCAGTTTGAAATGGACCTGATTGATGATGTGTTCGAGGCGATCACAGTCCATAATTCGGCCGGCGATATCTGTGAGCTGATGGGATTGCCCGAGCTTCAAAAGATCCGGTTCGGCCGCGCCCACCCACACCACGCGTTTGATCTGAACCGGAAATTCGGCATGCGTCGGATTGCGCTCGACGACAAACTGGCTGCCATTGTGTATGACCATGCCTTCGAGTTCCGCGGCTTCTACCACCAGCCGGTCGCAGGCGCTGCGCATGATCTCCAGCTCGGGTTCCCCGAAAATATCCGGTATCACTACGTAGCCGGTGTCATAAAACGCTTCGATTTGTGTGTCGGTAATCATAATGTTCGTCTGGATTGCAGCGGTTTGATTGCAAAATGAAACGGTATCGGGTTATAGTGATTTCAGATTAATACCGGATAGGTGCTATGCAAACTCAAAATATCGAATTGATGGCGGCCGCTGCCGGCACAAATGCCGGGATGGATATCATAATCGTCTCGACCACGAGTGCGCAGCAGGAGGCGTATTGGCAGAAACGGCTTGAGGCCACGCGCGGGCAGGTTGCCAATCGCGACGCTGTAATCGTTGCCGTTCATGAGGATTGGCCGGGCGGTGCTGGCAATGGTCTGGGTACATTATACGCGTTGAAAAAGGCCTCGGAGAAGGCACAGCGCAAATTCAATTTCGGACTCAATGAGGCATTGAATTGGGGAAAATCAGTCGCAGTCTATCACACGGCCGGCAAAGGTACACGGCTGGCACCCCTGCCTGGCAGCGAAAACAATAACAAGGCCGCAGTAAAATTGCCGCAACTGCTTGATGTCGCCGGCGTCCGCCGGCCTGTGACCTTGCTGGAATCTGTCATACGGCAAACGGCCATCTACGCACCCAGCCGCAAAGGTCGTGTGTCAGTATTCTGGGGCGACCAGATCTTTGTACCCTCGCAGCCTGCGGCGTATGACGCTACACACCACGCCGATATTCTTTGCCGACTTGCTCCGCTGCCTACGGCCAGAGAATGGGAATCGCGGCAATTGAATGCGTATGGCCTGATCGCGGTTGATGAAAACGGGGACGCAGCACAGGTCGAAAAAATCAACTACACCACGTTGGAAGACCTGATTGCGAAGAAGACGATTTCAGCTTCCGGCGGGATCGGGATCAGTCTCGGCTCGTTCAGCATTTCCGCGGAGTTGAAGAGTATGCTCGTTCAGGAGTTCAGTCGTGAACTCGCGAGCCGACAAGGTAAGTTCGACGCCGATCCCCACTTCTGGATGCCGGTGACCCTGGACGAAGGCACATACATCACCATGATGACAGCCAAGGGGGAGACCAAATCGCAAGCGAGCGAGCACTATGCCAGGATGCAAAAGTTCAAGTCACTTTTTGCGATGTGTTGTCCCACTTCGAGATTATTCGGTGCGGTGGATATCGGTGCGACTGCGTACTGGTGGGACTATGGCCTGGTCCATCGCTATATGGACAACTGCCGCAAACTCACCGGAGACGGCGCCGAGTCCGACGCCATGCGTCAGTTCTTCGGCCTGGGGAAGCGCCGTGCGGCATTCACGGCAGGCGAGAACCTGGTGGTCGATAATCGATCTGTCGTTGTCGATGCAGCAATAGGCGCTGGAAGCATCACCAACAGTGTCGTCATCGGTGTGCAGGCGGATCGTGCGGACGTAGATAACGCGGTACTTATCGACGTGACAGCGCCCTCGATTCGCGCAGACGGCGCATTGCTCTACAATGCACTCGACCGCGGCGCGATCGAGTGCGGTGCGGGCGACGTCCGTGCCGACTGTGTACTTTCGGACCAGGAGCACCTGTCGTTCATGACCAATCGTGATCGCGACGGCGGCCAGGATTGGCACGTCGAGCTTGAGGGCAATCCCATGAGCTACGACGCGTTGTACCAGGCGAATCTCCGCGTGGACCCTGCCGAAAGCGCTCAGGCGCTCGAATCGCTGCGTCGCGATATTTCCGGTGGCTTTGGTGATGCCGATCAACCTGGTTGATTGGCGCGAAGGTGCGAGTCGACAAAACGATACGGGCCTGCCAGCCGGTCAGGAGCAAACGCTGTCCGCCTGTCGAGCCGAATTGCCAACCTCTGCGTCCTTCAGCTGACGAGTTTATTGCTATATCGGATCCGACACAGGATGAAGGAAAGACGAATGAACGTTTCATTGACTTCGGAACAGGTGGATTCCTTTAAGATTAATGGCTTTCTGGTCCTTGAAGATTTCATCGCCCCGGACGTGTTGGAGCTATGGCGGTCACAGATGTGGACATTTCTCGAATCCGAGATTGATGACCGGGCGTCATGGCCAACCGACCGGGAGGTGTTTCCCGATTTTCGGAAGGTCGTTGGTCACCACGACATCGGAAGGCATAAACGGGTAGCAGCTATTGTTCGGCAGATGGGGCAGGGAATTTTCGTCGGTAGTGAAGGTACACCGGTGATTCGCTGGCCGGATCCGGACAGGAAATGGCAGATGCCGCGCAGGGGGCATGTTGATGGCTACAGTCCTCGAGGATGGTCGGGCGGATTTATGTTTGGTGCTACCGTTTATCTGTATGATGTTGAGGCAGGTGGTGGAGCCGTTGTATGTTGGCCGAAGAGCCATCTTGCCGTCCATAAGTACTTCAGGCGGTTTCCCGAACATATCGACGGAAGTTTTATGAGTGACTCGCAGACGCACTTTGCGCCCCTGATGCGGTACGTTGACGAGCAGCCGAGAGAGCTTGTTGCCAAGGCCGGAACCGTGATATTCTGGCACGGCTACCTCGTTCATTGTGGTTCCATTAATACCCGAAAATTGCCGCGAATTGCCCGTTTCGGACGGTGGCGCCATCCGAACCAAATGGGCATTCAAACGAACATGTCGGATGATCTTTGGGAACATTGGTCAATCTGATGAAGCGGGTTTTGATGATTTGTTATTATTTTCCGCCGACAATCACTGCGGCTTCCAACCGCAGTGTCGGGTTTGCCCGGAATCTAATAGAGCAGGGATGGGATGTTCGCATTTTGACGACGAGGGGAAATCTTGATCCGGCTTATCCCGTGGGAGAAGCCGTCAACGGCGACATTCCTGTCTATCGTTCGTGCGAAATTGACTTAAAGAAAATCGTGCGGTCGATTTCTGAACTGCTGGCCGGGCTGGGGTTTACGTCCAAGAGAAATTTTCTTGACAGTTATTTTTGCACGCCGGATCCGAAATTCGGATGGCTTTGTCTGCTTAAGGCCATACGATTGGCTTGTTGGAGTGACGTTATTTATGTTTCATGCTCTCCGTTCAGTTCGGCCATTATTGCCGCCTACGTCAAGAAGATGTCGAATCGCCCTCTGGTCTGTGACTTCAGAGATGTCTGGGCCCAGAATCCCTATCGGAACTACCTTCGGAATCATAATAGCCGCGCAAAGTCGCTGGAGAAATTTGTTCTCGACAGAACGGATTGTTTGGTCGTCACGACCGAGGGCGCCAGGATATGGTATGCTGAGAAATATCCGGGCTTGAACGTGAGAACCGTAAGTAACGGTTACGACAAAATCGTGAGCGCTGTACCGGAAACCGATCGTTTTACAATTGTATACACAGGGTCCTTTTATAAATCCAGAACCCCGGATTTACTTTTTGCGGCCCTGGCCAAGCTCGAAATGGACTACCGTTTTATTTCGGTGGGTTCAGATGTGTCGGAATGTGCGGAGCGATATGGTATTACGGAAAATGTGACGTCAATTCCCTTTGTCATTCATGAAAAGGCCCTTGGGATTCTCGCAACGGCATCATTGCTGTTTCTTAAGCAGGGCAGGGTGCCTGGCGACCCGCCATATACCGCAATCGCTGCAAAAACCTTCGAATATCTGGCCACCGGTATTCCCATACTTGCCGATGTTCCCGAAGGTGACAACGCTGATATCATTCGTCGATATTCAAGGAATGCGTACGTCGTGACCTCCCATGATTCCGAGGATGTCAGATTGTCGATTGTCGATGCTCACAAGAAATGGTCTGCGGGAGCCGTTCGGCTTGAGGTCGATCGGGAGTTCATCGAGAATTTTGATCGAGCGAAGTTGACTCGCGATTTGGTCAACGTGTTTGACGAGATCAGTTGAGTCGGGAGAATGGCGCATTTGGAGAGTAAAGCAAAGAATCATCCGGATTGGTGCGAAATCCGTTTCGAACCAGGGCGCGTTTTGCGGCACATCGGAATCGTTATTTTTTAGGAAAAATATCGCATTATGGACGGACGCTCAATTATAAGGAAGTGTTCTGCATTTACCCGCCATCCCCGGGTTTTTTTCTCAGCGAACGAAAATGTGGAAATTGTGGCCCTTATCACAGAAATGTCGCCTGAGTATCGATCACGAATTCTGGCCGCTGCCGATCGCATTTGCGCCCATTCCTTTGACTTGCTGGGTTCCGGCGACGTCGACATAAGACAGTTTCTGCCGTCGAATTCCGACATGAAAATTCCCTGGCATTGCGATATCAAGAGTGGCCATTCTTGGGATCCTGAGACGCACTATAAGGATATAACATTTGGCGACAGTCCGGGCGTCGATGTCAAGGTTCCGTGGGAATTGTCCCGGTTTCAGTTCTTGACTACTCTGGGACAAGCATATTGGTTCA
>JAJFLQ010000159.1 GCA_021772615.1 Verrucomicrobiota bacterium | reverse complement strand
TGAGACGACCGTGGTCGTACTGACTGCGACGGACAACTTCGGCAACACCGATACGTGTACGGCCGTGGTAACGGTAGTGGACACAGTTGATCCCGAGATCACGAGCTGTGATGCGAACGTGACGGTGGCGTCGGACGCGAATTGCGACGGCATGGTGCCTGATCTGACTGGTGTGGTGACGGCAACGGATAACTGCGACACCAACGTGGTGATCTCGCAGAGTCCGACGCCGGGAACGAACTTTGAGTTTGAGACGACGGTGGTCGTACTGACTGCGACGGACAACTTCGGCAACACCGATACATGTACGGCCGTGGTAACCGTGGTGGACACAGTTGATCCCGAGATCACGAGTTGTGATGCTAACGTGACGGTGGCGTCGGACGCGAACTGCGTCGGCATGGTGCCCGACCTGACGGGTCTGGTGACGGCAACGGATAACTGCGACACAGATGTGGTGATTACGCAGAGTCCAACCGAAGGACATACGTTCGACTTCCCATCGACCATCGTCGTGTTGACAGCGACGGACAATGAAGGTAACACAGATACATGTACCGCAGTTGTCACGGTTGTGGATACAATTGATCCTGAGATAACGGATTGTGCAGATGATTTCACAGTTGCTGCGGACGCAAATTGTGAAGCGACGGTGCCAGATCTGACTGGCGACATCACCGCCACAGACAATTGCGACACCAGCCTGACCGTTGCGCAAAGTCCGACTACGGGCACTGTCGTTGGTATTGGCGGTACTGTGATCATTCTCACGGCAACCGACAATGTCGGCCGGACTGACACGTGTGCAGTCACCATGACGGTACTCAACGTCGTCGATGTATCGATTTCGGACATCAGCACGGAATCGAGCACAGAGTATGACACAGGCGACTTCCCGATGCGGGCAAGAGAGTGTAACTGGGTCACCGTTACGGTCGACGCTGCGAACCTGTGCGACGATCTACAGCAGCTCGTCTTTGCCATCACGTGGGACGAGAGTGAGTTGCCAATGAGTTATATTGACAACTCGTTGATGCGTGACGGATCCAGGGTCTTCCCGAGTTCACCGACACCGTCTGAGCAGCTGTTCGGGGTCGTTGATGACAGCGACAATGGACAGATCATCATATTCGCCGATAGTCCATTTGCGGATGCTTCGAATCCGGCTGTAGCAGCAGGATCCGGAGAAATTGTGACGGTGAAGTTCCGTATCGAACTGGATGCACTGGTTCAGGCCCATGATCTGGATGTGAATGTGCTCTTCTCCACTGGAAGTTCTGGACTTGAGGTGGCCAACACCTCGACACCGAAGCAACTCACGATCGACACGTGCTACCTGAACCTTGATGTTGATGAGGATGGAACGGTAAACTTTGAGCGTGACGGCGTGTACATCTATCGTGCGATCAAGTATTGCAAGTTTGGTGGGCTAATTCCGATCGTACCGTCCGCCGACCGCGCCATGTTTGGAGACTATATCAAGTCTGATGAAGAGATATGTGCCTGGGTTAACGCATTGCATCAGCAGATTGATGAGGATGGGGATGAGAATCCCGACACCGATGCGATCGGTCTGCTTGTAGACGGAGATCTGGCCAACGGACTCAGTGGAGCACGTCAGGGCGTGTATATTTATCGTCACCTCCGCGACATTGCACTTTCGACGAGTTTCGGCAGTGTGCCTGCAGCGCATATTGTTGGCGGCTTCCCGAATGAGACTGCTGTAAATGACTACATTTCGAATACGCTGAATGATCGCGTTTGCGATGATGATGTAGCGCCGTTGCCAGCCCATTTGGAGGTGGTTGATCCGGTAGCCGACGACAACTCCAGCGACCTGTGTATCTGGTTCAATGAAGCGTTGCGGGTTGACGACAGCGGCCTCCGCTTGGCTGAGAGCAGTGACCTGTATGATGGCGGCTTGATGATGCCGAAGGGTGGCATCACAGTGAATGTCTGGAAGAACGGCGTGGTATTCGCCGTGGGGTCGATCGATGATATTACTATTGATGATGATCCGGCGACAGGTACGTATCGAAAGATTACCATCACCATCGGTGCTGATCTCAATCTGGAGACGGGTGACGATGTCCGGGTTGAGTTTAATGGTGCACCAATGCCCGCAGAGTTGTTGCAGGACGTGAATGGCAACCCTGCGGGCGTCAATGCTCAGCTGATTTACACTGAGTTCTAGGGGGTCGCGAGGCAGTGTCGAAGATAGGTGACTTCCAGCCGATCTTCGATCATGTCTGTCCGGCTGAGAAGCACTTACAATTGGTGTGATAAATCAGTGGGTTTGTCACGAAATAGGTGATAAAGACGGTGTACCGGTGTTAACCGGTACACCGTCTTTTTTGTTGTTACCGTATAGGTGAATTCGTATATTCGTCTAGTTATTTCGCCGTCGGCATTTTCGGGCACGGGAACGGCACCGACAATCTGCTTTCCCCACGTAAACTGACATTATTGACCGGCATTGTTTTTCAGACTACAATCGATGGTGGTCATCTTCTCATCTCACTACCGGTATTCGTGGCATGGATCTTGTTGTTCGAATTTGTTCTCTACGGCACGGAACGGCCGTCCATAGTCCTTGTCACAATAAACTACATTGGTGTTTAGCTGTTCGAGTCGGGCTCAGCTGCAACGCGGTCATTTAGGTCGGATCAAGAGCAAGCACCTTTTGCACATGATGGGATAATAAAAGTATATGAAAAAGGAAACGAAATATGTTGGTCTGGCTATTCTCGGCCTAATTCTGGGAATTATATGTTTTTTTATCAGTATATGGTTCCGTGGGGAGCAAGACAGCGACACGGGTGCGGATGCGTCTCCGCCGCCACCTGTGGCCACAGAAGTAACGGCGGAGCCAAAGGCTGAGCGCGACAACGAACGGGATAGCATCCCAACGGCCATTCAGTCGGCGAAGCGAGGTTCAACTGTCGAATCCCGGGCAATCTTGCAATCGCCGTCTGATCCGGAATACGATTTCGTTTCGGAGGCGTTTTCGGCTGAGGATATCAATAAGAAGGATATGAACGTAGAGATTAATTTGGGTGACTACCGGGCCGTGGCAGGCGAAGAGTTTGAGGTCAATGTGCGAATGCACGCTCCGGCTCTGGAGAGCATGACATTACTTATGGAGTACGATCCGGAGGTGATCGAGTATGTCGCTAACAGTGCCAAGGCTGTTGGAAAGGCGTTCCGGCGTGGCATCGAATTCTACGCGGATAACCAGAAGGGGCGAATGGTGTTGTTGAATTCTGGTATCCCCGGGGCAAAAAATATGAATGTGTGCGACGGCGGTTCGATCGCGTCGTTCCGGGTGCTCGCAAAGGCGCCGGGCGAGACTCAGCTGCAATTCCCTGAAATGGGCATGACGTTCATCAACGGTCGGGGCGAAGAAATTGATCAGTATGATATCCGCGGTGGGTCTGTTGTGGTGGATGAATAGGTGAAATCGATGATTAGGTTAGTGAGAACTTGGCTTTGTATTGGGTTCATATTTACGGCAGTATTGACGGTAAGCGCAAATACCGCTTTAAGGCTGGAAATTGCGCAGGATGATGTGAACAAGGGTGATCTTATCGACCTAACTATCCGATGTTCCTCGCCGGACCTGAAGCTGCTCGCTTTTAAAGTCACATTCGATTCCAAAGCCCTTGAATACGTTTCAGACAGTATCGAGGTTGCGGCGACGTTAGGAAATGCAGAGATGAATGGCGACCGCGTCAAAGGAGAAGTTGCGGTCATCTCCGATTGTCTGCTGGAAGACCGTGTCTGCATATTTGCGTCGGATCAGTTCGAGGTTGCGCGATTCCGGCTGCGTTGTTTGAAATCGGGGCTGTCGGAGATAACGGTAAGACAAGAAAGCATAACGGCGATAAACTCGCTTAGGCAACGCGAAAAGGTAACCGGTGATTGTATTACCAGGAATATTGCCGGGGTGAATGACAGCGGTGCAACAACTTCTAAGTGAGAAGGCTTCAGGTCAAGGCAGTTGTTTAATGTCGTTATGATTGCAGCATCATTCGTAGCGGTCATGCGTTCGATACTCCGAATTCGTGGATCCTGAATCTTACCTGCGCATGGTCCAGTCCGCATAGAAAGCAACGACAGCAGTCGTAACCGATCCACACAACCGCGGACTAAAGTTCAGCCGGTATGGCCAAGAGTAAAGTTCATCGCAGGATCCGGAATAAGGCGCGTCGGTCGACGGGCAGCGATCCAAACGAAGATGTCGTAACGTCCTCGGAAATTCAGAATCCCAGTGCGATGGGCAAAGTGTCGTTGTACGCGGGCGCATTGGTGCTTGTCATTTTGACTATTTCGATCTACGCCAACACGCTAAGCAACGGCTTTGTCTTCGACGACCGTGTGATTGTCGAACATAACACTCTAATACAGGATTTTGGTAATATTGGGGAGATTTTCACCACAAATTACTGGCAGCCGGTTAATCGTAACCGAGGGCTTTATCGGCCACTTACCATTCTATCTTACAGCATCAATTACGCGATCAACGGACTAAATCCGATCGGGTATCACGCAGTCAATATTTTATTGCATACCTTTACGGTGCTAATGTTGTATCTGCTAACTATCATGGTTTCCAGGTCATTTTTGGTTAGCATTTTTTCCGGTGTGCTTTTTTCGGTCCACCCGATACACGTCGAGGCGGTTGCCAATGTCGTCGGACGTGCAGAATTATTGTCGGCGTTTTTTTTCTTGTCCGCGGCTGTGTTGTACACTCGATTCCGGACTCAAAATAACGTCAGGTACGCGACCTATATCGCTTCCTTATTGGCTTACTTCTTCGCCATTTTGAGCAAGGAGAATGCCGTTACTTTCTTGATCATTCCGTTTTTGATTGATTGGTTGTGCCATTCGAAAACATCAGCAGAATCGATAAGTCATATAGTTCGGAGTCGTTATCATTGGTATCTGGGCTTCGTTGGCGTTCTGATCGGATATTTGGTGGTGAGGTCGGTTGTGCTTGGTGTTTTCACTCCGCCTGACATCGCCCCTTTGGACAATCCATTGGTCCGGGAAGCCCCCCTGGATCGAATTCTTGGCGGTGTGTTCATATTCGGTAAGTATCTAAGTCTCATGGTCTTTCCGCAGAACCTATCTTGTGACTACGGTCTTGATGTGTTGCCCTTGTCGGATCCACTTCGCGCGCTCGAATTCTGGCTTGGGGTGGTATCGTCAATCATGGTACCTTTGTTGCTGGTCTATTCTGTCCGACGCCGGCGTCGCGACGTGACACTTTATATTTTGTTGTTCCTGGCCACCTATTCCATAACGTCAAATATTTTTATTGTGATTGGAACGCCAATTGCTGAACGATTGTTTTACCTGCCTAGTGTTGGACTATGCTGTCTGGCGGGGTGCGGCGTCCGTAGCTTGCTTTCCTTCGTGAGTAAGTCAGCTGTATGTCGTGCAGCGGTCATTGCGGCTCTGGTGCCAATAGTGGCGGTGTATTCGTGGCGGACATACACACGCAATCAGGACTGGAAATCAAATTACGACCTGTATTTGGCCGATGTCGCCACGTACCCGAGAAGTGTGAAGCTACGTAAACTTCTGGCTGGGGAGCTCCTTGGTCGAGGCCTAGCCGACGACGCAATTGAGCACTTGAGCCAGGCGATAACTATTTTTCCGAACTATTCGGATGCGGTTCTGACGATTGCGGAGGCGTACCGTCTTTCTGGTGATCACGTACGACACCGCGAGATGATACAAAAGGCTTCCGAAATGTCGCCCCGGAATGTCAGGGCTCGATTGTCGCTCGGGCGGATATATATCAATGAAGGCAAGCCTGATCTGGCGATCACGGAGTTAGAGGCGGCGTTACAATTTGACAGCTCGTATGATGAGGCGCGATATAATTTAGGCATAGCATATTACAACAGCGGCAACTTTGCCGGCGTCGTGGAAGTATTGGAGCGAGATCTGCGATTAACCACCGCAGCCCGTGGGAAACAATATTTCCTCCTGGGCGCATCGTATGAGAAGCTCGGCCGTTTTGAGGATGCTGTGAATGCGCTGCAACGCGGAATCGAGTATACGCCAAACGCGATCAATATTCGGGAAAAACTGGCAATTGTGCTGTACCGTCATCTCGATAGAGCGCATGAGGCGTTGGGGCATTTCCAGCACATACTGGATAAAGACCCCGATTATGCCAGGAAGAAAAATATCATCAGTGTCATGGATGCAATCACCAAACGGAATGCGACACCGGAATGAAAGCCGTGAACGTTGCCCGGGCCTACATGGGAGCGATCACTGCTCACGTTGGAGCTTTTTTAGTTTCCTGCTCGCCTGTTCATAATCCGGTTTCAAGGTGAGTGCCTTTTTGTAGTGTTGTATTGCATTCTCATCATTTCCCATTCGGTCGTAAATCTCGCCAACGCGGTAATGACTTTGCGCGGTCCCTTCGACAGCAAGCAATCGCTGGAAACAGTTCACGGCGTCGTCATACTGCTGGTTTCTGCGATGTATCAACCCGAGGTTATTAAGTGCGATCCGATTTTTAGGGTTACGTTTCAATACCCTGTGATAATGTGCTACCGCCTCGTCCGTTTGGCCTTTGCGATCAAGGGCGACAGCAAGGTAGTTGAGTATCCTCTCTTGGTTCGGTCTATATCTTAATGAAATTTCGAAGTGTTCGATCGCCTTATCGACATCTCCTTTCTGAAATAATGCTGCAGCGAGATTATTGCGGCCGCCGGGAGACGTTGGTTTAATACGAACTGCCTCGGAAAAGTGATAGATTGCCTGGTCGAGGTCGTTCTGTTCGATCGCTTTACCGAGATTATTGTGCGCAACAGCATTTTCGCCCGTGACGGCAAGGGCCCGAGAATATAGTGTTGCGTTATTTTTCCAGTGTCCGATCTGCCTCCATGTGAGCACGGCGAGCACTGTAAGGCATGCCACGCCGCCAGCAACGGCCGTACGGGTGGCCGTTTTTCGGCCATCAACAACGATTGCGATGGCCCAGGACACCATCGCGAAAAGACCGATATGCGGCAGGTACGTGTAGCGGTCGGCATGTGCCTGTTCGCCGACCTGGACGAGGCCGATCACTGGAATGAGCACAACGAGGTACCAAAACCACCCGACGGCCAGAAACGGTCGGCGGTAGCAGCGAAGCGTCCACGCGGTGAAGGTGACCAGGAAGACCGCGGCTGCAGTGATCCTGAAGAGCCCCAGTGAATCGCGTGGGTGTGGGTAGAAAGCCGCGAGTCCGACCGGCCAGAATGTTTGTTTCAGGTACACAACATAGCTAACCAATGCATTGCCGATGCGGTCCTGGAGCGTGAACGTGTTGGTTGTGGCGACCGCGCCACCTGATTTCTGGTAGATAACCGTAACGACGCAAATGGCGACAGAGAACAGGATGAAGGGAATCTTTTCACGAATAAATGATAGCATATCGGTAATGAGCAGCCGAGGTTCGATGCGGCTTTGAGCGGTGGATCTGCGAAGGAACTCGCTGCGATCGAGTGGCCAGAAGTCAAGCAGGATTAACGTGCACGGGAGACTGACCAGCATCGGTTTTGCCATCAAACCACATGCGAACAGGAACAACGCGACGATATAAGCGATGCGGCTCCTGCGTCGGACGTACACCGCGTAAGCCGCCGTTGTGAGCAGCCAGAAAAACGCGCCGAGGACGTCTTTCCTTTCCGCCACCCACGCTACCGATTCGACATGGAGTGGATGAACGCCAAATAACGCGGCCACGAATGCGCTTTGCCACATTCCTCCTGTCACGTAACACAGAACTCCGAAAACCAGCAGGGTGTTGGCGACGTGTAAGATGACGTTGGTGAGATGGTGGCCTCTGGGATCCAGTCCAAAGATTGTACAATCCAACATGTGCGATAGCCACGTCAACGGATGCCAGTTACTGCGATAACGGTTGTTGAACGCCCAGGCGAAGGTTTCCTTCGTTAGTCCTTTTTTTACGACCTCGTTTTCCGTTACATAAACATTATCATCAAAATTCACGAAGTCGTTCTGCAGCGCGCGGGTATACACACCAAACACGAGCACAATGAGAGCTATGCCAACGGCGATGAAGTGCGAGATTTTTCGGCGCCGCGCATCGCTTCCGACTGGAACCTTTGACACTGCTGTGTGATGCTGGTGCGCTTGCCGGGAGTTGGGGGCAAGCGTCGTGTTGGTGCCGCATGATGAGGGACCGGCCTGGGGGCGATCCGACAATCGGTGGGGTTTACGTCCGCGTTTTGCCATGGTCTATCGGGGGATACTATTGCGTATGTGTAACCTGAACACTACAGGCACTCGTATAACGACTACGTTCACCATTCTGTGTCTGAGGTTTTGCACTGCCTCGTGGGGCGCAGGTGCGACCGTTGATCGATAGCATGATCGCATTCGACCGGTGACTTCTGAACACCTTAAGATGTTCGCTGAATGGCATAGAACAAGTCCGGTCGCGTGATCGATCACGCCACAATCGCCAGAACGATGCTCATCATGTATTGTGCTTTGGTCATTAACGGCAATATCGGTATGGCAGCGACGAAAACTTTGGAGTTGTGTCGGCTAGCAGCTTATCGGACTTCGGCCGAACCTACTGCGAAATTGACAAAATCGGCGCATTTCCGCCCGAATTCTCGTTGAATATGTCCAATATTCGCCTCAATTCGCGAAAAAATGCTCTTGATTTCTCATGTTTCTCGCTACGATCCCCGTAGTCCGACACGCTGCTAGAGCACTGGGCTTGCTTTGGGGGCAGCTATATCGGAAAGCATCATTCGGAGTTCATCGATTTTTATCGGTTTCGACACGTAGTCGTCTATACCGGCTTCGCAAAATCGGCGTTCAACGTCTTCGTTTACGCGGACTGTAAATGCAACGATTGGTGTATATTGCCCTGCCAACAGCTCGCGTTTGCGGACGGCTGCAGCGGTTTCCAGACCATCGATATCCGGCAGGCAGATATCCATGATGATCAGGTTGAATGTTGTTTCTTCGAGTAGTTCGAGGGCTGACGTTCCGTCGCATGCACTCGTAACTGTGTGCCCCTCCTTTTCGAGCAATGTTGCCGTGAGTTTTTGATGGAAGCGATTGTCTTCGACCAGGAGGATTCTGAGGGGTTGTCGTGGTAAGCCTGCAGGCACTGAAGCCAATGCTGCGTCATTGCGATTGAAGTTTGACGTTGGTCGTCTACCGGACGTCGTCAGTACATTCTTGAACAGCCGGTAGAGTTCTGCATGTGTGAGTGGCTTGCGAATATGGCCGTCAATGATGCCGGATTGATAATATCTCAATACCTGCTTGTCATCCGCGTCTGTCATCATCAAGAGCTTCGTCGACTGCACGGTACCGCTGTGCTTGATTTCTTTGGCCAAGCGGTAACCGCCCGTTGCGGTGTGCGTCGAATCGATGAACGCGAGTTGATATGGCTTGCCGGAACTTGCGCCGTATTCCAGCTCCTCCAACGCCGCGGCAGCTGATTCCACTCCCCGTGGATTCATCTTCCAACTGGATAAAATCTCGGCAAGAATCTGTCGATTCAGTGGGTCATCGTCGACGATGAGTACACGGCTTTCGGAAATACGTGCCATCTCGGCTGTAATCGTTGACGTCATATCAATATCATGGGAATTCTGGAAGCGAGCGGTGAAGTGTACCGCTGTGCCGGAGGCGACAATACAACCGGCGGATTGAATCGGGCTTTCGATCCAGATTCTACCGCCGATGGACTCGACGAGACGAGAGGCGATCGTCAAACCAAGCCCGGTTCCGGATGGTTCAACATCTGTCAACTGGTAATTCTGATAGAAGGGCTGGAACACCTTGGCGTGGAGTTGCGGCGGAATGCCGGAGCCCGAGTCTATTACCGAAAAACAAAGATTGCATGTATCGCTTAAGTCGCGCCGGCCAGCATCATTGTTTTCGTTGGTGGCGACTTGAATCACAACTCGACCTTCGGCGGTGAACTTGATGGCGTTATTCACCAAGTTCCAGATGATGCGCCGGAGAATATTTGCGTCACCGCGTACAAAATCGACGACCCCGGGCATGATATGGCAGGCGACTTCCAGATGTGGATTCGCGACCTCTGCACTGAGCTTCTTTACCATCTCACCCAACAGGTCTCTTAGGCTGAAGGTGCTGACGTTTTCGATATCGATGTACGAATCGGTCTTGAGATAATCCATTATGTCGTCCAGCATTGTCAAAAGCGATGTACCGGATCGTCTCACGATATTTAAATAGTCTGCATGTTTCGCGTCGCCCGCGGATTCGAGAACCAGCTCTGTCATGCCAATGATTGTTGTCATATGTGTGCGCACCCGATGACTGACGTGCTCGACCGTATCTCGTTGATCTGTGTGATAGCGTTGATCGTTCATGTGAACCTCTCTGTTTCACCCCCGTAGATGATTTATTCCCGGGAAGACGGTAAGTTGCGTCGCCCATTCTATTGGTGAAAGAGTATGCTGCACGTTTTATGCCTCTATTTCTTGTGAGTAATTTAAGGCCTTTAATGGGAATGATATATGCATGGCGTTGCGGTTCAAATTCAGGGATGAAACGTGCGATTGTCAATGAAGGTTGACGTGCGGTCGATCCCAAAAATGTACAACGCCCCAGATCGATGTGGCCGTTTCTCTGATCCTGCTGACAGCCTGTCGGTCGAAATTCGGCAGCATCCACTGCGAAGCCGACACGGTCGCAGAGTTTGCTGTCACATTTTCGTTGACTATGTCCAATACTCGCCTCCGTCCGTGAGAAAATGCACTCGATTTCTCATCTTCTCGCTACAAACCGTGAGGTCGGACAGGCTGTTAGCGTGCGGCGCAGCGTATGCAGGTAAGGCATTCAGGCATGGCGACGATGCGTGCAGGCGCGATAGGCTGAAGGCACATCGTACACATTCCGAAATCTGAACCGTCGATTTTCGAGAGAGCGATTTCCAACTTATAAAGGCGCTCCCGCGCCTGTGCCAGTGCGGTTTCGTTAATGCTCTTGTTGTTGATGGCATCCATACGGCTCACCCGTCCGATTGCATTCTCGGGTGCGATCGGTCTGGTGATGGTTTCGAGTTCGGCAATCTCGAACTTGATAGTAGAAATTTCGTCTGTAATTTGCCTTTTGATTTTGATCTTATCCGTCGTGTTCATTTCGTAATCCATTCTGTTGGCTGTTCTTTCCTGGTCAAGACGGTCTGCACCGCAACGAAACTCCGTCCCGACCGTCGATATGCCGCCGGCTCTGGATGGTGGTTTGAATCAGATGGCATGTCCAGGTCGGGCCGATGGAACATATGCAGTACATCTAACCTATGTGTATTCATAAGGTTTGCCAGCGGATCTAAGCACCGCCAATGTCGGTGTTTGAGTTGCACCGTTAGCAAGCGCGTCCAGAACGTGACTACTGCCGGCATAATCGTGTGGAGCTGAAGAATGTGAGAATGCAGCCAATACAGAGGAAGAGACTTGGGGTCGTTTTGACTGGAATTGTTGTTTTTCTGGCAACAACTTTTTTGATCTACGAGTTTTGGCGCCTGCTCATTGAGCCGGATATTGGTGCGCGTGATCTCGCACAACGTTATCGAGAGGTCCGACTGTGGTTTGACGGAGGCGACGTTTATGGTGTGATCGGAACGGCCGTATACCCACCGGCCAGCTACGCAATGATCTGGCCGTTGTGTGGCTGGATGACATTCCCCGTCGCCCGATTGGCGTGTGCTTTATTCAGTTTCGGTACGTTGGCCATTCTTGTCGGTCTCACGTTACACCTGACGCGTCACGTCACAATTGTTCCCGTATATGTACGAGCATTGATTCCCATTGCGAACTACTCAATCGGCGCGGGAATTGGTAACGGCCAACTCTCTCTCTTTTCGATCACCGCGATGATCGGCGCCATACATCTCCTTGATACACCGGAATCGCGCGGATCGTTTCGACGGCACATGTTGGCCAATGCTTTATTTGTCTTCGCTCTGATCAAGCCGACATTAACAGCTCCATTTCTCTGCCTTTGGTTGTTTTCGGCACGAAATCTCAGGTCGCTGATGCAGGTGTCGGTCATGTATTTGGCGTTGGTGGTATTCGCAGCCGCGTATCAGAGCGATGATATCGCAACATTGCATCAGAATTGGCTGTGGAAAGGTGTACGCGGCGTCGCTGTCGGCAGCGTTAGCGGGGCCGGTTCAAACATCCATACCGGTATCAGTCAGGTCATTGTCGGTGAAGACAAGAAGTCCGTGCTCGCCGTTATAGATGCACCGCGGTCAGATGATCTTCACTCGCTACATATATTGACGACACTGGCGGCGCTGTTGCTTTTCGGCGCGTGGACGTTGGTTCATCGGCATGTCGACAAATGGGTTCTGGCAGCGGTGATCGCTTACGTCGCACGGTTCTGGACCTACCATCGATGGTACGATGACGTCTTGATCCTGATACCGATAGTGGTACTGCTGCGTATTGCGTCAGATCGCGTACCAACCCGCCAGCGAAAGGTGGCTCTGATATTATTCGCGTTGACGACGGTATTCATGATATCACCGGGTGGGCTGTACCTGTTGCCGCCCCCATGGAATGCGATCTATTCAAACATGCTCACCGGAATTTGGATCGCTGGATTGATTTTCTGTATCTACCACGCCGGGCACCTCCGCCGGCGCGATCGTGATGTGTTGCCGGCGGCCGAATAGGCGTGGAAAGAACCGTTCCGTCGCTGCCATATAGTGGCTGTATTCTTCGCCGAATTGCGCCATCATGTCTTTTTCCTCCTCTACGGCGAGGCGTTGGTAGCGAAGCATCAACAAGGGGGCCATAGCAAGCGTCGGTATTGTTGGCCAGTTGATCATGCTTCCGATTATGAACAGAAAAAATCCGCTATATTGCGGATGGCGGATGTAGCGGTACAACCCTGTATGTATCAATCCCTTTCGGTGTCCCCATAGCTGTCGCCATCCGATCAGGGAGAGCAGTGCTCCGGTAAGTATCAGCATTTGTCCAAGTGTAACGAATGCGGCAGCCCAAAAAACTGAGTTCTCGAGCCCAAACAACGGCGCCCATAGATGCCCCCGCTGAAAATCCGTCGGCGCCAGGTGCGATCCCAATACAGGCGCCAGGAGATAAAGTGTGAGCGGCAGACCGTACATCTCTGCATACAGGGCGATTACCCAACCTGCGGCCATGCCTGCGGACCGCCATTCTGTATGTTTACGTGGGCGGAGTATCCCATACAGGAAGACAAGAGCGATCACGCAGTAAACCGCTACAATGTCCCAACGTTCCCAGCCGAATAATTGTACGATGTTCGTGGTCATGTATATTTACCACCGTCTATTTCAGTGCTGCGACTATGAATCGTACGCCATAATCCACATCCAGGCACATTGTTTACGACTTCGGATATAGCCTCGATAATTCGAATTTCAACAGTTCGTCGCCGCCGGGATTCATTGTGTCATAACTCCCGTGGCGTGTACTATTGCGGCGACGACCCCATCGCGTTGCGATCCGAGATGAACCTAAAACATATCTTTCCGCTCATTGCGATTGTCGGTGTTATCCTTACGGTTCGGGATTGCCGCCATGTACAGGTCGGTTTTCAGCGGATGAAATGGCCGGTCGCAGACGGTACCGTTACAGACGCGACCGTTGTCGATGGTCGCCTTCATCGCCCGCGCGTAACATATCACTACGCCGTAGACGGCGTCGAATATGTCGCTATCACCGATCTGAAGGCACCGTACTTCGGGGCAAAAAGCACACGCAAAGAGGTAGCGTACAAGACAATCGCCGATCATCCGAAACATAGTCTGGTGAGGGTATACTACGACCCCGACAATCCCATGAATTCCTATCTGACGCCACGACCGACGTGGGATGAATTTACTCGCATGTCTCTTGGCGTCATGCTGATGCTCGCCGGCGCCGGCGGAATTCTGGCTACGCGCCGCCCGCGCGAATCGCCGCAGCAGTGATGCCCGGCATCGCGTCGTGGTTTCGAATCGCTGCTATTGATATCGCATCCTTGTACGATATAATGTGCCGAAGCCGGGTAAATCTATCGGCTCGCGGGCGCGTACTCTTTGAAACTACTACTGTTGCTTATTGCAGATTGTGTCCGGGCCCGTCGAGTAATCGTCTGGAATGTGATGCCGTAAGTGACTTGCTAGGGAGGTGACAGCAATGGAAGCAACAGTCTATCTGCTTTTTATATTGGTTTTGTCGATATTTCTCGGTTTCGAACTCATTTCGAAAGTGCCGTCTACGCTGCACACCCCGCTGATGTCGGGAGCGAATGCGATTTCCGGCATAACGATTGTGGGAGCCATCTTGCTCGCGGGCCGGCAGGAGGACCCGGTCTCTGCATATATAGGCGCCGCAGCGCTTGTTTTCGCAACGATTAACGTGATTGGCGGCTACCTCGTTACCGACCGTATGTTGGCGATGTTTCACGCTAAGGACAAGTCCAATCCCAAGGACCGCAACTGATTGCGGCGCGTTCGCCGATGTCCCGCCATTTGCCATGACCTTAGAAATCTGCTATATACTTGCCGCCATTCTGTTCATCGTTGGCCTTAAGAGGCTGAATTCGCCGACAACAGCGCGGAACGGCAACATGCTTTCGGCAGTGGGTATGTTTCTTGCCGTCGCCGCTACGCTTTGTTCGGGTGATCTCGACTATCGGTATATTGTGGCAGGCCTTGTGATCGGCGGGGCGATCGGCGGGGCGGCTGCCCGCATGATCGAGATGACCGCAATTCCGGAGATGGTTGCGTTATTCAATGGATTCGGCGGGATTGCCAGTCTGCTCGTTGGTTGGGGTGAGTTCCATTCCGGTCGGACAGAACTTGGGAGCGGCACCCTTGCTGCGATCGGGTTCGCCGTTGTCATCGGCGGGGTCACCTTTTCTGGCAGCGTAACCGCTTACGGTAAGCTTTCAGGAAAGATCGCAGGGCGTCCGGTCATGTTCACGGGGCAACAGTTGGCTAATGCGATTCTTCTGATCGTTACGTTGATCTGCAGCGCACTTATGGTAGCCGGTCCAGGTTTTGCGGCCGATTACCGGCTGTTTGCGGTCATCGCTGTCCTGTCGCTTGTTCTTGGCGTACTGGCTGTGTTGCCAATCGGCGGCGCGGATATGCCGGTTGTCATCTCCTTACTCAACAGTTATTCGGGACTTGCTGCTTGTGCAGCCGGGTTCGTTATTCTAAATAAGGTGCTGATAGTATCCGGCGCCCTGGTTGGTGCCAGCGGAATCATTCTCACAAAAATCATGTGCAAGGCGATGAACCGTTCATTGACGAATGTACTTTTCAGCGGTTTCGGCGCCACCGTGGCATCTCATGGAGCGAAAACAGAGGGCGCGGTTAATCCGATGACGCCCGACGACGCTTATTATGTTCTCGAAGCCGCGCGGTCTGTGGTGATCGCTCCCGGTTACGGCATGGCGGTGGCACAGGCACAGCATGTGGTGCGTGAATTGGGACAGCTTCTCGAAGACAACGGGTGCGAGGTGCACTATGCCATTCACCCGGTTGCCGGCCGGATGCCGGGACACATGAATGTCCTACTGGCGGAGGCAAATGTCCCATATGACCAGCTGGTCGAACCGGACGCCGTCAATTCAATCATGGAAACCGTGGATGTCGGCTTGGTGATCGGTGCGAACGACGTCGTCAATCCTGCGGCACGCGACGACAAGAACAGCCCCATTTACGGCATGCCCGTCATCGACATCGCCCGCGCCCGCACTGTGTTTGTGCTCAAGCGATCGATGGCTTCGGGATTTGCCGGAATCGAAAACCCTCTCTTTTTCCGGAATAACACGCGAATGCTGTTCGGTGATGCCAAATCGACCGTATCCGCATTAGTTGCATCGTTTAAGGCATGATCGATCGCCTCGCGCTGCGAGTCGTTGCAAGACCGGCAGTCAGGCGTTTATTGGCAGATTCCCCCGCCGCCGCGATACAGGTGCCGTTTTCCAGTGTTTTGAGAATGTCGTTTACGCCTTGTGTTACTTCACCCATCACCGCATTTGACTTGAAAATGATGGTGTCAACCGCGAGTTCCCGTGCAGAATCGAGACGAGGATCCCCTTCCGGCAGTCCGGTCAGCGCGATCGTGCGCACGGCATCGAAGCGGCGATTATTGCGAATGGTACGAAGGAATTCGATGCCATCCATTTTGGGCATCTGGATATCAAGAATGATCAAGTGGGGCAGAAAGCTTCCCAACAGCGTGCATGCAGCGAATCCATCTGAAGCAATCTTTACTTCAAATTGCGGGAACACGGCGTATAACCCCGTCTTCAGCATTTCGACCATCTGCAGATTGTCGTCTACCAGCAACAGTCGCTTACCTCGCGGCAGATCGGCCGGTACACACCCGTCGCAATATTTTCGCAATATATCGCGTATCGCGTTGCCAGAGACCGGCTTGGTGACATAGTCCGTCATTCCGGCGTCGATGCAGACCTTTCGGTCCCCGCTCATGGCATTGGCGGTCAGCGCGATCACCGGGCACGTTACCCCGGCTTCCCGCAGTGCTTTTGTGGCATCGAGGCCGCCCATTACAGGCATTTCCACATCCATAAAAACCAGATCATACGACTTCGACGTGGCCATGTTCACTGCATCTTTGCCGTTGCACGCAATTTCGGCAGTATGCCCCATTTTCGCCAGCATTTTTATCAGCAGTTTCTGGTTCACCGCATTGTCTTCCGCAAGCAGTAATTTCAGATCGCCAACATGTGCTACGGGCGTCGCTGCGACAAAAGCGGCTTCAGTTGCGGTGTCGATGCCGTCATACAATCGCATGATCATCTTCTTGAGACTGGCAATCCCAAACGGTTTGTACATACAGTGGTCGAAGCCGCTGACGCGAATTCTATGTGCGATCGACTGGTTCTGGTATCCGCTGATTGCCACGAGCTTGGCCTTGCTCCCGGTATCGGATTGTCGTATGCGCTTCAGTACCTCAAAACCGTCTATTTCCGGCATCTTTATGTCGACAAGAACGAAGTCGTAATGTGTTTCACCGAACAGCCGCAGTCCGGTCGTGCCGTCGTTTGCTACATCGACATCTATATCCAGCTCACGCAACATGTCTGCAGCAATCTCCAGACACGTTGTACTGTCGTCGATTATCAGGCATCGCCGCGGAACAGTTGACAGGGACCGGGCATAGTCGACATCGCCACTTTCCGTCACCGCCGATTTCTCAAGTTGAATCTGAAACGTGAAGGTCGTGCCATGACCTGGGACGCTAGTCGCGACCACGTCGCCGCCCATCATATTCACCAGTTTGCGGCAGATTTTCAGACCCAGACCTGTACCCCCAAACTCCCTGGTTGTTGAACCGTCGACCTGTGTGAATGCATCGAAAATCGTATTAAGTTTGTCATGAGGTATGCCGATGCCGGTGTCGGAAACGGAGCATTCGAGAATCACATGAGTCGTTGTGTCATTGACCATCGTGACGGATGAAACGATCTCGCCCTTTAGCGTGAATTTTATCGCATTTCCGATAAGGTTGGTGAATATCTGACGCAGTCTGGTTGGATCACCCCGCAACGGGGGAATATCCGCCTGGAATCGGCACAACAGCTCGACAGGCTTCTGGTCGATCTGTGACCGCAGTAACTCGTTGACGTTTAGTATCTGCTGCTCGACTTCGATCGGAATCGATTCCAGACTCAGCATGCCTGCCTCGACCTTCGAAAGGTCGAGGATGTCATTCAGAATCATCAGCAGATTCGACGCACTGAGGCGAATGGATTCGAGAAATTCCCGCTGCTCCGCGGTCAATTCGTCGTCCAGGAGGAGATCCGTGAAGCCGATAATACCGTTCATTGGTGTGCGAATTTCATGGGACATATTCGCCAGAAATTCGGATTTATAGCGGTTGCTCTGCTCGAGCGCCTTCGCCTTCTCCTCCAATAGGTTCCGGGCCATTTCCAATTCAGCTCTGCGCTCGGTAATCTCCTTTACATTTTCACGTATCAATTTGTTCTTCAGATAATTCTCTGTCGTATCCGTGATGAACAACAGCATACCGTCGCCGTTGTTCGGGTCGGATACCATGCAGCCGCGGACCATCTGTTGCATGAATTCGAGTTCATTGGCCAAGCGGGTACTTCCTGGCTTCAAGGGAATCAGGTAGCGGTGCAGGGATGGCGACAGGACGATTGTCGTCCTATTCTCCATGGCGAGGCAAAGCTGTCGGTACGCGCTGCGGTCTGCGATACCCTCGTAACAGTCCTCCAACCGCTTCCCGACGATTTGATCCGACTTGAGCCCGCTGTGCGTCTCCATCCACCTGTTCCACATGCGGACGCGCAGGGCGTCGTCAAGAAACACCACGCCCTGATTAATGTAGTCACTGATATCGATCTGCATTTTCTTTGTATCCGGCGAGTCGGGTACGGACGGAAGCACTGTACGATCACACCAGATTCATCAGGCCGTCCATCATCTCGAGCGTTGATTTTTCTTTCAGCGTGACGATCAATTCCGTTTCCACGTCCTCGTTCTCCAGCGTGAATTTGGTTTCGATTACGATTCCCACACTTTCACGTTTGTCCGCTTCCAGCATGTCGTCGTAGATTTCGCTGCCGTAGCGGGTGAAAAACTGAGGGAGATAATAATGATTTTCTGTCTGCAGGAGATTGGCGATACTGCCGATGCAGCCATTGACGATGATGTTGCCGACCTCCAACAGCAGGTCGGTCTCCATCTCCGGCATGATCACATCGGGCGTGCCGAATTGTGCCGTGCCGATAATCTGAATCCAATGCTTTGCCGAATTCTTGTCGAAAATAAGGAGCGAGTCACCTTCGAAGCCGCCGTCGAACTGCATGAATACACAACAATTCCATTGGTTGTAATTTTCGCTTAGAAATGTCCGCAAATTGTTGAAATTTACAAAAGAAACCTCTGGAATGGCAAACTCGATCTCACGATCGACAAGCGAGGACAGTACGGCCGCCGCTTTCCCGATCCCGATACTCATGCTTTCCGTAATAGCATCCTGGTAGAATTTCATCTTTCTACGATCCGTCCCAGAATCTCCGGCAGCCGCTTTCCTTCGGTAGTCTTGGGGATGAAGTCGGTGCACCCCAATTGCATCGCCCTTTCCCGGCATTTGTCCTGAACGTTGGCCGTGATCATTATCACCGGCACGTCGGAGGAGTAGTCGCGTATCTTCGAGAGTGCCTCGATGCCATCCATTTTCGGCATCATCTGGTCCAGAAATATCATATCATATGCATGGTCGGATTCGGCTGCCGCCTTCACCATGGCGACGCCTTCTTTTCCGTTTCCGGCCTCGTCTATGCCAACGCCCGGCGCAATCATCTGTATCTTTTTCTTCAGCATCATTCTTCCAAGTCCGGAGTCATCCACGATCAGGACTTTCTTTTTATCCGCAGCTTCGTTATTCATCGATTCGCTACCTTCCTGTTGTAAATTCCAACACACTAATGGTGTACAAGGTCGGAGTCGGTCGTTCAGTACGCTTACGCTGTCTGCATGGACTCGGTGTACTTCGCGACCTCCCGGTTTACCTCGATCGCGATCTTCGCCATCTCCCCAGGTCCCACGGAAAGATAGTCTTCATATCCGCACCCGATCGGATAGGAGAGGCAGGTGTCGACGCCTCCGCCGCTCCCGATCATCGCAACCACGTCGCCGACGTGAACGACATACGCGATTGCGCGACTTGTGTCGTCGTCATCAATCTGTTCCGGATAGTGATGGTGGCCGATACATTGGCACAGCACTTCGGGCAGCTTCCAGTGCTTCGCGAGCTCTGCGCCTACTTGACAGTGATCAACGCCCAGGACCTTGCGCTCAATACTGATAAAGTTCTCGTTGTCACTGGTCTGTGCCATCAGGTCGACGATCTCCATCTTGTGCTCCATGAGAAACTGGCCTGTCACGGTCTTACCGATGTCTGCCAATATTCCCGCTGTATAGGCGACGTCTTTATCGACGGTGACCTTGCATGACGCAGCCAGCCGCGCCGATGCGATCCCTGTTTTCAAACTGTGAATCCAGATTGCCCCTTTCTGCTTCTCGTAGAACGGCAGCGGCCGGCTGTACAAGGGGCCTGTGCAGGCGTGCAGTGCGAGCCGAAAGAGTATACGTTCGCCAATCAAAATCAGTGCATGCGAAATGGATTCAATTCGCTTCTTGAGTCCATACGCAGATGAATTTACCGTTTTCAGAATCTCTGCCGTCATCGTTGGATCCTGATTGATGATACGCATCAGATCGGTCGACGAATGATCCTCGTCCTGGATTACGGAAACGAGTCGGATCGCACTTTGCGATATGAGCGGTTGTTTTGAGATTGCAGTGATAATACGCTTGTAAGTCGAGTCCATGGGCTCCTGCCGATAGTGTTGATTGTCGTCCCCAAACGTGCCGTCAGCGTCCTTGTTTTTGCGGCGCTGCGACGCTCCTGTGACCCTCCCGGAGCATGAACGGGCAGCCGTCAACTGCACGCGTTTTCCCGTCTGACGAGTGGCCACGATGTCTGAAATGTTGGTCGGCGCACAAACTATGCCAAGCCCAATTCGTGCCATCGTCGCAAGGCTGTGGCCGCAGGGAAACGGGCGCCTGTGACCGGGGTAGACGCCCGAGTTCACAGCTTACGGATTGTCCCCGGCGATCGTGTAACTACCCGTTAGCGTATGGAGAAACAGGTTCAACAGCCGTATCTCCCCGGCTGCGGCGGACCTGCCGGTCTCGATCTCGATCTCACGTTCAAGTGCTTCATCAAGGGTCGCAACGGAGCCGTCGTGAAAATACGGGGCAGTGTCCGGGGCGGCGCGCAAGCCGGGCACGCGGAACATGTGTTTGTCGGCGTCGCGTCCTGTTACCCGGAATCGTCCCAGATCAGCCTCGGCGGGTGCCGTCCCCTTCGAATCAACGGCCGCGCGTGCGAAACTGTTTCCGCCAAGGTTGATGCCGAAATGACATCGCACGCAATCCAGCCGTCTGAATAGTTGGTAACCGTCTGCTTCTTCCGGCGTCAATGCCGACGCGTCGCCCCGAAGGTAACTGTCGAATCGGCCGTGTGGCGTGACCAGCGATCGCTCGAATGCCGCGATGCTGTTTTTCATGTTGTCGATCGTCATGCCGTCGCCGTAGGCACGGTCGAATGCTGCGACAAGCCGATCGTCCGGCGACAGTTTGTTGAGGATTTCCATCCACCCGGATCCCAACTCGTGTTCGCTATGAACCGGGCCGTCGATCTGATCGGCGAGCGATGTTGTCCGTCCATCCCAGAACAGATAACGATTGAAAGCTGAGTTGAAAACCGTTGGTGTATTGCGTCGGCCCGGTTGCCCGGCGACGCCGGTTGAGCGTGGTTGGCTGTCGGCGCCGGCGTTCTTAAGATCATGGCAACTGGCGCACGACAACGTGTTGCTGCGCGACAGCCGAGGTTCATGAAAGAGCATACGCCCTAACTCTACCTTGCCGGAGTGTATACCGGCTACCAGCGGAATCGGCAACAAAGGGCCTGCGTCCTCCGTACATCCGACACCGGTAAGACAGAGCAACACGACAACGGCAAGCACGAATGTGGGCACAGGCTGCGCTGCGTTTCGAGGTACATGCATAGCGAGCAGAATCATAATGGTGTGGTTGTTGTATCGCCAGGATCGTGTTGCCGGTAACGGAACTGGAAGGATCAAAGGGGTTTTACCGATAATCGCGATATGTATAAAATCAATCGTCGTTCAGGCGATCCTAACGCGACGATACCATCATGATTGTGTTACAGGAGCCGAATTCTACCGTGCGAATCCCGGATGGACACGGCGCCGTCTCGGGCATAGACCTCGACAGTGCGGCTCGCCGCGCCGCCCACATCGGACGCTGCTGCTGTGAGTCCGCAAGCCGCAAGGATGTGGTGCACAGCAGTTGTATTTCGAGTGCCGATATTGAACGTATTCGGCGGCCGCAATACACTGGCGCCGCCGACGATCTTGACCACCAGGCCGGTCGGATTCTCTCGTTCCGTTATCGCATTCATCGTCTGCAGAAGTAACGGTATGCCGGTATCCGCGAAATAGCCGGGATGTTTGCGTGCCTTTTCGCGATCAATGGTTGAGTCCGGCAGCGCAATATGAACCATACCGGTAACTTCGCGGTACGGGTTGTGAATGACCACGGCAAGACATGAACCAAGGCCGTACGTTTTTATACGTTCATCCGACCGTGATGCGACGGCATACTCGCCGATTCCAATAACGATCCGATTCATTTGCTGATTCCCGACAGTAACTCTATAAACGATTTCCGGGTTGTCTTCCGTGCGCCACTGGATACCGGTATCGGCGACTCCTCCGGATTGATCGGACGATGTCACCAGCCCACGGTCAATCTATGACGACTTGCTTACCTCGCCACATCAGCCATTGCCACAACCCTGTTGAGAATCGACTCCGCCATCTCATCAATCGGATATTCATTCTCAACCGCGCCGATGCGATTCGCGGCATTCGGCATGCCATATACCACGCATGTCGTTTCATTCTGTCCCAGCGTTGGTGCTCCGCGCAGACGCATTTTTAGCAATCCTTTGGCGCCGTCGGCGCCCATTCCGGTAAGAATTACACCTACGGCATTGGGGCCGGCGTACTCGGCGACGGACGCAAATAAGACATCCACGGACGGGGCGTGTCCGTTTACAAGCTCGCCTTCCTGGCATGTTACCAGATAATGCCCGCCAGACCGGCGTATACGCATCTGCAGACCACCCGGCGCAATCAGAACCCTGCCCTGCATGATTCTGTCACCGCTTTCCGCTTCCTTTACCGTCATGTCGCATTGCTGATTCAGTCGGTCGGCAAACATCCTGGTATAATTCGCCGGCATGTGCTGGACGACGATGACGCCGGGCGTGGTGACCGGCAATCCCTGGATCACGGTGCTTATTGCCGCCGTTCCGCCTGTTGACGCGCCGATCGCAATGACCTTGTCCGTCGAGCCCGCAAGCAATTTCGGCGACAGCTTGCTCGGCCGCACGTCACGTTTGCGATGTTTCCAGTGCGATACGTCACACGTTGCCGCGATCTTCACTTTCGTCCGGAGTTCGTTTAGCATGCCGTTCAGTCCACGGGCCAGGTTCGATGTGGGCTTGGTCACGATGTCGACTGCACCTGCGTCAAGCGCATCCAGCGATGTTCGACCGCCCCGGACCGTCAACGAGCTGCAGACAACGGTGGGAATGGGGACGTGAGGCATGAGTCGACGCAGGAACTCAACGCCGTCCATTCTGGGCATCTCAATGTCCAGTGTTAATACATCCGGTCGGGTCCGCAGGATGCAGTCGCGGGCGGCAAACGGATCGCCGGCCGCGCCGACAATCTCTATCCGGGGATCTGCAGAAAGGCCCTTGCCCAGGATGTCGCGAACCAGGGCGGAGTCATCAATAATCACGACGCGAATGGGTGCCGCCATACCTGTGTGCCCCTTCCTCGATATGCATTCAGCGTGTGGTCAGGAGAATGCCTCAATGTCCGCCGAGACGGAATCCGTTTCTGCGGTCGACTGCGCTGCTGTTTCCGACCCCGCTTCAGTCGCTCGTGTCGCAGCCTCGGATTCTGGTCCGCAATGCTGTTACCCAATCAGTCACACCGCTGGTATACGGCAGGTGTGACGTACGTATACGGCGTCTCGGACCGAGTCAGCGTCTCCGAATGGCCGATAAACAGGTAGCCGCCGCTCGACGTGAACTCGAACATACGTTCCGCCAATGCCGTTTTCGTGGGCTTGTCAAAATAAATCATTACATTCCGGCAGAAGATGATATCGAACGGTCGCCGAAACGGAAACGATTGGTTCATGAGATTAAAGCGACGAAATACAACGTCGCGCTTTACTGCGGGGACGACTTCGTATTGGCCGTCGTCGCGCATGGTAAAGTACTTGTGGCGCATCGATACACTGAGTTTGTTTACCTGGTCCGGTGCGTAGACGCCGTGTCGGGCACGCGCCAGTGCGGCCGCCGAAATATCCGTTGCAAGCAAACCCGCCTGCCAGTTTTCATAGTCGCCGGCGAAAAACTCCATCAGCAACATTGCCAGCAGATACGGTTCTTCACCCGTAGCGGCCGCCGCGCACCACACTCGAATATCGCGCTTCTTTTGTCGCCGCAGGCGCGCGACGACGTCCGGTAGCGCCTTCGTTACAAGGAACCGGAAGTGCTCGGGCTCGCGATTAAAGTACGTATGATTTGTGGATATCTGGTTCGCCAGCTCGGACACTGCCTTGCCGCTGCGATCGCGAAGCAGATAGGCGTAATAGTCGCCAAAGGTTTGGATCCCGTGTCTTCGCAGAATCTTGTGTAGACGCCCGACCAACAGCGAGCGCTTGGTTTCGTCCAGGACGATACCGAAGCGCTGATAAATCAACTCGCTTAGTTGTATGAACTCGTTGTCGGTGATGGGAATGAGTCCCGTTTCACCGGTATTTATGAGTGCTGTCACAGGTCGGTCGCGCCAGAATCAATACCGACCCATGTCGGCATCGTCCAACGGAATGATGGTGTTGGGATCGACGCCGGCGCCGACCGCATGCCGCGTTCTCGGCATCGCCGCCATGGCGCCGCGTACCATACTATTGCCGTTACCGTTGCTGTGACCATTGGCGGCGTTCTCCGAGGCTACGATCCGTCGTATCGCCTCGATCATCTCCGGTGTGATGCCTGCCAGTGCCGAATCAGCGCCGGCGCCGGCAGAGGCAAGCGTGAACCGGGTAAGGACCTCTTGGAGTTGCGTTGCCTGGCTCGACAGTTCGACAGCTGCTGAAGCACTTTCTTCAGCATTGGCGGTATTCTGTTGCGTGACTTTGTCCAACTGCACGAGGCCCTGGTTTACCTGCGAAATCCCTTGCGCCTGCTCGCTGCTTGCAGCCGCGATCTCGCCCACCAGGTCGGTGACCTTGCTGATGCCGTCGACAATTTCTCGTAATGCCTCGGCGGTCTTATTGGCAATGCCCGTGCCATTGCTCACCTTCTTGATCGAACCTTCGATCAGCTCGGTGGTTTCTTTGGCCGCATTTGCGCTGCGCGCGGCAAGATTCCTGACCTCTTCGGCCACAACCGCGAAGCCTTTGCCGTGTACACCGGCACGTGCCGCCTCGACTGCGGCGTTTAGCGCCAGCAGATTGGTCTGGAATGCAATCTCATCGATCACCTTGATGATCTTTTGAATATTCTGGCTCGACTCCTCGATCTCGCCCATCGCGCTGACCATATCCGCCATCTGGTTATTACCCTGTTCGGCGGAGCCCTTGGCTGTTCCGGCAAGCTGGTTGGCCTGGTTGGCGTTCTCCGCGTTCTGCTTGACTTGTCCGGCCATTTCCGTCATCGACGACGTGATCTGCTCAAGCGATGCAGCCTGTTCCGTCGCGCCCTGGCTGATTGATTGACTCGAATCGCTTACCTGATTCGATCCGGAGGCAATCTGGTCGGCGCCTGACCGAACCTGGTTCAGGATATCATTCAATGAATCCAGGGTGCGATTCAGCGCTTTCTTGAGAAACTCGTGATCGCCCTGGTACTCGCCGGTGATATAGGCTGTGAGATCACCTTCGGCGACTTTCTTGAGTTGAGTCTGGAGTTCTTCTATGGGGCGTACAATCGCATTGATCACGTCATTGATTCCGGTCATTATCGGCACATAGGATTCGTTGAGTATGTCGAGATTACCGCGTACCGACAGATCACCCTGTTTGCAGGCATCCACCACGCGGCCGACTTCTCCTACGTAGACTTCGCGAGCCTTTTCTGCCTCGATCGCAGCGATTTTCTGCGCTGTAATATCCGATGCGTATTTCACGACTTTGAACGGTTTACCGTTCAAATCGAGAATCGGGTTATATGAAGCCTGGATCCAAATTTCATTGCCGCCCTTAGCGATACGTTTGAACTCACCAGCCGCGTATTCACCGCGGTTGAGGCTATCCCAAAACGCCGCATACTCCGGACTCTGTCGGTACGCCGGCTCGACGAATATGCCGTGGTGCTTGCCGCGTACTTCTTCGAGCGAGTACCCAACGGCATCGAGGAAATTCGCGTTCGCAGTGACGATCGTGCCGTCCATGTTGAATTCGATCACGGCCTGCGATTTTCCGATCGCGTTGATCTGGCCTTCAAAGTCGGCCTGTTGCAGCTTTTGATCGGTGATGTCAGTGGCGTATTTCACGACCTTGAAGGGACGTCCATTCATGTCTATGATAGGATTGTACGACGCCTGAATCCATACCTCTCTTCCTCCCTTGGCTATCCGCTTGTACTCGCCGGAGCTGTAAATGCCGCGGTTGAGGTTCTCCCAAAACAACGCGTATTCGGCGCTCTGTCGGTATGCCGGTTCCACGAATATGCTGTGATGGCGGCCCCGAATCTCGTCGAACGTATATCCAACTGCACTGAGGAAATTTTCGTTGGCGTTGATGATCGTGCCGTCCATGTTGAATTCGATCACGGCCTGCGATTTTCCGATGGCCTCGAACTGGCCTTCTATATTTGCCCGTTCCAGCTTCTCCCGGGTTACGTCCGTGGCATATTTTACCACCATGAACGGTTCGCCGTTCTCGTCGAATATCGGATTGTACGACGCCTGGATCCATACTTCCCGTCCGTCTTTGCCAAGTCGCTTGTACTCGCCGGCATCGAACTCGCCGCGATTCAACTTTTTCCAGAACGCTCGGTACTCAGAGCTGTGTCCCACCACTTCATCAACGAACATCCGGTGATGCTGCCCCTCAATTTCATCCAGCGTGTACCCGAGCACATTCAGAAAGTTGTCGTTGGCGGTAATGATCGTTCCGTCGAGATTAAACTCTATGACGGCCTGGGATTTGTTGAGTGCATCGAGTTTGGCATTTAGCTTCAGTAAGGTCAGATCCGTCTCGGCCATCGTATTGTCCTTTCTATTAATCGTTTTGCGTGTAGCAGCAGCGCTCGCTTCCGCCCGTTTCGTGGCTGTTGTCTTTTTACGTCCCGCCGTCGTCATCGTCATTGCTCCGTGGTTGATGTTGCCGCTATCGTAGTTGTCCTCACCGCGACAGATTACTTATTCTCCGGGTGTCGCTGTTCCAGTTCCTCCAGTTTCGTCGCGTCGTCATACAGCAGCCGGTTGATCTCTACCAGCATCTTGATTTCGTCGGCGATTTTACCCATGCCCTCGATAAAGTGGCCTTTCGCCGTATTGAACACCGGCGACGGTTCAATGCTTCCCGATGGTATATCCACGACCTCGGAAACAGTATCGACAACGAGGCCTACGGCTATATCATTGTGGTTCACAACAATGACGCAGGTACGCTCATCGTATGCCCGTGCGTCCATGTTGAATCGCAACCGTATGTCCATGACGGGAATAACCTTGCCCCGAAGATTAATAACACCCTTGATGTACACCGGTGTCTCGGGCACCTCGGTGATCTTCTGCATGCCGATTATCTCGGTCACAAAGCGAATGGAAATGCCGTAGTCTTCGTTGCCGATGTGAAACGTGAGATACTTGTCCTTCAACGTATCCTGTTCTTCCTCGCTGATCGCCGGGTTGCCGGCGACCGGCACCTCCGCGGACAATGTCGTCATGGTGCTCCTCCGTGTTTATGTTTAATCGGTAGTTGTACGGTATGCATTACCCTTCAGCCGAATCTTCGCGATGGCTGCGCAAAAAATCATTCGAATGTCATCGTCCCTTCTATAGCGTTGCTGCGCATGTATCCGGACGTGCTGCAACGCCGTTGGTGCTGAACTCGCGCATAAGGCTCTCGATGTCGAGTATAAGAGCCACTTCGCCGTTGCCCAGGATGTTGCATCCGGAGATCCCCTTCACGATTCCGAAGTAAGACGACAGATTCTTAATGACCGTCTGAATCTGGTAAAGGATTTCGTCTACAAAGATACACAACACGGTGCCGTCGACTTCGAGCACGATCAGGATGCCGTCAGGAATCGCCTGTGCTTTCGGTGTGATGCCGTGCAGCCGATGCAGTCTCACTATCGGGTAAACACTGTCGCGAATCCTGACAAATTCCTGGCCGTCGTAGCGATGTGACAGCCTGTCTTCCTTCACGCGTATCGACTCGCGTATCGAGGTAATCGGAATGGTGTACATTGTACTGCCGACGCGGACCAGCATGCCCTCGATGGTTGCTAGTGTGAGCGGGATTCGTATCGTGAAACGTGTGCCGACGCCTTCCTCGCTGGCAATGTCAATACGACCTTTAATTTTTTCGATATTTCGTCGCACTACATCCATTCCGACGCCGCGGCCGGAAATATCCGTGAGTTTCTCCGCGGTTGAGAATCCGGGCTCGAATATCAACTGGTACACCTCGTCGTCGCGCATGTCCGCGCCAGTGCCACTGATGAGTTCGTTGCGCCGTGCCTTGTCGATAATCTTGCTGCGTACCAGTCCGCGGCCATCTTCCTGCACGATGATCCATACTTCACTGCCCTTTTGTTCAGCCGTCAGTTGGACGATGCCGATATCCGGTTTTCCGGCGGCCTGGCGTTCCTCAATAGATTCAATGCCGTGGTCGGCTGCATTCCGGATCATGTGAACCAGCGGATCAGAGATCTGGTCGATCACGCCCTTATCGATCTCCGTGTCTTCACCGCGTATCCGCAGTTGTATTTTCTTCCCGGACTTATTCCCCAGGTCGTGCACCAGTCGTATCATCTTGCGAAACAGTGTTGAGATCGGCACCATCCGTACCGCCATGGCGATGTCCTGAAGTTCGTTCGTGATGAGGTGCAGCCGGTGCGATGCCCGCTCGAAATTCGGCAGTTCGAGGCCTTCCAGGTCAGGATTCTTCGTAACCATCGATTCGGAAATGATCAGTTCGCCCATCAAATTGACCAATGTGTCGAGCTTGTCGAGGTCGACGCGGATATCACGACGACCTGTGGGACGGCGGCCCGCCGAACTGCGCGGCGCAGGACCAGCCCCGTCAAGGTTGCTCTGCAGACCTTTGACAATACCCTTTCGAACCTTGTCCAGGAGGTCCTTTCGTTTCACCGGCTTGTCGATAAATCCGGCGACGTCCATATCAAGAAGCTTTTTCAGTAACTTTTGATCTTCTATGCCGGATAAAACCAGGACCGGGATATCCGGATAGGCCTTGTTGACCTTGCGAATCAGGATATCACCACACATTTTCGGCATGCTGATATCGCTGATTATCAGGTGTAGGTGGTCGTCGGGAATGCGCCGTTCCAGAAACGCGAGTGCTTCCACCCCGTTTGTTGTTTCGGAGATACGGTAGCCGGCAGACTCAAGCATTTTCCTGATCAGTCGTCGGGCCGATTCTTCGTCTTCCACCAGTAGGATGTGGCGCGATTTTGCCTGATCCCCTCCATTGCCGGATATGTCGGCGTCCGTCACCTTTGCGGCCGTAACGGCGTTCGTGCCAGATTGTGTTGCGGCGGTATGGACGTGAGACGGAGCAAGCGTTGTTGTATCACCGCACTGCTTCAGGCTTTCCTCGAAAATGTCCACAATCTCGCTTTGGCCGGTGAGATCACCGCTTCCGCCAGACGCCAGGTCGTCGAGGCCGCGCCGCCAAAGGTCGACGGCTGTAATGAGAGCGTCGAGAATCGATTTTGTAGCCCGGAGACGCTTTTCCTTGATTGCTTCGAGTACCGCCTCTGCCTTGTGGCCCAGCTGCTCGAGATCGGCGTAACCAAACAGTCCGCAGTTTCCCTTGAAGCTATGAATCGATCGGAAGCATTCTTCGATGACGTCATCCGTGCAGCTGGATCGCATTTCAAGAATGCCCGCCTCAATTACGTCGATGAGATCGGTACATTCCTGGAGAAACTTCTGAACCATATCAGGCGTGATCTCGATCGCGAAGTCGTCTACGTCCGCAGCGGCAACCGGATCGCAGCATTTCGCCGGAGATGAATCGCCGTTTATTGCTGCGGTGATCGCTTTCCTCAGGCTTGCAACGATCGCCGCCGCGGCCTCCTCGAAGCCGGCGTCGGTATAGTGTTCGTGGATGTTCTCTACCATGGACCGAACGCAATCCATGGTCTTACACAGGACATTAAGGTGCGCAGGTTCGAATCGCGCCTTCTTGCTGCGGAAGAGATCGAGCAGGGTCTCGGCTTCGTGTGTGACAGCCTGAACCGTATCCAAATTAAGAAAACCAGCGCTGCCCTTGAGAGTGTGAAAAAGGCGGAAGAGGGCATTTACCCGCGCGTCATCTACGCCGCCGCCGCGGCCGTCCGCGGCCTGCTGCAGCTCCACGAGTTCCGGTTCGAGCTGGTCCAGAATATCGGTTGCCTCAACCGCAAAACATTCCAGCAATTCTTTGTCTTCATTAACTGGCGGCATCGTGTCCCTTGTCGTCCTTATTTCACCATAATCAGGGTATGAGAGATTTCCGTTTTGTGACTCCCGATTATACGCCACGATATCGCAGAATACGTACCATTCCGGAGAATGGCGTCAAACTTGACGCATCTTTCCTCGAAATCGTCACGTGAGATGCGATCGGGAGGGGGCGACCGTGAGGGCCGGGTTGCAAACCGCAGTCGCGTGTTGCGCAATGCAACCTCTCTGCCCAGGTACGCTCGGGTAATCTACAAACGGCTATGCCGGCTGATGCGGGCCTTTGATTACCGCCGCCCGCAATTTCGGCAGCAACATTTTTCTTACTGTGTCGACACCCTTGTAGAGTTCGAGTTGTTCCTTGTCGATGATCTCTGCCGCGCCGGCATCGCGAGCGTCTCGCGCGACGCTTGAATTTTCCTTGGCAATGGTAGACACCATTACAACGGGCGTCGGAAAGTGTTTTGTCACGCGCCGCAGAAAGCTGATGCCGTCAAGATTGGGCATGATGATATCAAGTGTCATCACATCCGGTCGACAACTCACCAACAGGTCGCGTGCCTCGAACGCGTCACCGGCCAACCCGCACACTTCGTAGCCCGGAGCAGCGTCGATGACCGACTTTAATACCTTTCTGACCAATGGAGAATCATCGACAATCAACACTCTCAGAGGTTGTACAGCCGCCGGCACCGTCGCGGGCGGCGTTTTCTCCCGATCGTGTGACCGTTCGATTCGCTCGTTCTCAACCGTCCTTGTGGCGCTGTTGAAGGTCAGCCGCATGCCATTGTTGCCGCCGACTTCACGGCGAATCACCCGGATTCCATATGAGGCAAGGGCATCGTCGGCCGCGGCAATATTGCGCGTGCCGACATTTTTGCCGTTTACGCCGGTCGTGATGATGCTGCCGCCGCCAAAGACCTGCGCCGTCAATCGGCTGGGATTCGCGTCCAGCGCAAGCATTGACTTAATGATTTGCTCGTTTGCAGTGGACCCATATATACCACGGTCGCCGGCCGCCACCGGTTCGTCATGGTTCGATGGGTAGATAAAGTGGTTCATCGCGGCGGCGCCTGTAGCTACGTTGGAAAGACAGATACTTACGCATGAGCCAAGAACCGTGACCACCTGGATCGGCTGGGTCGTGGCGACATATTCGCCCGGAAGGAGGAACTTGCGTTTCATGCTGCTTCCCCGGCGAACGCCATCAGCTTATCGATATCGATAATCAGCGACACAGAGCCGTCCCCCATAAGTGCGGCGCCGCAGAATACCTCTGTCTTCATCTGCAGTCCGGTCATCTTCTTCAACACTACCTGCTGGATCCCGACCAATGTGTCGACCAGCATAGCCGCCTTATGCCCGTTGTCCTCAACGACAACGAGAATCCCGGACACCGCGGTTGATCGCTCTCCATTAACGGCGGGCGTGAAAAGCTGCCCGATACTGATGACCGGTATCATCGATCCATGTCGCTTTATGTAGAGGTCGTTGCCGTACGTACGACCAAGAATGTCGGGGGATGTGGGGAAGGATTCGATCACTTTGTTGATCGGCAGCACATAACACGTGTCGTTCACGGAGACAATGAAGCCGTTCAAGATCTGGGTCGTGACGCTGCGCGGCAAGCGCAGGCAGAATACGGTGCCGGCACCCTGGTTCGTGTGTACGGCGATCGATCCGCCGCATGCATCGATTTTCCGTTTCACCACATCCATACCGACGCCGCGTCCGGAGATATCCGTTATCGTTTCCGCCGTCGATACGCCGGAACAAAAAAGGCAGTCGATGAGGTCCTTCTCGGACATTTCACCGTGTTCGCCGACGAGACCGAGGCTCACGGCCTTATTGCGGATGGCCACGAGATCCAGCCCCTTGCCGTCATCGACAATCGTCGTCACGATTTCCTCATCTTCTTCTTCGATTTTTACCTCAATCGTTCCTACCCGTGCCTTACCTGCGGCTTCACGAATATCCGGCGGTTCGATACCGTGATCTGCCGCATTCCGGATCATATGCACCAGCGGCTCTTCGAGCGTCTCGACGAGGCTCTTGTCAATGAGAACATCATCCCCGAACGTGCGGACCTGGATCTCTTTCTCGGCTGCCACCGCTATATCGCGAACGATCCGCGGCACTTTTTGCAACAACCCCCGAACCGATTGTTTGCGTATGCTCATGACGCTGCGTTCGAGATCCCGTGATATCGAACTGAAGGTCTCGGTGAGTCGCCGCAACTCGGATACAACGGTGTGTGCCAGTTCCAGTTCCTCGACGCGGCGTCGTAAATGCTCAAACATCTCGCGAACCACAATGAGTTCGCCAACATGCGAGAGAAAACCATCGATCGTCTCTTCGGACACGCGCATGATTTTCTGCCGCTCCGCCGGTATACTGTCATTCGTGGCAATGTTGCCGGTTGGGCTTGCCGGGGAGTCGGTTGGATCGTTGTCGGATTCTGACGAATCCATCGCGTCGCGGTCGGATTCTTTTACCGGGGCCGCAGCAGAAAGTCCATCACGAATCAACTGTACTTTGTCGAGGAGCACTTCTGCGAGTAACGGCTCGAATCCCAGCAGGGGCACCATCGCATCATAGTCGGCTATGGCGGCCTCAGCAAGTCGCCGACAATCATCGTTCTCCACCGCCTCTGCAACGGCCTTGAACAGCTCAAGGACACGGGCGCTGTCGGCGTCGCCAAGCGTGCCGTCGAATGGTTTGTTGAGTATGCCCGTAAGCTCGCCCAGCAGCGCCACAAGGTCATCCAATGCCGGCGATGAGGGCAACGATCCTATATTATTAGACCGAGCATCAAGCTCCTCGAACACAGCGATGGCCTCATTCAGCCGGTCCAGCTCACTAGTGCCCTGGAGCACCGGCGCGTGCCGCAGTTCCGCCATCAGATTGCGTACGGTCGCCCACAGTTTTCCCACACCGCTGTGGTCTTGTGCCGCGAGGTTGCGAACAGCGTCCATAACAGCGTTATATGCATCGTCATCGCATACCTCGGGGTCACTGTTCTGCACCCGGGACAATACGGCCGAGAGTTCGTCGAACCCTTTGAGGAGGACTGAAACCGCGTCCGCTGTCGGCGCAAGTTGACCATTCCGTATGTGGTCCAAGACCGTCTCCAATTCATGCGCCAGTTCTCGGGTCTTGAATAAACCAAAGAACGCAGCGCTTCCCTTCATGGAGTGCACCGGCCGAAAGATGGCATTTATCTGCTCCGTGTCGTCGCTTCGGCCTTCTATAGAGACAACTTGGGACGTGACTGCGGATAACGCGTAGAGCGATTCGTCCAGGAACTCGGCAAGCAAAATCGGATCGATTGCGAAATCTTCGTTGATCATTTGTTCGTCCTGTTCATACGACGTGTTATAAGGTGGTAGAGGGAATGAGGTGCGTTCACTATCCTGCCGTTATGCCGAAGCCGCGGCCTTCTTACGAGTGGCGTCGGTTGATTTTTCCGTGCTCTTCTGCGCCTTTCGAACGGCCGCCTTTGACTTGCCTGTTGCGGCTTTTCCTGTCGTAGCCGACTTGGATCTGGTACGTTTTCGCGTTGTTGTGGCCCGATCGGCGACCGCCTTTCGTGCACGCGGCTTCGGTTTGGGCGCAGTGACCTTTGGCTGCACCGTAGTCGCTGTCTCGTCGGCGCACTCCGGCAACCCAATGTCAGTCGCCACGACTTCGGCCGGCAGCCGTCGCGTCGTTCGCCGTCTTGGTGTATTTCCGGCAGCAGGTTCCGGGCCTGCGTCAGCCACCCCGTTCGTCAATGCCGCCGTATGGTCTCCTTTCATCGACATCTCCAGTGACCGCATGCCGTGGAGTATCCGGAGCTTGCGGCGCCAATTAAGGATTCGCGAGAGCGAATGGTCGACCGCAGTCTCCAACTCGCCCAGGTCAGTCAGCGGTTTGAATACCACGTCATCGGCCTGATTTTCCATACAATCCAGCGCATTCTGCAATGTCACATAGCCGGTTATCATCACAACTCGTGTCATAGGAAATTCCGTGCGCACCACACGCAGCAATTCAACCCCCGTCATCTTCGGCATCTTTATGTCGGAGATGACGACATCTATGCGTTTTTGTGTCAGCACTTCGAGAGCGGCAAGTCCGTTCTCGGCGAGATTGATGCCGTAGCCGAGATAGGTGAAGTGGCGCGACAGCATTTTTCGAATGTATTCCTCATCGTCGACGATCAGCAGTTCAGCTTTCATCGTGTCCCTCCATTACGTTTCGTTTGCACAGTGCCAGATGGGTGCGGCAGGTCAGTATCATCCCGAGCGTCGCCCGACCGGCCACGTCACCGCGATTCTCGCACCGGCCGATTCGCGATTGAACGCGGCAATATTCCCGTCATACTCCTCAACAATCCTGCGACATATCGTGAGGCCGAGACCGGCGCCTGTCCCGACGTCGCGAGTGGTTACAAACGGTTCAAAGACGCGGTTCAGAATAGTTTCCGGTATGCCGCTGCCGGTATCTTCGACATCGATCAGGAGTACTTCTTTCTTTCTCGCGGACATACAGCGTATCGTAAGTAACGCGTCGTTACGGCCTGTCATTGCCTCGACAGCATTCAGGATGAGGTTCACGATCACCCGCTGGACATCGCCCGGCACCACGTGCATGCGCGGCAGCTCGCCCTCGAACTCAGTCTCCACGGTCACATTGTATTTGAGTTGATTGTGGCACATCGTCAGCGCCTCGTCGATGCAGTCTTCGATGGCGCAGAACTCGCGCGCCGCCGCGCCCGGTCTGTGTGCCAGATGTTTCAGGCCATTCACGATTTGTGTGATTCGCATTACACCATCTTGCACCTCATCGAGAATATCGGGAACATCATCAATAATCCGACGAATCGTCTCCCCGTCGTTTTTTCGACTGGCGACGAATTCATCGATCGGTTCTGCGTAATCTTTCCACAAGCGCTTCAGCATCTGTGTGTTGCCGGTTATGTATGTCGCAGGGTTGTTGATTTCATGGGCAATACCCCCGGCAAGCTGACCGATCGTGGCCATACGCGCTGTATGGATCAACTGTTGCGCCCGTTCCTCTGCCAGTTGCTCCATTGCGGCTGCGTATCGCTGAAGTTCCAGATTCTTCCCGGTAATGAGCGCTTCGTCGCGAATGATCCGTTCTCCCGCCTTGATACGGTGTCGCAGCTCGGTGAGATCGAAGGGCTTGGTGACATAATCGTCGGCGCCGGCTTCCAGGCCCTGGCGAACACTCTCTCGCGCGTCCATCCCGGTCAGCAGCAGCAGGTATGTGTAACGCGCCTGGGAGTTTTCCCGCACCATCTTGCAAAGCTCCGGGCCGGTATAACACGGCATACGCCAATCCAAAACCGCGATACGGGGCGAATTCTCGGATTTCAGGATATTCCAGGCTTCCTGGCCGGTTGTGGCGGACACGATATCGTGTCCCCACGACATCAGCGCGCGCTCGAGCTGCACGCGCGAAATGAGATCATCTTCCGCGATCAATATGGTCATCGTGCCGGCTGCTTTACCGTTGCGCGTCCGACACTGTTACTGTCGGAATCCAGTTCATATCGGTCCGTGATCACCCGTTCACGGCGCAATGACAGACTGTCTGTCTGCAATCAGACGACGCAGCGTGTCAATCTGGCGGGAAACATCGCTGACGCTGTTGATATCCCGTTTCGCTTCTGCCTCAAGAATCTTGGCGACATCGCTGATCTCGTCGAAGCCGATATTCGCAGCGGCGCCCTTGATTCCGTGAAATATGCGCACGAAATCATCGGTCTTGCCGGATGTAAACGCCTGGTTGGCGTGGTCGATATTATCGAATATCGTGTCGAAGAATAGCTCGGCTATTTCCAGTATATCCTCGGCATCTATACCGTGAGTGTCGACCATTCGGTCGACCCACTCCTGTTTTGACTCTGACATTTGACTAAACCCTTTCTACAGGTATGATATATTACAACGGGCACATAGCAGACGTAGTCAATGCCCGCCGTTCGCAATTCTCCCAATGGGTGCCGTTTCTGGCGTCCAGATGCAGTGACCGGCCTGCAGTACCGCTACATTTTGCATCGACGGAATAGAATTGCGCATATTTTGTACCATGCCGGATACCGACTTCCATTTTTTTTAACTACCCCGATTATATGAATCGTACTGGTATCGTATTTGTCGTTTCCGGCCCCAGTGGCGCGGGAAAATCGACGATCTGTAACACGGTTCTCAAGACTGAGCCGAATCTACGTTTTTCGGTATCGTGTACCACGCGTGCGGCGCGGCGCGGCGAGATTGATGGCGAGGATTACCATTTTACCACGCCGTCCGGATTTCAGGACCATGTTGACAAGGGCGATTTTCTGGAGTACGCCGAGGTTCATGGCCATATGTACGGCACCCTTGCCGCGCCCATAAGTGACGACGTAGACCGGGGATTGGACATTCTTCTCGACATTGATGTACAGGGGGTCTCGCACATCCAGAAAGCGATTGATCTGCGGGCGAGTCACCTCACGAATGCGATCTGCTACACGCTGATCCTTCCGCCGTCACGGGAAGAACTGGAAAGACGCCTTCGGTCTCGCGGGACGGAAGCTGAAGCCACGATCAAACGGCGATTGGAGGCGGTGGAGTTCGAGCTGGGGCAATGGCGTTGTTACGACTATCTTGTCACTAATAATCACGTGGATTTGGCGATAGAGGATCTGCGTCGGATCATTTTGGCGGAGCGCATGAAAATTGCCAGGATGCCGGGTGCAACGCCCTGGAATTAGGCACGCGTTCGGTCGTGTCAAGGGCCGTGAAAGCACGTGAAAGATCGTGGCGCGAACGACGACCCGAAGATGAGATCAGAGTGTCGACTGGCGGACGGCCCGGCCGATAAAGAACGGTCCCAGCCGTTCGATGAATTCCGACGTCTGCCGTGTTTTTCGCATGGTCTGTACCAGGATCGATAACGGATCGAGTCGTTTCCCCACGAGGCCGATTACGAAGTCGTTGTCATATTTGTCGAGCCCGTATGCGGCCAGCCGGATGTCGTGAGCAAAATCAGCGCGTCCGAATGCCATGCCGATCTTTCCATGCTCCATCAGGATGTCGCGTACCGCATCCGCAGACAACGTGGCGAACGAACCCGATCGCCGCAACGGATACCAAATGGCCCATGGCCAGTCGGCATTCAACACGGTGACTCGCGGCTTTTTCAGCAGCCAGTGGTCGATGTCGGTCTCGTATCCGCGCGTGTACGTCCGGCCCATCATGGTATAATCCGGTTTGAGTTTAAGATCGACGAACGATGAAGCGTTAAGAAATGTCCTCAATGTCGTGACGAAAAAAGAGGGATCCTCCGACATCGTCAACAGCCCCACGCCATGCGGATCATTGATGTCGGCGTAAAGGACTGAATCAAATCCGGCCTTGTCGAGGGTGGGGATGAGGGACTCGATATTTTGGCATCCGCTGAAAACCAGCAGTTGCATAAAGAGCCGTTTATCCAGACTGGTCGCTTCGCCGTCAGCCGTCCTGCCCTTTTCGGCAATGATCGGCACGTCGGATGTATCAGGGGTCATGTTGTACGCTCCTTTCTGCGGAACGGCTTCGGGTATATTGCGTCAGACTGCGTGACGCGATCAGGAGATGCTGGAGGCCTGGAACGTGGGCAGTGTACAGATCTCAATGTAACCCGCCAGATTCTTGATTGTACTGACAAATTTTCCGTAATCCACCGGTTTTGTGACATAGAAATTGCATCCGATATCGTAACACCGCTCGACTTCACGCGGATCATCGGTCGTTGTGAGCATGATAACCGGGATTCGTTTGAGGTTATCGGACTTCTTAACATACTCCAACACCTGAATCCCGTCCATGCGCGGCATGCGGATATCGAGCAGCATGACTACCGGACTATCGGCAGCGATTTTCGCGTTGCTATTGCGGTTTTCGAGAATATCGATTGCCTGGCGTCCATCCCTGGCTCTGAGTATCGAACATACCAGACCGGTGCGGCGCAAGTTCGTCTGCAGGAGATGCGCGGCCGCGTCGTCATCATCCGTGATCAGAACAGTTGGTTTGTTGTCTATGGTTGTCATGTGAGCTGCGGCTCCGGTTCGCACGGTATCTTGACGGTGAAGCTACTACCCTGGTCTTGAGTGGAGGTGATGTCAATCCTGCCGTTGTGCAGGTCGAGTATACGACTCACGATAGCGAGACCCAACCCCTCGCCGGCAACGGTATCACTATCTATGCGATAGAATGCATCACATATTTTTTCCAGATTCTCGGGGTCTATGCCGATGCCATTGTCGGCGACAGTAAAGGTCATGTACGCATCGGTCTCGGCAGAGGACACGGTAATCACGCAGCTCCGGTCGGGTTTGCGGTATTTTATTGCATTGCCGATCAGGTTTGAAAACACCTGCTCGAGCAGCGACGCGTCGGCGCTGCACTCCTGGAGGTCGTCGATATTTACCTTCACGTCGGCCTCCTGGATCTGAAAGCCAAGGCTGTCGGTCACATTCTTCATTAACGTGTTCATGTCCAGTTTCTCGACCTTTAGCGATGCTCGCCCAAGTCGCGTCAGTCGCAGCAGCCCGTCCAGCAGGATTTCCATACGTTTCGAGCCGTTACGAATATATGACACCGACATGGGGATATCATTTTCCAGTAACTCCTTCAGTCCGTCATTTCCATTGCTTTCGCCGTTGCGGAGGCTGTTGAACTCCTTGATCAGCGTATCGCAGTGATAGTTGAGTTCCTCGCTGAAACCCTGGATGCTGATAAGCGGCGTGCGTAAATCGTGCGATGCCGTGTAAAGCACCTGTTCCAGTTCATTGTTCTTCTGTTCCAGTACCTGGTTTTGTCGCTCGATCTTACGATTGCGGTCGACAACCCGTTGTTCAAGCTCACGATTCAGCGCCTCGACCTCGCCTGTTCGGCATCTGATTTGTTCGTCCCGGTCGCGTATAGCAGCCTGCATTGCATTGAAACTTTCGGCCAGCTCCGTGAATTCCGATGGTCCCTTTACGTCAATACGTTCATCGAGATTACCTGCGCTGATACTGCCTGCGCCTTTTGCCAGGAGCGAAAGGTTCGATGTCACCGACCGGAATGTGTACGTCGACAATGCGATCAGCACGGTGAGCGACAGAACGACGCCAAACACGGTACAGAAAAAGAATCGCCGCGAAATCGCCAGTGTTTCTTCTCGCTGGTTCTCTGTGCCCTGGAGAATACTCTGCACGACGTCCTGAAACGACGCATGATATTCCGATTCGATGCGTAGAAGGTGGCGAGCCTCCGACCGCTTATCGTCCCGGCACAGCGACACGATGTTACGGTACGCCGATGCCTGACGCTTGCGGTGCTCAATGTAGTTGTCACCGATTATCGAACTGCCGCCGGCCACCGTCTGCATTGACCACGTTGCCAGGGTGTCCTGCCACACCAGAAGTTGCTGCAGCCATGTTCGTATCTTCGCCTGCACCTCGTCCAGTGCGGCGTCTTGTATAGTCCGGCTGTCGTCGACGTCGCAGGCATTCGTTAGCGCTGCGACGATGGCATTCTCCGTCTCTACCAATTTCAGGTATTGATTGATCACGTTGTCACCCATTTCCAATTGCCGGATTTGGCGAAATTGAAAAAACTGCAGATAGGCGACCTGGAAGATCACACCGCAACTGAATACACCGAATACGCAGGCGATGATAATTAACTCGAATTTCAGGCTCTTCATATATTGTTGACTGTTATGGAGTTACGGAACTGCGTTCTTTGCGGTAGCGCCGGCTGTTGAGCCGTCGTTCAGCACGACGTCGGCCGCAATGAGCGACTTGGTGTACGGTACGACGATGATGTGTCCGCTTTTTTCCGCTTGCGTGAGCAATCCCCTGGCGAGCCTGTCGCGTACGCTCTTGCTCACATCTCTATGGGTACAGTACACGTCGGCCGGCACAGCATGAGACGTCCACAAAATACGAATTGTCTCGCTGGCGTGCCCCTCAATTTGCATGCTTTGTCGCAACGGTTCGTTGCCGACGCTGATTACATCTGTCTCATGTCGCAGCAGGTTTATCAAGGCCTGATGATGGGTGCCTGAGAATGTAACGGATGAGAACCATTCCTCCGGCTCGACCGGGAGCTTTCCACGAAGATAGGTGTCCGGCACAACGAAACCGGTGAGCGATCGCGGATCCACCAGCGTAAGGCGTAAGCCGCGTGTATCTTCAACATATTGTACGGCGTCGCCGCGTCGGCACACGAGCACCGTCCTATTCGATTCCGGACCGCCTCGAAATCCTTCCGTCAGCAATGGTATAATGCCGTGGGTACCCTCGAGTTCGCGGAACAGGAATGGATTTATCTTCACAACATCCAGGCTCTTGCTTGTGAGACCTGTGATCGCCTCCTCGATGGTGTTCGCATAATATGGGCGGAGCCGAATATCCGTGGTCTCGGCAAGTGCGGTCGCAATCGGCATCCACTGCGCATGCGACCGTGCCTCTGAATGCGCAGGCATAATGCCCAGCCGTATGTCGGTGGTTGTTTCCTGTTGCACCGCCGGTGCACGGAACAACGGCCAGATACCGATCAACACCGCTGTTGTTTCGAGCACGACGAACACAGCGAACCCGATCGCGCCGGCCCGTTTTCGCTCTTTAAGCATCATGAGTCATTGACGGACAGCCCGATACGTAATCGGCCGCAGTCAGGTACAAACAGGGGTATACTCAGCATGTCCGATCTTGCTCCGGCGCAGGTGGTATTCTGGCCGATCAGCACAACGGGAAGGGTCAGCGAGAAAAGATGTTCCGGCATTTTCGCCGAGGCGGCGCCGGCCACAATATTGACAACTTCTTTCATGGCGTCGATAACATCGGCATTCAGCTCACCCTGTGGTTCACCGAGGAAGCTGGCGGTCATACGGATTGCAACACCGTCCGGCAGTGTCAGGACCAGCCGCACCAGGAAATCGTGTTTGCTTACAAGTCCGATGATTGCCGTGATGAACAGCGGCTGATTGTCGCTCATCGCCAAGTCGTTCGGCGACGGACAACGGTACAGCTTCAGATCCATCATCGTGTCCAGTGTCTCGTCCGTTGAGTCGAGCACGTGGTTCACGAGGTCCCTGGTTAGTTGGGCCATACTGTGAATTCCTGCCTGCGGGTTGAGATTGACAACCGATGAAACCGCTCTCGTGTGGTGTCTACACTTCCTCCATCGTGACTTCGATGGTGAATTTGCCCCAGTCTGCAATGGTCATCGGGATGACGACCCAGGGCGCTGATGACTTACCATTCATCTTCTGATCCTTACCTGTCATCACCGTCGGAAGGGCAAGATTCACCTTGAAGCCCGACAACTTGGCGGCAGCAGAACCTGCGATGATATTCACGATCTCGCCGAAACCGTCCATCAGGTCATTGTCAACATCCGTAATTTCCTCGCCCAGAAACGCGCCGACAACCTTCTGACCAAGACTTAGGGGCATGGTCATCAGAATCGCACCGCGAACCTGACCGGACAATCCGACGATTCCCACAAGTTCGTCAGTCGCGAACATTCCCGACCGCATGCCTAATTTGCCGCTGCGCGTGGGAATTACACCGCACATGGTCTCGTAGGTCTCCCTAGTGGCGTCGATAAAGGGATTTATGTACTCACTTTTCATTGCCTTCCGTTCCTTTTTTTTGCTGTTTGGATCCGGGCCTTGCCGCTGGGGCCGTATTCGCTCTTTTTATTCGTCGCATACGGCACTAGCCAGCAAGTTTCATTCCAACGGGCTGAGCGCGGCGTTAGGTTGCCGCGCATTCCCGGCCTCGTAATCATTCCGACCTAATAGTGTGCGCACGTTCCGGGCGCGTTGGCTGCGGCTGCGTACTCTGCGCGGCAGCTGATTGGTTCGCAGTCACGAACTGTTGCCTAATTCTACACTTGAAGCAGTAAACGACCGACGGCGCTTCTGTTGCGAAAGGTCGTTCTTGCGACCTTGCCGTCATACCGTGGCATGCTATTTGCGCGTCAGTGCTGCGACACCATGTGATAGGCCAATGTGATGCTGTTACAACAGTCTCCATACCGCAGAAACAAACATACAGGATTGTCCGACGATGAAAGTGTTTACTCGTACTACAACCGTTTTTCGGGGAGCGATACTGCTGGCGGCACTGGTCGCGACGTTGCCGCTCCGCGGGCAGACGCCCGGGGCGGTTGCTGCGGCAATGCCCGACCTGGTGGCTGAGGAGAAAAACACCTTCAAGGAAGTAAAAATGCAGTGTGAAGTGCTCACGGAGACAATGGCGCGATTCGACCGTTGGGAGCGTGATACCCAGGGGGAGATATCACTCGGAATGATCGAGCAACTGAAGCTACGAGCAAACAAATACGCGGTTGAGCGCCAGAATCGTAAACAGCTGGAGAGCCAGGTCCGCGAACTGATCGCCATACTCAAGAGTTTGCAATCGGTTAAGATGAAGCAGGAGAAGATCCTTGCGATGGTCGCCGAAATGCCTGCCCCCGACCTTGAGAATCAAACCGTGACCGCGCCGCCGATTCCTACTGAACTGCCGGAAAAGGATGACCTCGAAAGTTTCGAGTTTTATCATGTAAAGGAAGCGGCGAATCTCAAGGAGATCAGCTCCATGACCGACGTCTACGGAGACGCTGGATTGTGGCGCATTCTCTACAATGCAAACCGCGACAAGATCGGGGATCCGATGCAACTGGTTCAAGCCGGCACGGTATTGATCATACCGCAACTCAACTTCACGCGTGCATTCGACTATTAACGCGGAGTAGACGGACAAGTGACTATCAAACAAATTCATGGTTCAATCCTTCTTATAGATGACGATCCGCTGGTGCTCATGAGCAATGTCGATCTGCTCGAGTCCAAAGGGTTCAGTTGTCACGGCGTAAATTCTATAGCCAAGGCCTGGCGGACAACGCAGAATCGGTCGTTTGACCTCATCATTTGTGATCACGATTTGTCCGACGGTAAAGGTATTCAGCTGATCGAACGGCTGGGAGCGGTCGGTCTGTCGGCCCCAGTGATCTACATGAGTGCAGCTATCGGCCATGATCCCAGCCACTTTTTGTCCGTGCGGCTGGTGCGGCTGGTGCTGCGCAAACCTGTGGACGCCGAAACACTATTGGATAGTATTCGGACGTGTTTGAACACGGCCTCTGCCAGTCAGTTCCCACGGCTTATTGGCGATGGCGAACGGGAGTTGCTGTTGACCATCGGCGACGACGCTGCTGCGCCCGGCGATGCCGGCTCCGAGGTGGCCTCATGAACAGCCGTGCGAGTCGAAAGCGGGATTTGCGTATAAAAAACCAAGCCGGCCAGTTGGTGTGGCGGCTTGCCATCGTGGCGGCAGCGCTGCTGACCACCAGTAAAGCGCTCGAGTACATTTGGCAGGGCGAGCAGCGAATTCGAAAACAGGTGCAGGAAGAGCAAGAGGCCAAGCATAAGTTTTTCGAGCGTTCACTGGAGACGATCGCGGAAGCGGAGACGTCGGTACATCTGCCAACGGCGATTGATCACTTCATGGACCTTGACTCCCCCGACCTGACCGAGAAGCAGAAGCGCGATCTGTATCTCACAATCGCAAATTTTGTCGATCGCTATTGCACCGACTCACCGGGTTACAGGGATTGCACCCTGTATGCGACGAAATACTATCATCGCGCATACCTCCTTTCGAAGGACAGCGAAGACAAGAAGGAACTGAACCGTAAGCTTGCGCAGTTCATGATAATGCAGGAGGATTGGGAGAAGGCAGCAGCGACGATCGAGGAAACTCAGAGCTATCTCATGTCGCCGGTCGAGCGTTGGCGATCCGGTATGTTGTGGGCAGAGTGCCAGTTTCAGTTGGGCAAGGAATCGGCTGCCTTGACCGAATTGCGAAAGATCACCGAGGAAAGCGACAGCGAGGATATCTGGGCTGAGGCATTGCGAACTGTGGCCGACCTGCTGGTATCGATTTGCGAAGACGATAAGCGATTTGAACGCTACCGGACGGCAACGGATAATCCGGACGTTACTTGCGAGAGCCTTAAGAAGCAGGCACGTGGTCACTATGAGCAGTTGGTGAAAGAACTGACGGTGCTTCATCGTGAGCATCATCGTGCTCAGGCCGGCCTGCTGCGACTTGTTGCGAGCAACAACGAAGTTGACCTCGCGTACGACACCGTCAACGCTGTAATCGCCAGCTCGATCCCGAGACAATACAAGCTTGCTGCTCTCCAGGAGCTTGCCGATATGGAATCGCGCGCCGGCAACGTAGACGCTGCTGCTTCGCTGTTACTAGAGGTCTTCGAGCGATTCAATATCAATGACGTGCCGGCACGAAGCCTCGAAAAACTCGCCTCCACATTTGGTCGGCTGGGTCGCTGGCGGCAGCTTTTCGGCATCCTCGAAAAATCCACAGCCGAAGCGGAGAACTGCGAGATCTGCATGGAGATCCTGCGCAATTTCTATCCCCGGGACAACGGTCTGTTGCAGCATCTGAATCTTGCCGACACCAAGAACGGTCTTCTTGAGCGTTCGCAAAACGTCGTCCATGCGTTGTCGCGGGTCAAGTCTGGATTCTGCCCGGAATTGGATGACAGCGTTCTGTTCGTAAACGCTGTCCTGAACTTTCATGCGGAAGCATACGAAGCCGCCGAAAAGCAGTTCGCTCAGTACCTTCAGAATTCCGTCTACCACTACCATGACGAAGACGTCCACTATCTCAATCTTGTCGCCGCTTTGCGATTGAAGCGCGACCCGACTGTACTGGCCTTGCGAGCCAACCTGTATCTGCAGAAGTTCCCGGACGGCGCTCACATCGATGAGGCGATCGTTACAACACTCTCGGCGCATTATGAGATGGGGCTTTACGAGGCCGCACTCGAGATCGCGAAACGCAGCTTTATCAAGGAGGTTGCAAGCATGGGCGAGGAGAATGCACCAACGTCGGACGTCCAATGGATTACCGCCGTCGCGAATATCGGCCAGTGTTATGCGAATCTCGGTTTTCACGAGAAGGCGAACCAGATCTTTCGCACCTACCGAAACGAGCTGTTGTCGATTCCGCAAGGCGTTACCGCGTATATCAACTGGATTCAGGTGGCGGTCAAAAATGGCCAATATTTCGAAGCCGTTCGGCGCTACGATGTTGCCGTGCCTCGAATCGCAGATCCCGTTGAGAACATGAAGGTGCAGGTCGACCGCGATATCCTCGCGCTTGCACACAACTATCCCAAGGCATACGACCAGGGACAAACGACCTTACGCAATCTTATTGCTAACACGGATATGGATCCGACTGTGAAGGCCATGCAGATGCGCCGCTTGTATGAAGCTTTTCTCGCTCAGGCGATGGTGCGAAATCCACGCCGGGCAGACGCGCTGTTGGCTGCTGTTCGCAAATCCTTTCGTGAGCAGGACTGGGTCGACTACTGGGTTCTCCAGTCGTTGACGAATGTGTACGAAACACAGGACCTGAACGAGCTGAGACGGGCACACGAGGACGTACTTGAAGACGCCGCCGCTAACGGCGATCCGGAAGCAGACCGATTTATACGCGATCAGATCAAATTGATCGACTCTCTCATTACCGCGGGAAAGCGCGTGGAAAAGCTTGGCGAAAGGGGCCTGATGTGATGACAACACTGACAACCGACATTCAAAAGCAGATAAAAAACTGCAAGCACTTGCTGGCTGTGTTTATCGGCGAGCGTCAATACTATCTTGAGCAGGATACGATACAGATCAAGGACGTGATGAGCATCATGTCGCGGAAGATGACCCTGGTCGAGAATCTCAAGATCACCAAATCCGTAATTGACCGTTCCAACCAGCAGTCGGGCGCCGGCGCTCGCAGCGATGATACCCGTGTCTTGATTCGTGAGCTCAGCGAACTGCTGGAGCAATTGCTGGTGATCGAAAACGAAAATGAACGTCTCTTGACGCGGCTGCTCGGAAAAGCCGCCGGGGGCGAGAGTGGTCCACCAGGCGTGCCGCCGTCCCGACTTAACGTACCGGTAAATAATCCTGCAGTTCGCACCGGTCACAATCGCGGCGGACGCCATGCAGATCGCAAGGCACTGATGCAGCTGAGCGGCCAAATATTGAACGATCGCAGCTAGACTATGACGACGACGCCTGTAAAAAACGATCATCACCCATCGCTGGTAGAAGCGTTTCGCATGTTTCAGGTACATGCGGACCTGCTGGAGAAGTCCCATCGTGAGCTGGAGACGCGTCTCGACAATGCGCAGCTATCGTTGGCGAAGAAGAACGAGGAGCTGGCGCGGCGTATTCAGGAAATCGAGACCATGAAGGAACGGCTGTCGGGTATACTCGAGACCATCAACGACGGCGTCTTTCTCCTTGATACCTCCGGCACAGTCGCGTTAGCAAACCGTTCCGCTGTCGAGATTTTTGGCGATGCGCCGGCATGCAGCGGTTTTGGAAATTGGCCGGCACTGCAGCGGCTTGTGGATGGTGACTTGCCGGTCCGCAACGTCGAGATTGAGCTGTCTGTCGATTCCGAAACGCGGATTTTTCTGGTGTCCGTTATCCCTATGTCGCAGGCCGGACAGACGAAACCCCGAAAGTTAATCTCGATCAAGGATGTTACGGACCATCGGAACCTGCAGGAGCGTGTTGCGCGGGAAGATCGCATGGCGGCACTCGGACAGGTCGCAGCCAGTGTAGCCCACGAAATTCGCAATCCTCTATGCGGCATTGAGGGGTTCGCGACCCTGCTCGTACGTGACTTAAAGAGCATGGACGTGCCCAGTGGGTTGGCCGAAAAAATTATCTATGGCGTCAGACAGCTGAATGCGGTCGTGAGCAACCTCTTGAACTACACCCGCGAGATGCCGGCCGACTATTCGGACCACAACCTCATGTTGTTGATCGAGGATGCGGCGTCGATGGTGCAGCCTCTGGCCGCTGATCACGAGGTCGCATTTGAAATCGAACAGCCGGCGACCCCGGTGGTGGCCAAGGTGGATCCGGTACAGATTCGCCAGGTACTTACGAATATCATGTTGAATGCAATCCAGGCATGTCCGTTTAATGCCGACGGGCGGGTTACAGTTGCTGTTAATGACACGTCGTCGTCTGTGACGATCGTTGTGCGTGACAACGGTCGCGGTATTCCCAGTCAGGTCATCGGCAAGATCTTTGACCCATTCTTCACTACCAAGGACGGCGGCATCGGCCTCGGCCTGGCCCTATCTCATCGCATGATTGAAGGCCACGGCGGCAAGCTCACGTGCAGCAGCCGTGTCGGTGAATACACCGAGTTCTCAATAAAACTAAACCAATCGAGGTAGATATGATTGATCGAGTATTAGTGGCAGACGACGACTTTCTGGTGCGTCAGGCTGTCGCCGAAACCGTGAAACGCCATGGGATTGATGTCGTTTGCGCGTCGTGCGGCGAGGAAGCCATCAAGCGTCTGCAGTCCGAGGATTTTCAGATGGCGTTCGTCGATCTGAAGATGGGTAAGGTAAGCGGCCTCGACGTTTTGAACGAGACACGGTCGCTTACGGTGAACACGCTTTTCGTAATCATGACAGCGTACGGAACTGTGGAAACAGCAGTCGAAGCAATGCGGTCTGGCGCCTTTGATTTTATTATTAAGCCGTTCTCACCGGACCAGGCAGACATTCTTATCGAGAAGGCCGGCAAGTGGTGCCAGATGAACGAATGCAACCTGTATTTCAACAAGGAGCTGTCCGCGAGCAACGGCCAGCTCAAACGTGTCGTCGGGTCGTCGGACCAGCTTGGCGATATCATGCGACTTGTTGAACGCGTCGCGCCAACACGGGCATCCGTGCTGCTGACCGGAGAAAGCGGCACGGGTAAGGAATTAATCGCCTGTGAAATCAATAAGCTGTCGAATCCCGAAGGCAACCGGCCGTATATACGGATGAACTGCGCTGCCGTCCCCGAGAACCTGCTGGAGAGCGAGTTATTCGGTCATGAAAAAGGCGCCTTTACCGGGGCCACGGGGCGACGTATCGGACGCTTCGAACTGGCGAACGGCGGCACGCTGTTGCTCGACGAGATTGGCGAGATCAACATTGCGATGCAGGCCAAGCTGCTGCGCGTGTTGCAGGAATCAGAGTTTGAACGCGTCGGGGGGACGAAGACCATTAAGGTCGACGTACGCATCATCGCCACGACCAACCGCGATCTGAAGGCCGAAGTCGCCGCTGGAAATTTCCGCGAAGACCTGTACTACCGTCTTAACGTATTCCCGATACGCCTGCCTTCTTTACGGGACCGCGGCGATGATGTAATCGAGATCGCGAAGGAATTTCTTGAACGACAGGCGAAGCAACTGCGTCGGCCGCTGGAGTTTTCACGGGAGGCATTGCGGTACCTCTCCAATTACTCCTGGCCCGGAAATATCCGCGAGATGGAGAATATGATAGAGCGTATCGCAATACTGGAAGACGGTCCGGACATCGAATGGGACCGTCTGCCGCGAGAAATTGTGAATTGTGAGCGGGGCCCGTCCGCTGCCGGCAACGGTAGCGCGGTGTACGAGGATCTTTTTAATATCCGCGAGATCGAACGACTCGCGATCATTCGGGCTCTGAAGCGCACCCGAGGTCGAAGGTCCGAGGCAGCCGGGCTTCTTGGATTCAGCGTTCGTACGCTGCGCAACAAGCTGCATGAGTATGAGCGTGATGGCATGGCCGTAGACGAGGAGTCGGTCGCCGAACTCGCTTGTGGCGGATAGTCGCGGGCGTTTCAACCTGTGCTTGTCCAACGGTCCGGCGTCTCGCGGCGCATTTTGTAGACCACATCTCCGTCTGTCGCCGGATTACGGTGGACGGCAAAGGTTTACACGGTATTATCCGTATTTGCGCGGCAACCCGCGTTGGTAAACGCGCAACGATAAAGGGCTGCAGGCGAGGGTGAGCCGGGAACTTAAATTAGGGAGACCGAAAATGAACGCTGTAGACCCCAAAGTAACTGAAATCAAGACCATGACCGTCACCGCCTTACGCAGTTCGCAGGGAGGACTTGACGAGTTCAGTAGAATGTTTGCGGCATGCAGCGGGGCCTTCGACAAAGGCGATGATCATGCCGGCTTGAAAGGCTTGAAGGATCTCATTCCGCGGCTGGGCGAATTTGCAACGTTTTGTGCCACAGTTATGGAGGTGTGCGAAGACTGCCTCGAACCCACAGAATACGCCGAATTCATGGCGCGATGTGAAGCCTATGAGAAACTGCTGGGCACGATCTGCAGCGAGTCGGAAGCAGGTAACTACATTGAAGTTGGCGACGTACTGCGATTCGACTTCTGTGATCTGATGAAGGCGTTTTCACGTATCCTCCCGGCCCTGGCCGACCGGGTTGAGCAAAGTTTGCATACATGACCTCGACAGTATCCTATCTTGAATCCAATCTGGCTTTCATCGGCGCCCGCGCAACAAGAGCTACGGCGGATGCCGTGACCCGAGCTGGGGCGCCGACCGACAAACTGAGCATCTCGCCTGCCGCTGCCGGTATGCACCATATCGACGTTACGCTGTTCGACAGTGTGTGTATCTCTCTCAACACGCGACGGAATCCCACGGAGGAGGCGGAACGTCAGGTCGCGAACTGGGCACGCGAAAATAACGTCGACTGGTCATCGTTGATTGTGGTCGTCGGGATCACCGACCTGCAGCACGCCAAGGCGATCTGTCGGTGTGCGGCAAAGGACGCTGCGGTGCTGGTGGTAGATGACGATCCGTCGCGCGTAAAGTGGCTCTTCGAACGGCTGGATCTCGCCGATGACGCCGGATATGATTGCGATCTACGGTTTCATGTGGGGGAAGGCCATGAAGGCATCGCGCGTGAATACCGGCGGCTGTTGTCGACTCGCGGTCGCTTTGCCTTCCATATCTTTCTGCATCCGGGATTACAGCGTGCGTATGCGTCGCGTTTCACGGCGTTGCGCGAGCGGTTGCTCACCGAAAGTCGTCTCGACGGCATGGACCGCGGTACGCTTGCAGCGTTCAGTGACGAATGGCAGCAGCATACGTTGGTGAACCTGCCGGTGTTGCTCTCAAATCCCGGCGTGTCGAAGCTCAAGGATGGCTTCAAGGGGATGCCGGCGATCGTGGTTGCTGCCGGACCGTCGCTCACAGATTCGCTGGACATACTGCGGGACGTCGATGAACGCGCCATGATAATCTGTGTCGGTACGGCGTTGAAGCCGTTGCTAAAGGCCGGTGTGCGCCCCCATTTCGTTGTGGCGATAGACAGCGATCCCAAGGCCTGGCGCCAGTTTGACACAGTCGCCGCGGATGACGTATTCCTCATTTCGGCATCCATCGTATTCCCGTCGATTGTCAACATGTTTAACGACCGATTGTTTAGTTTCTCATCCAACGTGCTGCCGGAGTTCAACCAATGGCTTGCTGCATTCGCCGCGGCGCAGGGCGAACTCATCGCAGGCGGGACTGTGGCGGTAACGGCCATTCATGCAGCAGCTTACATGGGCTGTTCGCCGGTGATGATGGTGGGGCAGGATCTGGCTTTTTTGGACGATGGCACGACTCATGCGAAGGATAGCATGTACGATGGTGAACGGTTTCAAAATACCAGCCTGGTGCGCGTGCCGGGAAACTACGCGGAGACCGTCGGAACATCGCGTCAATTTTCCCTGTACATCTCGATAATGGAATCTGTTCTCCGAGACTTGAATGCGGTCAGGGGAACGATTTTTTTGAATGCAAACAATGCCGGCGCCAGAATCGCCAACTGCGATCTGATTCGACCGTCGCAAATTTCTGAATTTCTGTTGCCGGAGGCCTCGCGATTCGGTGAGGAAATACAGCAGCGCCACACGTATTCGACATTGCCGGACCCGCGGGATGTGAGGGCAATCTATGAACGCACGGAAACAGAACTCCAGCAGCTTGAGGCCGCCGCAGCTGATGCGATGAGCATCGTCGATCGCCTTCTCGAATCGCGACAGCGTACGGCGCAGACGGACAACCTTTATACACGTTTGGACACACTGGATAAATTTATGGCCACGCAAACGATGGCAATGCAACTTGTGGCCGCCGCGGTCAAGGCCGTAAGCATGCATATACAGTCGTGCAGATTCGATGCTCGCGGGTGCGACAATGCGGCGGGCATACAGGATGCGCTGTCCGAGAGTCGCTCGCTTTATGAGCATATAGCAGGTGCGTCGTCCTGGATAATGGGCATGTTGGGGACGTCGGTGGAGAGGTACGAAAAATTGTTCAGTAATGCATTGAAGGAGGCTTAGCGTATGGCCGCGAAATCGGTTACAAACTACTTAAAGGTCCAGATGAACACCGCCGGCGCCGGGAAGCGCGTCGTAATGATGTACGATGGGATAATAAAGAATCTGCGTTCTGTTCTGTATCTCATGAAGCATCCGAACCCGGAAGACATGGAGAAGATCAATAACCAGATCCAGTTGGCCGAGCAGTTGATCATGGAGTTGAAGATGGCGCTCGACATGACGAACGGCGGCGAGATTTCGGAAAATCTGACTAACCTTTACGAATTTTGGGTGAATCATTTGTCGGAGGCGAATATCCAGAAGGATGCGCGAAAGATTGATGAAGTGCTGAAAATGGTAGTCGATCTTCGCGGCGCCTGGGATCAGGCGGCAAAGGAAGCCCGTAAGATGGGAATCGGTTGATGCCGGTTACCGGTCATGATTCGTCGTAGTGGCGGCGCTGATCACTACGTGTAACATACCGAACAATATTGTTTTTGAGGACGGTAACGAATGGATCCAGCAATAGTGGAACAGGCTGTCGGCAAGTGGGCGACATGCGCCGACGACGCCGAAGCGGCCGTAGTCGGCCGTGATTTCCGCGCGTTTCGCAATGCGTTGCGCACAGGACGCCGGCAGTTTCAAATCCTGAGCCTTGCCCTTCAGGCGGAATTGCCGCTGCTCGCGGATCCGGAAATACGTTCGTCTTTGCGCTGTACATCACGGCGCTGGCGCGAGGTAAATGCCCGCCTGTCGATGTGGAAAAGTGCGGTTGCAAAACAGTTGGGCACGAAGCAGAAGGTTCGCCGTCAGGACCAGGTCCTGACCCGGCATTACCGAACTCCGAAAACGATGACCGGGCAGAATCTTCGCGTGAAGGCAAGATGATCATGGAGGACGACCAGAAATTCTATGCGAGGGACATACAGACCGATCACATTATTGGTGGCAGTACGTCTGCCTTTCGCGTCAGCAAGCTTGCCAACCGATTCAGCCGCATCATTCGTGCGGCGGCTACAGATTGTGATTCCGGCAACAAGGTGATCGTCGGTGGCGACAGCGATGACGACGAGCACATGACGCCGCCATCGATCGTGATAGAGAAACGCGATGACATGATCACGAAAATACTGGTTCAATGCCCGTGTGGTCGGCATGCCGAACTTATTTGTGAATACGATGCAGAATGAAGCGCCAGGCGGCTTAAAAATGCGTGTCCGGGCAGTCAACGATTTTCGGTTAACCCATTATAGCAAGTATAGGGGATACAATGGTAGCCAATACTACGCACAATGATATGAACATGTCGGTTATGATTGCCAGCAGCCAGGCCTCCGTAAGGCTGAACATTCAGCGGACGCTCCAGCATGCGAAACATGAGATCCTGACGGCGCGCAATGGTCGCGAGGCAATCGCGAAGGACAAAGACAATATGACCAACCTGATCATTGCCGATACCTGCTTGCCGGATATGCCGATCGAAGAAATGCTCACTCAGATCCGCGAATACCGTCGCATGATGAAGGACGTGGTCGAAAACGAATACGTACCGGTCATCCTTATCGCGTCCGCTACCGAGAAGATCGATGACACCAAACTGAAGAAATTGGGCGTGTTGGCACGGCTGAATAAGCCGCTGAACCTTAAATTAATCAGTGGGTGTGTGAATAAGATTCTTTCCGGTGAGCTGAAGCTTGAGAAGGACAAGATGACCAATCTGTATATTCTGGATCCGGAGAAGCGGGCGCTGGAGTATTTCAGCAAGATGCTTAAAGCCGACGACCTCGACATCCACACGCTCCGGGATGTGTTCGATCTTTACTCCTGTATCAACGGCAGCAAGAATGTCGACCTGTTAATCGCCGAAGTTATGATAAGCGATGATCCGATGGCGTTCCTTGCCGAAGTAAAGGAGCGCAGCCCGGACACGCAAATACTTGTATGCACGGCGTTGCACGATGAGCAGCTTCACCAGAAGTTCCTCGACATGGGCATAGTGAAAGTGCTCACAAAACCGGTGAACCCGGTACACATGCGGGCGGCGGTCAGACAACTGGTAGGGAAGCTGAATGAAGGCCGTTAGAATCATACTCCGTACCACTGCGTTCGCGTTGATATCGCTCGTCGCCGGGTGCACGACGACGAAGCAACCGCAGATGTCGTATGACGACTTGAGCGGTTTCAGCGGTACGATATTGGTTGTGCCGCCGATTGCCGTGAATGATCGCTACAGTGAGTTGCGGGATGATCTCGGTAACCACCTGCATACGGAATTATCACGTGTGCCGGGCAGTAATGTGGTAAACGGTACGGTCATCCCGGCTCTGGAACCCCTGCGCCGCTGGGACAATCTCGTGAAGAACGGCGAAGTGCAAGTGAGCGAAGTGGCAACGATTGCGCGGACACTGGCCTGCCGTACGGTGATCGTCGGGCTGTTGCACGAATCCACGTCATATCCGCCGCAGCGCTTGACACTTGAATTGATCTGGTTGGACGCAATGAACCCGGTGCACACCGTCGCCACGGTTAGCGTGATTGATCTGAAGAACGAGTCAATGCGGGATGCCTACCAGACGTTTGTCACCGGCAGTAAGCCGAAATCGAGGTTGATGCGACGCAACCAGGCAGTCCCCAGCGCCATGCATACAGCATTGATTTCGCCCAGGGAATTCCGCCGGTTCGCCGCGGCATTTTCACTGCAGGATCTGTTGACTGCGGCAACTGACATTGAAAAAGATTCGAAAATATTCTAAACTGACAGTCCGACCTGCCGATAGTGTCTTGATGAAATCGGAAATGGCGACCCGTAGTGTCTCTTGACGTCGCCGGCAACGAATCATCAAGACCAAAGGGTACAAATGGATTGTACTGTCGACAGAGGAAAAGGGAATTCCGCTGGAAACCGAATAACTGAGGTGTGTTATGAAGATTACTCCAGACATTATCTCTGCGCTGCCAAAGCAGGCGGAGAAAGCGGGTGGACCTGGACATGATGTCGATGAAGCGCAGTTGCAGTCCGCGCAACAAGCCGTTGGTGCGGCGACTGTGCGTGTATCGTCAATGGCGCGAGACTTCGCGGATGCGGTCGTAATGCTCGAAGAAGAGGAAGCTGTACGTCCGGAAATGGTCGAGCAGGGCCGGCATACGATGGCGCAATGGCAGCCGCTTTCCGACGGGCAGATCGATTCGATTCTACACGGCGTATTTCAAGACGGCTAAGCAGGACAATTGAGGTGACGTCCGTACCGTCGTTACCCTGCCTGTGTATTGCTCGGGCCAATCCGGCCGTGCCGCTATGATTTCCACTTGCCGTCCACGCAGTGCGGACAGGAATTCGGCGGCTGGTAACTCGGCTCACGTTGTTCTTCGACACTTACTGGATGAATACAGTTGAAACACTGCGCCGCAGCTGTTTCCGCGAGAGATCCGTCGATCGCCACGCGGCGATCGAATACAAAACACTCGCCGTTGTAGTGCGTATCTCCGAACATCTCGAAGTATCGTAATATCCCGCCTTCCAGCTGATAGACATTTCGGAACCCACGGCTGAGCATCAATGCCGATGCCTTTTCGCATCGAATCCCGCCGGTACAATATGTTACGATCGGTCGATCTGCATCGAATGTCCGTGCCGCCAACGCGGTCGGAAACTCTCGAAATGTCTGAATGTTCAACGTTTCGGCTTCATCAAAAACGCCGAGGGCAGTCTCGTAATTATTCCGCGTATCCAGAACAGTCAGCTCACGTCCTTCGTCCAACCACTGCTTAAACGCCTCCACAGAGAGATACGGCGCCGTCTTCCTGGCGGGCAAGACATCCGGTACACCAAAAGCGATGATCTCTTTCTTGACCTTTACCAGCATTCGCCGAAACGGCTGAAAGCCGATATCGCAGCACTTGTAGTCCAGGTCCGCGAATCGGGGATCATCCGAAAGCCATGAGGTAAACTGGCCGACCGCCTCCGCTTCACCGCTCACCGTCAGGTTAATACCTTCCTCTGCCAGCAGTATCGTGCCGCGAAATCCAAAGCCGATGCATGTCTCCTGCAGTTTGTCACGAATCTCATACAACTCGGTGACCGGCAGATCGATAAATTTATACGCGCAGATATAACGAAGCTGCATGGGAATTGACTTTTTTTGATATGGTTGCGTAAGAAGTGCCGGGTGGCGACGAATTGCCGGTATACGCAACGTGAATGTAACGAAACCACGTAGAAAATCAACAACTAAGGTTCCGGGACATCGCCCGGACGAGGAAATTGACAGGAGGGCAAGGTATGGCATCATAAGGAGAACGATCCGACTATGAAAATCACACCAATTGACGTACATTCCATTCAAGCACAAAGGAGTATAGAATCATGAAGATATCCGTAAAATTCATCATTTCAGCAATCGTCGGTCTGTTCATGGCCGGCATTACCCACGCCAGGCCGCTGGTCTACAACGTGAACTTTCGTGCGGCACATCACGGTGGTGGTGGTACCGACCGGATCGCCGGGCGTGGTATTCTGGCGTTCGATGCGGCGTTCAACAATGAGGGTTTCATCGTCGACACCGGTGTCGCCTGGGTTGTGATCGGCTACCGTGTCATTTCGGCGACTGCAGATGGCACCATCGAGGTCAAGCGCGTTGTTCAGGCGATAGACGTCTCCGACGAGTTTCATATCGGCTACGCCGAGGGGGCGCGCAACGGCTTCATGGGTATGAAGCTGGTCCATGATCTTTTTGGACCGGTACGCAACCGTGCGACGGACCTCGAGATCAACGATGAACTGCTACGTATTCACATCGCGCCGGCGCTGGCCGGAGCCAATCGCTTCTTCGATGTGGCCAATGACATACCGGGCGAGACTGACGCTGTACATAATCTTGATATCGCCGATATCGCGCCGGTGTTCAACGTCGTCGGCAATTCGGCCGTCAACGCCCGCTTCGCCCGCCGTTTGACGGTCATTGCGAACAACGTTGACCTTACGGTTGGCGATCTGGCGAGTGATAACTTCGTGCGTTTTGTCGAACGCGGCTTTGAGGTCAGCGAGGATTCCGATATACCCGGTGATAATGACGATCCCGACGATGGCTCCGGCGGCGAAGGCGCCGCCGACCAGCCTTCACTAGACTGAGTTCGACGATCAGTCTGGATCAGCGTAACGACGAGTTTTTTTAAGACGCCTGCCCGTTTCCGGGCAGGCGTTTTTTTGCCATTGAAACAGCCATTCGATAATCGCAGCGAAGCAACACTCCGGCGCCTGTCACCCGGTGTCACGAGCGTGATTTGTTTTCTCGTCGTCGGCGCCGTGTTCGTGTTGCTCACAGCGTGGAGCTGGCGGCGCTGGCCGGACCTCCTCGTGGATTTCGGGCACGAGCTGTATATTCCATGGCAGATTACCTGCGGCAGACATCTGTACACAGACATTGCTTTCGCGATGGGGCCGTTTTCGCAATATTTCAATGCCGGTCTTTTTCGTATCTTTGGCGTTTCACTGTCGACGTTGATCGCCGCAAACCTGGCCATCCTCGTCGGTATCGTCGTTGTGACCGACCGCATTCTTCGGCGCATTTGCGCCCCTGGCATATCGGCGTTTGCCTGTGTTTTACTGCTTACCATCTTTGGATTCTCACAGTATTCCGGCGTTGCCAATTATAATTATGTAACGCCGTACAGGCATGAGATGACGCATGGCATTCTGTTCATCCTGTTGATGGTCTATGCCTTTGTTCTCCGCGTGGAATCCGGCAGTCGCATCGCGCTCGCCACAGCAGGCGCCTGTTGCGGATTCGCGTTTCTTACCAAATCCGAGATTTTTCTTCCCTGTGCCGCTGCCGCCGTCGTGGCGTTGACCTTCGTCCGACTGCAACGGTCGAACGCCGTGCATGTATGGGGTGGCCGCGATGTCGCTGTGTTCGCCTGCGGATGTCTACTACCGCCTTTGGCAGCGGTGTTATTGCTGCAATTCCACATGCCTGCTCCGGCAGCGATTAGAGGTGTGCTCGCGAACACGCTCCTGGTAGGCGAGCGATCAACGGCGTTGTCGTATCCCTTCTATCGCGCGAATATGGGACTGGATGATATCGGCGGGAATGTTCTGGTCATGCTTGCGGCAACGGCTGCGGTTGCCGCCGGTGCGGTCGTGCTCGCGTGGTGCGCCCGCATCGTCCACACCCGTTTCGCACGCGGCTGCATTAGCCAGGTGGTAATCGGATTGGCCGCGGCCGCTGTCGGTACGTATGTCATGACGTTTCGGGCCTGGGCCGTTCTCGCGCGGGCACTTCCTGTGCTTGTCGTGATTTGCGGCGTTGTCGCCGCGGCTTTCACGCTCAGGCATCGCCGTGACCGCGACAGGTTCAATCGCGGCTTCGTGATCTGCCTGTGGTCGGTCGTGTCCATGCTGTTACTGGCGAAAATGGTGCTCAATGTACGACTCGACCACTACGGCTTCGTACTCGCCATGCCCGCAATGATCCTTGTCGTCGTCGTTGGGGTTACGCTGCTACCGGCTTGGCTCGGCGACGCCGGCGACATGTTTCGCGTGGCGACAATCGGCCTTTGTATAGCGGCCGCCGGTGCGCATCTCACTCGGGCGCAATCGTTTTACAGCCACAAAGACCTTGTAGTCGGTGAGGGCGGAGACCGGTTTGTCACCTTCAATGGCGCGTCCAGTGCGCGCTCGCTCCTCGTCGTCGAAGCGTTGAAATTCCTACGTGCTACCATGCCGGAAGAGGCGACATTACTGGTGCTGCCGGAGGGCGTTACCTTCAATTATGTGTTACGGCGATCCAACCCCACGCCGTACCACCTGCTCACCCCGTGGGAGATGAACGTGTTCGGCGGGGAACAGAAGATACTGCAGGCGATTCGGCGGCGGCCGCCGGATTTTGTCGCGATTCTGAACATCAACATGCGCGACCACGGCCGATCCTTCTTTGGCGAGTCCGGATACGGCGACATGATAACGACTTGGATCGACGAAAACTACCGCAATATTAAACGATTGAATCTGGCTCCATACAAGCCGGAAAACTTTCGCATTGAGATCTACCAGCGTGGGCTGGATGAGACGATCGTGCCATAAGGAGTGAGACCATGCCGGAAACCATTTTTTCTAAAATCATTAATGGGGAGATCCCCGCCGACATCGTATATGAAGACGAACTGTGTATCGCATTCAGGGATGTAAACCCCCAGGCGCCAGTCCACATTTTACTGATCCCGCGGCATCCCTTGGCGAAGCTTGCGGATGCCGGGCCGTCAGACCAGGCGTTGTTGGGCCATCTCATGTTGAAGGCAGGCGACATCGCGCGGGACCAGGGGATTGGCGACGCCTTCCGACTTGTCGTCAATAACGGAGCCGGCGCGAGCCAAACCGTGTTTCACCTGCACCTGCATATACTCGGCGGCCGCGCCTTCGCGTGGCCGCCCGGGTAAATGCAGGACATAGCGCAGCAATCCCGGCTGTAGCTCCCAACGCCAGAAATGCGACCTCTTGGCCAAACTCCTTGGGTTGTTTTGAACAGGCTTGCCTGTACCGCGCCTGCGGTATCGATCCCGTGTTTGTCCAAATTCGGAAACAGGGAATATGGTGGTCACGGGCATCATGGATCCAGTCGCATTGTCTCGTGATTGCATTCCCATTGATATGTACGTAATCACGGCAATATCCACATCCCAAACTCTGAACTAAATATGCCGCAACGATCCTATGCAACGTGATGCCACCGAACACAAATACCCAACGTACGACTTTGACAGCCACTGAACTACGGACAACAACCGAACCACGTCGCATTGCAAAAAAATTGCAGATGACACCGTTGACTTTCACAACGCCTATTCTAATTTATAGCAATCTAGTCATTATCCGTCTTGCTCTTGGATACTTGATTCATCCAACGACAAAACGTCCCGATTTTACGAGTCGGATCTCATACGTCTTAACCCGTTGCTTAACCTTATTTCTACCTTCCGTATCGAAACGTGGCAAAAAAGCACACGACCAAAACGGTTTAAGCGCACTATTGCCATACACAGGCGACCGCTAAGATGAAGAAACGCTCTAGGAAATTACGGCGAAATCAGCCCCATTCCCCTCCCCCCCAATCACTCGACGCATCCTCAAAAGTATCCTCACAAACCGTAGCCCGGAAAAAGTGTTCACTCCAGCCAACGAAGAAGAAGCGCAATACTCTTAGAATCATCAGTGGCGTCCTCATTATGATTATCGCCATGATCTACTACTACAATATTTTTACCCACACGCAGAATCTCCCGCATGCCTTCGACGACGTTAATTTTTTTATCAATCAATTTGAGAAGCTCTACCTGAAAGCACAATCCATACCTGAAAAAATCCAATTTCTAATTCACCGGGGTAACTGGCCCCACCCGAAAATATTAGGACGCATTCTCAGCATATTTCACTACGGATCGACATCATCAATTAATTTTAGATTCTGCAACTGGATCGGGCATCTTTATCTGATCTTGTTCCTGTTCCTGATAGCGTACCGAACGAAGTTTAGATTCACGCGCGTTTTGGCCCCTGCATTCTTACTGTTTATACCAGCTATCTATACGTTCAATTGGGCAGTTGCGTCAAATGGGTACTTTGCAAACATTGCATTTTCGTTCGGCGCCCTCGTGTTAGCAAAGCAACAAAAATGGTTCGCTAGTTATGCGATGGCATTCTTGGCGGTATTCAGCGCTGGTCCGGGAATATTCATTCTGATACCGCTAACCATAATTATAGCCACTGAATGCCATTATCTAAAAACCTCAAAAATCCTTGTATTCTCGATATTGACGAACGTCTTCATCAGTTTCATCTTCTTCCAGTTCACGTTGGAACAACGTCTGTTGCCGGCGGCACGACCAAGCTACGCAATGAAAAACGAAATTTCAATAATCAACAAGATTATTCATTCCGTAGAACATGCTGTGTTCTTCGTCACAAGTCATCTCAACCATAATATGTTAACCAAGAACTATCCTGATTTTTCTCGTATACTATCGGTCGTGATTATAATCACTCTTATATTAGGATGTCTATATTTGATCAAAGTGAATTTTGAAAAATACAGAAAATGTTCCGATCTTTTTTACTTTCTGTTATACCTATTTTCAGTGGGCATTGTTGCTGGCTTTATGAGGGCTCGCGAGGACGTTTCTTTCGTCGCGGGACGTTACGAAATATATTCGGTCGCATTTTTTGTTATTCTTGTTGTCGTAGTATTCGAATGTATTTCGTTTAAAAACAAGCGGAAAAATATTCTTGCACTCATTGTGATTCTGTTGGGTATTAATTACTGCGTGAACATTCCCTATAAACTTGATCAAATGTCTTTTATTAAGACCCAGGAACCATATAAAATCATGAATTATATCATTTCAGATCAGAATAAAAAGAAATGGGAAGCCTTTCACAAGCAAAACATCTACAAATTTCCTCTTGACATAATTGCTCCCTTCAACAAATTTGAAAAGCTCGGAAAGATAGAGTGTAACATCAGAGACGGCACTCTACCTTCACTAAATTACCGGAATACTCTCGTTAGTCTTAAAATACCCAACCACACCCGTCGGGCGACAAAAATAGTGCCTGCCATCCTCCACGAAGACATTTTCTATCGTGTAGGAACCCGTTTGAAAGACTTTCGGATAATGAATGGAACACTTAATGTCAATCTATCGGAATCCCCTTTTTTATATTCAGAGCTAAAAATCGGCTTTCTGATTTACCATGAAGACGGCAAGCCAGTTTTCTATACCATCTAGACCGTTTTACAAAAAATGTACATCACCAATTGCTTGGGCTTGACACACGATCCATACGGTACGACATCGCACGTCGTTTGCCGTAGCGCGCGACGTCACTGCGAATTCTGGTCTGCGGTCGAAAGGATCTTTGTCTTCCTGCGATAGAGTTTCATAATATAATGCTTTAGATGAAGCGGCAGTCCGAAGTACGCCACCTCGAGGCCGTTGATTAACGCGCCGAATAAGATATAAGGCAACGCAAGTAACAACGGCCCAAATCTCAGTTTGGCTTGAGATATCCTATAACCGAACCTGGAAGCGGTTTGGGCACAGAGACAGTTGATTGCGGTGACATCGCTGTCGCCTAACTCACGCGTCCATGGTTCAATTCGAGATTGGTCGAGCGGACTCCCAATTTTTTGATTGAAGGAATAGAGGTTTGGGGTGTTTTTAAAAAAGGTGTGCTGGAGGGACACCAGTCCATCTACTTCCAGAAAATTTTCAATTCTCTGGAGAGCCTGCGTTGGCGCAGCTATTAAATCTTCATATTTTACGCATAGAATCTTATCAGAAAAGCGTCTTTGAAAGCGTAGCAGATCATTGTTGTATTGGTTCCAACGGATGCTGAGAGAGACTGAATGTTTCAGGTCGAATTTGACATTTCTAAATGAAGCAATATTTGATCTTGGATCTCTAACAAGCGCAAGAAACTTTGCGGATGGAAATATCTGAAGCAATACAGATATAAATCTCGTATATTCGGGATTCTTGTCAGCAACCAAAATACCACCTTTCTTCCCACTGGCGTCCGCGTAGATTTGATAGATTTTATGAGCGACGTCTGAGTACGCATGAAGGTGATGCCGATAGTCCAATAGGATTTTTAGGGTCTCATCCCTGTCAATGTTCCACCACAACCCAATTTTTTCATCCAAAAAGAGATCGCCAACAAACTGATTAATCCGCTTCTTATCCCAGTTTTTAACATTTTTATATTTCGGGAATAAATTTAAGAGAAAGAGTGATTCAGGAGCAACCGATATATGAGAATGAGCATTAAGAATGGTGCGCATCAGCCATGTTCCAGATCGGCCTCTTCCGACAATGAACAATATTGGCGTTTGCAGGGTATTATTATCAGTCATCCGTATAATTTCTATCTATGATAAATAGTGGTCTCCTGCGACTTTCATTATATGTTCGGTGGATGTACTCGCCGAGAATACCAAGGGAAAACAATTGTACGCCTCCCAGAAAAAACAATCCCAGAGCAATTGTGGCAAACCCTTGCGGTGCTGATCGGAAAAAGAAGTAGTTAGTGAGGATTTTTGCTCCGTAGATCACGCAAAGTACAATCGTAATAAGCCCCACCCACCGCATTATTCGGATCGGAACGCTGCTGAAGCTATAGATACCATTGTATGCCAGCTGAAATAATTGCTTGAGATCGTACTTCGCTTCGCCAACCGTCCTCGGCTCACGATCGTAATGAAAGCTGCACTGCTTGAAACCAACCCAGGATCGAATTCCCCGGAGATATAGACTTTGCTCGGGTATCTCGAGAATTTCATCGAGAACCTTTCTTTTCATCATACAAAAGTCCCCACTATCAAGTGGTATTTTGGTTTCAGAAAGACTATAAAAAATTCGGTAGTAAAACCAATATAACGTGCGTTTGGAAAAGCTTTCTTTTCGTGTTCGTCTGACCGCGTAAACAACATCGTATCCCACTTCTATTTTTGCAACAAAGGTTCCAAATAATTCAGGAGGGTCCTGCAGGTCGCCGTCCATGATACCTATATAATCTCCTCGCGCAATAGTTAACCCAGCGAGAATTGCGGACTGGTGTCCGAAATTTCGCGATAGAGATACAACTTTCAACCTCGGGTTAGCTTCATGCAATTCGATCAACAGATCAAGGCTTTTATCATTGCTCCCATCATCTACAAAAATTATTTCGTAGTCCGGAGATATCGCCATAACCGATCGGACTGTCCGGTCACAAAGTGAGTGAATAACCTCTTCTTCGTTGTAGATTGGAACAACGATTGAAATCTTATGGTTTACGTTATCGTTACACATTTCTAGGTGTTAAGCCTGCTTTTCTGGCTTCTGTGATTATAAGGCCGGCATGTTTCTGAATGAGTAGATTTCCTAATTTATCACTCCAACGCATTAGTTTACAGGCTTTATTTGTACCGATGAAATTGAACACATGCGGCGGCAAAAAAACATGATAACGAAATCTTTCAAGATAAAAGTCACCGGACTGCCTGAGCCACCTTGTAATGTCGTCGCAAGAAATTACATGATGTTTCCCGGCCTTTTCATTCCAGGCGGGTATCAACTCTTGCAACCAATCAAACAGGAACCGAAATCCACTCTTGTTGTTTTCGATACTTAAAAGAAATCCGTCGTCTTTCAATAATTGATAGACTGTTGTCAATACCCTCTGTGGTTCTTCGACATGATGGAGTACGCCGGTTACCGTGACGATATCCGCGATCTCATTTCTAAAGGAATTGGTCTCGGCATCGCCGACACAGAAATTTACGCGTTTGAGTAACCCGTGCATGCGGCATTTACAACGAGCACGCAGGACCATCTCGTAAGAAATCTCAATTCCTATCAAATCACAATTGGACTTTTGCAGAACCTGAATACTTCGTCTTCCGGTCCCACAACCAAGGTCAACAACGGTTGTGCTCTTTTCTACTCGATCAATCCAGTAATTCATCAAGACGTCGTCCGAACTTATTGCAAACGGCGTATCAGAAAGATTCTTGTCGTATACGGGCGCTTCTTGATCATGATGTTCACGTTGATCAATTTTTTCGGTGTTGTCCGAATTCGCTTCCGCAGTCTCGATCATGGACTGCCTGTGACATTGCGTGGAAGCGACGTTGAGAGCGGTGCATTGTTTCGAGTAGCGATCAAGAAACGAATCACGTCGGTTCCAGTCTGCTATCGAGTCGTCGAGAAGGTCAAGAATTCCTCCTTCGATAATGAGAAAGGCGCCGCCATTCTTATCTCGAATCAATCCATCGAGAACCTCACCGTCGCTAGTTTCTGCGAAAGAAATGATTTCAGGCTGCCAATCGTCAAGACGTAGTTTCGATACAAATTCTTTCCACATGAGACTGGTCGTTCGAGTTGGGAGTTAGCGAGTCTTAAGGCTGCCAAGACCTTAGGCGCACGTGATGGGCCGGCCCGGCAGCCACCCAAAATATTTCATAACGTCCCAACCGGGGGGCCTCTGTCGTTCATCAGCCCGGACTTACCCAGCGGGAAGGGAGCCGTGTCAGCCAACATACGATAGCACGATCTGAAGCTTGCCGATCTGTGGCGTATGCACAAGAGAAGAAGCGCGAGGACGGTCACTGATGCCGACCATGGGAACCGTGTGAGAAATTCCGTTACTGACATCCTCAACCGAGTCGCGGACAATTCCGAGGCAATATCATACGATCCACACCGGGTCATACATGCTCCAATCGCGATCAATGTAACGGACCAGACTGAATGGACGTTTGATTTCAGCGAAATTATAGCTTTTGTGACCCGTAATGACAAGAGGTCAAGGCGGTTTTCTCATATGGGCATCGAAACTGGTGTTATCATAGAGTTGGTTTAAAATTAGAAGAGTGCTAATTACCAGGACGACAGGTCTTTTTCGGGTTCGTTCCACGGCGGTTTGCTCCCGGGCCAACTCTCGGCCCTTTTTCTCGTTCTTGCGCAACAGGATCCAGTGTTTGCCAGGCTTGGCTTCCAGGGTGGATACGGCCGCGTTCAATTCTCGCTATTCTCCAGGGTCGACGGAGCGATCAGAAAAATGGTCCATAACACATCCTGAATGTTCATGTTCGGATGCGACGTGATCACGGAAGCCTCGACGGCCTCGCTGCCCTCCCGACAGACTGAACGCTGATGCTGCGGAGCGACCCATCACGCCGCCGGATAGATTCTTGACATTCAAACGTTATGACGCGATGATCGTCTTTGTGATTCTTGCGCCGAAACCGCGAAAAACTCATGCTCGGCTTCTCGTTCTTCCAACCGCCTCCAGAGTAGTTCTGCTCACATGTGATTAAATAATCTAATTCGTACCGCTGCAGCGTTTCCGGGCTGCAAATACCGCGATCAATTACAAATGTACGGTCTTGGCGCTTTAGTTTGTCGAACAAACAGTCAAACTTGCTCGGTTCTTGAAGCAGCGCTCTGGCATGTTGGGAATAGGTACGGTGTGCTGGATGAAGCATGAACGACCTGAATGTGTGTGGAAACAGCCCAAATTAAGTACTTTCGCGATCCCGGGACGACTGTTGCACCATCGCTTGAGCACCTTCAACTGACCGGTATACGCGTTGGTATGCGGATCGTAGTAGCACAGATGTTCAAATGAACCGCATTCCCGAGTTGTGATTTACCAATGGTTTAGGTCGTGATCGATCAACTGCGACAGCTGTTGAATCTCCGGCTGGAATTCTTCCGTTAATTGCGAACGGAACGCCTCGGTGATCTCTGATTTCCGCTGCCGTGACGTGTTCAGCGTATTCAATACGAACTGAACCGCCTTTCTCAACCCTCTGATCCGCGACATGCGCATGGCCAGCGGCCGTACAAACGCAGGCGGACTTACAATAAAGGACTGCAGGCGCGGGCTGCGCCTGCGCCGTGCCGGATTTACGACCGTAAGATCGGCTTGAAATGCGGGATCGACGCCCAAAAAGCCCAGTAGTTCCCGATAGACTTTGGCCGTGTCCGCACGGAAGTCGTCGAAAAGAATCACGTGCACGCGTGCACGACCGAATTCGTCGAGATATCGCTGCACCTGCTCGCTGTAGCGGGCGACGGCGCGATAAAACAAGGCATCCACAAGATGCGCCGACGGCGGAATGTCCCGTCCCTGGATCCGCCGGTTTTCCAGGGCTAGTGCCGCCTCAAATCGCGGCTCCGTCTCATTCATGGTGTACAGGCAGTGATTGTGCAGCGACACCATCATGTCCACCGGATGCCGGAGCATTATCACAATGCGCGCGGCTTCATTGAACTTGCGGATCTCTGCCGCTGCTGTTTTTGAGAACAAGTAGAGCACAGACGCCTCGCCACGGCAGCTGGCCCCGCCGGATTCAGCGTACCAACCGAGATAGCGGTCAAGGCCCACACGAAACAGATCGGCTGGCTGGTTGATGGTGTGAATCACCTGCAGGTCAGACCCGAAGAAATGGGTGTCCTTTACGGGCGGCATGAACACGTGCGGATGTTGCGCGAGGTAGTCGGCCATCGCTGTGGTACCGCATTTCGGGCCGCCTACGATAAAGAAGTCGGGTTTTAGCACGTGTGAGGTCACCATTGAGGTCGTCCAACCTGATTCTCGAAAAATCTAACGGCTCAACTGCGCTGGCGATCATGGGAATGATCGACTACTTCGTCAATGCTCCCGGCTATCGCGTATAACAGCCAGTGCATCCGGCTTGACAGATCATCTTACCGCCGGCGTATTCGTCTGCAACTGCTTTACTAAGAATAAGGGCGTTCTGACCGCTTCCATCGTGCTTGAGAGCGTGCGCCCTATTGCGGCGTGCGATCTCAAACTAAAATGAGTAATGCGATTCGGTAACTTCTGCTATCGGACCTTGTCAGAGCGGGGTCTCACTTGTCTCCTTTCTGAAGTAATCGCCCTTGCTGAAATATTTCTCGAGCCACACATAGGCGACGATGAAAAAGTAGCGGCTGCCCATTTCATTTATCTTGAGCTTGGCGACGCCGGTGCGGCGATTACGCCAGGTTATAGGTATCACGGTCCAGTTGTAACCGCGCACAATCGCCTTTAGCGGGATCTCGACGGTGATATTGAAATGCGGCGAGATCAACGGGCGGCACCCATCGATCACGGTGCGACGGTAGGCCTTGAACGCGTTCGTCGTGTCGTTTAGTTTGATTCCGAAGAGCACGCGGACAAAGGCGTTGGCTACGCGATTCAAAACGAGCTTGAACCAGGGATAATCAATCACGCCGCCGCCCTTCATGAAGCGGCTGCCGAAGACGCAGTCGTGACCGTCCTTCAGCGTTTCCCAGTAGCGCACAACATCCCTGCAGTCGTCGGACTCATCCGCCATCATGATGACGACGGCATCGCCGGTCATCGCATTCAGGCCCGCAATGATCGCCCGGCCAAATCCGTGTAGATCAGTATTTGCCACGACGCGAAGCTCGGGAATCGTCCGGACGAGATCGGTGACGATGGCATTTGTGCGATCTGTGCTTCCGTCGTCTACCACGATGATCTCGTGGGCAATGCCCTGGAGCCGGAGTTCCACATGGAGGTGCTCAACCGTCGAGGCAATACATCCTTCCTCATCGCGTGCCGGAATGACTATGGACAGGCGGTTTAGCGTGTCTGTCCCGCCGTCAACCTCTTGCGCGCTCATTCCGACTCCGCATAAATAGTTTTTCGCGTTACTGGCGGTGCGGCGCCGGTATGAACGAATCGGGTTCAGTCCGGCGGCTTGCCAATGGGGGTATGAAATCAATTATTTTTCTACAATAATGTATCTTCGAAGAATACCAATCTCACCATGCCCGGCTGCATCGCTGTGGAAAACGCATTATCTGGAGGTGAAAATCCAGACGATGGTGAGTGGTGTGAGCTGCAGAATCAATCGTTCCAGTGCGGTACTGATATGCCACTCGAGATCGTATGGTGAGATGATGAGGGTCAGAAAGTACGCCAGGTAGCCGCACGCAAGAACAAGTCCCAGAAGTCTTGTCGCCATGCGCCACGATTCTCCGGATTTTGTGGACAGAAGCATACCTGTTCCGGCGAGGCCACACCACAAACACCCCCACATGGCGCGGTTGCCAAACGGATTCACCTGTCTTCCGACGGCCTTGGCCAACGTCGCCCATCGTCCAGGATCGAACACGCGGTCCAGCAGGTTGCTATCCAGGTAAATGCCGATCTCGCTAATTGGACACCACAGCGTGGCGAACAATATCGCGGCTGCGATTCCCGGTATGGCGCCGATACACATGGGAAGCGTGCGTTCGCGCCACGTTGCCCGCAGGCGAGGCGAGATTGTTGTCGCGGCCATTACGGCGCACACCAGCAGGACCAGAAGAATTCGGCCCTCGATCTTGGTCCACGGCAAGCAGCCGACAAAAAACCCCGCCAGCAGCGGTGAGACGCGGCTGTGTACGCGTGTATCGATCAACGCAATCCAACCCGTCGCCGCTCCGAGCAGGTAATACGATATCGCCACGTCCGCCAGCTGACCGAACCCGTATTGCACCACGGCCGGTGTGCTCCAGAGCACGGCTGTTGCCGCCAGGGCCAGGGATGCGGGCTGTCGCCGCGATACGGAAACAAATACCATCGCGCCAACACCGAAGACATATGTAGCACTGGCGATCTGCGGTGTCAGCAGATGTTCGAATCCCTGAAACTCGAATATCGCTGCGATACTTGCAGGGACGAGCAGCGGGTACCCCGGATGTCCGATCGCGAGCGTGGGGAAGAGCGTCTCGGGAGTCGGGCCGATACGGAATAGCTGGATGGCGCGGACATTCCAGATCGATATCGCATCCCATAACCCGTACGGCCGCCACTCAAGCCACGCAGCGAAGCCGTAGACCAGGATGCACAGGCTGCAGAAGACCAGGCCCCAACCGTAAACCAATGGGAATGTGACGTTGCTGGCGGATGCCGGTGCTGCTACTGCAACATGCCCGGCGCGACGCCGCAACAGGACGACCAGGATAAGCGTAACTGTAATAACCCCAACGCGGACGACGTCCAATCCCGCAATCGCTCCGAAAAACCAGATGACCGACAGGCTTCCGAATCCCAGGCCCGGCGCCCACGCGAGGCATTCGATCGTGCGAAATCTGGTCCCGTGTGGAACCAGCACCCGCGCGGCCAGAAATCCGATGGCTACGACGGCGAGTGTGTGAATGATAGCAGCAAAAGCGGTCATTCACGTTTCCGAACAAGGGTGAGGCCTTGATACTTCTCGACAATACTGAAGTCGATGTCTCGCGCATTGTCATTTGCACGCATCTCCGTCAGGATCGCATTCAGAAAAGCGTCGTCGCACTCGCACAACCAATAATCGTATGCCTGCAGCTTTTCGGCGGTCACGGGTATATCGTACGATTGTTGAAGTTCCGGCTGCATTGTCGTAGGGGCCAGGACGTACTCCGCGGAAAATACATTGCGTTTCCGATCCGCCAACGGCGATGCGTTGGATATAAATCCGGCCACGCGAACGCCACGAAGATCATCGCGAAACGCCTCGAATCGTGGCAGGTTGCGGAACGGGTCCGGTTTTCGGGCGAGGTTCGCGATGCCGTTTACCGTGTGACGCGAGCCGATAATCCACGTCAGTGTGAGAAGCGGTACCAACAAAAATGTGCGCCAGCGAACCATGACATGCCGTACGAAAAATACGTTACTCAATGCGCGGCCTTCTCGCTTCCGTGACTGTTGCTCCTGCAGCAGCGCGACAGGATTTTGGAGGGGGTAACATTGAGACCCAGAGTTCGGTAATGCTGTTTATTTGAACGCCCTGTTTCTTCCGTGCCGTGGCGACCGCATCGTCGAACCGATGCCCCCAAATGGACGTTCAACTTTACAGAGCTTTAGCCTCATTACCAAACGCCCACAGTAAAACAAATCGCTGCACACGGTGCTGTGTACAGCGATTTGCTGCTGCAACTACCAGATTCGCAGGTGAAATTCGTTATACAACACGGCGTTTGAAAATTCCGCGCCCTCGCCCTCCGGAGGCGGCTCGAATTGTACCAGGTCAGCGGGCGTGACCTTGATCCAAACGATGTCGTTTACAATATCCTGCCAATACGTCTCGCCGATGGAATTCTGCACCGCCTGACGGTCCATGACTGCGGCGTAGTCGTGCTTCGACGCCCACGTTGGTGCGTTGGCCGCGTCGTCGTTGAAATAACCCGGGTATGTATAGGTCGTACTGTACACCTGCGCCGGCTCGCTTCCAGAGAAGCGGATACCCAGCACGAAGGTGTCGGAACCATCGTGCATGTTGCTGATGTCCACCGAGACATCGGAAGGAACGGCAGATTCCGGAAAATCCAGCAGGTAAATACCGTCCTGGCGCGCCGCAAAGTGCCGCATATGCGCCAGTTGCCAGCCCGGCTGGGCGCCGTCTACATGCCATTCGCCGACCACCATGTCCGGCGCATTCTCGTCGAGTCGGGTTACGTGTATCGCCATCAGGTCGTCCCAGGGCAGATTGCCCTGATCCAATACAAAATGGTTGACGCCGTAATACTCCCCGTCGCAGCTGGTCACATCCTGACTCGCGGGTTCGATCGTCACGCAGTTTGCATTGTGCGTAAGGAACGGCATGTCGTACACGCTCCAGTTTCCGGGTGCGCCCCAGGTACCGTGCGGATCCCATAGCGCGCCCGCGAAGACGTAGTAATCGAATCCCTGGGCGAAGTTGAAGGCAATGTCTTCATCCACAGCGGCATCGCTGCGATAGCCGGGATGGGAATTGATCAACAGGTTATTGGGGTTGCGAATCTGTCCTTTCTCGACCGGCCTAATGTAATAATCGTCGGTTGCAAAGGCGCCGCTGGTCTGGTTGTCTACAAACGGGAAGTTTATTATGACGTTTTCACGCATGTCGAACGCGCTGTGATAGGTCGCAAGCGCTACCGGCGGACCCATAACAGGGTTCGGCAGCGGCGTGAGATTGTTCAGGCTGTGGCCGATGATCAGAGAACGGGTGATCAATCCCGAGGAACCCGAACCAGAGAAAAACTTGCCTTCACCATCGGCGGATACGAATTCCTCATAGGTCGGCCAGACGACGCGGTTCCAGAAATTTCCGCCGCCGTTTTTCCACAGCGTCCACCCGTTGATGGTGAATCGCTGGAGATTGTCGTAAGGCCATGCAAGGTCTTCACCGTCGGTGGTCGAGGCGTACTGAAGGGCGACCACGTTTCCGTCGTTATCCATTTCGGACTCGTCCAACATCACGCCGCGACGTTGATTCGAATGCATCGTGTTGCCGTCGAAATCACCAAAGGGCAGGCGGAACGGCAATAGCGGCACATTGGCGCTGACGCCGACGGGCGCCGCGGGAAAGGCCATCCACATGCCGAACCCTTCGGCGTCCGCCATCGTGTTGTTGCGTACGGTGTTGTCGGGGTTGCTCACCCAGATGCCGCTTGACCCGGTGGTATGACCTGCCTGTACGGAGATCTCATGCAGCTTCAGCGCGTTTACCTGCTGCGGAAACCGTACCCGCAATACCAGATTGTTTTCGACCGTATTGCGACGCTCTACCGCGTCTTCGAAGAAGATACCGTGGCCGAGAATGTCGTAGCAGACATTATTCTGCACCGTCACGCCGTTTGTGCCATGGATCACGATGGCGCGGTTGCGCGTGTCGTGGATGCTGCTGTTGCGGATATAGTGCCCCTCCGCATCGCCGAGTTCATAGCCGGCGTCGTTGTAGCTCAACCGGTGCCAGTGGAACGGGTAGCGGCCCAGTCGTCCGGCCTGGCCGACTCGTCGAAACTCGACGCCGTCAATGTGAGCCTGCGAAGTCAGCATCATGATCATGACGTGTGCGCCGAAGTCATCATTCTGCCACAAGGCATCGTCGGCGCCCTGGATGACAATGTTCCGCGTAAGGTTGCCGACCTCGGCGCGCTCGTCCAGTTCGAGGGGCGTGTCGCCGTCTTCGAGCGGCGCCGGCGGAATCACCGAGCCATCCGGTGTAAGGCTCATGCCCAGGTCGGTTGCGTACTGCATCAGTCCCCAGCGAAAACCGGCAACCGGGCTGTCGAGAAAAAAGCCGTCTGCGTTTACAGCCGTGGCGATCTGGTAGCGCTCCGTCTCCGCGACGCCATAGAAATCGGTGGGCGCCAGAACGATCTCATCGTTTACGGCCCAGTCCACGGGTTCGGCGGTGTAGAGAAAGTCGTCGCCCGCTTCGGCATGCTGATTGATTTTTGTCCATACCGGTGTCGGCGACTGTCCGTGAAGCTCGAGAACGCCGCCCATCACCATGATTCCGCGGGTGCCCATACCCATGATGCTTTCCGCAGGATCATCGCCGGTCAGTGTTATGGTCGCCTGGTGCTGGAAGGGCTCCGCCTCGCTGCCGATGTGAAGGGCGCCGGAGACCACGATCCAATCCGCGGTCAGTTCCAGGTCCTGGTTGTCGAATACCAGTGTACCCATCACAGTCAGTCCGCCAAGGTCCGGCGTCGACTGATCCAGAACGATCGTCGTGTCGGCCGGGATCGTCACCGTTTCTCCGGCGATCGGCACGGCGCCGCCCCAGGTGGCGGGATCCGACCACGGCAGGGGTGCAGCGGCGACCTCGGCCGCCTCGCTGTCGAAGCCGAGGAAACCCAGCAACGTTGCGTCTTCGACAACCGTAAGGTCCTGACCTGCAAGCTCTGGTGGAATCACGGGGGTGCGGAACCGAATGTAGTCGAATTGCGCACGCAGGTCTTCGTTTGCAGCAACCGCCGTGTTGTTGTGGTCGAACTCGGAAACGCTGTCGGCGCCGTACCAATCACTGAACGCGACGATACCGACCTGTAATGTATCGGCCAGCCCCGGATGGGTAACGGCCTCATTGACCTGCCATGCGCCGCCGGGCTCGCGATACAGGGAAATCACGACGTCGCCGAGTCGGGCCAGGCGAATCTCTACTTCATAGCCGCCGACGGGAAACGCGGGATTTTCGGAGACGCCGGCTTGCGTGTGGTTATACAACATCTCCGGGCCGCTGGTGGTGAAGCCGAGCAGGAAGTCGTAGTAGTTCTGTTGCCCGATGGCGAAATCCAGCTGTGCGTCGTAGCCGGGCGCCTGGGGAACCCGTGCCATTAAACCGGCCAGTGAATACAGCGACGCCGGCGCTCCCGTTCCGGAAGCATCGGTTACTCGTATGTTGGTGCTGATCACGAAGTCGCCGGAAACCTCCTTGTAGCATAACGCGCCGATGCGATCGTACCACCACGAGCTGGCTGACGGAATCATCGTCAGGGCACTGGTATCGTCAGTGTCAATATCGAGACCGGTAAGCGGATCTGCATGCCAGTTTTCGTGCTGATAGAGCCGCTGCCAGTTGGCCAATGTCGCGGCATTGTCGAATTCGTCATCCAGTTCACGCAGCGGGTCCTCCATCTCCGGCGAGGCTGTGTGCACATCGATGGGGTCGCTCTGTACCGAGGTGTTGCCGACCGCATCCGCGGCGGATACGCTGAACGAATACGTGGTCGCCGACTCCAGGTCGACAACCGTGGCAGACGCCGATTCCAATCCGCCCTGAACCGGAACGCCGTCGCGATATAACGTATACGTCACCGGCGGTGTAGTCGCATCCATCACTGCATCCCACGTCAGATCAGTGCTGATCTCTGTCGTGTTCGAAGCGATCAGATTCGTCGGCGTTGTCGGCGGTGTTACGTCGAGGTACACAATGCCGGGAGTGCTATCGAAGCCGAGGAAGCTCAGAAGATCCGTGCTCGGCACTGTCGTCAGGTCCAGACCCGCAAGGGGCGCGGGCACGACCGGTGTCTGGAAGCGCATATAGTCGAACGCAGCCGACAGGTCTTCATTCCCCGCCACTGCGGTATTGTTATGATCTCCGACTGAGACGCTGTTGGCGCCGGCCCAGTCGCTGAAGGCGGCCATGCCGACTTGCAGCGTCGGCGCAAGCTCCGGCCAACTCACTGCTTCGAGAACCTGCCAGGCGCTGCCGGGTTCGCGAAACAAAGTGATCAACACATCGCCAACCCTGGCCAGCCGGATCTCGATTTCGTAGTCGATCACGTCCGATGCAGGATTGCCGGAGTTACTGGCCTGGGTAAGGTTCACCAGTAGCTGCGGACCCGTTGTCGTGAATCCCAGGAGCACATCGTAGTAGTTCTGCTGGCCGTTTGCAAAGTCCGTCTGGGCATCGTAACCGGGGGCCTGCGGTACCCGTGCCATTAACCCCGCCAGCGAGTAAAACGACGATGGAACGCCGACGCCTGATGGATCGGACACGCGTACATTTGTGCTCACGATGAAATCGCCCGTCACCTCGCGATAGCGCAGCGCGCCGATGCGGTCTTCCCACCACGAACTTGCAGACGGGACCATGGTGAGCGCTCCCGCCTCGCTGGTGTCGACATCATATTCAAGCAGCGGATCCGCGTTCCAGTTCTCGGTTTCGTACAGCCGCGACCAGTTCGATACGGTGGTGTTGTCGTCGAATTCATCGGTCAACGCGTACAGCGGATCAACGTCCTCCGGGAGCGCCGGCGGTTCGACCACTGCGGGCTCGCCGGCGTATCCCAGGAAGCTCAGGAGATCCACATCGGCTGCGGCTGCGAGGTCCGTCCCGATCAGGTAATCGGGAACGACCGGATCGTCGAAACGGACGAAATCGAACTGTGCGAGCAGATCGGGGTTGCCGACGGTTACGGTGTTATTGTGGTCGAAGTCCGCCTGAGCGGTCGCTGCCGCCCAATCCGTCTGTGCAGCCAGCCCGACCTGAAGCTCATTCGGCATGCCCGACCAACTGTACGCGTCCCACACCTGCCAGTCGCCTTCGGGAAGCCGGTACAGGGAAATCAATACGTCGCCGATGCGGGCCAATCGGATTTCGGCTGAATCAACACCGACAAACGTTGAGTTCGGCGTCGACACACTGTTCGTCGTGACGTTGGATGACAAATAGTATGCCGATGTGGTGCGGCCCAGGCCCAGCCGAAACAGCGTTTGCTGACCTGACGCAAAATCAGATTGGGCATCGTACCCCTCTGCTTGCGGCCAACGCACCATCGGTCCTGCCAGTGAGTAGTCTGTTGTCGGCGCACCATCGCCGGTGCGGTTGGTCACCGTGACGCTGGTGGTGACAACGAAATCGCCGGCGACAGACTTGTAGACGATCGGGCCGAGACGATCTTCCCAGGTTACGACGCTGTATGGCATCATCGTCAATGCGCCGGTGTTGGTCACGTCAATATCGAGCAGTTCCAACTGATCCTGACCCCAATTCTCTGTCTGAAAATTCCGCTGCCATTCCGACAGCGTGGCACTGTTGTCGAATTCGTCGCCGGTATGTTGTGTCGTTGGATTCTCCGGAACCACAGGCGGTACGAGCGGCGCCGGAATGTTGGCCAGCCATACGATCGCATTGCGTATCACCTGTCCGTAAGGATGAGCGATCGTGACGCTCTCTTTGCGTTCGCCCGCGGCGAAGTACGCTACGCCACCCACGCTACCGTCCGCAGACGGATCGAAACGCTTGACGAATCCGGCCGTATGCACCTGGCCGGCCGAGGCAGAATCGTTGGAGAAAATCGGCGTGATTGCATTGACGCCGTTGCCGAAGAACTGTCCCGGTGCAAACGCGAGATTGTTATAGATCTCATCGTAGATCGAAAGTGTCGGATAAGTCGAGAAGCTCATGCTCGCCCCGGAAGGAGGAAGATTGCCGGCCCAGCTTCCGGGCGTCGGCAGCGCGTCGTCGAACGACACGCCGTAGGTCGAGACGAAATGACCGTGGTTGGTGGCAAAGAGGGTGAAGTTCTGAAGGCTGCCCGACCATGTGTTCATCGCAGACTCGACGCCCATCAGTTGGTCAACCAGGATATCCTTGTTCAGCGCGCCGTCGATATCGTTGTATGCCGCGTGGTGCATTGCCAATACGCCGCCGCCGTTGTCGGCAAAGCTCACCAATGCGTTCTGCAACGCGTTCGTCATGTCCGTGGACCAGTGTTTGAAATACACGACCGTGTCGAATTGCGACAGGTACAGCGAGATCGAAGCGGCGTCATTGGGGTCGTATGGCAGTCCGCCGCCGGAAATATTCAGAGATGTGACCGTTATGGCATAATCGTCATCGGGGGAATCTGCAGTCAGGACATTTTCGACATCTGTGAAGTCTGCCGGGGTGTCGGCGCCGATGCCGTAGTTGCAGGGTATATCGTTTCCGCGGTTGCCGGCGGAACAATCCGCAACATCCACGGCCCCGCCGTGAATAATCAGCGTGGATACCGTTTCCTGCATGGTCTGTTGCGACGGGTATGATTCGACGATATTCAACAATGTCTGTGCGGCGTGCGCTACGGTTTGCGGATACCAGTCACGGGTCGTGATGATCTTGAATTCGCCGTTGCCGCCGTCATCGAACGAGCTGTGCGGGCTTGTGACCGTAACGCGGTCGTTGGCACGATGAACGACATCCAGCGCCGTCATATTTACCGGTGTCATGGCTTCCGGAAAGCCCGTGGCTACGCCGCCTTTCAGTATGCTGTAGCCAATCGTTTCTTCGGCTGGTCCCGACGTGCCGGGCACGCGCCAGAACAGGGGGACACTGGCGCCGTGACACTGTCCCAGCACCGGCTTGCCGTTGGCCAGGGCATCCAATGCGAGGGCATTGAGACGCTCCGCAGCGGCTTGCACGTCAAGTGCCGGCACCGCACCCTGATCGGCATAGGTCCCGTCAACCTGGTATGCGATCGCGCCGGTGCCGCCAACCACGACCAGCGCGTCGTAGCCCGACATATCGACAACGTCCTGGATCCGGCCGCTTACCGGAATCGTCCCCGGATTGCTGTCCCACGCCGGATCCCACACCGCGCCGAATAGATCCTGAAACTGCTGCGTGAAATCGCCGTAGCTGCCGCCGGGCAACGAGATTGCGGTTTCGACGATGTCGGTGTCCGCCGGCACCATGTACGTTGTTGCGGTCCCGTTGTCCGAACTGCGCACGTCGACGTTGTAACCTGCCGCCTCCAGGGCGCGATACATCACGACGTACTCGGAATAATACGCTTCCTCGAATGCCACGAACATGAGAATATTCAGGGTTGGGTCCTCCACGGCCGTCGCACGAAACGACAGCGTCGCAAAGAAGAGGATGACGAAGATGTGGGTGAGGGTTGTGTGTTTACCTTTCATAGACTGACCTTTGTTGTTAGGGGTTTTTGTACCTGACCGACGATCCAGCCGGCATTTTGTGATGCCGGATCGCGTCAACCCCTCTAGAAATGATCATGCCATAATTTTTTGAAATACTCATAAGTTGTTCATTGTATGATTTTTAGCTTTGCAGTTATGGTGGTGTTGAGGACTTCTAAATGTCATAATTCTCGAAATCTCAATACTGCTTTTTGTGACATTTCACGAAAATACGTGGTGTTGTTCAGACGTGTCGGCAGTCGATGTTACGAGGGCAACGCCGACATTGAATCATTCGATCAGGGTTCGTATTCTTGACATCTTGTCTGTATTTTTTTAATAAAAGCGATCCACGGGGGCACTTTCAAAGAGGGATCCTGTGCGCCCTAATTCCTTACCGTGCCGTTACGGATCGGGCGTGAAATCGATCGATATCAACAAAGGGTCGCGTGGAGCGACCAGGATCAGGTTAAAAACAGATTGTGGCGCACTTGCGGAAAATCGTCGTGAAGGCACTTCAGGCAGTCCGCCTGAACAGGGTTGCGCATCACATCTATTACTCGCGATTCCACGGCTTCCGCCCGGCGAATGCGGCGATCTTGCCGGCCGTGAAACGGGCATTCGAAGCTGCCGAGGCATTCGGTACAACCGGCCAGGGCGATTATTACGAGTTCGGGATTTTTAAGGGGTACTCATTTTGGTATGCCCAGCATATTTCGACCAGGATGGGCATGAATCGCATGCGTTATTTTGGTTTCGATTCGTTCGCCGGTCTGCCCGATGTTAGCGGTATCGACGCTACGCGTAACCAGGTGTTTTACGAAGGCCAGTATTGTTGTTCCAGGGACACGGTAGAAGCGAATCTCGAATCCGCAGGGGTGGATTGGGATCGAACCCATTTGGTCCCGGGTTACTACTGCGATTCATTGACTGAGGCAACCCGGAAAACGTACAGTATGGGGCAGATCGCCGTCGCCCTGATCGATTGTGATTTGTACGCGTCGACCAGTGAGGTCCTGGCATTCATATCTGGTATGTTGATGAACAAGACAATGTTGCTTTTTGACGACTGGAATTGTTTTGATCAGAATGACGATCGAGGCCAACGTCGGGCGTTCCGCGAGTTCCTGTGTGCGAATCCAGAATACACCGCATCGCCATCATTTTGTTTCAGCGGGTATGGTCAGAGCTTTGTCATGCACAAAAAGGAGATCCGCGAGGTCCTAACGAATCGAACGAGTATTCTCGGGGGGCGATCTTGATTTATGGGATCATATACCACGATCGACAGCGACACGTGGAACACGACACGCTATCCGGACTTGCGCTGCATCATCAACACAATGCCCGGGAAAACCATCACATCGACGGCCATGTAGGCCTGGGCGTCGGCGCGGTCGGCGTACCGTCCATCGATCAATGCACCGGGCTGGCTGCCGGCAAGGAGCAGGGCGTCGTCATCGTGTTGACCGGAACAATCTTCGCGATCCACCACGATGACATCGCGCTGGACGATGCCGATTCGGCGGCGTGCGTTCTGGCGGTGTATCTCGAATACGGCGTGGCTGGCTTTGCCGCCGTCAATGGTCATTTCGCCGTCGCGATATGGGATTCGAAACGGCGTAAATGTTTTCTCGTACGTGATCATTTCGGATTCGAACCATTGTACTACGTGGACAATGGATCTGCGGTTCTGTTCTGCTCGCACCTGCGACCGTTACTGCGTCATCCCGACGTTGTTGTAGAGATAAATCTCCCGGCGATACGGAATTTTCTCCTGTTTTGCTACAATCCCGGGCTCGACACGATTGTTAAAGCTGTACACAAGGTCCGCGCCTCGCATTTTGTTGCGGTCGTTGACGGCCGCTTGAGGCCGGAGCGGTATTGGCAATGTGTATTCGCCGAAGGGACGACCCGGGATCCGGAAGCGTGGTCGGAAGCGCTGCGCAGCGAAATGACGGCTGCCGTACGAATCCGAACCCACGACAGAAGCTCGGCGCCCGGTGTTTTCCTGAGCGGCGGGATGGATTCGAGTACGATCGTGTCGCTGCTGCGCAGCATCAGGGCCGAACCGATCCATACGTTTTCATTTCGTTGCGAGGGCAAGGACGTCGATGAATCGTATTTCGCGCGTGTCGTCGCAAACCATTACGGAACCGTTCATCATGAGTTGGCGTTTACCCCCGACCTGCTGCAGAATCTTGGTGAACTTACTGCATCGCTGGACGAGCCGTTGTGCGATATCGGTGTGGAACTGGGATCGTATATCATGGGGCAGTCGGCAAGTGGCCATGTTCAATACGCATTGACGGGTGACGGCGGCGACGAAGTCTTCGCCGGGCACCCGGTTTATCGCGCCGATGATATCGCCCGGAAATTCACTGCGTTGCCCGCGTTCCTACGCAGTATCATCTTAGGTGCGGCATCACGACTTCCGGATTCACGCCGCAAGAAGAGCCTGCAGGTGAAGGCGCGTCGTTTCGCTTACAGTTACGGATTTCCAGAGAATCTGCGGAGCAATCGTTGGCGTGTCTACTATCATCACCACGAATTGCTCCAGCTTTTTAACCGGGACCACCATGGTGCGCTGGAAGCGGCCAATACGTTTCACGACATATACGCGCTTTACGGCTCGGCTGAATCGCCCGATGCGCTTTGCCGCAACCTTCATGGGGACTTTCAGACCCTGGTTCATTTCCATATAGACCGACTCCGTTTGACGCGTGCCTCCGCGGTCGGATCGAGATTTCCTTACTACGACTACCGCCTGGTCGAATTCGCCGCGGCGATCCCGTCAGAACTCAAGCTGTCCCGCAACAAAGAGAAGTACATACAGTGGAAAGCCCTCCAGGGGCGCCTGCCGGATGAAATAATCAACCGTAGAGATAAAGTGGGACATAACGTTCCGATGAAGCGCTGGATTCGTGAGTCCGGCGTTTTCGAAACGTTGATGAAAGACGTACTTTCGGAAGCGAATATCGACAATCGTGGTATGTTCGACCCGGCATTTGTCGCGCAATTATTGATCGATCACAAGCGTGGCGCCAAGGACTTTTCACACCGGCTTTACGCACTCGTGGTGCTCGAACTCTGGCTTCAGAAGAACGTGGACTGACGTATTTTTGAGATGTATGTGGAATCAATCTTTGATATCTGCGGTAGCCGCGTCGGCAGAATGTGCAAATCCCTGGTTAGGCGGTAAAAATGTGTGGCATATTTGGAGCAACCTCGGTACGGGCCGAGGCGTTCGTGGACGAAGCCGCGCTGCAGAGGGGCTGCGATGCGTTGCGACACCGAGGTCCGGACGATGAGGGTATATTTCTCGACGGTTACACGGGCCTCGGGATCCGACGGTTGAGCATTGTTGATATTTCCGGCGGGCGTCAACCTCAGTCGAACGAGGACGGTTCGCTGCATATCGTGTACAACGGCGAGCTTTACAATTTTCGTGAACTGCGGTCGCAGCTGCAACAGCGGGGGCATGCTTTCCGCACGCAGAGTGATACCGAAGTGGTTCTCCACGCATTCGAGGAATTTGGTCCGGCTTGTCTTGCACAGTTTAACGGGATGTTTGCATTCGCGATCTGGGATGCAACGAATCGTCGGCTATTCCTCGCTCGGGATCGCTTAGGAATCAAACCGTTATACTACTGGAGTGACGGGATCAGATTGGTATTTGCATCTGAATTGCGGGCTCTCATAAGCCATCGTGCTGTTCCGCGCGACATTGATACGGCCGCCCTGGATCTGTTCCTGACACTGGAATACATACCGTCTCCGCGAACGATTTTTCGGTCGGTAAAGAAGGTGCCGGCGGGGCATTTCCTGACATTCTCTGCCGCCGGGATCCGCGATGTGGAATATTGGGATGTCCCTGCCGCCGGCGGCACGGCGAATAGTGCTCCGAATCCCGAAGAACTGACCGCGTTGATCGACGACGCGGTAAAGTGTCGTTTGATAGGCGATGTGCCCGCAGGTGCACTTCTCAGCGGCGGGATCGATTCGAGCACGGTCGTCGCAGCGGCCACACAACACGTCGAAGCGCCGTTGAAGACGTTTTCAATCGGCTTTGATGATGCGTCCTACAACGAACTCGCGGACGCACGGGCGGTAAGCCGGCACTTCAGTACCGACCACAGCGAAGACATACTGAGGTCGGACATCAGCGGCCTGGCCGAGAAGCTTATAACCCGGATTGACGAACCCATCGCTGATTTTTCCGTCTTTCCAACCTACCTGGTTTCAAAGCTCGCCCGGCGTTCGGTCAAGGTTGCAATGACCGGCGATGGCGGCGATGAAGTGTTCGGCGGTTACGATACTTATGTTGCCGAGGACCTGGAAAAGAAATATCGTCGCCTGCCTGAATTTCTGCGGCAAACGGTGTTGCCGCGGATTGCCGACCGGGTTCCACCGCAGCAGCAGAAAAAGGGGCTGGTAAACAAATCGAAACGCTTTATCGAAGGCGCCGCATTGCCGGCATCATTGCGGCATGTTCGCTGGATGGTATTCCTGACCGAGCGTGATAAGTCCAGGCTCTACACCACCGGTTTCGACGATGTCGTGCGGCCGGACAACTGTCACGACCTGTTTCATAGATATTTTGACAAATGTGATGAACGCGATGACCTCGCCGTGTTGCAGTATGCCGATCTCAAGACCTATCTCGTCGACAACATCTTGACGAAGGTTGACCGCATGAGTATGGCAGCATCATTGGAGGCGAGGGTGCCGTTTCTCGATCATCGCATCGTTGAATACATGTTTAGACAGCCGCAATCTGCCAGGATATCGGGTGGGCGCACCAAGGTATTGTTACGCAATGCGATGCGCGATGTGCTCCCCGGCTTCGTGCTGCAAAAGCCGAAACAGGGATTCAGTATTCCGTTGAAACAATGGCTGTGCGGCCCGTTGTCGACAATGATGAAGGACACGTTGTCGGCTACGGCGATCCGCAGGCAGGGGTATTTTGATCCGACATGCGTGGCAGATTGGATTGAAGAGCATGAGAACGCCGTAGCCAATCATAGCCATCGACTCTGGGCCTTGACGGTTTTCGGAATGTGGTTGGACTCCGTTAGAGGCTGAACGCATGCACATGGATTCGCTCAAAGCCGCGGTGCACGACTATTGGAATGTCCATCTCCATGATGCCGCAGTCTCTGATCATACCAGAGGTTCCAGGGAATACTTTCGTGATCTGACGAATTATCGCTTTACCAAACTCGACTACCTGCCAAAGATTGTCGATTTCGACGGCTATGCCGGGCGCTGTGTTCTCGAGATCGGATGCGGACTCGGTATCGATCTGGTGCGCTTTGCGCAGGGCGGGGCCGATGTCACCGGGATAGACCTATCCGAAACGTCGATTGAACTCGCCCGGCGCCATTTCACGCAGCAGAATGTGCCGGCGGTGCTGGCGGTCGCGGACGGTGAAGGCACTGGATTCGCCGAACAATCATTCGATATTGTTTACGTGCACGGCGTTCTGCAATACGCGGCGGATCCCGAAGCTATTATAAGAGAAGCGTGGCGCGTACTTCAGCCGGGAGGCCGATTGATTGTTATGGTCTACAATAAGAACTCATGGTTGTATGCACTATCGAGGATAACCAATACCGGTCTCGAACATGCCGACGCTCCGGTTTTTCGACTGTACACGACGACGTCGATCACGGCTTTACTGGCGGGATTTCGTGATGTGCACATTACGTTGCAGCGATTTCCGGTGCGGACAACGCTGCATCGCGGGCTGAAGGGGTTGCTTTACAACGGATTGTTCGTTCGGGTGTTCGGGACCGTGCCGAGACGTCTGACTCGTCGGTTTGGATGGCACATCATGGTTAACGCGGAAAAATAATTGGCGACGGAGTCGTATATGAAACGTCATCTGTCGCAACTTGTTGATCGGCAATTTGACATCGTCGTGGTGGGGGGCGGGATTTACGGCGCGTGCATCGCCTGGGACGCAGCGCTCCGCGGGCTTTCGACGGCGTTGATAGAGCGGCAGGATTTCGGGCACGCAACATCAGCCAATAGCCTCAAGATCATTCACGGCGGTTTACGATATCTCCAGGACCGCGATATTCGCCTGACGCGCATGATGATTCGCGAGCGCAGCACCATGATGCGGATCGCGCCCCACCTCGTCCATGTACTGCCGTGCATCACACCTACCTTTGCACATTTCAGGTCGCATAAGACAACGCTGCGTCTCGCGCTGGCGTTCAATGATATCGTAGGCTGCGACCGCAATCGTTTCAACAACGCAGATAAGAAGCTCCCACACGGCGAGATCGTATCCCCGGCACGATGCAAGGACATACTGCCCGGGCTCGATCTCGCGGGCAGTACGGGCGGCGCCGTCTGGTACGATGCGCAGGTCCGCAACTCGGAACGCCTAACGTTGGCTTTTGTTCGCGCAGCATCGAACAGTGGCGCCAGCGTCGCCAACTATGTTCGGGCTGAGAGTCTGGCACGTGATGGATCTACGGTTATCGGCGTCATCGCGACCGACGTCCTTACCGGCGAGACCTTTACCATACGAGCAAGACATACCGTCAATGCGACTGGAGTCGCCTATGGTGAGCTTATACCTGTCTGCTCCTCGTCCTCCCCATCGCTACATGCATCATTCGCCATGAATCTTGTTACGAAATCTATCTCGCCCACACATGCTGTTGGCATGCCAACAGCCGTCGCCGGCGGCGGTTCGCAACGTGGCCGGGGCCGGATGTTGTTTTGTGCACCCTGGCGCGGCTTGTCGATTGTCGGCACGGAACACATGAACAGCGCCGGCACGAATACTGGCCCATGGCCCGTTGCCGAGGAAAGAATCACCTCGTTCCTGGATGAGATAAATCAAACTTTTCGCGGCGCCAACCTGAAACCTGGGGATATTCGATACGTTCATGCGGGTCTGCTGCCAGGCATGTCTGCGTCACGCGGAGAACGGCAGGTTCGGCTGCTGCGCCGAAGCGCCACTATTGATCACCAGGAACATGACGGATTGTCCGGCGCGTTATCTGTGGTCGGCGTGAAATACACGACTGCTCGGGTTGTCGCTGAGCAGGTTGTCGACAAAGTAACAGCAAAGCTTGAACGAAAATGTGATAGATGCCGGACAGCGCGCAACCCGGTGTTCGGCGGCGCCACCGGTTGTTTCGACACCTTTCTGAATACCGGAATCTCCGACGTGGGACAACGTCTGAATGCGAACGTGGCGGAATCGTTGCTGTATAACTATGGTTCGGCTTATCCGGATATCATTCGTATCATCGACGCCGAACCGGATGCCGCCGACACGATTTGCGCGACATCGAATGTCACCAAAGCGCAGGTATTGTATGCCGTGCGCGCCGAAATGGCGCAAACGGTCGGCGACGTGGTCTTTCGGCGTACGGAATTATTCACGGTTGAGGAAGTGAATGAATCGGCGATTCGCGAGTGCGCCAGGATCATGGCGGCGGAACTGCAATGGACCGCAACGCAGATGAATAGCCAGATCGACGACGTCATGGCCGTGCTCCGCGACCGGCAGCCGACACGAGATTCGTAGCTTTCGAATGATGTAACAGGGCGAGTCCTAAATATGGTGAAACGAAATCTTGTCACTGGCGCCACCGGTTTTACCGGCAAACATGTTTGCCGCGGGTTGATGGAAAAGGGTGAACATGTCAGGGCTCTCGTGCGCGACGTATCACGTGCCGACGACCTGCAGGCAATGGGCGTCGAGACGGTGCAGGGAGATCTGCGTGATCTCGATTCCTTGCGTCGAGCGTGTGAGGGTATGTCGGTTGTATACCATATCGGAGCGTTGTTTCGGCCGGAAAATGTCACCAAACGGGATTTTTGGGAGACGAATGCGCTCGGCACCAGAAAGTTGCTCGACAGTGCGATCGCAGCCGGTGTAAATCGATTTGTGCATTGCAGCACCGTCGGCGTGCACGGTGATATCGCGTCGCCGCCGGCCACTGAAGCGTCGCCATTCGCGCCGGGAGACCATTATCAACACTCCAAGTTTGCGGGCGAGATGATCGTACGCGACGCCATCAGTAGCAAGCAGATCTGTGGCGTGATTTTTCGGCCGGCGGGGATTTATGGTCCCGGCGACCGGCGGTTCCTGAAACTGGTACGAGCGGTCGCATCCCGAAAATTTGTCATGTTCGGCAAGGGCGATGTGTTGTATCAAATGATTTATATCGACGATCTCGTAGATGGTATTCTGTTGTGCGGCGGCGCTGAAGAGGCAATCGGCAACACGTATATCCTGACCGGGCACGCTGCCGTCACACTCAATCAACTTGTGGACGTGATAAGCCGTACAGTCGGAGTGAAGCCCCCGCGTTTTCATTTGCCGGTCGCTCCGTTGTATGTTGTTGCGATCGGCTGCGAATGGGTCTGTAAACCGTTACGGCTCAATCCGCCATTGTACCGGCGGAGAGTCGACTTCTTCCGAAAAACACGGTCGTTTGATATATCGAAAGCGAGGTCTTCCCTGAATTTTTCACCGCGTGTGGATCTCGAAACAGGAATGGAGCGTACCGTCACGTGGTATCGGGAGCAGGGATGGCTATGAACGCGCGCATCGTACTGATTGCCGTCGTGCTGCTGGGCGCCGGATTGCGAGTTTACGATCTTGGTAGTGAAAGTTACTGGGGCGATGAAATCATCATGCTGGATGTGGCGGGCTCCGATGTCCAGCGAATGTGCGATGATTTCGTAAAGGGCCGTCCTCCGGTTTATGTGCTGCTGGCGCATCTATGGATCAAGCTTTTTGGTACGGCTGAAGACGCCACGCGAAGCCTGTCCGTGGTCATCGGCGTCGCGGCGATCATCGCCTGTTATCACGTGGGGTGCGTCCTGTTTGGTGTACGTGTAGGGCTATTGAGCGCCTTCCTGCTGTCCATCTCCGAATTCCAAATTTATTATGCCCAGGAATTCCGGTACTACGCCTTGTTTGTGCTCTTGACACTCTACGCTTTCCTGTTCTTTATCATGTCCCTGCGCGATCAACGCAGACGATTCTGCTGCGCCTACGTGATCACGACGGCATTGCTGTTTTACACCCACACATACGGTGTCTTTGTCATTGCGGCACAAGGGATTTATATGCTGATCCGATGGCGTCATCACAAGCGCCGGCGCGTCCAATGGCTTCTTAACCAATCCCTGATTTTGGCATTGATCACGCCCGGTCTCATACTTGCCGTTTACATAACAATAACGAAAACAGTAGAGGTCATGGAATGGATTCCCGATCCACAGTGGTGGACGCCGATTCGTACCGTGCTGGTATTTGTTTTTCCCAGGTTCACCCGTCCGGATACGACGTTTATTTTCACGGTTCTTGCTGCGGGCATATCGTATTTTGTGGTTGGCCTGCTTGCCGTTCACTGGCGACGCCGTATGATCGGCGGCGGCATTGCCATGATAGCCGCTCCAGACGAAGAGCCGTCGCCGGAAACGTTTCCGGATCGATATCTGTTGGTCGCCCTTTGGCTGCTGTGTCCGATTGTGTTTCCATACATCCTCTCCAAGGTCTTCGGTCCGATTTATATCGATCGCTATACGATCAGTGCCGCGCCGGCGGTATATTTCCTTCTTTCTCGCGTTATAGAGAAATGTCACCGAAACATACCTGCGTTTCTGTCTATTACGGCGCTGGTTGTCCTGATCGTGCCGGGACTGTGTGACTACTACCGGAAACCCGTAAAGCACCAATGGCGCGAGATCGCCTCATACATCGAGCAACACGCGCGGCCCGGCGATGTTGTCGTCACCTTTCATGAAAATCAGAAATGGTGGAAAAAGGCCTTTGATTGGTATTTCGATGCCGACGTGCCGGTTCTTAATTTTCGACGTGCTCAGCTTCCTGAGTCCGACGACATCCGCCGGTCATTGGCGCCGTATGCCGCGAGTGCCGCAAAGATTTACGGCGTCTCGGCTCACCGGATCGACGAGCAGAAGTTGGTCTATGGTCGTCTTGAAAAACGCGGAATGACCGCCATGACCTTGCTGAAAACCATTTACTTTGAGGGATTTACCGTGCAGGTCATCAAGCTTTCAGCTGCAACAACGGATGTTTTAGACGACAGCAAGGTGAAGAGGGAACCGCGAATGGACGCGAATAAACGCTAATGAAGACGGGTTCGCGTATGCGCGGTTCCTCCACGGCGGTTCCCCTGCAAGCGCTCAAATGCCGGCACGGAAATACCGACAAACGGCTCGTCACCGCTGATTGCTGGGAAGTTTTGCGGGAGGAGAAGGTTACCATGAGCACGTTGAATCTTCGTTGGAGTTCACAGTTTTAGATGTGTTTTCGCCCTGTTACAAACGCACAACCGTAAGACTCCTGAATTCGACTACGCTCCTCCGGTTATTATCGACGCATTCGGACCGATCCCGATATAGAGATTCTCACTCAGATAAATATGCAATAATCGCCGAATGATTGAGCATGGCTGCGTCTCAGCGCGAGATCCAATAGCTACTTTCAGCCAAAACGCGTAGCCCACAGCTAACTGCAGAAATCCGTTTTTCCCCGCCAATGCGATTCCAGGTATAGAAAAAAACAGGATCAATCACGTCGTCGTCGAAGAGGTGTTGACGTTGCCTGCTACGTTAAAAATCTGGATTCGCAATATCATGATTCCATCATTGCATTTATCACGTCGATCAGAGGCGCGAACAGGCCAATAATGATCAAGCCGGACACCGCCGTCATGGTGACGAAAAGTCCGATGGTCCAGCGCACCGACACGCGCGGTATTTCGTCTTCGACATGTTGATCATAGACGCGTGCGAGTTCGAGAAGTGCCTCCGGCAATTCGGCCTCCGTTGCGTGCCTTACGGTCAGTTCAAGGAGGCGGTCGATCGCCGACCCATCACATACAATCGAGCGAAATTCTCTGCCGTTCAGATTTGCGTCTTGCCAACCTGTGATTGCATCCTGCAACGCGGAATTTTCGAATAGGCCGGCGGACTGCGCGAAGATTTCCGTTGATGACAGATTCTGTGACAGATACACATGCCACAACCGGCATAACCGAGCGTGATCTTTCAATCGTACAACGTGATAGGCGCCAGGAAGAAAACGCGTGATCGAGCCGAGAATCCGGTTCGATTGCGACAGGATGGCGAGCTGCTCACGCAATTCGGATATGTTACGGTTTCGGTTCATTGGCACGTCGTAAGGAGTATCAGTGTTATAGCGTTAAGGGTTTTGGTTGGACTTCACTGCTCCGTGTGCGGAACCGTGTTGTCGATCGTGGTGAGTCTGGGCGAGTCACATCGTTCCTGCACCCGTTGCAGCACCGTCTGGTCTTGCGAATGAAAGACGTAATAGGATCGGATCGTCCCGGCGCACGTTTATTGGGACGAAAGGGCAAGGAAAAGAAGTAAGAGTAAGCTTCAGGACATCGAACGTTCATGTGTTGCAAAAAATGCCGGGGACGGGTGTTTCAAACGAATTCGCTAATGCACGATCGCCTTCCAACATGCTGTTTCGAGGCTAAAAACTTGTCAGATAATATGGAAAATGCGCGCTGTGCTACTAACGTTATGACGCGATCGAATCTGTCATCCATCGAAACGCATATGTCGCGTCGTTCTGCGCCAGGTCTTCCATACCGTCATGGAAGGGACAGTGGACGATGCTGCCGCCGATTCGATAGTATTCGCGTGGTGTAGGAAAGCGTTCGAGATACCGATGCGTTCCGGGTTCAATCAGGAAGTCATTATCATCGTCTAACCGAAATTAGCCGCGCCAGTTAGTCTCATCGGCTAACCGGTTGCGGCGGGCTAAGCGCATGACCTCATTTTCCCAGAAAATAATAGACGTTATCACGTACGCGAAAGGCCCTTTGTTTTATGGCTGCCGATGGTCTCCGCCGCCGCGCAAGAAACCTATGCACTTCGGCGCCATTGATCTGAATAAGACAGGCAGCAGCGGCATTTGGGTCGGATTCAATAGCGCAAAAGACTTAATCAATCCGGAGAATTTGATCGGATTCGATAACGATTATTTGCTGTTTCCCATAGGTGACGCACCCGAGACGTTTTCCTACGTGGCCAGGAAGTTGTTTCAGGAGCCTGATGCCACTAAACGCGGCATGAACGTCGTTTACGCCATGATGGACTATGGTCAGTATTGTTTAGACCTCATTTACTGGGCCATGCCGGAATTTTTGCAGACCTTGACGGCTACCCTGGAACAGCGAAAATCGCGTATCCGCATTCCGGTATCCGTTGGTCGGACAATGTCTCTATGCGATGACCATATAAATACACTCAGCCAGACCGCGCAGATTGTTTGGGACCTGAAAAAAATGAAGGCGAACGCACTGGCCTCGATGGTCGCGACGAAATACAAGGATTCGTCAGATATATATCAGTCGCTTGCCGATGACATCAATTGCTTTCCGCTTCACACAGCTTTCCGGGAAAAACCGGAATTTCCAAAGGGATTCTTGAATGAAACAGGCGGTAGAGTCAAGAAAGACTGCGTTGAGAATCTCGTGGAAGTCGGCGCCAAAGGCTGGTTTGCTCGTTATCTAATGGATTATCACAACGATCAAGCATTCGAAGAAACCGGCGTGTACCACGCCGAGTTCATCCAGACCGCGTTGGTTGTGCTTCTTAAGGAGTATTCTGAAGCGGGAAAAGGGGCCATGGACCAAATTGTCAACTTTGGTGTCGGCAAGGACCAGGCGAATGTAAAGGAAACAGCGGCAGTGGGCCTTGCCCATGAACTTATCCATGCGTACCACAATGCAGCCGGAACGCAACCTGGAAAAGATGCGCCGGGTTATCCAGTTACACTGGGCGAACTGATTTGCGTCGGCCTCGGCCCGTGGAAGGACGCAAAGCTCACCGAAAATGCGATCCGATCGCACTGGCCGCCGAAAAAGGGGGTTTTCCGCAACAATGACACGTACAACTACAAGAAACTCGCTCCGCGCAAGGTCTACGTACCCGGTCTCACCGATAAGCAAATCCTGAATCAGCGAACGGTACAAGGCCGCATGGTCTGAGGAGCTTTACCCATGACTCTAAAAACCGTGTATGAGCAACTTTCGGACGCCGTGTCTACAGGACACGTCAATGTAGTCGACGTGGTCCGACTGTCGGCGGACGGTGTCGAGCTTTATCGCGGCCATCCGACTCTACACGGTTTGAAACTTGAGTCTCCGGTTCTGCAGCCGTTTGACGGTAACCAGGTGACGTTGACCGGTCGAATCACGGCCTACGATGAAGCAGCGCTATTGGACATTCGCTATTGGCTCGATGGCAACAACGTAAGGGCACGCCTCGATCTTTCTCTGGCGGACTTTGAGGACCTTTCTCTGCCCGGCGCGGAATGGTTTGTCGTCGAACGGATTGGCATGAGCGCCGCCGTGCGACCACCAGCGATGTTGCTCAGTTCACGTACCGATACGCTCGATCGCGGCATCATCATTCGAATTCGACTCCAGCAACAGCGTTTGAGCCTGCGCGTTGAAGATTACGGCGATCAAGAGCTGTCGTTGACGGGCGAGTTCGAGAACGTTACGTACGACAGCTTGACCACTCTATTCAGTATGATCGGCGGGCCCAATGTGTTTCAGCTACCGCCCGCACTGGAACAATTGGGCTCACTCAGCCTGGATCGATTGTCGGCACGAATCAACCCCGACGCAATGGCGCTTACCGCCGTCGGCTTTGGTATCGGAATGCACAAGCCCTGGCGGCTGGGTTGCTCAAATCTGTCACTCGACTCTGTTGGGCTCGAACTCGACTTGACTGATCCAGGCGGCCCAACGCAAGCCGTATCCGGCGCAATTAAAGCGGTATTCACCATCGATGACACACGGCTCGTTCTGTCGGCACAACGCCGGCCTGACGGCGGCTGGCGTTTCGATGGCCGAATGATTGCCGACCGCAGCCTGGCGTTAAACACACTCGTGCGAGAATGTCTCGGCAACGACGTACAGCCGCCGGCAGAGGTTCCGGACGTTCGCTTCACAAGCCTGCGGCTAATCGTGACTACATCGAACACTCTGACTTCGATCGAATTGAATGGCGAATTGAGCGTGGACTGGCGGCTTCCATTCGGGAGTACGTCATTGACGGTGGACAAGGCGTCGTTTCGCTTCAAGGCCGACAGCGAAAAAAGTCTCGAATGCACGCTCAGTGTGGACGCTCGGGGCATCTTAAATCAGGATATCGAATTCGAATCCCTCGCATTCGCCTTTGGATACGAAAGCCTCAAAAAACGCTTTGCTTTGGCTGGTCAGGTCGCCGTGCGGATCTTCGGCAAGCAGCTTCCGGAAGTCACGGCTACCTATGAGGGGGAAGGCGATGATCGACATTTCGAATTAACTGCAGCATTCGATCCCGCGTGGTCGCTTTTCGGCGAAAATCCGCTGGCCAAGGTCATCCTGGACAAGTTCAGTATCAGTGTCGACAAGACGAATGCGGCCACGGGATATGTTGTACGGACATATGGGCAATTGCACGTTGAGAACATCATTACAATTGAGAATGCGGTCCTTACACTCCTGTACACGCCGGACAAGAAGGGCTTTCGACTGACTGCGGACCGCAGCGACATCCCGTTTCGGTTCGTTGATGATCCTGCTGTACCGTACCTTTCCCTGAATATCACGACAATTGAACTTCTAAAATCCGGAGAGGACTGGTACTTCGATACCGCCGTAGACTTTCATCTCCACCAGGCGCCGCCTCAGCTGGTGCGGCTCCTGCCGACACGAACCGCAGGGCGATGCTCGATCGGAAAGGACATGGCCGAATTCAGCCTGATATTCGAGAGGCGTATCGATATACCCTTGCCGCCGTTACAGATAGCTGAGGGGCAATCGCTGGAGATCGGCGCCGTCATGGCCGGGATTCGAAACATCCGTGTTGATCTGAAGAACGGAGGTTCGCTGACGGCGGAAATCGAATTGGGATTGCCGGTGGGACTCAATCGGCTGTTCGGCAGCACGGACGACGGACAGCCGAAACTCAAGGTGTTCCGCACCTACGATCCAAGTCAACCGGAGAAAACCGCGATCGGTGTGGCGCTGACGCTTGATCGCAAGGGGCTGCGATGCAAGGTTCTCGACTCCCCCATACAAAACGTCGATCTCGACGATAAAGGACGATGGAAAATTGATCTGCGGGACATTGGGTTGGTGTATGTTGACGTGCCGACGCTATCGCTGAATACGACTGCCGGGACGCTGCAAGCGTCGGGCGGTTTCGAGATCGATCGGGAGCGTGGCCTACGTTTGCCGCTAACGCCGGTAAAGTACCTGCTGCGCATTGTCGGTCTGGATGACGCCGCTGACCAGCTTGCCGACGGTATCCCGATACGAGGCGTCAGGTTTTACGATTCCGAGAAAAATGAGTTTCGTATCCAGGCCCTGGCAGAGCTTTTTGTGCAGCAGCCAAACTGTACACCGATTCCCGACGAGCTGCAGGAGATTTTCGGGGCGGTAAATCACCTCCTTGGCAAGTTTCCGAAACGTCTGAAAGACTACGGAAACATCTCAATTCCTCAGCATCTCACGTTCAATCTCGATTTTACGTCGGATGGCGGACTTACGTTCAACATTAATACCCACGGTCGCGACACGATCAAACTGCTGTTGCCCGGCTTTCCGTATCTGACGGGCATTGAGCTGAGGAGCATCGCCTTCGGGCAGATGTTCGGAGGTGCGTTGTTTCGATTGGACGTCGATGCGACGATCGATATTTTCGATCTCGTGACACTGGCGGGTACGTTGGTGTTGCCGGATGAGGTGTTCAGGGATCAGCTGCGTGACTCACAAACGCTCCAGCGAACGTTCACCGCCGAAAAATTGATGGTTGTCATCGTATACCAAACCGGTGTACCGGTGCCGGTACCGCTGTTCTTCGACAAGTTGGACCTCTCTTATGTCGGGCTGGAAGGCGTGATGGCGCAGTCGCAGTTTCGGTACCCGATGCCGCGGTTGAACGCGAAAGAAGCGATGGCACTGCTGGGACAACTTATCCGATTTTTCTCGACCCGAGATTCGGAGCTGGAGCTGGATAAACTCCCGCAGAAGATGACCGTGCGGCTCACTATTGGACCGAACTATATACAGCTTCCCCGGTATTTGGGGGATTCTGTGATAGGCCTGAAGAATCCGAAGATCGAGCTGGATATGCTTCGTGTGATTGCCGCGGTGCTCAATGCAATAAAAAAGAATTCGATCGCCTACCTGATACAGCTAATAGACAAGCATTATCGTGTGGGATCCGGAAGCACATGCGTTCTGGATTTTATCGATGTGGACGCCGCCTGGCTGCTCACGACGCCAAAGGAATTCCGCGATGGCGACTATCCGTTAGTCGACATTGCACCGAAGCATCTTGCCGCGGCGGCGCGTTTACTCGCTCGTGACGCGGACGTGGAGGGCGTCGTCGCAATGTTGCATGGCGCGTGCACCGTGGAGAACCTGGCCGGATTGCGAACGACATTCGTGTTTGTCGCCTCGGGCGGCCGTGGGTTCATGACGAGCTATGCAATTGCCGGCAGGATTCGGGACGTCATCGACGTGAATGTTGAGGGGACCGTTGCCCTGTCCCTTTCGCCTGCGCAATTCGGACTGCACGGAAGCAGTTCGCTTCGTTTCTTGAATATCCCGATTTTCGACGGTGAGGTCACTGCTAAAATTGAAAATGATGCGTTGCGCCTGGCTGGTGATTTCCGGTTGCTTCCGCCGGAGTTCGTGATCAATGTTCGTGGTAAAGTCAATGGCTCATTCTGTGCCCGGGGCATCACCCTCGGCGGCGACGTAGTTGCCAGTCTTGGCCCGGTGGTACTGGCAAGCGTGAAGGCGGTGGTCAGTGCTCACGAAGCCGAGCCGCGACGGGGCGCGTGGGTCGAGGCAACATGGCTCGGTTCATCTGTGAATTTTGCCGTCGAGGACCTGTCGGCCAAATGGCGTATCGAGCTTGTTGCCGAACTGCGCGGCTTGGGAACCATGCGAAGTACCATTGAACTCGACAAGACGACACAGGTCACGAATGCGCACATGACAAGTAGCATCCACAGGCTTTATCAGGTTCAACTTGGCTTGCGCACATTACACCGGTGCGAACGTGTGTCATTCTGCTCGGCATCCGCGACATTCCTCACTGTCGAGTGCCAGACCGCAGTTAAGGCCAATCGTGTACAGGCAGGCCCATGGGAGCAGTTTACAGTCCTTGATCCGGCCGATCACAACAACCGCAATCCGGTGCATTACGGCGACACTGTCTGTTTGCTCTGCCGCCGTTTCGAGGAAGAGGTCGGCCAACGACTCTACCTCGCAGCCATGGACACATCAGGCGACATCGGTCGTGTTCATATTGATCATCCGCAATCGAATCACTCTCATCACTGGATGATGATCGACCCGTCGAACCCGACTTCCCGGGCGCCTATTCGACAATACGGCGTCGTCACGCTGCGGTCCCGACATGGAACGCATCTCACAGATCCGGGAAACCACGATGACGCCGTCACTCATGGTGCGCCGCATGCGGACTCGCAGACCTGGACCGTCATTCGTGAAGGCGTTCAGGAATCGAGCTTCAAAATAGACCACCTCGGTCTGTTGATGGTCGAAGGAAACAGCGTATCGACCGTCGACCAGGTCGCATTCGGGGGGACGTTTCATCTACTTCCGGCAGGTGCGCCGCTATCAGTTCAGGGCGCAGCCGCTGGTTGGGTCAGACCGGGCAGCTTTCGTTTATCCGGGGCGATCAGCGTAAATCTTCTACCCGGCGTGCTGGTCGGCGTCGAGATGGACATGAAGGATGATGGGCTTTGGCTTGCCGTAGGATTTCTCGGCCGGCCGGCGACGTTCAAGGTCGTATTGGACAGGGACAAGCGCCTTAAGTTGAGCTTCTCAATTTCACTTCTCAGCGTGATTTCACTTGGGACAACGGTGACACTCAACCGAAATGGAATTGGTGGAACCGCCGCGATCCGAGGCAGGCTGGGGGATCTCGGACTTCACGCGGATTTCGCCGCTTTACCGGCCGGCGGCGGCGGTTTCGGAATTACCATCGCCAACCACCATCTGATCGGCGGAGATATCAACCTTTCAGGAGATCGTTTTACCCTGAGCGGCAGTATCAATTTCGGCATATTGATCGTCCGATTGAGCGGGTCGATCAGTAGCCGGGGCCTGTATCTACACGGTCGATCTGACTTTAGTGTAGGGCCTATCCGCATGGGCGCCGCTGTTACGATTCACAACGGACCGCCCACGGTGGAGCTGTCGGTGCCGTTGGTCTCAATTACGGCCGGCTTTTATCCCTATCGCGATCATATAGGTCTCCTTGGTGCGTGGTGGGCAGGGTTGCATCCGTGGAACCACAATCATGTGGCTGTTGGTCCCCATGGCCTGTTAAGTTGGGGACTTGGGTGGGAGTCGTTTCCTCACGACTGGCCGGCCATATTTATTCCCAAAGCAGTTATGATGCCGCAGTTCTCAGAATCACCCGAAGGTGCAGATGCCCTCCCACTGCTCGATATCGTCCGCGTGTTTCTGCTTCAGGACCGGCCGACGGATCCGGCTATCGATTCCAACTTTCTCGAACAGGCAGCAATTGCCGTTGCCGGTTATCAATTCGAGGTGCAAGTGTTGCGTCAGGACGCCGCCGCAGAAGACGCTTACGTGACGCGCGTCATTATCAACAAAACGACCAGGGAAGAGGACTTTTTTACGGATCTCCAATCCAATGTTACTGCTGCCGTTATGGCCGAGATCGTTTCGATTGACCCGGACAGAAACGTGAACATCACAAAACTCATGGGCGTCAGCACCGCACGTGCGGTATTCGAGAACACGAATTCGGAAAACGGTGAGGTCACCTTGACCGTTGAATGCATGCACAACGGCGCTCCCGCGCAATTCGCCACAACATTCGATTTTGATAATCCAGGAAGCGCTCACCGCGCATTGGCCCATCTGCTTTACGATCCCAACGTGCGATAAAAAATACATCATCAGGCCTTTCGAGGCGGGATTCCGCCAGATGGATCGTGCGAAATTTTTGAGTTGGCGGCAGAGATGGGTATCCCGAACGACGTCGCACGCGTTCCGTGATAGCGCCGGCTATTGAACTACGAATGAACACGAATCTCAAACGGTGGTAGGTGTTTGCGTACGTTCTTTCGTCCAGTAGAATGGTTCTTGCGTGGTACACTCCGTTGTAAGCGTCATATGTAGCCATCTGCTCTTTTCGTCGGTCCGGTGGCATGGTCCTCCTGATTTTAACGATAGACTCAGGAGGGTCCAATGCAAACACCGGAAGAACGTTGGCGGCACTGGGAGCCGCTGGTAAGACAGTG
>JAJFLQ010000158.1 GCA_021772615.1 Verrucomicrobiota bacterium | reverse complement strand
CCCTCCCCAGAGACGGATGCACCAACAGCAACACGAAAGTCGCCATCGAAAACAGCATACCATCCATGCTTCTTAAGATCTGAAACGTTTTAATGACGTTCATCCTCTTCGTAAGCCTGCGCTCGCCGGTCCGTGTGGTGTGCCCGCGGGATCAGGAGCGGCCCAGCCCCCGGGGCCGGAAATCGAGGGATCACATTGACAAAACAATAGCGCCGCCGTATTGCACGGCACCGGCAAATCGTGTATGGTACTGCGTTTCGGTATCGAGTCAAATATCGCCCGTGATTTCGTGTCCGCCCCCGGCGACCGGAGCATGATTAATAATTTTCGCAAAGGAGGATTCGCAATGGCCAGTTCCAGTATGAAGTATATGGTTCGTACCGCTGATGGCGCGGAATACGGTCCGGTCGATCCCGATGCCCTGCAACAATGGGCGGAAGCGGGCCGAATCACGGCGGAATGCGAGGTTCGCAACGCAATGATGAAAAAATGGAACAATGCAGCGAAGGTTCCGTTTCTTGCAGATATCATTGCGCGGCAACAAAATGAACTCGATCAGAACCAGTCGCTGAAAGCAAAAATGTCAGGGCTTATAAACCCTGAAGTCGACGACGCGAACAAGCTTGGCGGATCGCTGAATAAATCAGGGAAATTTCAATATGTACCAGGCACGACGGGTCTGAGATTCTCTGCATGGCTCTTCGATATGGCCGTTGTCGGACTGATAGGCGTCGGCCTGTTCCAGGTCACCGGCATACTCATCGGAGCGCAACTAGATCCCGACATAGCTTACACCGTATTTACGCTTGCCATGCTGGGAACCCTCTGCATGTATTACGCTATAGCGATGGGATTTATGGCGCAAACGATCGGACATTGGTTCTGGGGCCTTCTGGTCGTGAGAACAGAGGGCGGTCCGGTCTTGATGGGGCGGGCGTTCGTTTTCTCGATTTGTTATGTTCTGTTCGGCTGGACGACACTATTTTTCACCTACTGCCTCCCCTCAAAGCGGGCGCTGCAGGACATCTTGAGCGGCGTGAGGGTGGTGAAAATCACAAATCGCGGCGGTTGAAGCACGGCCGTTCCATAACAGGCCGCTGAGGTGAGGGAGGCATGCCGACTCGCCGGACATATCGGCTTACGTCCGGTCGTCGGCTTACACCACTCCCGTGTCCGAATGTATCGTTCCCACCAATTTCACCGGCCCCTGATGTCTGCGTGAAATCGGACGTTCAGTCCGAAGAATAACCTCAGGACTATGAATCCCACGAAACGTTTACCATCAGGTCGCCGATTCTCTAAACTGTTGTACGTTTACGTCTTGCGGAATTATCTCTTTGTCCTGGCGTGCTGTATCTGCACATTTCTTACCCTTTTCCTTGTCGGCGCGCTAGTGGACGATCTCGAAGATTTTCTGCGCTACAAAGCGGGACTGGCGAAAACACTGCGTTATTTCCTGTACCTGCAACCGGACCATTTTGGTTACGTCTTACCGATCTCGCTGCTCATGGCGACAATGTACGTAGTCGCCGGTCTGTGTCGACACGGCGAGATCACGGCCATTCGGGCGTCGGGAATTTCCATACTTCAATTCGGCCTGCCGCTGTGGACGTTCGCTGTGGCAGCTGCCGTCATACACGGCGTGGTGACAGAATACGCTGCGCCCTATTGCAGACAGTCGGCCGAACAGATCTATAAGTCGATAAAGGACCCATACCGAAAACACCGCGAATCCGAAGCCAGGGCCTACCTTGCATATAGAAATCGGCACGACCATCGCGCGTGGTTTTTTGGCAATTTTTCACGAGAGGGACCGTGCCGCGAGATAAGCATTACGCAGTTCCGACCGGACGGCACGACGGCGTGGGAACTCTATGCGGACGAAGCCGTTTATGGCGATGACGGATGGGTGATGAAAAGCGCGGTCCGTCGTTGGTTCGATAACGATGGGTACCTGCCTGTCGGAGATGTCGAAAACAGTGAGATTCTGCCGATGCCAGCCCTGGGAGAGAACCCCAAAACGTTCGTGTTCTTATTTTCACTGCGGCCGATGGAGCAGCTGTCTGCGCTGAAAATACGGCGCATTCTCGCGACACAAAACGATGCGTTGTCGGAGTCTACACGCGCGACGATGGAGAGCTTTCTGTTCTTCTACGCCTGCTCGCCGCTGGCGTGCGTGATTGCGGTGTTACTAGGCGTACCACTGTCGATCACGCACGAGCGGCATGCGTCACTCGCAAATTTCGTGAAGGGATTTGCGATCATGGCGACCTACTACCTGCTGCAGCAGGCATGCCTGATCATGGGCAAGAGCCAAGTGATTCCTTCCTATGCCGTGGGATTCGTCCCATTTGTGGCGGCATTGGCGGTCGGGATCCGGGAAATACGCAGAATCAGTCGGTAACGACGCTCCGGAGCGCGTATCCCCGGTGCGACGAACGCGCTTTCAGACGGCGAGAGCGGCTTTCGCCTTCTCGACCAGCGTTGCGAAACTCTTGGCATCATTCACCGCCATATCAGCAAGAACCTTCCGGTTCAGCGTGATATCCAACTTCGACAGCCCGTTGATGAAGCGACTGTAGTTGATGCCCTGTGCGCGGCATGCCGCATTGATTCGCACGGTCCAGAGACGTCGGTACTGACGCTTTTTCTGCTTACGTCCGACATAGGCCATCGCCTGGGCACGGTCCACCGCATCCATTGCGGTACGGATTAATTTACTGCGACCGCCACGAAACCCTCGGGCCCGTTGCAGTATGCGCTTGCGTCGCTTCCGTGAGGCGACTGCATTCGATGCTTTTACCATGGAGACTTTCCTTCTTAATTAATCCAGCCCGTAGGGCAATGCTGCCTTGATCCGTTTCACTTCCGTTCCGCTTACCACTGTGCTCTGCCTCAAGCGACGCTTCCGCTTCGACGATTTCTTCGTCAAGATGTGGCGGAAACCTGCGCGGTAGTGAACGTATTTTCCGGTACCTGTACGCTTGAATCGCTTAGAGGCACTCTTGCGTGTCTTTTGCTTTGGCATTACGGCTGCTCTCTTTTCTGTAATCCGAATATTCTCTACTTGTGGCTGATAGGCGCAAGATACATACCGATATTGCGTCCGACGAGTCGAGGGCGACTGTCAAGGGTGCCGATCTCCTGAATTTCGTCAGCAATCCTCTCCATCAGCTCCATGCCCTTTTGTTTATTCCGCATTTCACGACCTCTGAAGAAAAGGGAAACCTTTACCTTATAGCCTTTTTCGAGAAAAGCCCGTATATGTTTCATTTTTATCGAATAATCGTGAACATCAATGTTGGCGTGGAATTTTATTTCCTTGTTCTTGTGACTCGCTTGCCGTTGCTTCTTATGCTGCTCGCGAAAACGCTTCTTCTTCTCGAAGACGAATTTGCCGAAATTCATAATTCGGCAAACCGGCGGATCCGATTGTTCGGAAACCGCAACCAGGTCGAGCTCCTTTTCTTTCGCAAGCTTCAGTGCATCGTCGACCGACACCAGACCAAGTTGTTCCTGGTCGGCATCGATGAGTCGAACTTCCTTCCCTTTCAGGACGCGATCATTAATCTTAACTAGACGAGGAATAGGTCTTCTCTCCTTTCAATACTGGATGATTTATTCTTTATCGTTAATTTCCTTCATAATATGCTCCACAAACCCTGAGATTTCCATCGACCCGAGTTGTCCTTCACCACGTTTCCGTACCGAAACGCTTCCGGTCTCCACTTCCTTATCTCCAACGATAAGCATATACGGCAAGCGTTCATTTCTCGTCTTGCGGATCTTTGCACCAAGGCTCTCGCGTCGCATATCGCACTCGACACGAATCCCCTCGGCTGTCAATGTATCTGCCACCGACTGGGAAAAATCATGATGTGCATCCGCGATCGGCAACACACGAACCTGCACCGGCGCCAGCCATACGGGAAACGCGCCGGCATAATGCTCCAAAAGTATGCCGAAAAACCGCTCCAGCGAACCGTGAAGTGCGCGGTGAACCATATACGGCCGATGTTTTTGGCCGTCATCGCCGATATACCACATATCGAATCTTTCGGGCAGGTTGAAATCGAACTGAATTGTTGATGTCTGCCACTCGCGACCGATCGCATCCTTGATCTTCAGGTCGATTTTCGGACCGTAGAAGGCCCCGCCGCCGGCATCTATGTCATAATCGATATTGCAGTTCTCGATCGCGTTTCGCAATGACGCCGTCGCCTGTTCCCATCTGTCGTCGTCGCCCACGGCTTTCTCAGGCTTGGTGGCAAGATACGCCTTGATATCGGTAAATCCGAAGGCATTCCACATCGTCTGGCAGAATGTCAGTACATCGGCAATCTCGCTTTCGACCTGGTTGGTGGCGCAAAATATATGTGCATCATCCTGGGTAAACCCGCGAACGCGCAGTAACCCATGGAGGACACCGCTTTTCTCATACCGGTAAACCGTCCCCAGCTCCGCCCAGCGTAACGGCAACTCCCGATAGGATCGATTGCGCGACTGGTAGATCTTAATGTGAAATGGGCAATTCATCGGTTTCAGATAATACTGCCGGTCGTCAATATCGAGCGGCGCATACATCGCATCCTTGTAGCAATCCAGATGACCGCTTTTCTGCCACAAATCCGACAGTCCGATATGCGGCGTGTACAACAGCTCGTAGCCGTGCTTGTAGTGGGTGTCACGCCAGAAGGTTTCGATGATATTGCGGATACGGGCGCCCTTCGGGTGCCACAATATCAACCCGGTTCCAACCTCCTCATTCACACTGAACAGTTCAAGTTCGGTACCGAGGCGGCGGTGATCACGCTTACGCGCTTCTTCCAGACGCTTGAGATACGCCTTCAGGTCTTTCCTGGACGGAAATGCGGTTCCGTATATCCGCTGCAGCATCGGGTTGTTCTCGTTGCCGCGGTAGTAGGAGCCCGCGATCGACAACAGCTTGAATGCCCCGATCTGGCCAGTGTTCTCGACATGCGGACCGCGACAAAGGTCCACGAATTCGCCGTTCTGATAAAAGGTAATGGTATCGCCGGCGGGAATATCTGCGAGGCGCTCAATCTTAAACGGCTGCTGCGCGTCCTGCAATAGTTTCGTGGCTGCGTCGCGATCCAGTTCGCGGCATGTGAATGGATCGGCGCCATTTACAAGGCGATGCATCTCGGCCTCAATTGCAGGGAGATCCTCAGGCACCAGCCGGTGCGGCATGTCGAAGTCGTAGTAAAACCCCTCATCCGTTGGCGGGCCGATATCGAACTTTACGTCGTCGAACAGATTGCCGACGGCCGCGGCCATTACGTGGGCTGCACTGTGACGCTGTCTATAGAGTGTATCTGAAATCATGAGTCAAACGTACGGGTAGGTGCGGTTTCGCGATTATTGAACATGGGCGATCGGTACTGGCCGCCGACGAACCGACTGTCGGCGACTACGGTAGCGGGCGTCCCTGACGTCACGAGGGATTAATAGTTTCGGGTAAAATATTAGACGCACGGTCAAAAGCAAATCGTTTCGCCCAATCTTAACGGTGACTTAACGCGCGGCGGATTCCAGCACCGCTTGCACAAGACTGTTAATCTCAACCGGCGTGAACGGCTTGAGCAACACTCCGTCGGCACCAAGATCGCGCAAATGGGACGACATTGTTTTGCGATCGAAGCGACTGCCGCCGCCGCTCATCACGATGACAGGTATGCCGGGGCCAAGCGCTTTTGTCGCTCGAAGTATATCGTACCCATTTTCACCAGGCATGAGCAGGTCGGTAATCACGAGATCAAACGGTCCGGACGACGCCATCAATGCGTTTGCCGCTTCAACACTTGCGGCGGAGTGAATGTCGTGATCCTGCAACTCCAGACAGCCGTGGACCGCGTCGCGAATCGGCTCCTCATCGTCAACTACCAGTATCTTTGCCACTTTCTTCTCCTTTTTCTGCGCTGGCAGCCTTTCGAACGCAGGGAATCGTAACGAGACATCCGAAAGGTTTTCCGTTCCAGAATTATCCAGGTGTCACCATCTCTTCTACTTCCCTATATTCCGGGTAGATCTCGGCAAGCAGTTCCTGCCGCACACAAATGACCTCGCCGTCACGTTGGACTGTACGCTCAAGGCGCTCAAATATTTCATTATCCGATTGGCGCTTGAGACATGCGATGTCACCAATAATCGCCATCTCACGGCGGCTTCGCGTGTGGGCAACGTTTATCCGATTCGGATCACCAACGAAACCAATGCCATTCTCAGCGTTACTGCGCACATAACAGATTATCACGGCGTCACTCTCACCACCCTGAAAACTATCGACGGTCGCGACACGTGTGTGCAGAAACCGACTCCAGTCCGCATCCCCGATACGCTCATCTTCTCCCAAACTTTCGCGGTAGTGCTCGCTCAGGATCTTGCGAATCAGCCGGACCTGGCGCCGATACGGTGCGATTACGGAGATTTCGTCAATCCCGTAGCGCGACGCCAAATTGGCAAACACGTAACACGCCAACCGCGCCTCAAGTAGATTCTCCAAACCCGGTCGACCGCCTTCGACCACCAGCTTCTCCGCGCGCACTGCCGCCGGCACCGAGCTCGTCGAGTACAGGCGCAGGGTCGATGCCGGAAACGTGCGCCGGCGCTCCTCAAACGACAACCGGTAATATTCCGCGCGTTCGCTGGTGCGCACCTGGGCATTGTAGAACAGCGTTGACGCAAAACGCATCAATCGCGGGTTCTGGCATCGATACGAGCACTGCAACAGGTACGGATACAGTCCGCGTTCGTCGATCAGCCACCGGAGACAACTATCGGTCAGAAACGACCATTGCCCGCGATTTACAACGCCGTCCTGTTTCAACGCGTCGATCACCGCATCAGGCAACGGGAATGGTGGCAGTTGCTGGTGGTCGCCAAACATCACGGCGCGAGACGCGAAACCGGCGCACAAGAGGAATTCCACCATCGAGGACATGCCGGCCTCATCAAAAATGATGACATCGTAGAGGCCGTTCTTGTTCAGATCCGCGGTAATCAGCTCGTCGCGCAACAACCCCACTTGCGTACCGCAATAAACGGACCCGAACGTCTCACGCTTACGCTTGAATTGCTGCACGACATCCCCATCGCCGATCCAGCAGTTATCCGCAACATCCGGCGCGATGCGCTTGCGGTCCTGCCCGATACGAAGCACGGGAAGGTCGAAAATCCGGCAGCATACATTGTCAACTGCGGTATTCGACGGAGCGGTCACGAGGATCCGCTTACCCTGTGCGCTCAGCGTGCGAATAACGTTCTCCAGGACATGGGTCTTGCCCGTGCCCGGCGGACCCTGGATCAGTACGATCGGATTTTTCGGATCGACGGCGTTGCATCGAGCCAGACGCTGAGACTGGTCGAGATCTCCATCGAGGTCGTCAACTGCCGGCGTGCTGGCGGGAATAAAACTGCTCTCGACACCCAGGATTGCATCGAGAAGCGGAGATTGCAGACGATTATCACGGCGGAGTGTCTCGATAAACGACGTGAGCAGGAGCAGGAGAAAGTTAGTCGGCGACTTGCGGGGTCTGGCGAATAATTTAGTCTCCGCCGCGAGATTCATTCGCGAGTCGGCCGGAAAGAAACGTCCGATCGCGTAATCCTGGTCGAAGAATTCAACCAGAAATCGCGCTACCGGCGATGTCTCACCGCGGCGATATACCTGGAGCCGATCGCCTTCGGACAAATTCATGACACCGCCAACAGGCACCTTCAGCACGCACACACCGCGTTCGCCTTTTTCCAGAACCTCCCAACCGGAAAACGTCAATACGTTGACACCTTCGTATTCGATCATACACACCAGCGCATTCTGGCAGAACAACAAATCGCGAATCACAGCCCATTTCGTCCGTGCCGGAAGCGGAATATCGACCATGGGCGCTTCCGCGCCTGCGGTGGTCGTATCGTCTGAGGCTGACTTCGCGACAGCCTGAGTCGCGTAGTTTCCATCGAGCGGAAGGATCAGCTGATTCGAAATCTCGTCTATAGCCATATCCTCGGCCGCCTTGTTCATGAGTCGCCGAACGGATCCAACCGGGAGCTGCCGCATTACCTTGAATGTGGTAGGTGGATATTGCGATTCGACCAACTCGAGCAGCTGCATATATTCCTTCCGCGTCATCCGGTCCGGGTCAATCGCTATGCCGCGTACGCGAGCACAGGCAATCATATCATAAATGACTTCGAGCCGCTCGCCAAAGGACAATTCCATATCTTCGTTGAACGTCACCGGCTGATCTTCGACACGCGGTGCGCCGTCGTCGAAAATCAGCAGGATACGCTGCGACGTCGTATCGCCTTCGATGACCAGACTGCAGCATTCTTCGGCCGCATCCCAGGTAAAAAAGCCGATGTGATTGGTGTCGTCCGCCAGCTCCAGCGTAGTATCAAACAAAGACAACTCCGGCGATGCGAACGGAAACGGTGCCGGGCTATGAACATTCTCCCACAACTCATAGAAATGTCGACTGATCACCAGTTCCGGGTTGGTCGGCCACTGCTTCGCGCCCTCCTCGAAGTAGAGATGTATTCTATCCAGTCCTTCAGGCATCGGCTCTTCCGTATGACCCGCGTTGAGTCGGTGTTACCCCACACCGCGGACTGAAGATGTCGCCGAGAAAGGATGCGAGTTTATTTTCGATCTCGCACCATTCTTCATCCGGATCGGATCCGCTGACGATGCCTGCTCCGGTGAAGACATCCAGTCTCCGATCGCAAACAATTCCCGATCGAATGGCCACTGCAAACTCGGACTCATCCCGACCTATCCACCCGACCGGCCCTGCATACCAACCGCGGGAAAAGGGTTCAAATCGGTGGATATGATCTGTAACAGCGTCGGCGGGCACGCCGCCCACTGCCGATGTGGGGTGCAACGCAGCAAGGATCTCGGCGTCACCAGGACCGGGTGGCGCGATCGCATGAACCGTTCGCAAAAGGTGTTGAACACGGCTCAGCTTCACGAGGGACACACCGCTGTCATCGTCGATGCGACAATTCAGCTCGCGCAGGGCTGCGCACAGGTCGTCCATGACGAATTGATGTTCGCGACTGTCTTTGTCGGAAGCGAGCAAATCCATACCGCACTTCCGGTCTTCCTCCGGTGAATCTCCGCGCCCCCGCGTGCCCGCCAGCGCTTCCAATGCCAGCTGTCGACCGCTCCGGCGAAACAACCGTTCCGGCGACGCACCGATAAACGCCCGACCGTCGGCAAACGTAAAGCAATAATTATAGCAATTGAGCGAACCACTTTGCAGGTGTCGCATGAGCCGAAATGGATCGATCGGGTCGGCAAACGTGAATGATGATCGCCGTGCCAGTACAAGTTTCTGGATCGCACCGGTCCTGATAAGGCCCAGAACGCCCGCGACGTTCTCACGCCATTGACTGCGTTCGGGCTGATCGCAACGCGACACAGCGTAAGGTTGCGGCGCTGCCGGCGCGGCGACCTCGGCGTCGAATACGAGTCCGTCGAATGCGTCCAGGACCCGGGTTCGGAGTAAAACCGGATCCGTATCCTGATCGATTCTGATGTTACAGGCAACATTGCCGCTGTTGCCGGCACCGGATGTGATCTCGAACCGGGGTACGATAAATCGGTACGCCGGCATCGCCGGCATATCGCCACGCGCCGCAACGTCGGCCAGAGAAAACCTTAATCCCCCGTAGTATCGGCACCGGCTCGCGTGCACGGGAAGGCACTGAGCCATCTGCCGGCTGCGCCGTGGAAATTCAGACGTATCCGCAGCCACGACGACATCGGCGGCGCCGATTCCTGCGGATTCCCAACCCCGGTCCCGATCCTTCCAGTAAAGCTTCTCTGCGGCGGATTGCCGTATCAGCCACGATAACGGATCAATGCCCTCGATATTGTATTCGAAGCGTACGATGGCGCTATCACGCCCATGCGCATTCAGAAATGTCGCGGGATCGGACAGCCAGCAGTCAAGCTGCATTCGCATATCGACGGTGTCCGCCGTGTAATCGTGCGTCATGCCGGAGCCTTTGACCCTTCGTAGATAGTCGCGATGCCAAAAGACAGCTCACATGCGGTAACCGCACTGAATCCGGCATCGCGCATCAACGCCGTAAATGCGTCGCCGTAGGGAAAGGTTTCCACAGTGCGGTTGAGGTAGTTGTAGGCATACTTGTCGCCGGACACGAGCGACCCGACGAAGGGCAGAACATGCCTGAAATAGGCCAGATACACGGCACGGAAAAGAGCATTTCGCGGCATGGAAAATTCGAGAATCACGGCCTTCCCTCCCGGGGACAGAATGCGGATCATTTCCTTTAACGCAGCCGTGGTGTCGGTGAGATTGCGGATGCCGAACGTGATGGTCACGGCGTCAGCCGAATTGTTCATAAACGGCAGGCTGAGACCGTCTCCGTGAACCAACGAAATCCGTTGGTCAAGGCCGAGCTTGCGAACCTTCCGGCGCCCAAGATCCAGCATTTCGCCTGATCTGTCAAGACCGACGGCGGATCGCATGTTCGGACAACGGCCCGCCACGGAGATCAGTTGATCCGCTGTGCCTGTGGCAAGGTCGACAATATTACGGCAAGGTGTCGCCGAGACACGGGCTGCGACCCGCCGCCGCCAGAGAATGTCGTTCCCCATTGACAGGGTGCGATTGAGCAGGTCGTACCGTCCCGCGATCCTGTCGAACATCTTCCAAACGTCGTGACGAGATGGAATGGCGGATGTGGAATTATTGGCAGGATCCATGTTGCGTTGGCATACCGGGCCTGCGGCTCGCCACCCGATGAAACCGGAGCGATGCCGCGTTATGCGGTCGTTTCGGCGAGTTTGGCGGTCTTGGTTGCCGCTTGATTCTCCTGTCGGCCGCCGCTTCGATTGCGCCAGAAGATCATCACCGGCGTCGCGACAAAGAGTGATGAATATGTTCCTACAAGAACACCTACCAGCATGACCAACGCAAAATCATTGATTGCACCGCCACCAAAGATGTATAGCGTGACCACGACGATCATGGTGGTAACAGATGTCAGTAGGGTCCGGCTGATCGTGCTGTTGAGACTCAAATTCACGATCTCCAGATAGTCCTTCTTTTTTATCAACCCGACATTCTCCCGGATCCGATCAAATATCACGATCGTGTCGTTGAGCGAATACCCCATAATTGTCAGCAACGCGGCAATAACCGGGAGCGAGAGCTGCCGCTCGCCAAAATTGGCAATCAGAAAGATACCAGTACAGATAATGATATCGTGGGCAAGCGCGGCGACCGCGCCGATGGCGAATGCGAATTCGAAGCGGAAGGTGATATACGCAATAATTCCGAGAAGCGAAAATCCGAACGCGGCGAGGGCCTGTTTCGTAAACCGCGCGCCAACCAATCCACCGATCTCCTTCTTGCTGCCCTTGGCAAATTCGGCGTCGGGGAAGGTTGCGTTGAGCATCTGCTGAATCTCATTCTTGACGTCGACCTCGGGAACAGATGCCACAACGGCATCGCTCGCCTCATCCTGGTCATTTTCCTCGACGCTCGCGACGACGATCTCGAGCAGTTTGGTTTCCTGTTGCGCCGAAGATTTGTACGACACGCGCGCATCCGTGTATCCTGCCTTATCGAGGGCTGCGCGCACGTCGCTAATCGGGACTTCATGGACGTAGTTGTACGTGATCGCCGTGCCCCCGGTGAAATCCACACTGAATGCCGCCTTGCCGCGAACAAGCATGGTCGCAACTGAAAGCGCTATCAAGGCAATGGAAGCCATCTTGGTGAGTGTGCCCACCTTAAGAAAATCAAAATTGCGTTCGCCAACCCAGTCGACCATCTTTATTTTCTTGATCCAGTCTTTTTCGATCAGGAATTCGAATATTGTGCGCGTCATAAACAGCGCCGTGAACAAGCTGGCCATAATACCAATACTGAGCGTAACGGCGAATCCGCGGATTGAGCCGGAACCAAACCGATAGAGGATCAACGCTGTTATCAGGGTGGTAATATTGGCATCAATAATGGTAATAAATGCACGGTCATAACCAGTCAACACCGCATTCTTTATCGATTTCTTATTCCGCAGCTCTTCACGTATGCGTTCGAATATTAGCACATTCGCGTCGACCGCCATACCAATGGTCAACACGATACCAGCGATACCTGGCAACGTGACGGTGGCGCCGGCGATAGTCATGGTACCCATTACCAGAAGAATATTGGCCAACAACGCGAGGTCGGCGATCACGCCGGCGGTCATGTAGTACACAACCATAAATATGAATATTAGAATCAGCCCGGCCAACGCCGAATACGCACCGCTTTTCACCGAGTCCGCGCCAAGTGTCGGATCGGTACTGAATTCCCCCACGACCTCAATCGGCACCGGGAGATTTCCGCACCGCAGTACAACACTCAATTTTGTCGCTTCGTCGGGCGTAAAATTTCCGCTTATCTCGGCGCGCCCGCCAGTAATCGCCTCGTTGATATTCGGTGCACTATATACCGTATTGTCGAGTACGATTGCCATACGCTGTCCTACACTTGCGCGTGTCGTGTCGGCGAATAATGCGGCGCCTTCAGTGTCGAATTCGAGACTAATGGAATAACTGCCGAACTGGTTTACGGAAGGAAAAGCGCGGCTGATATGCTGACCATTGACCTTCTCGGGAAACCGCTTCACATACAACACCTGTGGTGGCGCGGACGCATCTTCCGATGCCTTCATGAGCATCCGCTCGTACGCTATCGGCTCCTTGAAATCTTTGTTTTTCTCCTGGGCTACCAACGCATCGTTATCTTCGTGCACCATGCGGAAATCGAGCTGTGCCGTCTGCTGAACCAGTTCCCGAAACCCCTTCACATCATCTGCATCAATACTGGGTATCTTGAGCGATATAGTGGTGGGTCCGATGGGTTGCAACTGAGCTTCGACCACGCCGCTCTGGTCAACCCGGTTCCGCAGAATTTCGATGATCTCATCACGAGCGCCTTCAATATCATCTGCCCGTGACGGCGATTTCTCGATCAACTTTTGTTTATCGAAGTTCACGATAAATTCGGTTCCGCCGCGCAGATCAAGGCCCAGGCGCAGCTTCCCCGCAGCCTTGCGGCGGACCAGATCTACCACCGCTTCATTGGATGCGTCGGGTTGATTGTAGATCGAAATGTAGTCGCGCAGGTTGATTCCCCTTTTTTCGGCAATCTGCAGCACCGCGCGAGGCGGAGTCAGGACCTTGCCGTCGTTGGAGTTGTCAATCTTTTGCGCGCGCTCAATCAGACGATCAAGCTTCTTGTCCGCCTTCTTGCCGGCCTCTTCCTTGAGCACCTCGTAAAACGGCTGATCATTCAGGGGAAATAGCGACGCACCCCAGACTGTCAGCACCAGAATAATGACTACAAAACGCCAGATAATCGACTGTCTCATCGAACCACAAACCTTATGTTTACACTTGTTTATCCACCCGTCGGAAGGGCGGGTTATTTCGTCTCCGGAGCCTCAATTTCTCCGATATTCGCACGATTGATTTCGATCTTAAAATTGTCCGCGACACGCAGTAGCACGGTCTTGTCTTTCACCGCAGCGATGGTTCCGTGAATACCGCCATTGGTTACCACTTTATCACCGGCCTTGAGTTTCTTGACTAATTCATCGTGCTCTTTCTGCTTGCGCTGCTGCGGCCTGATGAGTACTACATACATGATGACGAACATGAGTATCATCGGTATCATCATGTTGAACAAGCCCGGCCCTTTGTAATCCGCGCCGGGCGCCCCTGCTTGCGCGAGCAAGAAAAATTTTAACATCGTTCCAAAACCTGTATAGTTTGCCAACCGCCCTGTGCGTATCCTGATCTCTGCTTGTTGAGACCACGCGTATGAAATGAGGGATAATCAATACGCGCACAGAACCAATGACTTTTTCCCGAATATTCGGTTTAAAGTCGTCAGTCTACACCGTTCGGTGGCCTTTCTCAATTGATTTTTCGGGATATTGTCGAATTTTAGGCGATAGATGCTGCCGCATCAACGGCAATTGCATATACCGGGCGCAAGCACTAACCTCATCTGATCACCGGCGTAGCGCGTCAGTGGTTAATACGACAGCGACGTTAGCCGCAACGGGATTTCAGACCGCGACCACGAACAAGCAAGTCATCTCTATGACCGAAAAACGAAAGCGTCCGAAATTCAATTTGATTTCGGAATTCGCACCAGCCGGCGACCAGCCGGCTGCGATCACGGCCTTGACAAAAGGTATGACGTCCGGCAGAAAACACCAGACCCTTCTCGGCGTCACCGGGTCCGGCAAGACGTTCACAGTCGCTAACGTTCTGCAGCAGGTACAGCGGCCGGCACTGGTGATCACGCATAACAAAACATTGGCCGCACAATTGTACAGTGAATTTAAACATTTTTTCACAAACAGCGCCGTAGAGTACTTCATAAGCTACTACGATTATTACCTGCCGGAAGCGTACATACCGCAAACCGATACGTACATTGCCAAAGACGCTTCAATCAATGAAGAAATCGAGAAACATCGGCTTTCGGCGACCAGTTCACTCATGCAGCGCCGCGATGTGGTGATCGTAGCCAGTGTCTCGTGTATCTACGGCCTTGGTTCACCACAGGATTATGAGCGCATGAGCCTGCATGTACAAACCGGAAGCGATATCGACCGTCGCGATTTTCTGCGAGGCCTCGTTAATCTCCTCTACGACCGCAATGACATCGACTGTCGCCGGGGCATGTTCCGGGTGACCGGCGATACGATCGATGTCTTTCCGGCGTATCGCGACGATTTCATACGGATCGCGTTCTGGGGGGACACGGTAGAATCCATTACCAGCCGCAATCCGGTCACAACCCGAATCAATCAGGAGCTCGATGCACTGCGAATATTCCCGGCGAAACACTTCATGATGCCCGAGGACCGTTTCAAACGTTCGCGGCAGGCAATAATCGATGAGATGAAAGAACAGGTGCGCCTGTTCGAGGACGCAGGCCGGTTCGTGGAGGCGCAACGCATCTATCAACGCACACGATACGACCTGGAGATGATGGGTGAACTCGGCTACTGTAGCGGCATCGAGAATTACTCCCGCCACCTTTCTGACCGTAAACCCGGCTCGCGGCCGTACACCCTGATCGACTATTTCCCCGACGACTACATTACGATTATCGATGAATCCCACGTCACGATCCCCCAGATCCGTGGTATGTACAATGCCGATCGCAGCCGCAAGCAGACGCTGGTGGATCACGGATTCCGACTGCCGTCGGCGCTGGACAACCGACCGCTTAATTTCGATGAGTTCTGCACCGTCACCGGGCAGGTCCTGTATGTCTCGGCCACGCCCGGCGCTTACGAAATAGAACATTCCGTTCCCGTCGAGCAGGTCCTGCGACCGACCGGCCTCCTCGATCCCGCAGTCATAATCCGGCCGCTCGGCAATCAGGTAGATGACCTCATCGCTGAGATTCGTTCCGCCGCGGAACGCGACGAGAAAATACTGGTGACAACACTCACGAAACGCATGGCGGAAGACCTCTCGGACTACTTTCAGGATCTCGGTATCCGCGTCAAATATATACATTCCGAAATTAACGCCATCGAACGCGTCGAGATCCTGCGCGATCTGCGCCGCGGCCGATTCGATTGCCTCGTCGGCATCAACCTGTTACGCGAAGGGCTGGACCTGCCTGAGGTGGCGCTGGTTGCAATCCTCGATGCAGACAAGGAAGGCTTTCTGCGGTCCGCAACGTCACTGATACAGACAGCCGGCCGGGCTGCGCGGCATGTGAACGGACGCGTGATCCTGTACGCAGATGACGAAACCGACAGCATCAAGAAAATGGTCGCGCTGACGACCAGGCGGCGGCAACAGCAGATGGACCACAACGCCCGTCACGGCATTACGCCGCGTAGCGTCAAGCGTCACGTCCAGGAGAGTCTGCACGTCTATGACAACGTCGAAGAGGACGCCGAACCAGCGATGCAGCTGGGAGAGGATGACGATATCGAAGGCGTCATTTTTGCGCTTGAGCAGGAAATGCTTGAGGCCGCCGAGAAACTCGAATTCGAGCGTGCGGCATTACTGCGCGATCAGATTACGGCGCTGAAAAAAGAAGCCGCGGAACGCCCCAAAGATAGTTGGTAACAAAAACGTTGAGCTGCCGGCTCGCCGGACGTCGGTGTCCGTAATGGGCTCTTGCAGGCGACCCGGTGCTGAGGTAGGCAGAAGCCAAATGCCCGCATAGCTCAGGAAGTCGGGCGTCCAGATCGTGCGGGCGTTCTGTTGGAGCACTTTAGTGTGCCGGTGTCAGGTTCTATTGGACACGGCAAAGCGCAGCACACTAAAGTGCGAGCTCCAACCGGCGAGCGAATCCGGACTCGGCGGTTCGTTGGCATCAATACCCAACTCTTACGTCTATGTTGAGATCGTGGCACCACATAGTCGAAGACGGTTCAGCCTGCCATCTCGCGGATTTCACGGTACACATTTAGTAATAAGACGGCTCACAAATGTGCCATTACCGGCAACCGGGCCGTAGCCGTCCGCGACGCCCGCTTGCGCGCTGCGACTCGACGTGTATTATTTCAGCAGAAAGGGACCTGATCATCGTATGGATACGAGCATGAATGTCAATAGCGGCGACGAAACCATTCCTGCGGTCGTCCTGCTTAGCGGCGGACTCGATTCTACCACTGTGCTGGCGCACGCTGTCCGCAATGGATACGCGGCCTACGCCTTGTCGTTTCGCTACGGCCAACGGCATCACATCGAGATAGACGCCGCGCACCGAGTGGCGAAACTGTACGCTGTGCGCGAGCATATTATCATCGAGATCGATCCGGGAGTATTCAGGCGATCCGCGCTCACCGATACTATCGCGGTCCCCAAACGCGCATCGGCAATGGATGGACCTGCGGGCATTCCTGTAACGTATGTGCCTGCCCGAAATACGCTCTTTCTGTCGTACGCGCTGGCGTACGCTGAGTCCATAACCGCCAATCATATCTTCATCGGCGTAAACGCCGTTGATTACAGCGGGTACCCGGATTGCCGACCGGAGTACATCGCAGCATTCCAGAATCTGGCGGCGGTCGCAACCCGCGTCGGCGTGGAAGGGCAGCCGCCAACGATTCACGCACCGCTAATCACCATGTCAAAGGCGGACATTATCCGATATGGCATGGAACTGGGCGTGGACTACGCCCTCACCCACAGTTGTTACGACCCCGACAATGATGGTCGGCCGTGCGGCCGCTGCGACAGCTGCCATCTGCGCCGGCAAGGATTCGACGATGCCGGCATCGCGGACCCCGCAGGGCTGGAAGTCACCGGAGCATGCTCAAAAGGCGACTATTTGAATCTCCCCATAGCGACGCCAGGAACAGTCAATGCTGTGACCGTCGCCCAAGCGGAGATGTGCGGGGACGTGAAAGCCATTGAACGACGTGGACAAACTGAATAGACGCCATTCGTCCTATTTATTAGCGTGTAGTCGCGTCCATTCGCGATTCTCTTTTCATTTGTGACTCATACATCTCACAAAATGAACCGGGCACAATGCGATGCGTCAGACGGTGCGCTGTTACGGTCGTTCAGAACGCCGCATTGAAGCCCATAAGAAAGATATCGGACTCCGCACGGCTGTCGCTATGGGTAACGCCATCCCCCAGATTGCCGCCACTGATAAAATTGAGGGGTACGAACCCTTCGGTGTGGATGTATTCACCAAAGAGTTTGACGCTCGGAGTGATATACCCGGCAATACCGAGCACCAGCTGATCCTGATTTTCCCATGGCGCCCCGCTCGGACCGGCGATGAAACGACTGAAGTCTATGGACAAGTCGACATCCTTATCGAACAGTACAGCTGAGTACTTACCACCAAGATTCCAGCTCACAACCTCATGGGCCGGAAACTGAGGTATCGTCGGATTGAATGTGCCCGGCCATTCGTCGGTCGTTTCCGCGTATTCCGCATGAAGCAGGAAATCGCTCAGGTGCAGTTGGGCGTAGAGATCATACGCGGGATTATGATCGCGGCAGCTGTCGAAGTGCAGGACCGGGAAGTCGTGGCAGTAAGCGCTTCCTTTCGTATAGGAGGCGCCGACCATAATGCTGTCGTCGTCATCACCGAATGGAATGGTGTAGTTGGCATCAACGACGTAATTATTGAGCTTGCTCGGCACATTGGAATCATCTACCGATGTATTGTGGGACCGGAACTGTGCACCGCCCTGAACGCCCATTAACGTAATAGTCAAACCATCCTTCACGTAACCCGCCTGCACGCCGTAGGCAAGGCCGCCGAATGCGTGCCACACCGTGGATGCAGTGAAGGGATTCACCGTATCGGTGAGTCCAAACGGCGTTGCCATTTTTCCCAGACTCAAGAAGAGAGGCGCCTCATCAAGATTTCCAATGAGGACATAGCCCCGCCTCAATTGAAGCTGATTTCTTGTGAGCGACGTGATCGTGCCGGATCCGAAACTCTGCTCCGGATCATAGAGAATCTCACCGTAGGCCGTTACCCACGAACCCATATTCCCTGTGACGGCGATCTGCACGGAGTGAAGGACAGCTTCGGAAACGTCTTTGGTTCGCTGATTCGCCGCAGTCGGATGCCGCATCAGGTAACCGAATTTGCTGTCGGTGTTACTATGCTGCACATCGGCGATCGCGGTGACCGCACCGCCGAGTGTGACTGAGTTTTCCGGGAGTTCCCCGCTCTGCTTTTTCTCCAGAATAAGCTGTTGTTTCCGATTTATCCGGGTTGTGGGATCGAGCATCTCATAGCTGTATCGATTATCAAATCTCACGAAACCCGTGTCCTCCCGGGGTGAGTCGATCACGTCATCGACGGTTTCGCTTAAGGCACTTTGCCCTGCTTCCAACCGCGTTATTTTCGCCTTCAATTCACGATTCTCTGCTTCGAGTGTCTCCACGCGGACCGCGAGCTCCTCCAGCGTCAACCCGGAGCAGACAGGAGAAAGAATAAGTGAAATCAAAAGGAGTGAAAGTGATGTGATTCGTATTCGTCTAAAGTAACTATGATTACGGTCCATGAAATCCTCCTCGTCAGTATTGCCTAAATGACTCGCGAATGTATGTATAGGTATTAAATATGAACACAAATTCATAACATTTCCACTCGGTCCGCGCGGATTCTGCGCGTTTTTGGACTCGTGTTCGGTACGTACGCTGAAGGCACGCAACGGACGGAAGCGGCATATCTATTTGACCCAGCTGCGCGGCCCGCGTTCCGCCGCCATGGCGCCGCCGAATTCATTTAGCCCAACTCATTCAGGTTAGATATTTAAACCAAAAAAGGTCCATGGGATACGTTAAACCAGTATCCATGAACCTTTTTTGAAAAATGGAGCGGGCGAAGAGATTCGAACCCTCGACATTCACCTTGGCAAGGTGATGCTCTACCGCTGAGCTACGCCCGCTTAAAACTGTGCATCGTTGAAAAGCCACGCGTTATTCGTGCCGCAGGCATACGGTCTGCGAGTACGGCAACGTCGTCAACTGATGTTCAAAAACAGTATGATCAGTTGCCCCGTTGTCCAGTGGTAATTCTACTTTTTTTCCGGTTTCCGCAAAAACGTACCCGCAATGGCATCCCCCACGATACGTTTCACATCTGCATTGAAGTCGCCGCGCATGATCCACTTCAGATAACCCGGTTCACTTGTTGCCAGGGTGCGCAGATCCATGCCGAATTTCTGACCGAACCCAATCACCACCTCGCCGTTTTGCCAACGCAGTTTACCCTCTTTATCGATAAAGTTCGGATCCGTCGGATTACAGTATTCGTGCAGTCCGTCGACCGTGTTCGGCAGATCGGCATAATGCTCGAGTTGCGCCTCGAGTACTTTCATCGTCGCCTCAACGTCGGACTCGGAACTGTGCGCGCCGGTATGATCCTCGTTGCAGTAAAAACGTAACGCTGCCGTTAGCGTCCGCGGTTCTTTCCGGTGATAAATACGTTGCGCATCGATAAGTCGGCAGCCGTCCACGGAAAACATTAAATCGGCACGACCGAATTCTTCGGTGAGCATAGGAATATCGAATTTAATAATATGGAATCCACCGAAATCACAGCCCTGGAGAAAGTCGAAAAAGCTCTGAGCAACCTGCCTGAACGGCGGCGCATCGCGTACATCGTCATTCGTGATGCCGTGGATATCGATCGCAGCCTGGGGAATGGGAATTTCCGGATTAATCAGACGCGTGCGCGTAATTCGCTCGCCGTCCGGCATTAATTTGATCACGCAGATCTCGACAATTCGGTCGCGACGAACGTTGATGCCGGTGGCTTCAAGGTCAAAAAATACGATCGGCCGTTCGAGCTTCAATTTCATAAACGTACACGGGGTTGTGAGTGGCGGAATGATGATGACGCCTGTATTGTCCGGCTCGGAGACAATAGCATCGTTCGGATGATACGCTATTGTGAAAATCGAAATTGCCGCAACCAGACGATTGGAAACACGCAGTCATGGCCATAGACCACCGCTATATGGACGGGGATACCGCAAAGGTCGTCGGGCGTTTGATCATTCTCAACATTGTCGTCTACATTCTTCAGACAGCTTGGAGCAGCGAGATCACATTCCACCTCAAGTTCATGGCGAATCACTGGCAGCAGCCCTGGCGGTGGGTGACCTACACCTTTTGCCATAGCCAGTCCGACGCCTTCCATATCATTTTTAACATGTGGTCCCTGTACATATTCGGACCACCGGTCGCGGAAGCACTGGGGTCGATGCGGTTTCTGAAACTCTACTTCATCAGCGGCATTATCGGCGCCGGCTGCTGGCTGGCAGCCAATTACGGCACCGTTGGCTCGATGGTGGGTGCCAGCGGCGCGTTATTCGGAGTGATGGCAGCGGCGGCGATCCTTTTTCCAAACGACGAGATCATCCTGTTGTTCCCTCCTATGAACCTGAAGATCAAGACGCTAGTCATCGTTCTGACGGTGGCCAGTGTACTATTGATTTGGGATGAATCCATGAATATCGCGCATCTCGGGCATCTCGGCGGCCTGGCGGGGGGCTTCTTGTTCACCCGCCACGCGATCAAGCCGAGAAAGGCCGCGCCGCCAAAACCCGTAGCCACCGCGCCAACGCTGCATCGCTGTGCGACTTGCGGCGTAACAGAGGTGAAAGCGCCGCAAAAGACATTTCGCGTATGCTCGCGCTGCACCGGCGGCCGGGAGTATTGCGACGATCATATCCGCGAGCACAAGCACACGTGACAACCACTGCTCTCCGGCATGAGTCAGACCACGACGCGGCGCTGCATCGATTTTTTCGGGACTTGCAGGAGCGATACGGGCCGCAGCACTGGTGGCCGGCGGACTCGCCGTGGGAGGTCGCCGTCGGTGCGGTCCTTACACAGAATACCAACTGGGGCAACGTCGAAAAGGCGATAACAAACCTGAAGCGCGCCGACGTCCTGCCGCCCGATCGGATTCTTGATCTGCCGATTGACGCACTCGCCGCTCACATTCGCCCGTCCGGCTACTTCAACCTTAAAGCGTCGCGACTGCGAAATGTAGCCGCTTGGTGGCAGGCCAACGCCGAACGCGGCTTCGACGTGAGTGAGCCGCTCGCGGCACTGCGCCGGGATCTCCTGCATGTAAAGGGAGTTGGCGAGGAGACGGCAGACAGCATCCTGCTCTACGCATTCGGACGCCCGACCTTCGTGGTCGATGCGTATACGCGCAGGGTGCTTTCCCGCCACGGTCTTGTCGCAGCAACCGCGACCTACGGCGAGATAAAGGCGCTATGCGAAGCGGCATTGCCACCGGAGACGGGTTCATACAACGAATACCACGCGCTCATCGTTCGGGTCGGCAAGTTGCACTGCAGCCCGACCCCTCGTTGCGCCAACTGCCCGCTCGCCTGGCACCTGAGCGACGTCGTTAGCTGACACCACGTCACTCTCGCCAAACCATCCGATTCGCCGGCCGCGCACCGTAAAAGCGATATCGATATCGACAAATCCCCCCGCCTGCACCAGCCACAGCATCCCGAAAAACAATGCAATCAAGATCCTTATAGACTTTCCTCCAACACCTTACATGGAATCATAAAAACTTAGGCACGGAAGATGATAGGCAATATACTATCACGTGATATCGCGGTTACAAAACGAACATCCCGGCCATGCACGACACGGGCAACACAGAACGCCCCACAGGCCGCCGGCCATTTACCGAATCTGAATCAAATAGCGTCTTACGGCGTGACATAACGGAGAGAATGAAATGCAAACTAAAGGTTCCAAACGAACGCGGCGAACCAGGCGCTACCGTTTCAATATGCTCGAAATGGTCCTGGTCATGGTCATTGCCGTTGTCGGCATCGTGGCCGTCGTCGGGCTGTTCCCGATCGGCCTGAACCAGAATCGCCAGGCAATAGGCGCGAGTATGGCGTCGGACTGCGCAGAGCAGTTCCTTCATTACAACGCAAGCCGGATCGATAAAGACTGGGCGTGGCTGAATTCATTTCCGGATGACAAACCGGGCAACGATGATCTCGGTATTCAATGGACGACGGTGTCGCTGGTCGACAACCCGCACGTAACCATAGCCTGGCCAAAGCTAGGGCCTGAGGAAGTCTTCGATCCCGAGACAGATACATCCGGTCTTTTTCGCGTATCGCAGGAGGCTTCGGCAGCCGACGGCGTTGCGTTCACCGAGTTCAGTTCAGTCATTCGGATGTGGAAGTCTGATTACGAGTCGTTCGAAAACGGCGCGGCGCGGGCAAGAATTTGCGCAGAGATAAGTTGGCCCGCCGAGAAGGCCTATGCCGATCGCGACACGGAGGTGTACTGCCTCGAAATGTTCAATGCCGGAGAGATCACGGTGCAGACCGCAGCGGGCCCGTGCAACGGCGATGCGGTGAACTACCCCGCCGAGGATTCGGCATTCGTCATCACGCAATGCTGTCCGTATGTCGAAATAGAGACCACCACGCCCGATGCAACAGCCGAGATTGTTGATCTGACATATTACTGGACGGACGGAACCTCGTCCGCGTTCACCGACCTCGCCGAGATGACCGGACGCTGGGACGCTTCCGGCAATTGGATCGCGGATTCGGAAGGACATTCCCGCACCCTGGCGCGCACCAGTGATACCGCGGCCGGCGCCGATTGGGAGACGTTTGTGATTGATAACACATGCAGTGTCCTGATCTCCGCAAGCCCCGGCCCGGACAACAGCAATCCACTGTTCGCCGGCGGCACCGTCGAACCCAGTGGTGTCATTCCGACACAGAAAAACGGCAGTCGTGTCTTCAACATCGTGGCGGATACGGAGTACAGCGTCGCGGACGTACTCGTGGACGGCGTGTCGGTCGGCCCGGTCACGACATACACGTTCACGGATGTCGGCGAAAGCCATCACAGTATCACAGCGTTGTTCACATTCATCGGAAATCACGCGCCGGTCGCCACGGACGATTCCTACGAGGTTGAGGAAGGCAGTACCCTCGTTGTATCCGAAAGCGGTATCCTGGCGAACGACAGCGATGCCGACGGAAACACGCTGGCTGTTGCCTTACCGGTCACGGTCGACACCGCAAACGGCACCCTCGAATGTTTTGTGAACGGCGCGTTCAGCTATACGCCGGACACCGGTTTTGTCGGCATTGATACGTTCCAATACATCGTCACGGATGGGCAGGATACGAGCCCGACGGCAACGGTCACAATAGCCGTGACGTCCTCCAATGACTGCCCCGTATGGCCCCTGAGCGTGCAGACGATATCCAACCGCACAACCGGCGTGTACTTCTGCGTGAACCCACCCGGCGGCAAGGCCGACGACGCCGAGTCCGGCCAGAGTCTCACCTATAGCCTGACCAGCCTTGACAGCCCCAACGGCGACTGGGCGTACATAACCAGTAATCGACAGATCGCCGGCACGCCGGTGTGTCAGGGCGAATTCAACTATGTCCTGACAGCAAGCGACGGCAGTTGCACGGCCGATGCCCAACTCACGATCAGCGTGACCGACGGCAATCACGCGCCAACCTGGCCGCAGAGCACGCAGGTGATCGGCAATCGTACCGTTGGGTCATATTTCTGCGTCGATCCGCCCGGCGGCAAGGCCAACGATGCCGAGTCCGGCCAGAGTCTGACATACACGCTGACGAGCCTGAGCGGCGCCGCCGGCGACTGGGCCTACGTCTCGACGAGCCGTCAGATCGCGGGGACACCGACCACCCCCGGCGAATACGAGTACATCCTGACGGCGAGCGACGGCCAGGCGTCGGTGACGGCATACCTCACGATTGTCGTAGGTGCCGCCACCAACTGACGACAGAGCATTCTCCCCCCACACTCAGGCCCGGTATCCCTAACAGGATCCGGGCCTGTTTTATTGTCCCGCATGTCAACGTCTTTTTATTAGCGCTTATTCGCGTCCATTCGCGGTTCCCTGTTTTTTCGCAACTCTTATTACTCACAACAATAAACGCATTGCGAACCGATGGCGACCATGTTGTCTGCACCGGTGACTCATGTCGACAGCAAATGGTACATGCCGTAAGCCGATATAGTTCCTGAATGCCAACCGGCGAAAAATTATCGGTTTTGGATTTTCTTTGTGCGCCATGCGAGGTACGTTAAATGTTTGTCCTTTGTCCGCCGCCTCCGCAATGCAGGTGGCAACCGCAGCGCACGCGATGAACATCGCATGATGCGCATGCGACCAACGCCCCTTTTAATCTTTAACCTGGTGACTTGATCATGGGAAAGCAGTCCAATAAGCTGGAAAAGCGGATTCGTCGCAAGCGTTATCTGGAACGAGTCAAGAAACGGAATAAGACGAAACGTATGCGCTCCTGACCCCCGGGCCGGCGGCAACGCCGCAGCCGGAGTATCAGGATGCAGGGTAAAAACGCGGCACACGAACACCGCGGATCATTCGCGAACCGCGCGAGCGGTCGCCACAAGAAACGGCAGGCAGCGACGATGATTGATGGCTGTATCACAGCTCTGGCAACCCCGTTTCGGGACCAGAAGATAGATTTCGAAGCGTTACGAATGCTGGTATCAGAGCAGGTCGATGCCGGTGTCGCCGGCATTGTGCCCACCGGCACAACAGGCGAATCGCCGACACTCGATTTCGACGAGCATAAGCACGTAATCAGCAACGTGATTGACGCAGTCGGCGGCCGCTGTAAGGTCGTCGCGGGTACTGGCGGCAATTCGACGGCAGAGGCGCTTGAGCTCACGACATACGCGGGAGAAGTCGGAGCGGACGCCAGTCTTCAGGTTACCCCTTACTACAACAAACCGTCGCAGGAAGGACTGTATCGGCACTTTTCCATAATCGCGGATACAGTCGACCTCCCGATGGTACTCTATAACGTTCCGGGACGCACCGGCATTGCGATCGCTATCGACACCGTCGCCCGGCTGGCGCGGCACACAAACATCGTTGCGATCAAAGAGGCAGGCGGAAGTGTCGACCGCGTAAGTCGTATCCGGGATGTCTGCGACCTCGACATTCTCAGTGGCGATGATGCCTTGACATTGCCCATGGTCGCACTCGGAGCATGCGGCGTCATTAGCGTCGCCTCCAATATTATACCGCGCGAGATCGTCGCGCTCACTGCTGCGGCGGTCCACGGCGATATAGACCGTGCTCGAGAATTGCACTATACGTACTATCGCCTGTTCACCGACCTCTTTATCGAGACCAACCCGGTGCCGATAAAAACGGCGCTTGCCGCGATGGGGAAAATCAGGGAAGATACGCGGCCGCCACTGTGTCCGCTCGCAGAAGAGAATCGCAAGCAGCTCCTTGATACGATGGCAGCATGCGGTCTGGTGTAATCAAATACAGACAGGAACCATACCGTCCCGGCTGGCGGCGTGTCAGACTTTGGGAATCGCAACGAGACTCATGAGAAATCGAGGGCATTTTTCACGGACCGAGGTGAATATTGGACATATTCAACGAACGTCCGGGAGAATATGTGCCGACTCTGTCAATTTCGCAGTAGATTCGGCCTACAGACTGCCAGGCCAGACATCTAGTGAAGGATAGCGCAAAAATGCTCAAGATTACCGTTATCGGGGCCGCCGGCAGAATGGGCCGCGAGATTATTCGACTGATTCAAGAGGCGTCCGATCTAACTCTGGCCGGGGCAATCGAAGCCGACGGCCACCCGGCGCTTGGCCAGGATGCCGCCGCCTGTGCCGGCCTTGCAGCTTGCGGCATCAGCATCACCTCGGCATTGCATGCCGGTTGCGCCGCCGCCGATGTCGTGATCGATTTTTCGGCGCCGGGCAAGACCGCGGCACATGCGCGGACAGTAGCCGACTGCAATAGCGCACTCGTTGTCGGAACGACCGGACTGGCTGCTGCCGATCTCGATGCCATGGCAGATCTCGCAGCAGACGGTGCGCGCATCGTGTGCGCGCCGAACATGAGTGTCGGTATCAATTTGTTGTTCGAATTGTGCAAACAAGTGGCGCAGGTACTGGATATCGACTATAATATTGAGGTCGTAGAAATGCACCATCGCGACAAGGTCGATGCCCCTAGCGGGACCGCGGTGCGACTGGGCGAAATTCTTGCTGCAAACCGATCCCTGGCATATCCGGACGACGTACGTTTCGGACGTTCGGGCATGGTCGGGAAACGGCCGGGCGACGAGATCGGCATCCATGCACTTCGAGGTGGCGACGTCGTGGGCGACCATACAGTGATTTTTGCCGGAGACGGCGAACGCGTCGAATTGACGCACAAGGCTTCGAGCAGGGCGACATTTGCGAAGGGTGCGTTGCGAGCGGCACGTTACATCGCAACAGCGCCAAACGGCGTCTACGACATGCAGGACGTGTTGGGACTGAGCAATTCCAGATCAGGGGGCTCGTAGAGATTGGGCGCATCGCTACCAGACTATTTCGAATTTCTGAAGAACAATTATGTCCCTCTCGTGATATACGCGACGGTGCTGTTTGCCTGGCTTTTGTCCGCCTGTTTTTCTGCGTCGATCGCCGAAAACCGCATGCGTAATCCCTGGGTGCATTTTGTAGTCGGACTGATCATCCCCATTCTATATCCGCTCATCATTCTCTTTGGGCTCCCGACATACAGCAAATCAACGGATAAGATCGAGGTGGACGTCGAAGATGCAAAGCATATTGAAGGCCCGCCGCCGGTCGAGGCTGCACCGCCGGTGCTGGAAACAGCCGCACCGGGAATGGTCGATACCGCCATGATTGATTCACCGGAAATCGGCTACGATCAACGGTACTTCAAACAGATCGCATTCGACATGGCCGGAAACCACCGCGGCCCGTTCGAGTTCACAATAAAGGGCGAGAAACTCAAGGTCGAGCGCATACTCGAAGCCTTCAAGGAGGTTGTGCTCATCGAGTTTGCGTCATCCGACGGCAAGATGCAGAGTATCCGAATCCCGTACAGGAACATCGACGCGTGTATTGAAGTATAGAACACCGCCTTCCTGGTTGAATGTGTCGGCCTCGGGATTCACGCCTCCAGCAAATCCGTTGACCGGTCCGCCTGCCTCACACACGCAACACACCACAGACCACCTGTAAAGACGATTTTCATGTTTCAAAAAATAAACTCGAAAGCCGATTTCCCTGCCCAGGAATCCGAGATTCTGACGTTCTGGGAGGACAACAATACATTCGAACAATCGCTCGAACAGCGGCGCGGCAATGAGGAGTTTGTGTTCTATGACGGTCCGCCGTTTGCAACCGGCCTGCCGCATTACGGACATCTGCTCGCCGGCACAATCAAGGACGTGGTTCCGCGCTACCAGACAATGTGCGGCCGATACGTGGACCGCGTCTTCGGCTGGGATTGCCATGGCCTCCCGGTCGAGAACGAAATGGAGAAAGAACTCGAGATCAGCAGCAAACACGAGATCGAGGCATACGGCGTCGGCCGATTCAATGAAGCCTGCCGGAAGATTGTGCTGCGTTATACCGCGGAATGGCAGAGCATCGTCCGGAGAATGGGCCGATGGGTTGACTTCGAAAACGGCTACCGCACCATGGACCGCAACTATATGGAGTCGATCTGGTGGGTATTCAGGAAACTCTGGGACCAGAAGCTCATATACGAAGGCCATAAGATCCTGCCCTACTGCCCGCGATGCGCGACGCCGTTGTCGAATTTCGAGGCCAATCAAGGCTACCGCGAGGTTGACGATCCGTCAATCACCATTCGCTTCCAGGTCAAGGGTCAGGACAATACGTCGCTGCTCGCGTGGACCACAACACCGTGGACCCTGCCGTCGAATCTTGCGCTGGCCGTGGGGCCGGACATCGACTATGTAAAAGTGCGCGACGGCGATCAGATCTACATTATGGCGAAAGATCGGCTTGCCGCATATTATCGGGATGACCAGCCGGAGATCGTCGAAACACTACGTGGCAAGGCGCTGCTGGGCCTCGCCTACGAGCCCTTGTTTCCATACTTCGCGCAGCTGGCGGCGGAAAATGCGTTTCGCGTGATTACCGCTGACTTTGTGTCCACGTCCGACGGCACCGGCATCGTGCATATCGCCCCCGGTTTCGGTGAAGACGATGCGGCAACGGCACGAGCTCACGACATTCCCGCCGTCTGCCCGATCGATGCCGAATGCCGATATACGGAAGAGATTGACGATTACGCCGGTGAATTCGTAAAGGACTGCGACAAGCGCATCACCGCAGGGATAAAAAAGCGCGGACGCCTGATTCATCAGGGTACCCTGCGCCACAATTATCCACATTGCTGGCGCTGCGACGCGCCGCTGATATACCGTGCGATTTCGACGTGGTTCGTCGATATCGCGACAATCAAGCAGAAAATGCTCAATGCGAATGCGGACATTCACTGGGTACCCGAGCACATCAAGGACGGACGCTTTGGCAAGTGGCTCGAGAACGCCCACGACTGGGCCATCTCCCGCAACCGATACTGGGGTTGCCCGCTACCGATCTGGCGCAATGCCGACACCGGCGACACCGTATGTATCGGCTCGATCGCCGAGCTGGAGGCCATGAGCGGCCGTGAGATTACCGATATCCATAAGCATTTTGTCGACGACATTGAACTCAAAGCGGCGTCCGGCGCGGTGTTGACACGGGTACCAGAGGTACTCGACTGCTGGTTCGAAAGCGGCGCGATGCCGTATGCACAGCGACATTACCCGTTCGAAAACGAGGCGTGGCTCAACAGCCATTTCCCGGCCGATTTTATTGCCGAAGGGCTGGATCAGACACGCGGGTGGTTCTACACGCTCGTGGTATTGGGCGCGGCGCTGTTCGACAAACCGGCGTTTCGCAATGTCATCGTAAACGGCCTGGTTCTCGCCGAAGACGGTCGCAAGATGTCGAAACGGCTCAAGAATTATCCAGCTCCCGAATTCATTATGGACAAGTACGGCGCCGATGCACTCCGGCTGTGTTTGTTGTCCTCACCGGTAATGCGCGGTGAGGATCTGCGCTTCTCCGAGGCAACAGTGAAAGATGCGATTCGATCGCTTATGCTGCCGTTGTGGAATGCGTACAGCTTCCTCATAACATATGCGACCGTAGACGAATGGAAGCCGACAATACCGTATGCCGAGGTGGGAGATAAACTGCATCATTCCCTCGATCGCTGGATTCTCGGCCGCCTTGAGTCGTTGGTCACAGATGTGCGCACGCACATGGATGCGTACGATATTCAATCGGCGGCCACGCGTTTCACATCGTTTATTGACAACCTCACAAACTGGTACATTCGCCGCAGCCGGCGCCGGTTCTGGAAGAGCCAGAATGACGGCGACAAAGACGAGGCCTACCATACACTGTACTACGCGCTTATTACCTACTGCCGCACCGCGGCGCCGTTTACTCCGTTTATCACCGAGACAATTTATCGAAATCTCCGTACCGAGTCCATGCCCGAGTCGGTGCATCTCACCGATTTTCCGGCCGCCGCGGCAACGTTTCGGGACGACCCTCTCGAACACAGCATGGCGCTGACGATCAGGTCGGTGTCGCTGGGTCGGTTCCTGCGCAGTCAGGCCGGTCTCCGCACACGCCAACCGCTGCGGCGCGTGATCCTCGTGTCTCCGAACGCAACCGCGCGGAAATGCCTCGCGACAATGCAGGACATCATTGCCGAGGAACTGAACGTAAAATCCGTGTCCATCGACGCCGATGAGTCCCGACTGGTCACCTACAGTGCCAAAGCCAACTTTCGCAAGCTCGGGCCGCAGCTTGGCGGGCGCATGAAACATGCGGCTACAGCGATCGCCCGGCTCGAACAGGCGGATATCGTGGCATTGATGAACGGCGACAAACGCACGATATCGTTGGGCGACAACGACAATGTCACGATCACCGTAGCGGACATCGAACTCGTCCGTGCCGAAAAAGACGGCATGGCCGCCGCAAATGACGGCGACGTCACGGTGGCGCTCGACATGACCATCGACGACGCACTCGAACGCGAAGGCCAGGCCCGTGAACTCGTCAATCGCTTGCAGAATCTACGCAAGGACAAGGGGTTCAACGTCGACGACCGCATCGTCGTCGACTACGCCGTCCCCGCTCCGCTGCAGCCGGCCATTGAGACCTACGCCGATTACATCGCAGGGGAAGTCCTTGCTGCCGAATTTCGCCCCGGGCTGACGCCGTCAGAGGTGCATCGCGTCGATATCGATGGCCACAGCTGCTATTTCGAGCTGGCCAAAGTCGACGCCTGACGCCCCCACGGCCTCCATGTTGACGCAACATTGCTGTAACGTCGCATTTGTTGGAGTTCACACTTCAGTTGTGGGTTTCACGCCCCGTCCCGAGACCCGGAGGGCGACCACAGAAGTATGAACGCCAAGCATAATCCATTATTCTACGACACCGCAACGTGCGATGCAGCACTGCCCGGCGACCAGCGATACAATCCGCCCGGCGCCACACCACCTACAGGTCCAACCTATGTCAGCCCTGCCTCGCAGTCCCCTCCCCCGTTGCCCCACGGCCCCGCAGATCGTCGAGGCATTTCTTCGGCCCACAGCTCGACAACCATTTCTTTTCGACGTAATGGAGGCCGTTAATCGCGGTCAATTTCTTCAGTCATTTTCGCAAACTGTACCTAGGGGAGAATTCAACGTTCGCGGCCATATTCAATAACATCAAAGTACGAAATGGAGTGGAAAAATGATAACCTACGGAGATAAAATCACAATCGAAGAAGGAAAGTGCGGCGGAAAGCCGTGTATCCGAGGGATGCGGATCACAGTATACGATGTCCTTGATTACCTTGCTGGAGGAATGACTCCGGAGGAAATTTTGGACGATTTTCCTGATTTGACCATGGAAGACATCCCGGCCTGTCTGCAGTTTGCCGCCGACCGCGAACGATCGCAGATGGTTGTTGCAGGATGAAGCTCTTGTTCAGAGCTCGATAGCGTACGCTCAACCGTCTGTAAAGTTGAATGCCATCATCCTTGCACCGTTTAGCAGGGACGCGGCGTGTTGATAAAGGACGTTCAACTATACAGCTCTGTCCAACTCTGGTTAACGTTTGCCGGGGGATTATGC
>JAJFLQ010000157.1 GCA_021772615.1 Verrucomicrobiota bacterium | reverse complement strand
CAACAACACCCCACGGACAGAACTCGAGAACCTACTTCCACACCAATGGAAACCCGCCATCGACCACTACATCCCGAAACCTCAGCCCGCGAGTGAAATCGCGGCCGTTGCCTGACTAGATGGCTACACATGACGCTTACGATACATTCAGCGAATTCTTATACCCGTAAACGGGCAGCCGTGCGTACGTATCGCACAACTCCAATGTATCGCGCGAAATACCCAGTGCCTCGTTACCAAACACGAGGGCGACCGGCGGTGTTATCGACACATCCCAGATACTGGCAGCTTCTTTTATTGTTTCGACACCAATTACCTGGTATCCGTTCGATTTCAACTCCATCACCGCGCGAGCGCACGTATCGGCATGCCTGCAAGGTACCAATTTATCACAGCCTCGAGCCGTTTTTTCCAGTTTGGGATGAGGTGGGCTGGCGCTGTAGCCACATGTCACGATTGATTCCAGCCGACAAACCTCCGCCAGTCGAAAGATATTGCCGATGTTGTAGGCACTGCGGAGATTGTCCAGGACCAACACGACCGGATGCGTTAGCCGTGCGCTCACGGAATCGTTCACTTCGACCGTAACAGAACGTGAATCACCGCCATTAACCATGATTTTGCACCATTCCTGGAGAGCCCGAGCCGAAGGGTATAGAAGAGACCGCGATGCCGGCGTCGCGATGCCTCACGAAAGAGCGAAGGATCTTATACTGCAAAGAATGGAGGGAGATGAGGTACCGTTGCGGACCAAATAACGTCGACTGGGGAAATCACAGTCCCCCGTAGTTTTTCCGGCGATGTGACGACGGGATCCCCAGTGCTTCACGGTATTTCGCAACTGTTCGTCTTGCAACGGTGAGGCCGGAATCAGTCAATAATTTGACTATCTTCTGATCACTTATTGGCCGACTTGGGTCTTCTTCGCTTATTATTGCCTGGATTTTCTTGCGGATACTCACGCTGGAAAGTGCGTCGCCAGCGTCCGTCTCGAATCCGGACGTAAAAAAGTGTTTGAACGGGAATATACCCTGTGGCGATTGAACGTACTTGTTTGATGTCGCCCGGCTGACGGTCGTTTCGTGCACGCCGATCTCATCTGCAACCCGGCCCATTGTCAGCGGCTTCATTGACTCGTCGCCGTTCTCGAAGAAATCACGTTGATGTGCAACGATGCGTTCGGCGATACGATGAATTGTACTTTGGCGCTGTGACAGACTCTTGATCAAGAGATTACTGTTGGTGACTTTCTCCTTGATATATGCCTTTACATCATCCGGTGTATTGGGGTCTTCCAATAGTTTCAAATACCGTGTCGATACCCGTAATGTGGGCGTATTATCCTTGTTTGTTGTTACAACAAGCCCATTGTTGCCGTCTTTCTTAATAAAAACCTCGGGCACCACGTAGTGTTCGGCCGAAGATTCAATGACGTTGCCGGGTTTCGGCTTCAACTGGCGAATCTCATAGATCACGTCATACAACGCTGCCGGCGAGATGCCAAGACCCTTTGCGATCTCAGGAATGCGGTTCTTGCCAAGTTTCTCCAAATATTTGTCGACGACTTTGTACGCGAGCGTATTCTTCTTCCCGGCGCGTTGCAGTTGCAGGATTAAACATTCACGCAGGTCCCGCGCGCCCACACCAGGTGGGTCAAATGACTGGATTAACCGCAACACCTCAAGAACATCGTCTTTCGATGCGTTGCAGATGATCGCAATATCTTCAACTTTCGTTCTGAGATAACCCGACTCACTAATACTGCCAATAACGGCTTCGCCGATTTCGCGCAGTCGAGTCGTACAATCATTGGTCCGCATTTGCTCCATGAGGTGATCGGATAACGATGTCTTCGCAACCAACGAATCAAAAAAATACTTGCGTTTTTCTTCGTCGCTCGACGAATAGGCCTTCGCGTGACTCGGCGGCAGATAATCCTTCCAGGAATCATCCAGCTGCATCAGGTTGGCAAGAAACTCGTCCTTTTCGGCAGCGATGCCGGCCGATTCGTCGTTGTTTGATGCCGGCGCACTGGCGTCTTCCATTGGATCACCGATAAGCTGTTCGCCTTTTGTGTCCAGTCGTTCCAGCGTCGGGTTCAGCTCGATCTCCTGATTGATCAACGCCTGCATTTCCAGATACGGCGCTGTCAGCATTTCCAGGGACTGGATCTGATGCGGCGCTATTACCTGCTCCTGCCTTAGTTCGGCAGATTGATAAAGGGATTGCTGAATCATGGCTTATCTTATGAGTGCGAATTAAATATGGATTTATTCCTCTTCTTTGTTTAAATTTACCATGATAGTTGTAGTTTTTCAAAAAAATATTTCAGAAACGAGAGAATGATCAAGACCACCATTCTTGGCAGCGGGAGTTCCGGGAACGCTGTAACTGTGGCGTTAGGCGACTCCGTAATACTCGTCGATGCCGGTTTTTCGGGCATTGAACTTGAACGTCGCTTGGCCACTGCTGGTGTAGACGTCGCAGATATCGCAGCGATGTTGATCTCGCACGAGCACAACGACCATATCCAGGGCGCGCGCGTGTTCTCGAAGCGGTTCGGCCATATTAAAGTATTTGCCAACGCATTGACGACCGAGCGAATGCGCATGATGGGCAAAGCGCCTGAGAATCTCTGCATCTTCGCCAACGGCAGACCGTTCGAGATTGGGCCATTCACAATCGAAGCGTTTTCAGTGTGCCACGATGCGGTGGATCCAGTCGGTTTCGTCATCCAATGCGGCGAGCACAAAATCGGCATCGCGACGGATCTCGGTTATCCGGGGAAGATGGTGCCGTTGAAGCTCTATGATTGCTCGCTGCTCATTCTGGAAAGCAATCATGATCCGGAAATGCTCAGGCAGTCGAGTCGGCCGGCATACCTGCAACATCGCATCCGCGGTCGACGCGGGCACCTCAGTAATCAAAGTGCTGCGGCAATGCTCCCGGATGTAGTCGGACCGATCACAAAGTACCTCGTGATGGCACACCTCAGCGACGACTGCAATTGTCCGCATCTTGTCGAAACGACGATGGTGAACAAGCTGAACGAAATTGAGCGGCACGATGTGAACGTCATCATCGCGCAGCAACACACTGTCGGCGAAACGATCACGCTGTAACAGCATCGGCGCGATGGCATTCGGAGCGTGCCTCCGTACGAATCCGGCGATCACCCCAAGCAAAAAAAGACCCATCCCATTATGCGATTATCGAAACTTGTCGGACGACGTATCAAAGAGACCCCAAAAGACGCACACACACCCAGCCACACATTTCTCATCCGCGGCGGCTATATACGCCAGGTATCGGCTGGTATCTACACGCTGCTGCCGCTGGCGCGTCGCGTGACGGCGCGAATCTGCGAAATAATTCGCGAAGAGATGAATCGCGTCGACGGCCAGGAAGTCCTGATGCCGGTGGTTCTCCCGGGAGAACTCTGGGCGGAAAGTGGCCGGCTCACAGCCGTCGGCCCGGAACTTCTCAGGTTCAAGGATCGCAATGACAAGGAGATGCTGCTGGGCATGACCCACGAAGAAGCGGTCGTGCATATGATCCGGACGGAGATAAATTCGTACAAACAACTGCCGTGCACGGTCTACCAGATCCAGACGAAATACCGCGACGAGGCGCGGCCTCGCGCCGGGTTGATCCGCGTTCGCGAATTCACAATGAAGGACGCCTATTCATTCCACAGCTCGCAGGCGTGCCTGGAAGAACATTATGCCCGGTTACATCAGGCCTACACACGTATTTTTGAACGAGTCGGGCTGACGAACGTGCTATCGATAGAGTCCGATACCGGAATGATGGGAGGATCCACGGCACACGAATTTATGGCGGTCGCAGAATGCGGTGAAGATACGATTTTCATGTCGCCGGATCAGACCTACAAAGCAAACCGCGACGTCGCGCGCAGCACCTACAAGGTGCCGCAAGAGCCATTGAAGCCGCTGGAAAAGATTCACACTCCGGGTCAAAAGACCATTGCGGACGTAGCTGGTTTTCTCAATGTTCCCACTCACAAGACGGGCAAAGCCGTATTCTATACGGCCGGAGATGATGACCTCATTTTCGCGATGATCCGTGGCGATCTTGATGTAAACGAGACGAAGCTCAAGAATCATCTTTGCGTCAGTGACTTGAAGGCGGCGACAGACCAACAGATACGGGCAGCAGGCGCGGAGCCGGGATATGCATCGCCAGTCGCGCTTTCGGGCAGCAATGTCCGCCTCGTTGTGGATCCCTCGGTTAAGGGCAACCCTAATATCGTCGTCGGCGCGAATGAACCTGGCTATCATTATCTCAATTTCAATCTTGAGCGCGACGCCGACGAGGAGGCGATTTCCCTGGAGACCGTTGATATCGCGACGGTCCGCCCCGGCGATCCCTGCCCGGTTACCGGCGCACCGTTAACGGCTGTCCGCGGCATCGAAGTCGGCAACATCTTCCAGTTGGGCACAAAATACAGCGAGCCAATGGCATGCACATATCTGGATCAATCAGGAAAGAGCCGACACATGATAATGGGATGCTACGGCATTGGCGTCGGGCGGTTGATGGCGGCGATAATAGAGCAATCGCATGATGAATACGGCCCGATCTGGCCGGCAGCCGTAAGTCCGTTCACGATGCACATGTGCGCACTGAATCCGAAAAAAGCCGGGGTGTCGGAGGCTGCTGATCAGCTTTATACGGACCTCTGCAGCGCCGGAATCGACGTCGTGTACGACGATCGCGGCGACAAGGCCGGCTTCCAGTTCAATGAAGCTGATCTTATCGGCGTGCCGCACCGGCTCGTGGTGTCGCCCAAGACACTCGCTGAAGGCCAGGCAGAGTACCGGAGCCGCGACGGAAAACGGGTAGAGATGATTTCACTCGACGGAGCATCAAGGTTCGTCACAAACCTTGTCGTGCCGGTCGCGCCAGAAACCGGCATGTGATTTCCACGCCGTAGGTAACCCCCCGGCAGCCAAGAGGTAATTTGCAAGGCACCACATGCGAACAACGGTGAGAGTGGAACAATCGGGCTGAGATCGATTGACTCAGGTAAAGAACGAGATCCAGGTTTAGCGGTCCACAGCGGCGTTTCCGACTTGCAATGCCGCTTCATACTGCACTGCAGCAAGAGGCTCATTAGCATGGATATCCGAGGTAAGGTGGCAATCGTCACCGGTGGGGCACGACGAATCGGCAGAGCGCTGGCGATCGGCCTGGCACGAAACGGCTGCGATGTCCTCGTGCACTACCACACGTCACGCGAGTCCGCGCACTCGGTCAAAACGGAAATTGAGTCCTGCGGTGTCCGGTGTTCGATATTGCGCGCCGATCTTGCGAACCCCGATGAGGTGGCCGGCGTTGTGGCCGGAACGGTTACCGCGCTCGGAGCACCTGACATTCTGGTAAATAACGCAGCGGTGTTCCGTGCGGACGACACGTTCGGCAACACCGACACGAACATCTGGCAGGCAATAATGGACATTAACCTCCGCGCCCCCTATTTTTTGTCTCAGGCATTCGCTACGCTTGATGTGACGCCGCATCGCCGCCATATCGTGTCGATAACGGATGCACGAACAAACCGTCCCGCAACGGATCATCCTGTATATCGCCTCAGCAAATCCTCGCTTTCGCTGCTCACACGGATATTGGCGCTGGAACTGGCCCCGGCGATTGCGGTAAACGACATTTCCATCGGTGCCGTTCTGCCGCCGGAAGGCGAAGATGATGTATACCTCGAGCACCGCGCACGCACCCAGGTACCGCTGCGCCGGACAGGCGAAACACCGATGGTAGTCGATACGCTCTTACATTTGTTAAAGCAGGACTACGTGACAGGCACATCATCCACACTCGACGGCGGCGAGTACGTTTAACAGCGAACACAAACCGGTACCTCAGCCATGACCTATTCTCAGCGACCCGATCGCATCCTTATCAAAAACCTCCTTGTCCGAGGCATACTCGGGATTAATCCGGAAGAGCGCGTGAACCGGCAGGACATCCTTGTCTCGATGGAGCTGTACACACATATCGACACTGCGGCGGCAACAGATGACATCGCTGCAGCAGTCAACTACAAGAAGGTTACCAAGGATGTCATCGCCCATGTTGAGCAGGCAAACGACAACCTTATCGAGAAATTGGTATCCGACGTTGCGGACCTCGTATTGGCCGGCTATCCACGCGTTGAAGCCGTCACGGTCCTGGTAGAAAAACCTGGCGCACTTCGATTTGCAAGATCGGTTGGTATCGAAATCACCAGGACGCGCGCGGACAATGAATGACGCGTTCATTCTCCTCGGAACAAATGTCGATAGGGAGAAAAACCTCCGGCGCGCCATGCAGTTGCTCCGAGAATACTGCGATGTAAGATCCGTCTCCAGCGTGTACGAAACCATCGCCGTTGGCCCGTCGCCGCAGCCGGACTTCTTGAACGCCATCGTTCACATTCGAACGCCGCTGGCGGCCGACACACTGAAGGCGCGAATCCTGCGTCAGATCGAATCGGCGTTACGCCGCGTGCGTGTCGCAGACCGCAACGCGCCGCGAACGATAGACGCCGACATTATATTGTTTAATGATGACGTTATTGACGCGAACAGCTGCCGTATCCCGGACCCGGATCTGCTGCGATACCCGCATATCGCCGTACCGATGAGCGACATCGCTCCGCATCGGCTTCATCCCGAGAATCACCGTTCAATGGCCGAAAATGCGGCGATCGTTCAGCGCCGGCACGTCTTATCCGGAGGAAGCCCCGATAGCGTGCGGTGTCGACACGATATCCAACTTGCCGCGTCAGCACCTATAAATTGAAATATGCACCGGATATAATTATAGTATCCAGTTCAATGAACGCATATTGCACCCACAACAGGCACTGAGATAACGGGATGAACGACGACACCAACGATCGCAATGTCACCAATAGCCGCACGACTGTCCGGCACAACCTGAACACGCACATGGACAATCTCAGTTCGGATATGCAACGCGGCAATCTCACCATCTCCCAATTCATGTCGCGCAAAAATATTCAGGGCGGCGTGTCACTGGACTACGAAGATGATAGATCCGCGTCGGCACTACTGGCAAGTGACAAGCCGCATCAATACATGGTCGGGCGTCTTATTGCCCGCGGCGGTATGGGACTCATTCTCAATGCCAAGGACCTGAACTGCCGCCGCGACGTCGCCATGAAGATCATGGGCCAGAGCAATGTTGCCAGCAAGGAACAGATACTCCGCTTCATCATAGAGGCGCAGATCACAGCCCAGCTGGAGCATCCGAGCATTGTTCCCGTTTACGAACTCAGTGTTGATGCCAACGACGATGTGTACTACACCATGAAGCTGGTGAACGGCCTGACACTTGTCGATATTCTCGAAGACATCAAAGTCGATAAAACGGAAGCACTGGAGCGCTACCCTTTGATGCGACTCTTGACAATCTTTATCAAAATCTGCGAAGCAATGGCCTACGCTCATTCGAAAGGCGTGCTGCATCGTGATCTGAAGCCGGAAAACATCATGATCGGCGACTACGGCGAAGTGTTGCTCATGGACTGGGGGCTGGCGAAAATTCTCGAGCCGGGCGATAGCGATCCAGCCCAGTTTGACGGTGAGCGCGGCAGCACGGATGGTGGCGGGCTCAGTATGGACGACATTGATTCTATCCTTTCCGATCACGACATCGAAGGGACGTTCCGCACGATCGACGGCCAGATAATGGGCACGCCAGGATTCATGCCGCCCGAACAGGCGCTCGGCAAAGTCAAAGATGTAAATATACGCAGTGATGTCTACGCACTCGGCGGCATTCTATACAACATCCTCACTTTGCAGCCGTCCGTGACAGCAAGGAACCTGGCATCAATTGTCGATAAGATCGTAACCGGCGATATTCGTCCCCCCGTTGCATTCAATGACGAAAAAACATTTCCCCATTGCCCGAATAATAAGATACCCGAGAACCTCTCGGCCATTGCGATGAAGGCCATGCAGCCAAATCCCGAAGACCGATACGAAACCGTGAACGCGTTACAGAGTGATATCGAAAAATATATCGGCGGCTTTGCGACCTCGGTCGAAGATCAGGGTCTGTTCAAGCTGCTTATGCTCATGATAAAGCGGCACAAACGCGAGGTCGCCTGGGCGGCTTCCGTCGTGACGCTGGTTACCGTCCTGGCATCGGGCTTCATGATTCAGATTGTGAAAGCAAAAAATCTTGCAGAGGAGAACCTGAATAAGTTTCTGCAGGAACAGACAGCGCGCCAGGATCTAACCCGAAAATTATTGTCGAGCGCGCTCCATACGATCACGGTTCGCAACCCGAAAGTAGCAGACCTCAATTACGAATTCACGCTCCGGGAGCATGATTTCTCGTTGATTCTGAAGGACAATCCCGCGTTAACGGACATCTCCGCACTGAAGGTGCTTCCGTTGCGAAAACTCGATCTCAGCAATACAAAAACAGACAGCATAAAGGCGCTGCGAGGCATGCCCCTCACCTGGCTGAATCTCGCCAACACCGACGTGAGCGACCTCTCCCCGCTTGAGGAAAGTGAGTTGACATTTATCGATATTTCCAATACGAACGTGAGCGATCTGGAGCCCCTGGCGGGTTTGCCGATCAGCAGATTAAATATAGCACATGCTCCAGTGGCAACATTGCGAGCCATAGAATCCATGCCCATCACGTCGCTGAATATAGACAATGATCAGATGCAGTTCGTATACAGCCTCATCGACATGAGTGTCACACACCTGGGGATCGCAGATGCGGACAATGCCGCTATCCGGCCGTTGAGCCGCGTGAAACTTGATTCTCTGGAACTCCATGGACGCCGCCTGAACAATATTGACTCACTGGAGAATATGGACCTGGCAGACCTGGCGCTCGTGTCGACCAAGCTGCGGGATCTCGATGTGCTGGCAACGATGCCGTTAAAGAAGCTGAGGATTTACAATGGTTCTGTAAACGATCTCTCGCCTCTCGCCGACATGTCCCTCGAAGAATTACGTTTGGAAAAATGTTACTTTGTAAGGGATCTGCAACCAATATCAGAATGTAGGACGCTGCGGGCATTACTCATACCACCGCACGTCACCGATATCGAGTTCCTTCGCGATCATCCTGCCCTGGAAATCATAGCCGACAACGTCGAGGATTTCGAACGCGGCCAACCGAAAGATGAATTCTGGAATCGATTCGATTCAGAAAAACAGTCGGAAAAAGGTGAACCTTGACGCCCTTTCTTAGGCGTCGCATAGCGTCAACCAATTTCAAACGCCAGCCAGCGACTGTAACCGGCATTGGCATGCCGGTTAGCAACGCGTAGTTGCACCGCATCGGCACCGTCATGCACACGTTGCACACCCACCCCTACTATCATGAAATGTAGTCATCGTCACACCTTCTGTCGAGCGACCGTATACCTCTTCCTGTGGTGTATGATCGGCTTTCATTCGATGGCAATTGAGGCGCCGATCCCGCCTGTCGTGAGCAATTTGACCGCCGTGCATAGAGCCGACGGCGACCTCCAGATTCATTACGATCTGGCCGCTGAAGATCCATGCGACATTACGCTGGAGCATTCCCTTGATAACGGCGCCAATTGGATCAGCATACCCTCCCACGACATCAATGTGTCCGGAGATCTGGGCGCTGGTGTCGAGCCCGGGGCAGGACGACAGATCGCATGGCTGTTCGCAGCAACAATCGACTTCGCGGGTGCGTCAGAACGCAGTATTCGCCTGCGGTTGCGCGCCGACGACGGCAATCTCACGGTGCTGTTGCCGGGCAACGTTCCGCTGGTGCTGCGAAAGGTGCCTGCCGGAACATTTACGATGGGCTCGCCTACGGTTGAGCCAGGTCGGCGACCCGACGAAGGCGCCGCGCCGCAGCCGGTAACCATCTCGACGACGTTCTATCTCGGCAAATACGAAGTCACGCAGGCTCAATGGCTGGCGCTTATGGGGTTCGGGGGTATCTGCCCGACAGATTGCACGACAGGCACGAGCGACCTCGATTCGCCCAATCTCTGCAACCCCAGCTTCCATTGGGGTACTTGCGACCGGCCGGTAGAAGGCTACCACGACAACAGTATATTCGCTCCGATATTTCAGACTGTGGATTGGTTCGGCGCATCGCAGTTTATCAATGTGCTCAACAGCCTCGGCCAGGGCAGTTACATGCTTCCGACCGAGGCGCAGTGGGAATTCGCGTGCCGCGCAGGTGCCGGCACAGCCTATCATAACGGACTCGACGCGGACGCGGCGAGTCGCGATAAAAACCTCGCGCTTGTCGGGTGGTTTGCCGGCAACAGCGACAGTCTTACGCATATCGCGGGCCTCAAGACGCCGAATGCATTCGGCCTTCATGATATGCACGGCAATGTCCTGGAATGGTGCCTCGACGGTACACGCGCCTATGGGACCGGTGCGATTACGGATCCCGTTGGCCCCCTCAACGGCAGCCACCGTGCAGTCCGCGGCGGCAGTTGGAAGGCGGACGCACTGGAATGCCGGTCTGCAGCACGTCTCAATGTGCCGGCGACCACCAATTCCGGCGCCATAGGATTCCGCGTTGCCGGTATCGGCACACCGATAATCGCCGAGCAGGAACGGAACGCGACGGTGTATAATTCCGCCGTTGACAGCGACAGCGATCTCCTGCCCGATGGGTATGAAACAGCGTTTTTTTCCGACCTGAGCCATGCTGCAGACGACGATTTCGACAACGACGGCATCACCAACGCCGATGAATTCCTGATCGGCACCTCGCCGGCAACCTGGGACAGTGACGGCGATGGCATGGACGACGGCTTCGAGCGCGACCACGGTCTGGATTTCCTCAATATCCGTCGCAACGACGCCGAGTTCGACAACGACAACGACGGCCTGAGTAATCTTCTTGAGTACATTGGCAACGACGGCATCAGCCCTAAATCCGATCTGGCGCCAGTGGACGGTGTGGCCGAAATCAATGTCACCGGCGACACGCTCGATCCCACCAACCCGGACACCGACGACGACGGCCTCAGCGACGGCTTCGAGTTCATACATTTTATTAGTGGTGTTTTGGAGGCCAACGTTGCGGATTCGGACTCGAACGCCATTACCGACGATACAGAAGATCCCGATCGCGACGGACTCGACAATGCCGCAGAAGAAACGCACGGAACGGATCCCTTCTCGTTTGATACCGACGGCGATGGTATGGATGATGCCTTCGAGGTCCACCACCAGCTCGACCCGCTCAACATCTCCGGAGACGACACGACACTCGACAGCGACAGCGATGGGCTTACTGCGATACAGGAATATCTCGGGATCGACGGCGTACCACCGCTCAAAGACGATGATCCTGCGGATGGTGTCGCGGAGTTGACGGCTTCACTGGACGCCCTCGATCCCAGAAACCCGGACTCCGACGGCGACGGACTCGGGGACGGGTTCGAATTTGCACACCACAGCCTCGGTGTACTCGATCCTGCAATACCGGACAGCGCCACAGCGGACCCGGATGCGGATGGGCTTGGTAACAATGCAGAAGAGACGGCCGGCACCGACCCTTTCGATCCCGATTCAGACGCCGATACCATTCCCGACGGTTATGAAGTCAGACATGGTCTCAACCCGCTTGCAGACGGTGACGCTGTCGGCGACCCGGATCATGACGGCGTCAACAATCTCACGGAGTTCCTCAGCGGCGCCAACGCTCGCAATTGGGATACGGACGCGGACGGCATGGGCGACCACTTTGAGATCGAGCACGGTTTCGATCCCGGACTGGCAGATGGACACCTTGACAGCGATAACGACGGCCTTTCCAATCTCCTCGAATACCGTGGCAATGACGGTGTCGGTCCGTTGCAGGACACCAACTCGGACGGTGTCGCCGAAGCCGGACTGGCTGCGGATACCCTAGATCCGACACAGCCGGATAGCGACGCCGACCTCCTCGGCGATTTGTTCGAGTTTACCTATCTGCGCATGGGCCTTATCGAGGCATGGCTTCCCAGTGATCCGACTGCGGATCCGGACCGCGACGGGCTGTCGCACGCCATGGAGGAAAACGCAGGCACGAATCCGTTTCACTGGGACACGGACGGCGACCAGATCGACGACAACTTCGAAACCACAAACGGCCTAGACCCCACCGTTAACGACGCTGCGGCAGACCGGGACAACGATAATCTGAACAATCTCAGTGAATATCGCGGCGCCGATGCGCAGCCGCCGCTACTGGATGATCTCACCGGTCGATCGATTGCCAAACCGAACCGACGCGACGCCGGCGATGCAACCAGGCCAGACCGCTTCGACACGGATGGCGACGGCATGGATGACGGCTACGAACTCCGCTCCGGCCTCAACCCGCAGCTCAACGACAGCACGTCAGATCCCGACCAGGATGACCTGACGAACCTGGACGAATACGTCGGAGCCGACCTTCAGCCGCCACTCATTGGCGACGGCACCGCCACGATGACAGCTGCGACCAACGCAGCGGACACCAACGACGCGACCGCGCCGCGGAATTGGGACAGCGATGACGACACCATTGACGATGGCTTCGAGGTCGCATTCGGTCTCAACCCTTTGCATGACGATGCATCCAATGACCTCGACAACGATGCGCTCACCAATATTACGGAGTATCGAGGCGCCGATGCGTTTCCCCCGAAATCCGATGACGGCTCCGGATCCCGCACCGCAAAGGCGACTGCGGGTGATACGGCAGACGCTACCAGACCCGATCACTGGGACAGTGACGGCGACGGAATTGACGACGGTTACGAGGTCGTACACGGCCTTGACGCGCTCAATGGAGGCGGCGACGACTCTGTTCGCGATCCGGACGGTGACACTATCACAAATATTCAGGAATATCTGGGCAAAGACGGCAAAGCGCCGTTGTCGGATCCCGATATGGACAATATTGCAGAGCCGAATCCTCTCGGCGACGCCGGCGATGCGACCGATCCAAAATCCGGTGACTCCGACGGCGACGGTATTCCCGACGCATTCGAGCGAGCGACCGAAGGTCTCAACGGCAGTGTTGCAGCCGACGCGCTGCTCGACTTCGATAACGATGGCCTGAACAATCTCGAGGAATTCAGAAACGGCACATCATTGTTCGACTGGGATACCGACGATGACGGGATCGACGATGGATACGAAGTCGGGCGCATCCTTGACCCAGTGAATCTGTTTGGTGACGACTCGACGAGTGATCCGGATAAAGACGGCGTTGTCAACGTCGCCGAATATCTTGGCGATGACGGCCTCGCACCACTCGTTGATGGTGATACTCCCGGCATCGCCATACCCAATCCAGCCGGAGACGGTGGCGACGCGTTGAACCCGGGCGCAGCGGATACAGATGGAGACGGAATCCCGGATAACGTCGAGTTGGCCACACCCGGTCTCGCCGCCAATAACCCTCTGGACGCCAACCTGGATCTTGACAACGACGGCGTGTCCAATCTTCAGGAGTTCCAGAGTGGCACGCAATTGTTGCACTTTGATTCGGACGGCGACCAGATCGCCGACGGCTACGAGCGGATACACGGTCTCGATCCGCTGGTCGATGACGCCATGCAGGACCCCGATGGCGACAACGTGGACAACCTCACGGAGTTCCTTGGCGAGAACGGTCTGGCGCCGCTGGTAGATATCAACGCAGACGGAGTTGCCGAGCAGAACGCGGCAGAACTTATGGACGATGCGCTGGATCCATTTTCCGCAGATTCGGATGGCGACGGATTCGGCGACCGATTTGAACTCGACGCGCCCGAACTGAATGCCAAAGATCCTGCTGACGCCGATGCGGATCTGGACGAGGATGGGATCTCTAATTTCGCCGAGTTTCTCGGCGCCGACAACGTGTCGGATACCGGCGACGAAACGGATTTTCGTCGATTTGACACCGACGGCGACACGCTTGGGGATGGATTCGAGATCGCGTCCGAACTCAATCCGCTCAGTATAGACAGCGACGACGATGGCGTGGCGGATGCCGCTGAGATCGATTCCGGCTCGGATCCACGCTGGCCGTTTGATCCACTAAAATTTCAGATGCTATCCCTTCCCGGCCCGGCAGACACAGCGACCATTGCACCGCTCGAAAGATTCGACCTCGAAAACTACACCGTCGCGTTGTGGGTTTTTCCGGTGGAAGCGGGCGTCTTGCTGGAGAAAGGCGATAACATCCGCCTTTCAGTTACAGATAACGGCGCGCTCCGTGTCGCGTATACGGAGATCGGCGGAGATCCGGTTGCCCTGGAAACCATGGATCAAATCGCTTTCGAGCACTGGTCGCATATCGCATTTTCTCTCGATCCCGCGGTGGCACAGGCCGCATTTTACTTGGACGGCGCTGCAGTAGCATCGACAACGGTGATCGGCGAAGTCGCCATCGACGAGGTTCCGGTGATCGACGAAGGCGCTGCCATTGTCATCGGCGCGGACTTCACCGGTTTCATCGACGACCTGCAATTCTGGAATCTGGCGCTGCCGCCAGAGACGATTCTGTCTCTGCTTTCTGCCCGGCCCGCCGCAAATGCCGTGGATCTGCTGGCATTCTATTCGTTTAACGACGGTCAATGGCCGGTCTCCGCGCCGCCGTACCAGGTTCCAAAGGGCGCCGCGGACCTGACCGCGCCCGAGATCCATGAATCAGCTGTTACGATTCTCGATAACACGGCGTTTGTGGCTGGTGCGACGCCTCAGGAGTCGTCGTCAATCGATTCCGGCGCGTTCGGCGACGACGGAACCGGCGACAACTTTGTGCTTTCACTTACGGACGGTGTCATTGCAGTCCGCAACGGCGGCTCCGGAACCGTGCTGTTTTCCCGACGCCTCACGGAGTTGCATACACTGATCATCACGGGATCCAGTGACAGCGACACGTTAATAATCGACTTTTCCGGCGGAAATCCGCTGCCGCCGGGCGGTATGGTATTCGACGCCCTGTCGGGCCCGGGACGCATTGACTCCCTGCTACTTTCAGGCGGCACTGCCGCCGAGATCGTTCACATCTTTGCCAATGCCAACGATGGATCGATTCGCGTCGACGGCAGGCTCATTTCGTACACCGGTCTCGAGCCAATCACAGACACCGTGATGAGCGGTTTCAGACTATTCCAATTTGGTGCTGCAGCAGACGAAATCAGGCTCACAAACGACGGCGTCCCGGATAACGGGCGTAGCCGCATCTCCAGTCATGGCTCCAGCGAAACCACGGATTTTATCGAGCCGACCGACAGTATCACTATTAATGGCGGAGCTGGCGATGATCACGTCGTGCTTGGCACAACGTCTTTGGAATCAACTGTGCCGCTATTGATCGACGGCGGCGACGGTGTGAATACGCTCACCTTCCACACATTCGGCGCGACCGTGTTCCACAATCCCACGACCGGCTCAATCACGGGCGACTTCGGAAGTATCACGTATGTGAACTTTGACTCGGTCAATGCGATTGGCAGCTCGGTGCACACCATACCCACCTTGTCGCAATGGGGCATCATCCTGTTGGGCATCCTGCTCGTGTGCATTGGAATTCGCAGCATGCCGCGCCATCTCACCCGTCAATAACGGTCACGCCCGATTCCGCCTGGCGCGCCGTCCGAAAATTCACCGTTTAAGCGATGGTAAATCCACGACCGTCCGTTAATATTGTCCTACGCTTAGGTAACCAATTTTCCATTCGCGCCCATGACGTCCTCCGCCCGATTTATTTCAAAGTTGACACTCGTTGCATCCTGCATTCTGAGTGTTGTCGCGAATACGTCCAGCGCCGCAAGCGCACTGCCACTACCTGAAACCACAAATGCCCCCGGCCCGCACGAGGTACATCTCAACGATCAGCTCGGCGCCGATGCGTCATTGATCGGCGACGCCGTACACGTGGCGAACGGAAACTGGCACCACGAGACGACGGACCTGTCGTTTACATTATTTGGTGCGCCGTTCGGCATTCGCCGGACATACAACAGCCACAGCACTCAGGACCGCGGCTTCGGTATCGGATGGTCGCACAACTTCGACATGCCGTTGATTCGGCGCCCCGACGGCACGGTAATGCATATCGACGAGGACGGCACGCAATCACGATTTCGGATGGTCAAATATCTGGTTTACGACGCACACCCGTCGCACACCGCAACGTTGTCCGAAAAACGCAATGGTGCCTTCACGATACGACGACGCGACGGCACGACGTTGGAGTACGCCAAAGACCGCCAGAATGGACGGCTCGCCGCTATCGTGGACCGAAACCGAAATACCATTACCCTCGCCTATGACGACAAGCGCCGCTTGTCTGTTGTTACCGACCCGTTTGGACGCTCACTGACCTTTTCCTACAATGATGAGGATCGTATTGCTGCCATAGAGGGACCCGCCGGTCGCAAGGTCGCCTACGCCTATGATGACGACGGAAATCTGGTACAGGTACAGGACGCCGCCGGCGGTGTGCATCACTACGCGTACGATACGAGACATCGCATGACGATGTGGCAGGACCCCGCCGGCGCTGGTGTCGCGTTGCGATATACCGAGGATGGTCGTCTGCGCGAATTCATCAATCCGCTCGGCCACCGCACATCCTATGCGTATTTTGATATGACAACTGTCATGCTTGATGCCGGCGGCGCAACATGGCAGTACGACTACGATGCTAACGGTCGTATCATTCGCATCGTCGATCCCAACCTGGAAGAGACCACATTCGAGCACGACGCTCTGGGCCGCAACACAGCTATCGAGTTACCGAATTGCACGAGAATCCGTTACCGCTACGACGGTGCGGGTAACCGTGTCGGCACAACGGACCAGGGTGGCACCGACACAACCGCGTTTTACGACCCGCGAACGGCGCGGATTCAGTCCGAAGTCGACAATGCGGGTGCGGTGACGGATCATCGTTACGACCAGTTCGGCAACCTCACAACTGTCGTCGATGCGTATCGTGCAGTGACGTCCATGCGCTACAACGACCGCGGGCAAATGATTCAACACATCTCGCCGAGCGGCGTGACAACCACATTGTCCTATGACAGCGCGGGCAATCTCCACGAGGTCGCATACCCCTTCGGCGTGCTGCGCTTTACCTATGATCAGCTGGGAAACGTGATATCCATGGTCGACACCCGCGGGTTCCGCTGGCAAGCAGCTTATGATCCGCAAAACCGGCTGGTTTCCGTGACAACAGCCGACGGCAGGCGATTTCTTAATATCACCTACGATGCCGCCGGCAACGTCACTTCGACAAGGGATTCGTACGGCCGCCAGACTACCTACGCATATGACGATGGAAACAGACTGGTCAGCGTCCGCAACGCCGGCGGCCAGACATCATACACATACGATAAAGTCGACAACATAATTGGTGTCGAAGATGCACGCGGTCGGAAAACTGTATACTTCTACGATCAAACCGGGCGACTCACTTATGAGCGCGACGTCATGGGACATCTCACCACGTTCACGTATGACGACAGTGGAAATGTTATTCGTCGCACGGATCCGAATGGCAACAGTAGCTACTATCAGTATGACGCGCGAAATCAGCTCGTCGCGACGAAAACCAGACAATCACGCTCGACATACAGCTACGATGCCACCGGATTACTCACCGAGGCTACGACCGGCGAGTTGCGACTGACGTTTGCTTACGACCTTCTCGGTCGATTGGTAGAGGAAAGAATTACCCCCGGCAATCGCAGCTACCGCCATGCGTATGATACCAGCGGCAATCGTGTGCTCACCGAGCGCAGCGACAGTGGCCGCACAAATTATCATTACGACAACGCCGACCGTCTGATCGGCATTGACAGCGCCGCCGGCACGGCACTCACAATTCACTACGACGGCGTAAACCGATGGGCTCGCGTTGAATACGACAATAACTGTGTAGCAACACAGCACCATGATCCGCTTGGGCACACGATCACATCGACGTTCACGAACTCTGCGGCTGCGGAGGTTATGACGTTCTCGTACACACGGGACGCCGCCGGTCGGCCTACGGCCGTAGCCGACCTCAATGGACGTGTCGATACCTGCACCTACGATCGAAATGGACGCCCGACGCACGCACAATACGCAGACGGCGATACCATGACGGTGGCCTACGATGCCTCCGGCAGCGCGGTAAACGTCCAGCGCAACGAGATTAGTCTCGATCTGGAATACAACCGCCTTAACCGACTGGAGAAAGCGGGTTACCGCAGCTTCGAATATGACAATAACGGAAATCTCATCGCGTCCGTCACAGACCGCGAAAAGACACGATATGCCTACGACAGCGAAAATCGGCTGGTCGAGATCGTGTATCCCGACGGTTCCGCCGTCACCTTTACCTATGATCCACTTGGCCGCCTTATCAGGAGGACCGGCGCCGACGGCGCCGTGCGCCATATGCACTACGACGGATGGTTAATGACGGCGGTAGGAGGCGCAGCCAACGATGCGTCAACCCGGTACACGATCGATCCGCGTACCGGCGTGCGCTACGAGATCGCCGTTGACAAACTCCGGTATTTATATATTTACGACGGACACAGCGCTATTGGCGGCGTGTTTAATGATACAGGGCCGATCATCCACGAGTATTTATACGATCTCTTCGGCGCGGTCAGAGATCTCGAAAGGGCGTTTGATGAATCGGTTAGGCTGTGGAACTACCGCTACGATCCGATCGCACGTCTGTACGTCGACGGTCCCAGATACCTCGACCCCGAATTCGGGCAATACCTCAATCCCGACGCCGTGACCGGCGTCCCGCACAACGGAGCGAAAACGGCTGGCCGCGACACAGCGCAGCGTTTCCCGTTACCTGGTACGCTCCCGGTGAATCACCGCGGCATTCTGGACAGCATGACGCCGGTAGTGGTCGATCTCCGCCCGGAGCCCGCGTCGCTCATACAGGCGCAGGCTACGGCACCCTATGGGGATGTGCTGGTCGCACATTTCTCCCATGGAAGGCATCAGTACCGGCGCTTTCGCCCACCGGTACCGACCGCGGTGATCGATGGGCCGGCCGCCGTATTAATGCTCGCTGCGACAGGAAACCGAACACTCGACAGCGTGAGTGCATTCGGACGGATGATTCTGAACATGGCACGTAGGTCCTCGCAGCCGTGCGCGCTGCCATTGGGACATGTTACCGGCAATGATGGTGAAGAATGATCCGGGCGACATGTATCTGTGCGATTACCATCGTACTTGCAGTGGCAACCGCATCCGGTGCGCCGCCGTCGTCGCCGCAGATTGCGACCACACCGTTTTTTGACGACTTCACAACTGGAAGCGTCAATGCCGACACCTGGCTTATCGCACACAGACAATGGGGTGGTATAGGTGTAAACGGCGGTGTGGTTCCGAAGAATGTTGCAGTCGAAGATGGTCACCTGGTCTTGACGGGCCTGGGAAAGTTTTACGAAGGCCCAGTCCTCGGTATCAATAAATACGGCATTCCCAGAACGCACGGCCGGCGTATCGGCGGTGCCATTGCCACACGGCAGTATTTCGCGTCGGGCCGCTATGAGGTCCGCGCGCGGGTGGCCCCGCACTTCGGCGTGTGCTCGGCCGTATCGTCCATGCACTACCGTGAATTTTACCCGGGAAGCCCGCAATACGTCCCTTCCCCGGAGGCACCGGGAAAACCGTATATTATCAACCACGAGATCGATATCGAATTGCCCGGCCGCCCCGCAAAGCTGGCCTTTGACGATGTCGCATTCGACTACGGCCTATTCAATACCTGGTGCGGACAACGCGAGGACCAGTTCAACGATACGTATCTCAAGATCGGCCAACACCAGGATGACGGCGACTTTCACGTGTATCGCTACGAGTGGCATACCGGCGACGACTCCGGCGACAATCCACCGCGAGTCGAGTTTTTCGTCGATGACCGCCAGATATACACATCACGGGAGCACATACCAGACGCAGCGGCACGATTTTGGCTGCAGCTCTGGTTTCCGGATCGCTGGGCCGGTGAACCGTACTTCGACGAAACACAGATGTTCGTAGACTGGGTCCGCATCACGCCGTATGGCGACGCAAACGACAGAGCCATCGCGGAAAGCTACCCCGACGATGGCTGGGCCAGGGCTGTGGAACCCCTTACTGTACAGTTCAGGGAGCGATTGAATCGCACCGCACCGCCCGATAAGATCCTGACCGCAGCGGACTTCGAAACGCCCGAACCACGCAATAACCTTGGCGGCGTGTATCGAAGCTTCGCCCGATACCCTGCCGAGGCATCGGTGCACATCAACGCCACCGTGCGCCAGCCAGACACAGGCCAGGCGCTGCAGCTGGACTACAAGGTGCCGACTGGGCATTGGGCCGGATTTTGGATGCGGTTCGGCGAGACATCGGTATTTCTGGACGCACGGGCTTACAGCTATATCACATTCATGATCAAGGGTGACAGCGGCGGGGAGTCAATCGAAATCGGCGTGTCCGATCGCTCCTGGATCGCGCGGGAAGACAGTCGGCGAATGGGACATGTGCGCGATTTCCTCGCCGACGGAGTCACTACCGACTGGCAAAAGGTCATCATTCCCCTCGCCGGCGTCGCCGATCTCGATCGCAGGGAATTAAACGGCATCTCGTTTACATGCGATACCGGCAGCGGCACGGTATTCATAGACAATGTACAGCTGGAAGATTGATTGTGGCGGTCCCGGTGGACACCTATTCCCACTCGATCGTGCCGGGCGGTTTCGAACTGATGTCGTAACACACGCGATTCACGCCGCGAACTTCGTTGATAATCCGATTCGAAATCCTCGCCAGGATTTCGTACGGTAGCCGTGTCCAGTCGGCGGTCATACCGTCGACGCTCTCGACAATGCGAAGGGCGACGACGTTTTCATAGGTGCGTTCGTCGCCCATCACGCCAACGGTCTGAACCGGCAACAGCACGGCGAAAGATTGCCAAACCTTGTAGTACCAGTCCTCGCGCTTCATTTCCTCGAGCACGATTGTGTCGGCACGACGCAATATGGCCAGACGCTCGCGCGTGACCGCACCAATCACACGAATCGCCAGCCCCGGGCCGGGAAACGGCTGGCGCATCACCATCTCGTGCGGCAATCCCAATTCTTCACCGACAGCGCGCACCTCATCCTTGAACAAGCTCCGGATCGGCTCGACGAGGTCGAGTCCCATGACCTCGGGCAGACCGCCGACATTGTGATGACTCTTGATGAGCGCACTGGGATTGCCATCGATCGGCACACTTTCGATGACGTCGGGATAGGTCGTTCCCTGTCCAAGATACGTCACGCCGGTGTAGCCTCGTGCCGTCTCCTCGAATACCTCGATAAACTCATGGCCGATAATTCGACGTTTCGTCTCGGGATCGGTCACGCCTTCCAATTTATTCAAAAACCGGTCTGCCGCATCCACATGATGCAGCTTCATCGAAAACGCGTCCTCAAAGAAACGGATCACCACTTCGACCTCGCCGGCACGCAGCAAACCGTTATCAACAAAGACGCATATTAACTGATCGCCAATCGCCTTGTGCAGCAAGGCCGCAGCAACGGACGAGTCCACACCGCCGCTGAGCCCGAGGATCACCTTGCTCTCACCGATCCGATTGCGGTGCTCAGCCACACTGTGGTCGACAAACGACTTCATCGTCCAGTTTTGCGCGCAGCCGCAAATCGACACGCAGTAATTGCGCAGGATTGCGGTGCCGCACTCCGTGTGTACGACCTCGGGATGAAACTGCAAGCCAAACAGCCGCCGCGCATCGTCGGCGACCGCCGCAAATTCGGCGTTAGCTGTAGCGGCAACTGCTGAGAAGCCGGACGGGAGGGACAGTACTTTGTCGCCATGACTCATCCAGACCCGCTGAACGTCCGGTAGATCGCGAAACAGCGCATGCGACGTGATCACGTTCAGGTCGGCTTGGCCGAACTCGCGTTTGCTCCCCGCTTCGACACGACCGTTCAAATTGTGAGCGATGAGCTGCAAACCGTAACAAATGCCCAGCACCGGTATGCCGAGATCAAAGATCGCCGGGTCGCAGTGCGGCGCATTCTCGCCATAGACGCTTGACGGCCCGCCGCTCAATATCAGCCCGGACGGTTGGCGGCGGCGCAATTCGGCAGCGTCAATACCGTAAGGCATGATCGCGCTGTAGATATTCAATTCCCGGATTCGACGAGCAATGAGCTGAGTATACTGCGAACCGAAGTCGAGAATGATAATGCTTTCGGACGGGACATCCATTCAATACCTCATACGGCGAGAAGATTTTTTCGATCGGATCCGTGATACCTGGTTGCAGGACGGACAGCGGACCAGAGTTTCGATGCGTTTGGTTAGAAAGGTGAGATGGCACTTGTTGCAGCGCCCGAGTGTTTCCTGTGAGATATTCCACGATTCCGCAGATTCACGCCAATTCTTGCGCAACCAGAATACCGCGAGCACACCTACGGCAAAGGCGTTGTGGAAAATAAAAAAATGATCAAAACTGATGCGTATCATCAAATAGTTCCTCCATCTGCAATTCTCGGCGCTCTTCGATCTCCGGGCGATACCGCCAGTGTATCCACACGACCGGATCGCGAATGACGCCAATCTCGGGATCCGGTGTGTTGGCAATCTCCAGTATATAGTACTGACGTAGCGCACCGACAGCTAGTTGGTCCAGCTCTGAGTTTCCGCATGACTGCTCTAATTGCACTCGTACCAGCGCCTTACGCATGGACACATGCAACCGCGTCGGTCCCTCTGTAATTAGCGGCCCACCGTCACCGGCAGCGGTGTCCATCGAAAGCGGCGGCAGATAATCGATAATCCCCCCAGCGTCGTTCACCATCAAAACCTGTGACGCGATCGGCGGAGGCTCGGCGACATGTATTGGCGCCAATTCCCGCACCTTGCCGTGATGCATCGATAACATGAGATCCGACACACCTTCAGTAAGTGTCAACGCGGGAAACGTCAGCGCGGTATCAAAGTGAATTTCGAATTCATGTGGTTCCACCGGCACCAACGGCCGTTGAAATTCGAGATTACGAATCTTGCTGAAGCCCTTAGAGGTATTCGGCAGCGACAACACTGTCGGATCCAGCAGTTCCAGTGACGCAACAAGATTTGCCATCCACGGATATACGGGTTCAGTGTCCAGCGGCAGCAGCGTGACATCGGCCAGCGGCACATGCGGCCCTACCCGCCCTTCCGCTTCCGGTATTTCAAGTTCGAATAAAAACGCAAGCCCGGCGTATATCGCGCTGGTAATGATGATCGAAAGGAAATATCGCAGCGTAACCGGCTCGCGCTGTTGCCTGATATTGTGAGGTCGTTGACTCAGGTCAGGTTCCCTCCGTCTTCGTAACCAGGAAAATATTCATGCCGTAGAGCCGGGTGATGGACATGACTTTCATAATATCGTCGTACGGTACGTCCTTATCCGCTTTCAACATGATAATCGGTGGCCGCCCTTTACGTCCGCCGCCCACGACATCGGGATCGCGGTTCCACGCCATATTGGCCAGACGCTGCTCCAGATGCGTCCAGTCTTCCAGTAACTGGTCGTTGAAAAACAGAAGCTTCTCCTTGGTAAGCGTAATGATCAGCTTATCCGCGACGCTCTTGAATTCCTGCTTGGTCTCCGGAAGACTGACTGTAGTGCCGGTTTGGAAGACAAACGAACTGCCGATCATAAAGAAAATCAGCAGCAGGAAAATCACGTCGACAAGGGGCGTCAGGGCGAGACTGGTGCCGGATAATATCGTAAGCCTGCGATTGAGAAATCTGGTGCGGTAGGTGAATTTACTTATCGTTTGTTCCATCGGGCTCGGGCTCGGCCGTTTCGATTGTGAGCTTTGTTTCGGTCAGAAAATAGATCATTTCCGATGACGCCTTCTCCATTTCCACAACAATGGAATCGAGCCGACCGACAAAATAATTATAAAATCCATGCGACGGTATCGCTACGGTCAAGCCCGCAGCAGTGCTGAGCAGCGCCTGCCAAATGCCGCCTGCGAGCGTGCGTGTTTCCACGAATGTACCTGCCTGCTCCATACTCTGAAACAACGTGATCATTCCGATTACCGTTCCGAGAAGCCCCAGCAGCGGCGCTACGTATGCGATCGTCGCCAAACCTTTCAGATTCCGCTCGAGGCGGGGAATCTCGCTGAGACCGGTGTCTTCCACGGCCTGCTGCATGCCCTGTGCGCCCTGGCCGCTACGCAAAATGACGGCCCGTAGAACCTGTGACACAGGCCCCGGTGTTTCATCGCAGATACTGATTGCTTCTACGACATTGTCGCGCTTCAACACATTGATCACGCCCCGCAGAAACTCCTGCACATTTATCTGTGCACGGTGAAAGTGCAACAATCGCTCGATTGTCCAGAATACAGAAATAAAGCCCAACCCGAAAATCATCCAGGTGATTGGACCTCCTTTAGCCAGCAACTCCAGAAATACAGACATTCACATTACCCTTATTTGCGTCAACATACCTCATGTCAGCTCGGAATTAAGAACGTACAATATATCCGGGTGTTCCACCAATTGACATGACAAATCGGGACATAACCGGATTATTTTCGCGTTGATACGGCGGTACACTGCCGGACACCGGAAGTCACATTACCACGTTGGTCCCCGGTCGCTATCACCCCACGAAAGCAGATGCTCACGGGTTGACAACGTCTGGACCGAATCGTAGACTACGCCTTTTCATCATTCGACGGTCCTGCAACTTGCGTCGCGGGTCGCCGTCGACATTCGGAACCGATCATGACAGACAATAGATCAGAAATGGCAAAGGCCTACGAGCCTGCGTCGGTAGAGAGTAAATGGTATCCGCACTGGGAGAGCCAGGGATATTTTCACGGTAAGGGCGACTCGGACAAATCCCCCTATACCATCGTGATACCGCCGCCGAACGTCACCGGCATGCTCACTTTGGGGCACGTCTTAAACAACACTTTGCAGGACATCCTGATTCGGTGGGAGAAACTGCGCGGCCGCGACGTATGCTGGGTACCGGGAACGGACCACGCCGGCATTGCGACGCAGTCGAAGGTCGAAGCACACCTGCGCGTAAGCGAGTCGCTGTCGCGTTACGACCTTGGCCGCGACAAGTTCCTCGTTAGGGTCTGGGAGTGGAAGGAAAAATACGGCGGCACGATCATACACCAGCTTCGGCGTCTCGGCGTAGCCTGCGACTGGCGGCGGGAACGATTCACACTCGACGACGACCTCTCCGACGCCGTCGTCGAGGTGTTTCTGCGGCTATACGATAAAGGGTTGATCTACCGCGGTAAACGCATGATCAACTGGTGCCCGAAATCACATACGGCACTGTCCGACGAAGAAGTGATCTACCAGAGCACACGTGGGTCATTGTGGTATATGCGATATCCCTTAACCTCCGGCGACGGCCATATTATCGTCGCAACAACGCGACCGGAGACGATGCTCGGCGATACCGGTGTGGCGGTGCATCCGGAAGACGAACGCTACCGCACCATGATCGGTCAGACAGTCACACTGCCGCTCACCGGGCGTGAAATTCCGATCTTCGGTGACACCTACGTCGATCGCGAATTCGGTACCGGCGCGGTGAAGGTGACACCTGCGCATGACCCTAACGACTACGACATGAGCCAGCGTCACAATCTGGCCGTGATCGAAGTCATTGACCGCGACGGCTCCATGACCCGTGAGGCTGGCCCGGACTACCAGGGCCTCGACCGCTATGAATGCCGCCGCACGGTCGTGGCGGCACTGCAAGAGCAGGGTGTGATCGAGAAAATCGAAGACTACGAGCACCAAGTCGGGTTTTCCGAACGCGGTCACGTGCCTGTGGAACCGCGCCTGAGCGAGCAGTGGTTTGTCAAAATGACATCGCTGGCAAAACCAGCCATCAAGGCGGTAGAGGACGGGCGCATCCGGTTCTATCCCGAGCGATGGACCAAGACTTACAACCACTGGATGGAAAATATCAAGGACTGGTGTATCAGCCGCCAACTCTGGTGGGGCCATCGGATTCCAGCGTACTATTGCACGAACTGCAACGCCGTCGTTGCGGCACGGTCGGCGCCAGAGGTTTGTACCGACTGCGGGCACAATGCCTTCCGCCAGGACGAAGATGTCCTGGACACATGGTTCAGCTCATGGTTATGGCCCTTTTCCGTATTCGGCTGGCCGAAAGCGAGCGAGGACCTCAAGCACTTTTACCCTACGCAATCACTGGTGACCGGGCCCGATATAATCTTTTTCTGGGTCGCCCGCATGATCATGGCCGGTCTCGAGTTCATGGATGATATTCCCTTCAGCGACGTGTATTTCACCTCGATCATTCGGGACGACAAAGGACGAAAGCTGTCAAAGAGCCTGAACAATTCGCCCAACCCGCTGGATGTAATCGACAGCTACGGCGCCGACGCGCTGAGATACACGGTGATCTATATCGCACCGGTCGGACTGGATATTCGCTACAGTAATGAAAAATGCGAGATCGGACGGAATTTCGCTAACAAGATATGGAATGCGGCACGATTTCGCCTCATACAGGGTGATATTTCGGAAAATTGGGATCAGATCGATGACATCGACGCAGAACGTCTGCGCCCAGACGATCGATGGGTCCTATACCGCACCAACACGGTCGCGGCAGAGATTACCGCGAGTCTCACTGCATTCGATTTCCATTCCTACGCGATTCAATTGTACGAGTTTATCTGGAACGAATTCTGTGACTGGTACGTGGAGTCGGCAAAGGCCGCATTTTACGGCGATGATGAACAGAGACGGCAGGTCACGCTTCGGGTATTCGACTACGTACTCTCCGTCATTCTTCGGCTGCTCCACCCCGTGATGCCGTTCGTAACCGAAGAAATCTTTCATGGACTGAATTTCGTCGGAGACGATGCATCAATCATGAACGCAACATGGCCGGAGCCATTGACGCCCGCAACCTTGCAAGCCCTCCGGATCGATGCCGACACCGCAGCAATGGTGAAGGAAAAGTTCGATCTCATTAAGGCAGGACGTAACCTGCGCGGCGACTATAACATCCCGTTCAACCGCAAGATTGCCTATGTAATCAAACCGACCAGCGATGCGTTCCGCAAGGTGCTTGAGGCCGATCCGGCGTCGGTTACGCTGCATCTCAACGCCGAGTCCATCATCATTGATGCCGACTACATGCCGGAGACGTCGTTGCCGTCAGCCGTCGGCAACCACGGGCTCATTTACATGCCGCTCGAAGGTGCCGTCGACGTTGATGCGGAAGTCGCGCGACTGAAGAAACAACACGAGGACCTGCAGCGGGTAATCGGGACGATCAATAAGAAGCTCGAAAACGAGAACTTCCTGAAACGCGCGCCGCAGGAGATCGTGTCCGGCGAGCGGGAACGGCAAAAAGAATATTCTGAAAAGATCAAACAGGTAGAAGCCCTTCTCGCCGGCCTTCAGTAGCCTCGCTGCGACTGTTTGCGGCACCCGTCCAGTCCTTTTGTCAATCGCCATTTGTACCGGCGGCGCTGTCCGACTGGTCGACGCGGGTAAGCCGTATACCGGCACGGCGCCGCAACATCATGACGAAGACGTCAATCGCCTACTTCATTTCGCCGCATGGATTCGGTCACGCGACCCGGTCATCGGCCATCATTCGGGCCTACCTCGACCAAGCGCCAGACACAGACATACATGTCTTCACCAGCGTACCGCGGCACTGTTTCGACGACTGCATTGCCAATACATACCACTATCACTATCTGGCTTGCGACATCGGCTATATTCAGGCCTCTCCGCTCACCGCGGACCTCCCGGCGACGATCGCGGCACTGAACCGGTTCCTCCCGTTTGACGACCGTATTGTCGACGGCACAGCAGCCATCATCACTCGGGCAGGCTGCGATCTGGTAATATGCGATATCGCGCCGATCGGACTTGTTGTGGCAACACGAAGCGGCGTGCCTTCCGTGCTCATCGAAAACTTTACGTGGAACTGGCTCTACGAATCCGACGTGCCGTCCTACCCGGCGCTTGAGCGTCACCGGTGTTATCTCGCAGACATATTCAAAACTGCCACGCACCACATTCAACTCGAACCGGCGTGTTGCCCGATTACGGCAGATCTGTCTGCGCCGCCGGTGTGGCGGCAGCCGAAATCCAGCGCCGACGCCGTCCGCAAACAGCTCGCCATCCCCGACTCCGCGAGGATCGTCACGATCACCCTCGGCGGAACCGATACGGACACGGATCCGGATCGGTGGCTTCATCGCTACGATGATGTCTGTTTTATCCTTCCCGGCACCAGCCACACGCCGTTGCGGGCCGGCAATGTTATTCGCCTGCCGCGCGATTCAGACGTGTACTTTCCCGATCTCATAGCGTCGAGCGATGTGGTGATAGGAAAACTCGGATACGGCACGGTCATGGAAGTCTACGCGGCAGACAGCGTCTTCGGTTACATCACCCGGAACACCTTCCGGGAATCACCGATCCTGGAAGCCTTTGTAAAGACGTACCTGCGTAGTATGAAAATCACGCAGAAGGACTACGAGAACGATTCGTGGCTGGACATTATCGGCACGTTGTTGGCGCTGCCGGCTCGTGCGCCGACTATGCGAAAAAACGGAACGGATTGTATCGCCGCGTATCTGGCGCGATTGAGCACGTCACCGCAAGAACAGGCGCAAGCACGCTAATGCGCGAACGCCGACAGTACGCAATCAACGGCAAACCGCGGGCATTAACGGTTACGACAAAATCGCGACGATGTCGTCGTGACCGGTCATGACCGCGACGTCGAGGGCTGTCTTACCACGCTTGTTCTGGATGCCGGCATCCGAGCCCGCCGCGAGAAGCGCTTCGACAACACCGCGATGTCCGTTCTTTGCCGCCTTATGCAGCGGCGTGTTGCCATTCACATTTTTGGGATTAAGCTCGACGCCGTTTTCGATCAGCAGCGAAATGATCGCATCGCGGCCCTTCCAGGCCGCATTATGAAGCGCCGAAAAACCAAGATGATCAGCAGCGTTGATGTCTGCACCACGGCCAATCAGTTTCGCGACCACAGCAACGTGGCCGCGTACCGCCGCGCCGTGCAACGGCCGCTCTCCGTCGTGATCCTCGCGATTCACCTCCGCTCCGCTATCAAGCAGCAACACCACGACGTCGCTGTGGCCCTCCCACGCGGCATCGTGCAGAGGCGAGTCGCCATTGCTATCCGTGCCATTCACAGCGGCGCCGCGCTCGATCAGGAGCCGAGCGATGCCAACATGCCCTTCCCACGCCGCCTCGTGCAGGGCGGAGTTGCCGACGTTATTTTTGCGATTGACATCGGCGCCCTGCTCTATCAGCTTCAGCACAAGCGCTTGGTCCCCCTGAACCACTGCGTCGTGCAGACCGCTCTTCCCCGCTCCATTCATGTCTGCCATGGCATTTCCGTCCGTCGTTTTACGATATAGAGAGCCGCTGGGTGCATCGTGAAACAGTTGGATGTGCTAGCTGTCGGACAACTTTTTCGTGAGTAACAATTCCGGAGCTAACCACAACTCAAGTACTGATATCGCCTTATATAAAGTCCGATCTGTTTGGGTACCGCCTTTAGTCGCGGAAGTTTTGATCCAGGCTTTAGCCGCAAAACCAAATTAACGCGCTAAAGCTCATCTAAAACTTCCGACCCTTTATATGCGGACAGTACTCAGACACCGAAACCAGGTAAACAATTTCCTAACGGGACCACCTGTGATTGTTTCTGCATTGCAACTGACCTGCGTCCTGAATCGAAAAATAATCTAGCAATAGATTAACGGAGATTCAACCGGAGAAATGTCGACGTGCGACGACGAAGATGATTCAACCCAATGCCGCAGTAATATGTACACCGCTCGCGACTGACTTCAGCGCGTTCCGTTGGCGTTTACACTTCAGTGTGGCGTTCATGCCACAACACCCGCAGCGAGTTGGCGGGTTCGGTATCAACATAGTCGGTCGTCACCTATCACGATCACCACCGTGGCATGATTCCTGCGATAAAGGCACCCGCGTGCCAAATTTATTCGTGCGACCGAGATCTCCGCTCATGCTTCTACGAGATATGTGCGGACCATCGCCACGCGTCTTTTGGATGCACGTGTGTAAGTGGTTCTCGATCATCAGTTTGTTAACGGATCGCCTGATTAGAGGCCAACTTACTCGACGTAATCAGCGGTCGAAGAATCGCAAACATAGCACACAGAGTTGAGCCGGGAGCATAGTGTCTCGGGCGAGGCGCCCCCTAAATAGGGCAATTCACGTGACGGCTGCGGCTTATTATAACGGGAGTGAACGGCACGATGTTAGTTTATATCCTTGGAGCTGTTATCGTACTGCAGCTCGCTGCGTTCGTTATTTGCATGATGTCGAAAGATAAGCGGATCGAAGTCGCCAAAGAGAAGGTTCGGACGTTTTCCGAGGAGAACACGAAACTAAAAGCCGAGAACGAGGAGTTAAATGAACGCTACGGCGTCGTCGATGAGTCTAATCTGAAATTGATGGCGGATCTTTTTGGCGCTCAGGAGCTGAATCAAAAATTGAGCGAGAGCAACGCGCAACTGGCGGCACAAAAGGAAGCCCTGGAGGCCGCAACGATTGAACTCGAAGAAATGGGAATAAGAAAGGACGAACTGGTCGCGGCCACCCTGCACGATATAAAAAACCCCGCCGCCGCCATTCAAAGCCTCGTCGAACTTCTCGAATCCTACGACATGTCGGCACATGAGCAGCAGGAAATCATGGAATCCCTGGTTATTAGTTCCGCCAGTATTCTGGATATGGCGCAAGGCATTTCGGACACATTCGCCAAGCAGGATTTCGCACACAAACCGTCGATGGTTATGGGGTCGCTCAAGGACATCATTGAATCCGTCACGCGAATCAACGATGTGTGCGCAACCCAGAAAGGCGTTCGGCTCATTGTGAGACCATCCAGCGCTATTCCACCATTCGAATTTGATCCTGAGAAAATCGGGAAAGCCGTAGACAACATCGTCAGCAACGCGATCAAATACTCGCCCTCTGGTTCCGAGGTAACCGTAAGATCTTACTATACGGACACCAACGTCACCGTCGAAGTCACAGATAAGGGAATCGGGATACCAAAGGATGAAGTCAGCAGAATTTTCGAGAAAGGAGTGAAATTGTCGCCACGACCGACGAATGGCGAGAGCAGTTCTGGACTCGGGATGTGGATTGTCCAGAGAATCGTGCAGGAGCACAATGGTGATGTGCTTGTAACGAGCAAAGAAAATCGCGGGACCACGGTTAAGCTGGTGCTCCCTATCCGCCAGCTCTGAATATCAGCGTGAATCACGTCACCAGCAGAATTCGTGATAATCTTGCTCCTTCCGGATCTCACGGTTCGACTAAACGTTGACCAATGCTTTCACAACAGCCGATGGCTATCTGCCGTGACCAGGCCGTTATGGAACTGAATGCACCCTATGGACACGAATATTCGTCCTTCTTCGCCATGTAATATTAGCGTCTTTTTATTATGCCTGTTGCCGCCAATTTTATTTGGCCCCGTAGTCGGCATTTTTCTTGGCCCCTCTTTCGGTAGCGACAGTGGCCCCGGCTGCAACTGACTTTTCTTTCTCTGCTTTTCTTATTCCAGGCTTTTTGTTTCTTCTTCGGAAGTTCCGGGAAAATCCCCCTTCCCCTTCTTCGATTTTCTTCGAACCCTGCTGTAGTGCAATATGTTCGCCTTTTTCTTCTGAGAAAAGGCGACCTCATATGGCACGACGCAGACCAACAGCACACTGCGACCGATGCGGTGACAAAAATAAGGACAAAAATAAGGACAGTCCTTTATAAGAGACAAAAATAAGGACAGTCCTTTATAAGAGGCCGTTTTGCGGTATGTTGCGGGGTGTAACCTTTGAATGCTTGCAACATAAAGGAGGCAGAATTGTATCATAATCGCGTAAAGATGGCGGGGGATGAACGGTGCTTTTATCTCATAACGAATCGCGTGACAGGGGGAAGTTTTATTTTCGGCGACGTGGAGAAGGAAAAACTTCGTAAGCTGCTGTTCGACGGACAGAATCGATTCAGCTACGTGGTGTGGGATTATGTGATCATGGATAATCACTACCATGCCGTGATCGAGATTCCGAAAAGATCGAAGATGTCTCTTGACACGCTGATTGCGAAATGGCAGCATTATCACCGGTTGCCGAGCCCGTATGATCCTGGAGAATCCGTGCTTGAAGGCTTTCGCGAAAAAATCCACGATATCAGCTTGGTGGTGTCGAATTTTCAGCAGCGTTTCACGCAATGGTACAACAAGCGTACAGAACGTTGGGGGCGTCTGTTCGGCGGACGTTTCGACAGCGTTATCGTCGACGCAGACGGGGCATTGGCCAAGATGATGGCGTACATTACACTGAATCCCGTGCGCGCCGGAATCGTGGCGGATCCTGCAGAATATCATTGGAGCGGCTACGGCGAACGGATGGCGACAGGAAAAATCCAGGGCAGCGAGCTGGAGCTTGCGTCACTTATCGGTAGAGAGTTGGGCCTGGCGGCCGCAAGCCTTGAGGGAACGGAAAAGGCGGTAATGAATCGGGTATGGCATCGGTTTCGATCGTTTTTGGTAGGACATGTTGCAGATAGCGACGGCATCGATCGACGACGTGTCGCGGACATCCTGAATCAGGAGAATAAGGCTTTGGAATTAACCTGGCCGCAACGGTTACGCCTTCGTGCGCGCTTTGTCACAAAAGGCATTGCTGTCGGTTCGGAATTGTTCGTGGAGGACATTTTGAGCCGACAAAAGGATGTACTGAAGTACAGGCGCGAGCATCACGCCGAAGAGGCACGGTCGTGGGACCATGTGTATTGCCTCAAAAGGCACCGACTATGGATCGGTTGATCGTCGTCGAAGCGATGAGGTCCGGCGATTAATCTTTGGACTTGCGGATATACTCGCCCATCCATTCCTCTGGAGGTGGGTTTTTCTTGTATGACGTGATACGTTCAACCATATTCAGTGAGGGGCCGTCGTCGGGACAGATTGACAACGCTTTTGCAAGGTCCTCAAGGGCCTCGTCCCATTTGCGCTCCCAATGCAGATTCAGCGCCTTGTCGTAGAGGTCGAGTACATTCTGGCGTTCGGTGGAGATGTCGCCCTTCCTTGCCACTAACTCGTATATTTTGATCGGCACGGTTTTACCCTTGACGATAATCTTGTCGAGCAGGCGCGCCTCGATATCATTGCGCGCCAGCTCGTATGTCGTCTCGCCGATCATGATGTCCGTACCGTAGTCCTTATTAGCGGGCTCGAATCGCGCTGCCTGATTCACCGCGTCGCCCATGACGGTAAACGAAAAATGGCGATTCGACCCCATGTTTCCTGCGGATACGATACCTGAATTCAATCCCATTCGGACAACGATGTCGACGCCAAAATCTGCTTTGAATCCGGGCCGCAATTCGGCCAGCTTGACCTGTTGATCCAATGCCGCCCAACACGCGAGCGTCGCGTGCCGCGGGTTTGGAAACGGCACGCCCCATTCGGCCATGATCGCATCGCCTTCATACTTATCGACGAACCCGTTGCTCTCCATGATAATCTCGGTCATGGGGCTGAGATATTCGTTGAGCAGCTCGACAAGCTTCTCCGGTGTCAACGCCTCCGAAATGGTTGTGAACCCGGCGACGTCCGAGAAGAACATTGTCGCCTCCGCGCGTTGACCGGCCAACGAAAAACTTTCGGGATTGTCTTCGAGGTATTTCAGCACATCTCCTGACACCATCGTTGAGAACATACCTCGGATCTTTTTCTTCTCGCGCTCCTCCGAAAGGTAGTAATACATAATAACAAAAAAGTACGAGCCGATCAAAAAAAGTGCCGGCCCAGCGACCGGTAGGACAAAGCGATGAGTGAGTATAAAATAGAACAGGATGAACGCATAAACTGCAGCGAAAAGCGACGTGTAATAAGTAAATTTCAACGGTCGCATCATGATAGCCGCGGGTATAATGATCATAGCCAGCAGGAGCAGGATCTGCAGACGCCGACTCTTGCTGAGCGGCTTGATGAAGGTTTCCGTGAGAATATTACTGATGGCGACCATGTGTACGTGGACAAAGGCCGTGTTTTCATCAATTGGAATCGGTCCCACATCCGACGCGCCGGTCGACATGATACCAACCAGCGCAATTTTGTCCTTTAACAATTCGACGGCGTTTGGATTGAGGTTGTAGGGGCCGACCTCGGCAAACGGCACCGTATTGAAGTCCGTAACGCGGCCGACAAAATCAAGATAGAACTTACCGTTCTTGTCGATCGGGATTGTAACCGCGTCGCCCACCGGGCGATTAATAACAACGTGCTGCCCCCAGTGCACTTCGACTGCCGGTTTTCCATTTATGGTAAAATCGCCGGACGCATTTAGCTTGACAAGGTCGACATTCCAGTAATACAGGCAGCTTAGCAACGCCATCGACGGCAGAAAATATTGTCTCTTGACGAATTCGCCGCTTTCCGGGTGGGTGTACTCGTATTCGATTCCATGCACCAGCGGAATGCGTCGCACAACGCCGCCTTCGTCCCGCGGCACATTTATGTAACCGAGCTTCACATAATCAAGAATGATCGCAGATGGCAAATCGGCGTTGATCGAAAACTCAAAATCAGGCGGCAGGTTGTGCACGTGCTCCATGGGGATGCTGATGTCGCGCAGATAAGGTACCTTTGTCCCGTAGTCCTCCGAATATTCTCCGCCGGAGCCGTCTCCTATGATTTCCTCCTCTGTCCAGCGCCTGCCCGTAACTTCATTGCCTGTATCCCGCCAGTCGAATTCGTACGCGGCGATACACGTGGTATCCACGGAATCGTCGTATGCTATCGACGACAATGCGAGGGCCAGATTGAAATTTCCCTGCACAGTTGTGAGCTCGGCGATATCGTACAGCGTGTTAATGTCGATCTCGGTAATATCGTCGTTGCCGAGCTTTCGGATCGCCTCCAAAATCTCCTGTATTTCCCGCTTCGTGATACCGGTCTGACTCACGCTTTCCGCATCCTCAGCAACCTGCACGGCATCGTTCAGGGCCGTGTCCGCTTCCGTCGTCTGCTTATCGCCGGTGTCCTTCCGGTCCTGCATCCGCGTTTCTTTGAAAATAATGTCGTATGCGATCACGGCTGGTTGATACACCAGATGGCAATATGTGATCTGATCGATGAATGGTTTTCGGATTATCCATGAACCACTGCCGAATTTTCCAAGCTTATTGACCGTGTAGTCGTCGATACCAATCAGTGTTACTTCGTTGGATATCGGTTGCGCAGCGACGAAGTTCCGGAGCCGAAAAAGCCGGTCGTGCATCGGTGCGTCAATGCGGTATAGCAACGCGGACTCACCGGCCTTCGTCGCCGTCAACCCGCTGATTACCATGAGGATGACCACAATACCCAGCGGGATTATGAGATAGTGCCGTTTCTGCTGTTGTTTCATTGTTGCCGACCTGCGCGAGGTTTGTAAATAAAAACCGTGAGTATTAGAATGTGTCGTGGACCCCGGAAGTAAAACGCTGCCTGCTAATCGACGGATGGTATGATCAGGTTAACCTAACGGTACTGCCGTCAAAATTGAAATGGTATTAGCTGAATGTTTCCTTTTGCGCGCAACCCCGATGTCATTAAATCAGAGATCTTCGTTGGAATTCACATGTCAACGCATGCGGGACTGGGTACGTTGCGTATGCCGGCACTGGAAAAGTCAGATCTAAAGCGATGAACGCCAACGAGGGTCACAATTCCATACGTCTTGCGAAAAAACGTCTTAACTCAACGACTCTGCCTGCAACCCTGCCTGGAGGAGAAGGTGCCGGGACGCCACCGGCAGCCGGGTGCCTACGCTGGCGATAACCCCACAATATCCTTCTGACACACACTCTTATGAACCAAGATATACCCGCGATACTCAAGCGCAAATTCGGACACGACGGCTTTCTTGAGGGCCAGGAGGAGGTGGTGACGCGGATAGCCGGCGGCACGGACCTTTGCGTCATCATGCCTACTGGCGCCGGAAAATCGCTGTGCTACCAGCTGCCTGCGCTGGTCCATGGCGGATATTCCCTGATCATCTCGCCGCTTATTTCGCTGATGAAGGATCAGGTCGACGCGCTCCTCGACAAGTCCATCCCCGCAGCATTTGTAAACAGCACGATTAGCCACCACGAGCAATACGAAGTTCTGGACCGCGTTCGCAATGGCGAGGTGCATTTATTGTATGTCGCCCCCGAGCGTCTGCGTGCCCCCGGTTTCCGTTCGTTCATCCGCGACTGCGTACCACGGATGCTAGTGGTCGACGAGGCGCATTGCATCAGTCAATGGGGCCACGATTTCCGACCCGATTACACACGCATCGGTACGTTCATCGCGGAACATGGTGTCCCGCAAGTCTGTGCATTCACAGCCACTGCCACACCGGTTGTACGCGAAGACATCTGTCGCCAGCTGGGACGCGAACTGTCGATCTTCGTTACCGGATTCACCCGGCCAAACCTGATGTTCTCGGTAATCGACACGCCAGGGAACTCGCAGAAACTACAGACGCTGCGGCGAAAACTGCGGGATCCGCGCCCAACGATCATCTATGCGGCGACCCGCAAGAATGTCGAACTCGTCGCCACCAGTCTTGGCTGCATCTGTTACCACGGTGGTATGTCAGACGCCGATCGAACCACGGCACAGGACCGATTCATGAATGATGCCTGCCCGGTCATTGCGGCGACTAATGCATTCGGTATGGGCATCGATCGGCCCGACGTTCGGCGTGTGATCCACTTTAACATTCCCGGCAGTCTCGAAGCTTATTATCAGGAAGCCGGTCGTGCCGGCCGCGACGGCGAGGAAGCCGAGTGCATCATTCTCTACTCGTATGCAGACCGCCACACCCATGAATTCTTTATTGAGATGAACAATCCTTCGGAATTCGTCGTGCACAGCACGTACCAGGCGCTGCTGCGTCGTGCCGACGCAGCAGACGACCGTCACCTCGAAGTCAGTCTTGGCGAGTTAAAGCGTGACATACATGGAGCGAAAAGCGAGCAACAGATCGGCGCCGCCCTGAAGATTATTGAGCGCAACGGGTATCTGGTCCGCGGCTTTCGCAATCAGAATCGCGGCCAGCTCCAGAGCCACCGGTCAACAGCCGAACTCGCTGCCTACGGCAGCGGCAAGCGGACACAACGATCGGTCTTTATCCAGGCTGTATTACAACGTTTCGGCACCGATATCGAGGACGGCGTTGCGTGTTCTTACGAGCAGTTGTGTAGTATCACCGGCCTGACGTCGGACCAGGTCAAGCGCGTCTTGCGCGCGCTGAACGGTCGGGAGATCCTGTGGATGCCGCCGTTCTCCGGTCGCAGCGCAACCTTGTCCCGTCCTGACGAACGCACACTGTCAATCGATTTTGCGCAACAAAAAGAAAAGCTGGACATGGAAACACGCCGCCTCGACGAAATGTTCCAATATCCCGTTACCGAACGGTGTCGGCAACGCTTTCTGGTGACGTATTTCGGGCAGGATATCGGCGACTGGGAATGCCAGGTGTGTGATCGCTGTCAGTCGCATGACCGGGTCGACAAACGCCTTCCGAGCGATGCCGAACGCGACGTCGTGAACACCGTACTGACCGCCGTTGCAGAGTTTCGCGGCCGATTCGGAAAACTCCGGGTGTGTCATTATCTTGCAGGCTCGCGCAGCAAAGACGTTCTCGATTCACGGCTTGACTGCTATCCGCTGTATGGTCAGCTTGCCGAATGCGGGCAGCCGTATATACTGAAGCTCATCGGTTCACTCAAGGATGCACGCTGTATCGAAACCGTGGGCGACGTGAAATATCCCTGTATCCGTATCACGGAACTTGGACAGAAGCTGTTGCGCGGTGAGGTTGACGTACCGCTGATTTTCCACGACTTCAAGCGCGGACGCACCGGCCGGGACGTCGATAGCGGCCGCACGAAGTCGCGCCGTCGGAAACACGCCGCAGCTCCTGCCGACGAACACATGGTATCGCCGAACGATGATGTCGACGAACTGTACGAACGCCTGCGCGACGTGCGCAACGCGATTGCCGAACGTCGTCGCGTACGTGCGTACCAGGTTATGGGCAACCAGACACTGCGCGAACTCGCCACACAGGCGCCGCTTACGGTTGCCGAAGCGCGGCATATAAAGGGAATAGGCAAGAAATCCGAACGATCCGTGTTGCCCGAACTGCTCAAAGAAATCAAGGCCTGGCGCCACCAGAATCTATCGGGATAGACTACACTGTGATGCAACTGAGCGCTCGAACATGATCATGGGAATCGGCAACGACGTCGTGGATATTGCCCGTATTCGGTCCGCGATAGAACGGCATCCTCGCGCCTTTGTTGACCGCGTATTCACGCCGCGAGAAATCGAGCTTGCAGGGATGCGTCGCAAGCGCGAGGTGTTTTTTGCCGGGCGCTGGGCCGCGAAAGAGGCGGTTGCGAAGGCGCTCGGCACCGGAATCGGCGGACAATGCAACTGGCTGGATATCGAGGTGACGCCGGATGAGCGTGCGCGTCCCGTCGTGACACTTCACGGGCGCGGCGCGGCCACCGCTGCGGCGCTCGGCGTCCACCGCATCCATGTGAGTATCAGCCATGAGATATCCATAGCCACGGCCGTCGCGGTGGCTGAATCATAGAACGGCGCGGCAGCCCCACAGAAACAACAACAATACAGCAATGAAAACGATATCAGCCAGGCAAATGCGAACGCTCGATCGAATGACCATTAACTCCGGAACGCCCGGCGCCGTGCTCATGGAACGCGCAGGCTTTGGGGCCGCCTCGGAGATTCTCGAATTTGCCGCGGCTTTCCATGCACGGCATGTGAAGCGCATCGTTATCATAGCAGGCAAAGGCAACAACGGTGGTGACGGCTTTGTCATCGCCCGGCGGCTGTATGAAATCGCGTCGTATCCCGTGACCGTTTGGCTGGTGTGCAATCCCGACGCCCTCGACGGCGATGCGCGTGATCAATTCAAGCGTCTTCCCGGCGCAGTGACGGTGGAGCAGCTACAACACGACGAGACCGCACCGTTTCAACGCAGTGACATTGTTATTGACTGCCTGCTGGGTACGGGAATAAACGGCACGGTTCGCGAACCCTTTGCAACAATGATCCACAGGATCAACGAGGCGCAGCTGCCTGTTGTTGCAATCGACGTGCCGTCCGGGCTCGATGCGGACACTGGCGCAGCTGCCGGCGTTGCCGTACGGGCGGATCTAACGATCACCATCGGCCTTCCGAAAACCGGTCTGTTTACCGCAGACGGTATTGTACTGCGCGGGCGGGTGCGTCTGGTAGATATCGATATTCCTGCCTCGTTTATTCACGAGGCTGACAGTGCATTTGACTCGGTTTTTGCGGATGATGTATGCCGAAGCCTGCGGCGGTTGCCCGCGGCACATCACAAGGGCGATATGGGCAGAATACTGATCGTAGGCGGCTCATGCCTGTATCCCGGCGCACCGATGCTGGCCGGCAGCGGCGCGCTCCGGTCGGGAGGAGGTCTGGTCACGGTGGCCTATCCTGCGAGCATCGGCCCGTTGCTGCGTCCCCATGAACGCGCCCTGATCCTGCGCCCGATCGAGGACGCCGGATCCGGTTACCATCGCAAGCCAGACAACGAAACGGTCGCCAACCTCATCGATGACCAAGACGTCGTCGTCGTCGGTCCCGGCCTGGCGGCGCAGCCGGAATCTGCCGAACTCGTTCAACATCTTCTGAACACACGGAAAACGATGGTGCTGGATGCCGATGCTCTTGCGGTGCTGGGAAAGCCGCACGCCGTCTTGCCGCGCCCCGCGCTCACGGTAATCACACCGCATCCGGGAGAAATGCGGCGGATCCTGGCCGCTGCAAAAATGGGGATTCATAACGACGACGACCGGGTAGCGGTCGCAGTCGCGGTCGCCAACGCTTTCGGCGCCTTTGTCGTACTCAAGGGGCCGGCAACAATCGTCGCCGCCCCAGACGGCCGCTACAGCCTCAACACCACCGGTACAGCGGCGCTCGCTTCGGGTGGTACAGGCGATGTGCTCGCAGGCATGATCGCCGCGTTCCTGTGCCAAATCGACGATCCGTTTGCCGCCGTTCAAACAGCGGTCTTCCTCCACGGGCTGGCCGCAGAACTCGCGCCCGGCGGGATGCGCACCTTCGTTGCCGACGATTTGCCGGCAACGATCGGCCGGGCCATGTCCCTGGTCTCACCTTTTGCCTGACCAATACAGGGAATACCATGCCATGACACTTACACTATTTGTTTCAATGCTGTCAACGGATCCGGCCACCTACGTCATGTGGGTCGTCATGGTCATGTTTTCAATTTGCGTTCACGAATACGCACATGCCTGGGTCGCCCTGAAAGAAGGGGACCCCACGGCTGCGAATCACGGCCATCTCACTCTCGACCCCATGGTGCAAATGGGCATGTATTCGATCGTCATGCTGCTGGTCGTCGGAATATCGTGGGGCGCCGTGCCCGTGAACCCGCATCGAATGCGTCGGCGTTACAGCCATGCTATCGTGTCGTTCGCCGGGCCGGCGGCAAACCTCATACTCTTCGTCGCGTTTTGTTTTTTGCTGGCGGTCCTTGCGCGTACCGGTATCGAGACGTACGATGAGATGCTCACACTTGGCGCCGTCTTGAACATATTTCTGTTCATCTTCAACATGCTGCCCATTCCAATGCTCGACGGCTGGACGGTGTTTGCCTATCTCTTTCCGAAGTTAGAGCGGGTAAGCAATGACGTGAAGAACGGGGTGACGGCTTTTTTATTTCTGCTGTTCTTCATGACCCCGTTGCTGGGCATATTCTACGGTATTGGTGAAATCGCCGCAAGAATCGTGACCGGCCTGTTCATGTCTCTGCTGATGGTCTAAATGCGGCATCGCGCCGGGCACGATGCCGTCTTCGACGTACAACTGCGATTGCGCATGCAGGACCATTACCGTAGCGCTTGCATTCTCTTGTGGATGGTACTAGAGTGATCGGTTTTTCGGGTACCGTTCCCGTTGCATCCCATTCAATTGATATAGCCACGGGTGATTTGTGTTCTGATTCATAGGGGACGCGGTATGCACAGTCAGCTTCACATTCACATGTAAATAGAGACGCAAATGAGTTCTACCACGCAGACTGCGACACCGCCGGCCACCGGCGCGTTGTTGGGGTATTGGAGACCCAACGGATCCGTACCCAAAGCCAGTGCCGATGCATTGGCGAAGGCGATCTACGACATCAACCGGCCTGTAACGGTGACGGCAGTTGATAATGTATATGTTCCGGCCGAAGGCGGCGCCGCGACGCTCGGCGCCGCGACCGCCAAAGCGGACGAATATCCCATCCTCGCGTATGTGCCGCCGCTGCCGCTCCGCGCCCTCGGCGACCCCGGTTTCTGTGCGGACTACGGACTTCGTTACGCATATGTATCGGGCGCCATGGCCAACGGAATTGCATCAACCGACATTGTTATTGCCATGGGCAAGGCAGGCATGCTCGGTTTTTTCGGCGCCGCCGGCCTGCCGCTTACGCAGGTTGAGAAGGCCATTGATCGGATCCAGGCCGAACCCGGCGATTTTCCGTACGGCTTCAACCTCATCCACAGTCCGAACGAACAAGACCTCGAGGCGGCCGTGGTGGATTTGTATAACGCACGCGGTGTACATCTGGTCGAGGCATCCGCTTATCTGGGGTTGACCCCGTCTGTCGTTTACTATCGGGTCCATGGAATACACCGCAACGCCGACGGCGACATCGTAACGCCCAACCGCATTATTGCCAAAATTTCCCGCATCGAGGTTGCCACCAAGTTTTTCTCACCGCCACCGGCACGAATCCTGCAAGAGCTGGTAGCCGCAGGGAAAATCACATCGGAGCAGGCGGAACTGGCAGGGCACATTCCGATGGCGCAAGACATTACCGTAGAATCCGACTCGGGCGGCCACACGGACAACCAGCAGGCCGTGACGCTGTTTCCGACCATACGGGCGTTGATGGATCGGCTGCAAGCAGAGTTCGGCTACAAGCAGGCCTTGCGCCTTGGCGCCGGCGGCGGCGTTGCCACGCCATTCTCCGCGACTGCGTTTCTATCGATGGGAGCGGCGTACCTTGTGACGGGCACAATCAATCAGTGTACTGTCGAAGCCGGCACATCCGACACCACCAGAGCGATGCTGGCGCAGGCGCGGCAGGCCGACATCACAATGGCCCCTGCCGCGGACATGTTCGAGATGGGTGTGAAGGTGCAGGTTCTAAAGCGGGGGACGATGTTTGCAATGCGTGCAGCCAAGCTGTATGATATTTATCGGTCATGCGATAGCATGGACAGTATTCCGCCCGAGGGCCGACAGGCATTGGAGAAGCAGATTTTCCGCCAGCCGCTCGCCTCCGTATGGGATGGAACAAAAGCGTTTTTTGAGCAGCGTGATCCAAGCCAGATTACGCGTGCAGAGCAGGACCCGAAACACAAGATGGCGTTGGTCTTTCGGTGGTATCTGGGGCAGTCGTCACGCTGGGCGAATGCCGGCGAACCTGACAGAAAGATCGACTACCAGATCTGGTGCGGACCGGCAATGGGAGCATTCAACGAATGGGTCGCTGGGTCGTTTCTCGAAGAACCCCGAGCGCGCAGTGTCGTCACGATTGCTCACAATATTCTCTACGGATCCGCGGCGCAGATGCGCATCAACATGCTTCGCTGCCAGGGCATTTCCCTCGCGCCGGAGTATGCGGTCGTACCGCCCGTTGAAACAGCGGAAATTAAGGAATTTCTATGATGACAACGAAATCTGGCAAGGGTAAGAACGTCACGCAACCGGAACCCGTTGCGATCATCGGCATGGGCTGCCTGTTCCCGAAAGCGGAAGATCCGGAAGTCTATTGGGCCAACATCAACAATAAGGTTGACGGCATCAGTGATATCCCGGAATCCCACTGGCATCCGGAGGATTATTACAATGAAGACCCGTCGACGCGCGACCATACATACGCCAAACGCGGCGGCTTTATTTCGCCGGTGGATTTCAATCCCATGGAATACGGCATATCTCCGCGCGACATCGAGGCCATCGACACAACGCAACTCCTCGGCATGGTCGTCGCGCGTCAGGCCCTTGATGACGCCGGCTATGGTGGCGAAGCGGAATTTGACCGCAAGCGCACGAGCGTTATCCTCGGCGTAACCGGTGCACTTGAGCTGGTGATCACGCTCGGAACCCGGCTTGGATTTCCCGTATGGAAACGGGCCATGCGCGACGCCGGTCTCGATAAAGATACTGCCGACGACATCGTCAGCCGGATTTCCGACTCCTACGTCGACTGGCAGGAGAATTCGTTTCCCGGTCTTCTCGGCAACGTTGCCGCCGGGCGTATCGCCAACCGTCTTGACCTGGGCGGCACCAACTGTGTTGTTGATGCGGCCTGTGCCAGCTCATTGACAGCGATGCACATGGCCTGCCTCGAGCTTGACGCCGGGCGGGCGGACATGGTGGTTACGGGCGGGCTGGATACATTCAATGACATTTTCATGTATATGTGCTTCAGCAAGACGCCTGCGCTGTCGCCGACCGGAAATTCCAAGCCTTTCGCTGCGGACGGCGACGGCACGATCCTCGGTGAGGGCCTGGGCGTACTCGTCCTCAAGCGTCTCGAAGACGCAACGCGTGATGGCGACAAGGTTTACGCTGTTATACGCGGCGTGGGCAGCTCCAGCGACGGGAAGGGCAATGCCGTCTATGCGCCGAGCGCCGACGGCCAGGTTCGTGCACTCGAGGAAGCCTACGAGATGGCGCAGGTATCCCCGGCGACGATCGAACTGGTCGAGGCACACGGTACCGGAACCCGTGTCGGCGACGCCATCGAAGTCGAGGCGCTGACGCGGACGTATCAAGCCAGCGGCCGCGAAGGCACGTGGTGTGCGCTCGGATCCGTTAAATCGCAGATTGGCCATACGAAAGCCGCTGCGGGCGTTGCCGGGGTAATAAAGGCGGCTCTGGCGTTGCACCACAAAGTGTTGCCGCCGACCATGAAGGTCGACCAACCCCTGGAGCTTCTCGCTGCCACGCAGACACCATTTTACGTCAATACCTCCCAGCGGCCGTGGTTGCCGCCCGTCGGCCACCCTCGCCGCGCTGCTGTAAGTGCGTTTGGCTTTGGCGGCAGCAATTTTCATTGCGTGTTGGAGGAATACAAACCCGTGAAAGACACGGTCGACTGGGACGGCAATATACAGGTTCTGGCGTTCAGCGCGAACACGCGAGACGCGTTGGCCGCTGCGCTAACGGCCTGGCCGGCTGATCAACCGTGGAAGACATTCCGCCACCAGGCCGCGGCGAATCGCGCGGCCTTCAATCCGACAGCGGCCCATCGATTGACGATGGTCATCGAAAACGGAGCAGCCAATATCGGCGGATCCATCAAGAAAGCCCTTGCGCAGCTGAAGGGGAATACCGCTGCAACGTGGCAGACACCAGACGGCGTTTACTACTGTTCCACGCCGAAGCCGGGCAAGCTCGGGTTTGTTTTCTCCGGCCAGGGCTCACAATACGGTGGTATGCTTCGCGAGATCGCCTGCCGCTTCCCGCAGATGCAGGAGGTTCTGGCGGAGGCCAATGCTGTGTTTGAGGACCTCAAAGACACGTGGCTCAACAGCCGCTTGTCCGATTACATTTATCCGCATCCCGAATTCAGTGATGCAGAACGCGAGCGAAACCAGGCGCAATTGCAGAATACCCGTGTCGCCCAGCCTGCGATCGGAGCGATCGGACTGGGAATGAGCAAAGTGCTCGCACAATTTGGCATTAATGCCGACGCACTGGCGGGCCATAGCTACGGCGAACTTGTGGCATTGTGTGCGTCCGGCGTGTACAAGGACAAGGTACTGCACAAACTGTCGGTGCTGCGGGGCCAGCTGATGGATGAAACCGGCGAGATTCGAAGCGGCATGCTCGCGGTACGCTCGTCTATAGAAAAGTTGATGGCCGTCATCAAGAGCGAAGGGTTGGACCTTATTGTAGCAAACAAAAATGCGCCCAACCAGACCGTGTTGTCCGGCGCCGTCACCGAAATTGAGAAAGCGATCGCCATTTTGAAGGAAAAGCGCATTCATTGCAAGCAGCTGAATGTCTCCGCGGCCTTTCACAGCAACTGGGTTGAGAACGCGAAAAAACCCTTTATGGACGCGTTGAAGAAAATTCGTTTTTCAGCGCCTCGAATTCCTGTGTACGCGACCTCGACCGGCACGGAGTATCCCCAGACTGCGGCGGCGGTGAAAGCGCTGCTGTCCGAACAGCTGGTGCGCCCGGTGGAGTTTATCCAACAGATCCAGACGATGTATGAAGAGGGCGTCCGGACATTCGTCGAAGTCGGTCCCGCCAGTCACCTGACCGGCATGATTAAATCGATCCTGGAAGAGAAATCACATTCGAGCTTCGCCATCGACTCCTTTACCGGCCGGCGCTCGAGTATGCTTGGCCTGGGACTCGTCCTGGCGCAGCTGGCTTCTCTCGGATACGCCGTCGATCTGGGTGAATGGGACGGGCAGGTCAAGCCCGAGCCCAGCGAAAAACCTGGTTTTACTGTGTCACTAAACGGCGCAAACTACGTTCAACCAAAAACAAAAGCCCCTTCCAGAGCCGTCGCCAAATCTGTAGCGAATCGACCCCGGATGAGCGCACCACCAGAAGCCTCTTCGCACCTGACGGAACCGCAACCGAATGTCTCGGTCGATCCACTCGCGGACAAGCGGCGGAGCAATTCTTCACAACCCGGTATACGGACGGATATGAATACACCAACACACACAGCCGGCGCCTTTGCGGCGGTCAATGCGCCCTCGACCGCGGGTCTGCCTGCGGCGAGCAACCGCTCGCTCACCGAGGCGCTGAAATTAACGCAGCAGAACATGATTGCGCTGCAGCAGATTCAGACACAAACAGCCGAACTCCATGGCCGCTTTCTCAGTGGACAGGAAACCGCACAACACTCACTCAACGCGCTTATAGAGCAGCAGCAGCAGCTCCTGCGCACATTCGGCGGAACCGGCAGTCATGCGTTTGCCGACGTCCCGGCGCCAGCCCCTGCCGTCATGCCGCAGTCAACAAGCTACAGCACGCCGCCCTCAACGCGGGAACCTACACCGGCACCGGTGGCTTTAACGCACGCCGCGCCAATGCCTGAGACGGTAGCGACCGGCACGGTGCAATCGGATTCGCAGACGGTCGGCACATCACCGTTATCCGGCAGTCGTATCGAGGCGGTGCTGTTTGAGGTGATCTCAGAGAAAACGGGATATCCGGTAGAAACACTGTCGCTTGATATGGGATTGGATGCGGACCTGGGTATCGATTCGATCAAGCGCGTCGAGATTCTTTCAGCACTTCAGGAAAAGCTTCCGGAGGCGCCGCCTGTTGGGCCGGAGCAACTCGGCGCCCTGCACACCCTCGGGCATATCGTTGGCTACCTCGGTGCCGGCAACGCAGAGGCCGCACCCGGAACCCAGCGTAAGGCGAAAGCCCAGACATCGACCGGCGTCGACAAGGACCGTGTTTCCCGCGTGCTGCTGGACGTGGTCGCAGACAAAACCGGGTACCCGGTTGACTCACTAAGCCTGGAAATGGGTTTGGATTCCGATCTGGGAATCGACTCGATCAAACGCGTTGAGATCCTATCCGAGCTTCACGACAAGATACCGGAGGCGCCTCAAGTAGGTCCCGAACACCTCGGCGTATTGAAAACCCTTAGCGAGATCGTCGAATTTCTGACCGCGGAAGCGACCGGTACACCCACAGAATCCAGCGAATCTTCAGTGGTCGCTGCGCCTGCACGGGCTCACATCGAATCCGTACTTGTCGCAGTAGTCGCAGACAAAACCGGGTATCCGGCAGAGACGCTCACAATGGATATGGGAATGGATGCCGATCTCGGCATTGATTCGATCAAGCGCGTCGAGATCCTCTCGGAGCTTCATGAGCGGCTTCCCGAGGCGCCGCAGGTCGGGCCGGAGCATCTTGGTACACTGAGTACGCTCGGTGAAATCGTCGGATTTCTCGCAGCCGAACCGGGTCAAGGCGCGGCGACGACCGGTGGAGCGGAGGCATCGTCGGCGGTCGAAGACGGCAAGATTCGTGAGACACTGCTCCAAGTGGTCTCGGAGAAGACGGGCTATCCGGTGGACATGTTGAGCCTGGAGATGGGACTGGACGCGGATCTGGGCATCGATTCGATCAAACGCGTCGAGATCCTCTCGGCATTGCAGGAGGCCCTGCCCGGTACACCAGCAGTCGGCCCCGAGCAGCTGGGCGAGCTGCACACGCTTGAGCACATCGTCGATTATCTCAGCAGCGCTTCCGCCAATACCGCACCGGTCAACGTGGCCGGCAACGCATCGGTGAATGACACACAGCCGGCAACGGAGAATACGGCGACAGCGATCGAACGGCTCGTATTACAACACATACAATTGGACGGAGACGCCCGGCATACCGTCGATCTTGCCGCGAACGCACGAATCTGGATCACCGATGATGCGTCGCAGCTTGCTGCGAAGATTGTCGATACCTTGGCGAATCGCGGATACGAATCCGAACTCATAAGCACGGACGACGTCGGCAACCTCGCGATACCGGACGATCTTTCGGGCCTGCTGATTCTCAGCCCGAAGGCCGGGGCGGACAACCGCTTTCTGAAGAACGCATTCATGTTGCTACAGCAGGTCGGACCGGTACTGCGCAAGCGCGGACAAACCGGCAGCACCGTGGTCGCGACGGTTTCGCGACTCGACGGTGTGTTCGGCATAAACGGGTTGAACGGCATCAGCGACCCACTATCGGGCGGACTCGCAGGCATGTCCAAAACCGCAAGCCACGAGTGGCCGGAGGTTCATTGTAAGGCGATCGATCTCGAACCGCCTGATCCAAAGAAGCTTGATGACGTAGCGATTGCGATTGCCGACGAATTGCTTACAATCGGTCCTGTCGAGGTGGGAATTTCGGCAGGAGGCAGGCAGAGCCTTGAGCTGGCCCTGGTTCCGCTTGACCCGTTGGCGAACGGCAACAATCTCCAGAAGAACGATGTGGTGCTAATTTCAGGTGGCGCCAGAGGTATCACTGCTGAGGTTGCCGTGGCGCTGGCTCGCAAATGGCAACCGACGCTGGTCCTGTTCGGGCGCAGTGCGATCCCGCGCGATGAGCCGGCGTGGCTGAGCAAACTGGATACAGAGGGCGCGATCAAGGGGGCAATAGTCAAGCGGGCAAAGACAAAGATGGCGCCGAAGGAGATCGAGAACCGTTACCGAAAAATCGCCGCCAATCGCGAGATCCGCTCGAATTTACAACGGATTGAAGCGGCCGGATCCACTGTGATTTACAAGTCGGTAGACGTACGAAACCATAACGCCGTAAAAAAAGCGGTGAACGCCGTCGTCCGCGAGCACGGCACGATTCGAGGCCTGATCCACGGCGCCGGCGTACTGGCCGATCGTCGCATCGAGGAGAAAACGCCGGAACAGTTTGAGTTGGTCTATTCTACCAAAGTGGACGGGCAGATGGCGTTGCTCGCGGCTGTGAACCCGAAAGACCTGAAATTCATGGCATTATTTTCATCGACCACAGGCCGTTACGGCCGAACTGGTCAGATCGACTACGCTGTAGCGAATGAAGTGCTAAACAAGATTGCGCAGCAACAGGCACGGTCCAACGCCGCATGCCGCGTAGTCGCGTTTAACTGGGGGCCATGGGACGGCGGAATGGTTACACCCTCATTAAAGAAAGTATTTGAAAGCGAAAAAGTCGGACTCATTCCTCTGGAAGCAGGCGCCGAGTTTGTGGTGCGCGAGCTGGGTGCAAGCGGCAGTCAGCCCACTGAGATTGTAGTTCTGGGAGCCGGCTCCTCCGGTCTGGATGCAAGGTCTGCCGATAAGCAGCCTGAGAACACGGTATTTCGGGTAACGATGGAACGCACTGTTTCGATCGATGAAATACCGGTGTTGGCCTCTCATGTAATCGATAATCAAGGCGTTCTTCCAATGGCGCTCATCGTTGAATGGCTGGCACAGGGTGCGATCCATAACAACCCTGGTTTGAAGTTCGGCGGGTTCACCAACCTTCAAGTGCACAAACGAGTGGCGGTGAATGCCGTCGATCAGGTTCGTCTGCGGCTTGAAACCGGTCCCATTCGACCGGTCGGCGATGAATTTCGAGTGCCGGTTCGCCTCTGTCTGGTATCGGGCAGTGCGGCCGATGTACAGAGCGAAGCGGAGATTTGTCTGCGCTCCAGGCTGGAGGCCGGGCGGCCGCAGCTAAAGGAACCGGAATTGAATGATTTTCCGGCGAACGGCAATATTTATGAGAGTACGTGTTTATTTCACGGCAAGGATTTCTTTGGCATTGACCGTATCGACGGATTTTCCTCGCAGGGCATTGTCGGCTGGTGTTTACCGGCGCCCGCGCCTGCTGCCTGGATCAAATCCCCGATTCGACAGAAATGGCTGTCCGATCCGCTGGCCCTGGACAGCAGTCTGCAAATGATCATCCTGTGGAGCGAGGCATCGGACAAGATTCCCGCCCTGCCGACGGCAATTGCCGGCTATCGCCAATTTCAAACGGATTTTCCGATTGACGGCGTGCGTACGGTGATCTGCGTTACCGGCAGGCATGCTACTGGAATCACGGCCGATATCGAGTTTCTCGATCGGCAGGGGCAGCTGGTGGCGCGCGCCGAAGGGTGCCGCTACTACCAGGACAAGGCCCTGCTGAATGCTTTCCGGAAAAACACGATTCTCTATAATACTGAAACCGCCCCGGCTTAAAGCTGTGTGACATCGCCGCAACGTTCCGTTGCGCAAACGGCTGACAGTCAGTCCGGGGACCGGCAACCCGTCCCGGTTTCGCAATAAACAGAGATTTGGTGAGATGGAAAGTCCTATAGCGATCGTCGGTATCGGCGGTATCTTCCCCGGCGCTCAAACGCTGGATCAATTCTGGCAAAACGTCCGGTCCGGCCGCGATGCATCGCGAATCGTTCCCCCGGGCCGTTGGTGCGTCGATCCGGAAACCGTCTATGATGCCGACGGTGTTAAACCGGATAAGGTGTATTCGAAGACTGGTTGTTTTATCGAGGATTTTGACCTCAATTGCAGCGGACTCAGTATTGAGACGGCGCGAATTCGACAACTTGATCTGATGCATCATTTTGTCCTGCACGCCGGTCGTGGTGCCTTTGACGACGCAAAGATGACCGGTGTCGATCGCCAGAGAATCGGCGTTATTCTCGGTAACATAGCCCTTCCCACGGCAACCTCATCGGCGCTCGCACGCGAAATTCTGGGAACATCACTGCGCGAACTCTCACCGGACCTGCCCGCAGAAGACACCTTTGGTACGACTGCAGCGATCAACCGTTATGTCACCGGGCTGCCCGGTGGTATTCTGGCCGAAGCATTGGGACTCGGCGGCGGCAGTTATACCCTGGATGCCGCATGTGCATCATCGCTGTACGCCCTGAAGCTGGCGGTTGACGAACTGCAGTCAGGCCGCGCAGATGCCATGCTCACCGGCGGCGTGTCACGAGCGGATTCGCTGTACACGCAGATGGGATTCACGCAATTGCACGCCCTCTCCGCTCGCGGGAAATGCGCGCCGTTCGACGCATTGGGCGATGGGCTGGTTGTCGGCGAGGGCGCTGGTATCGTAGTAATCAAGCGCCTTGAGGATGCGGTTCGCGACGGTGATCATGTGTACGCAGTGATCCGCGGCATCGGTCTTTCAAACGATATTGAAGGAAATCTGCTTGCACCCAGTTCGGAGGGGCAGCTACGGGCCATGCGGCCGGTCTATGAGCGCACCGGAATCGATCCGCAGAGCGTGCAGTTGGTAGAGTGCCACGCAACCGGTACACCCCTGGGCGACAAAGTCGAGTTCGACAGCCTCAATGCGTTGTGGGGTGACGCTCGACCGCGCGACGAGAAATGTGTGATCGGTTCAGTGAAGTCGAACGTCGGTCATCTTCTCACCGGCGCCGGCGCGGCCGGTCTGATTAAAACACTGTTGGCCCTGAAACACGAAACCTTGCCGCCAACTGCAAATTTCAATCGCCCGCACGATCGACTTGATTTCGCCGGGTCGCCATTCGAGGTCCTTGGGTCGGCGCGCGGATGGTCCACGCCGCAGGATGGACCGCGGCGAGCTGCGGTAAATGCTTTCGGTTTCGGCGGTATCAATGCGCATGTGTTGATAGAAGCGTACACATCAGCTGCGGTGCCGACGACGAAGACGAAGCGCAAGCGTCCGAAGACCAAAGCTGGGGCGCCCGCGGCGGTGGCAATCGTTGGTATGGATGCCGCCTTTGGCCAATGGATTGGCCTACGGGCGTTTCAGGAACGCGTACTGGGTTCGAGCGTGCGCATCGAGCCTGCTTTCAACCGGGGCTGGTGGGGCGCAACATCACAGGACTGGTTTCGCGCTGCCGGATACGATACCGACGGCATCAAAGGATTTTATATTCGCAACGCACGGGTCCCGCTGGGCAAATATCGTATTCCGCCGAACGAGTTGAAGGCAATGCTGCCGCAGCAGCTTGTGATGCTCCAGGTCGCCGCGGGCGCACTCGAGGACGCCGATTATGATAGCGCACAGGGGCTTCGAACAGGTGTTTTTATCGGTATCGGCCTGGACCTGGCAACAACAAATTTTCATTTCCGCTGGTCGCTGCAGAACGATGTCGACGCGGTTCGCAGTCGGCGCGACGCCGGCGCGACACCGACAGCATTTTCGGAATGGCTGTCGGCATTACGTGACGCCGCAGGTCCGGCATTGACAGCCGATCGAACCATGGGCGCGCTCGGAGGCATTGTTGCGAGCCGGATTGCGCGCGAATTCCGGGTTGGCGGGCCGAGCCATACCGTGTCGGGCGAGGAAAACTCCGGTATCCGCGCGCTGGAAGTCGCATTGCGCGCGCTTCAGTCCGGTGAGATCGATCGGGCGATGGTTGGTGCTGTCGATCTGAACGGCGACATACGATCGATACTGAATACGGACGCCGACCGACCGTTCTCGCGCTCGGGCCGAACGTGCCCGTTCGATACAAACGCTGACGGTACGGTGCCCGGCGAAGGCGCAGCGGCGGTTGTGCTGCGGCGCCTTGACGACGTGATCCGCGACGGCGACCGTATCTACGCCGTTATACGCGGCGTCGGCGGCGCCAGCGGCTACGATACCAACGGTATTACTCCGGCGACCGCCACCTGCGGACGAGCGATGGCACGTGCCTATCGGGACGCCGCAGTCGACCCTGCCTCCATTCAATTGGTCGAGGCCAACGGCAGCGGATTCGCTGCGGAGGATCATGTCGAAAGCGATGCCATGATCGATGTCTTTGAAGGATGTGAGTCTTCGCGATTTCTGGGCAGCGCCAAGGCCGATATCGGTCATTCCGGCGCAGCGTCCGGACTGGCATCGGTCGTAAAGACAGCGCTTTGCCTTTACCAGGAGATTGTGCCGGGCATACGCAACTCCGAGGCATTCCCTTCTACCCTGCGTGACGCCGGCTTCATTCCTGTCCGTGCGCCGCAGTACTGGTTGCGAAACCGGGCTGACGGCCCGCGCCGCGCCGCGGTAAACGTTCTCGGGATCGACGGGAATTGTACGCATCTGGTACTCGAAGGGTACGATGACAATCCTCCCGCTGATATCGATAGTGATCGTAGACGTCCACTTGGCAACTGGAACGAGGCCTTGTTCGCGATAGAAGGTGTAGACAGCGCCGACGTCCGCGCCAGGATCGCGGCGCTGGCAACGATGCGTGAAGCAGACACAACCCGATCGATAGAGTCGCTTGCCGCCATGTGGTGGCATACACACGGCCATACGGGCACCACCCCGGTTGGCCTGGCACTGCTTGCCCGTGATCACGGGGAATTGAAGCGGTTGCTTACCCGCGCGGACCAGGCCGTTCGCGACGGCGCCGCTCAATGCGGTGTTCAAAACAGGATATTCTTCAATCCCGACCCCATGGGTAACACCGGTGACCTTGCGTTCGTCTTTCCTGGCTCGGGTAACCATTTTCATGGTATGGGAAGGGAGTTGTCGATCAGCTGGCCCGGTATCTTTCGTGCACACGACCGGGAAAGCCTTTACCTGCGTGATCAATTCGTGCCCGACCATTTCTGGGATGGCGGCGCGGCGCGGAAGCCCGCGTACGATTACAAGGCGATGATTTCCGGCCAGGTCTTCCTCGGCGCGCTGACCACGGAAATCATGCATTCCCTGGGTATTCGCGCCGATGCCATTATCGGTTACAGCCTGGGTGAGTCCACGGGACTGGTAGCGCTCGGCGTGTGGTCGGATCGCGACGAGGTCGTGCGGCGAATGAATGCATCGACATTGTTTTCCAGAGATCTGGTAGGCGAATGCCGTGCGGTCCGCGACACCTGGTCGGTACCGGCGGATGTCGAGATTCGTTGGGCTGTGGGCGTCCTCGACTGCCCGGCGGCCCAGGTGATCGACCTGCTGCAGTCGCGGTCGCGCGTGTATTTGTTGATTGTGAACACACCTGGCGAATGCGTAATCGGTGGCGATGAGGAGGAAGTGGAAGAGCTGGTCAACCAACTGAACTGTCGATTCCATCCGATTTTCGGAGCGCCGACTGTGCATTGCGAAGTAGCCCGTGTTGTCGAGGACCGGTATCGCGATCTTCATTTGCTCGAAACGACACCGCCGCCGGATACCCGTTTTTACAGTATGGCGTGGCAGAAGGCTTATGACGTGACCAGCAATAACGCTGCCGAAACAATCGTAAGCCAGGCGATGAACCGAATGGATTTTCCCGCTGTTATTGAGCGCGCGTACGCAGACGGTGTGCGGTATTTTATAGAGATGGGTCCCGGTGCATCGTGCAGCAGGATGATATCGATCATACTCGGAGAGAGGCCGCACCTTGCCGGTTCCGTTTGTTTTTACGGCCAGGACAGCGTCGTGTCTGTTCTCCGGATGCTGGGTCAGCTTATTGCGGACCGGTACCCCGTCGATCTCGGACATATTTATGATACAATCGCAAACGGCGAGGAGATGCAAGCCGCAGCCGACATCCGCTTTGTCAGCGTGCCAACAGATGCCCCGGGATTCGATGTCCCGAAAGCGCCGCTGCCGCTCCAGATCGAGCCGGTAGTGAAATCGCCGGCACGACCTACGTCGGCTCCGGCCGTCGCCGCGGCCGCATTGTCTCCTGCTGTAGCAGAATCATCCTCGCCGGCGGCCGGTTACGCGCCGCTGATTCGTGAGATCGCAGCCGCCGATACGGCAAACGTGCGCGCCCATTCGCAGTATCTGCAGTTTTCGAATGAAGTGTCGAAGTCGATGTCCAATACCCTCGCCTTTCAGATGCAGTTGCTGGAGAGCATGATCGGCAGTGATGAACCGGTGCCGTCAATCGGGATCATCACAGAAGCCGCAGTCGCCGATGTCACGGCCGAAACCACTCCGGCATCCGCAGGCGGTTCTCCCGCTGCGCCGTATCGTGCGACGGTAACGCCGGCGTCGCCGCCCGTACCGCAGCAACCGGCATCCGCACCCGCGTCGCGGAACGGCAGAAAACCGGTACTGGATCGCGATATGTGCATGGAGTTTGCAATCGGCTCGATCGCGAAGGTGCTGGGGCCGGAATTCGCCCCGATCGATGCACACCCGACACGAGTGCGGCTTCCTGATGAGCCGTTGATGCTGGTAGACCGTATCCTGGAGATTGACGGCACACCGCGGTCCATGGGGTCCGGCCGGGTCGTCACCGAACACGATGTACTGCACGACGGCTGGTATCTGGACAACGGCCGGATTCCGACGTGTGTCGCGGTCGAAGCGGGCCAGGCAGACCTGTTTCTGTCGGGTTACCTGGGCATCGATTTCGAAACGAAGGGGCTCGCGGTTTATCGCCTGCTCGATGCAGACGTGATCTTTCATGATGCATTGCCGCAGCCGGGTGCCGTGATTCACTATGACATCCGGATCGACCACTTTTTTCGCCAGGGTGAAACCTATCTGTTCCGATTCAACTTTGACAGTACTGTTGCCGGCCAACCGCTGATGACAATGCGCAATGGCTGTGCCGGCTTTTTCACAGAAGCGGCGCTGGCGGCGGGCAAGGGTATCGTACACACCAAAATGCAGCTCCAACCCATGCCCGGGAAGCGTCCGGACGACTGGCGCGAGCTGGTGCCGATGTGCGTGGAATCCTACGATGACGACCAGATCGCGGCGTTGCGCCAGGGCGACTTCGTGCAGTGTTTTGGGCCTGCTTTCGCAGCGATTGATGTGAGTGACCCGCTAATTCTACCGAGCGGCCGCATGAAACTCGTCGACCGTGTCCTGAATCTGGACCCCGCCGGTGGACGCTTCGGCCTGGGAAGCATCCGCGCACAGGCAGATATCCACCCGGACGATTGGTTTCTTACCTGCCACTTTGTCGATGATCGCGTGATGCCGGGCACATTGATGTACGAATGCTGTTTGCACACGTTGCGTATTTTTCTGATGCGCATGGGGTGGATCGTCGATAAGAAGGACACTGTATTCGAACCGGTTATCGGTATTCGCAGCCGTCTCAAGTGCCGCGGGCAGGTGCTTGAAACCACGAAACACGCCGACTACGAGATCACACTGAAAGAAATTGGATACGACCCGGAGCCTTACGTACTCGCCGACGCACTGATGTACTCGGACGACAAACAGATTGTTGAGATTATCGATATGTCCGTTCGCCTGTCGGGCATGACGCGGCAGAAGATTGAGCGAATGTGGCTGACCGAGAACGAGACGATCACGGCGCCGCTGTCACGAAGAAAGCCCGCGATATACACCAACGAACAAATCCTGGCGTTCGCTATTGGTAAGCCATCCGAGGCGTTCGGCGATCGCTATCGCGTATTCGACGAGGAGCGGTTGATCGCGCGTCTGCCTGGTCCGCCGTACAAGTTTCTTGACCGCATCACAGAGGTCAACGCCGAGGCCTGGGTGCTCAAGGCCGGCGGCAGCGTCGAGGGCCAATACGATGTGCCACCTGACGAATGGTATTTTGCCGAGAATAGGCAGGGTATGCCGTTCGCGGTACTGCTGGAAATCGCGCTGCAGCCTTGCGGGTGGTTTGCGGCCTACCTCGGATCCGCGCTGACGAACGACGTCGACATGCACTTTCGCAATCTCGGGGGCGATGCCGTGCAAACCCGATTGGTCACACCGGCCACCGGAATACTTACGATCAATATCGATATCACCTCGGTCGCGAACTCCGGCGGCATGATTATCCAACATTTCAATTTCAATGTATCCGATGCCGCCGGAACGTTATACAAAGGCATCACCAATTTTGGTTTCTTCACACGTGAGGCGCTGGCGAACCAGCTGGGCGTGCGAGACGCTGCGGTTTACGCGCCAACAGCGGCCGAACGCACCTGTACACCTGCCTTCGACTATCCCACTAAGGCGCCGTATCCCGGCGACATGATGCGGATGCTCGACCGTATCACCGTCTTCGACCCATCAGGTGGCCCGCACGGATGCGGCGTCATTCAGGGGACCAAAGCAGTTGACCGCAAAGACTGGTTTTTCGACGCTCATTTTTACCAGGACCCGGTTTGCCCGGGTTCACTTGGCCTGGAGTCGTTTCTACAGCTCTTGAAAGTAGTTGCGGTTCGCCGATGGAATCTCGGACCATCCGCGCAGCTGGAGACCGTAACGTTGAACCGCAAGCATTCCTGGATTTATCGCGGCCAGGTCGTTCCGTCCAACCAATTGGTGACGGTCGACGCAGTTATTACACAGATCGATGAAGAAAACCGTATGATCACAGCCGATGGCTATTTAAGCGTTGACGGCCTCGTTATATATCAAATGACAAATTTTACACTAAGAGTATTGGATTAGGGAATATGCGATACAAAAACGTCTATCTTAAGTGCATCGAATATGAGCTTGCGCCGGTGGTGGTGACTTCATCTGAACTGGAGTCGCGCATCAAATCATTGTATGACATTCTACACCTGCAGCCCGGCCACCTTGAAGCGCTTACAGGTATTGTCGAACGACGCTGGTGGGAGCCCAACACGCCCCTTCATCGCGGTGCCGCTACGGCCGCCTCGAAGGCCCTGGAGACCTCCGGTATCGCGGCGCAGGATATTGGTGCACTGATCTACGCCGGTGTCTGCCGCGAGCATATCGAGCCCGCCACGGCGTGCCGGGTCGCCTACGAGATTGGAATTAACAGCACAAGTGCGGTATACGACGTGAGTAACGCATGTCTCGGTGTACTCAACGGCATGATCGATATAGCCAACCGTATCGAGCTGGGCCAGATTCGGGCGGGAATGGTGATCTCCTGCGAAACGGCCCGTGAGATCAACGAGTTTACGATAGAACGTATGCTGGAGGAAAAGACGCTCGACTGCCTGGTGTCCTCTCTGGCAACCCTTACCCTTGGCTCCGGCGCCGTTGCCGTAATCCTCACCGACGGTTCGTTTGCCGGCGATAAGGGGCATCAGTTACTCGGCGGGATCCTCCGAACAGCGCCGAAGTTTCACCACCTCAGTCGCTGGGGGCTCGATACATCTAACGGCGAGATCCGGCCGTTCATGGAAACCGATTCGGTGTCTGTGCTGAAGCACGGCCTGGAGTTGTCGTCGAGCACGTGGAACGATTTCCTCAAAGAAGTGGATTGGTCGTCGCCGCAATTGGACAAAGTGATCTGTCATCAGGTCGGTGTGGAACACCAGAAGCAGGCGCTGAAGGTTCTGGGTGTAGCGGATGACAAGGATTTTACCAGCTACGAGTGCCTCGGCAATATGGGGACGGCCTCGCTCCCCGTGACCGCTGCGCTGGCGGCCCAGCGTGGGTTTCTGAGGCGTGGAGACCGGGTAGGATTCTTTGGTATCGGCAGTGGTTTGAATTGCCTCATGCTCGGCTTGAACTGGTAGTCGGTCTAGTCCGGTTCATGCGGTCGGTGTCGCCGACGTTGCTGCCGGCAAACGAATACGAATCTCCAACAATCCGGCCACTCATGACAAAACCAGGTCAATGGAGTGTAGACGCGGCGGACCAATGACCGCTCCTGCGTATTTCAATATTGCGTCGCACCTGGCGACGTCCGCCGCGCAGCGCCCCTTTGCTCATGCGGTGATTTTCCCCCACGGGCGCGACCGTGACGATCGGGTGAGTTATACCCATCTCACGTACGCGCAGCTGAACGCCGAATGCGATCTCATCGCTCGCGGCTTGCGGACGATCGGCATTCAGGAGGGCGACCGCGTGGTACTGATGGTCACGCCCAGCCTCGACTTCTTTGCGCTTACCTTTGCTCTGCTCAAGCTCGGTGCCGTCATGGTCATGATCGATCCCGGAATGGGACTCGCGAATCTTGGACAATGCATTGCCGAAGCGGCGCCGCAAGGATTTATTGGCATCGGGAAGGCCCATGCGGCACGCGTGATTTATGGATGGGGGCGCGACACCGTGCGCATCCGAATCCGTGTCGGGAAGCCGTGGTTTCCGGGCGTCGAGAGTCTCCGCGAAGTGCGCGAGAAAGGCGCAGCGGTCAGCGAATGTCGGTGTGCCGAAACCCGTGCCGACGCGATGGCGGCGATATTGTTCACCAGCGGCAGCACCGGCGTTCCCAAGGGCGCGGTCTATACCCACGGTACCTTCTACCATCAGATCGAGGCATTACGCAATGTGTTCGGTATTGAACCAGGTGAGGTCGACCTGGCCACATTTCCATTATTCGCCCTGTTTGCGCCTGCGCTGGGCATGACCGCGGTTATTCCTGACATGGACGCCACACGCCCGGCACACGTCGATCCGCGGCGTATATTCGAAGCAATCGAAGACTTCGGGGTGCAGCATTTTTTCGGATCCCCTGCGCTCATCGACCGTGTGAGTCGTTACGGCGTTGCGCACGGCGTGACCTTACCGAGCCTCAAGCGCGCCGTGTCCGCAGGTGCGCCGGTCGGCAATGCGGTCCTTGAGAGATTTTCCCGAATGTTAGAGCCGCAGATTCCGATCTACACGCCATATGGGGCGACTGAAGCGCTTCCGGTCGCTGTGATTGACAGTCAGACCATCCTGAGCGATACACGTGCGGCTACGGACGAGGGTAAAGGCGTATGCGTCGGGTATCCGGTTCCGGGCGTAACCGTGACCATCATTGCAATCGATGATGCCCCTATCGCTGAGTGGACGGATGATCTATGCGTCGCCGAAGGAGAGATCGGTGAAATTGTCGTCGCCGGCGGGAACGTAACGGAATGTTACTACAATCGACCGGAATCGACGAAGTCGGCAAAGATCCGCGATCCCGCCACCGGTCGCATATTTCACCGCATGGGCGACGTCGGCTATGTCGATGCAACCGGCCGGTTGTGGTTCTGCGGGCGAAAATCACATCGCGTCATCCTTGATGATACGACCTTGTTTACCGTCCCGTGTGAAGCGGTCTTCAATACCCATGCATTCATCTACCGGACGGCGTTAGTAGGAGTGATGCGCGGTCCGGATACCATTCCGGTCATCTGCGTGGAGCTTGAGCCTGAGCACATCAATGCAGACCGACGGGCGTTGCGCGAAGCGCTGCATGCATCGGGGGAGTGCTACAGTCATACCCGCCGTATTCAAACGTTTCTGTTTCACCCTTCTTTTCCTGTGGATATACGTCATAACGCAAAGATATTCCGCGATAAACTTGCCGTCTGGGCCGCCAAACAACCGGAGTTGACGTGACCCGTGGTTATCCTTCCGACGTGCCACGACCTTCTTGAACCGTTGCGGCGCGATTACAGCCTGAGAGGAATCCAGTTACCAGCGGCAGGATCTCGTCGAACGCGTCTTCGAGAACGTAATGTCCGGCATTGGCAAATTGATGAACAACGGCGGCCGGGAAGCATTCTCGCCACCGGTCAAGAAATTGTTCGGTAAAACAGAAATCACGCTTGCCCCAGCATATCAGCATCGGCTTATCGGCTATTGTGCCGAGCTGTGACCGCACGCGGGCAATGAGTGCCGCCGAGGGATGGCGATCTGACATCGGAATATCCTGAACAAAACGCAATGTGGCAACGCGATTGGCCCAGGAGTCGTAAGGGATGAGATAGCCATGGCGTACCGCCGGGGTCATTCTGGCGGCGTTCCAGGTCGCCATATGGGAGGCGCCACGCGCGAACGCATTGAAACCGCGAATGGCGATGTTCCCGAACAGCGGCAGTTTACATGCAAGAATTCGCATTGGCAGTCCCCGCGTCTCCATCGGGGTCGAATTGAATACAACGCACCGGTCTACCTGCGACGGGTGATCGACCGCGTAACTGAGGCCGATTGGTCCGCCCCAGTCGTGCATGACCAGGCTGAAGCGCTTGATTTCCAGATGCTCGATCAGTGCCGTGACGTTGCGCAAATGATCGGCCATGTGATACGGGTAGCTCTGCGGCTTGTCGGACAAGCCGCAGCCAATGTGATCGGGCACGATGACGCGGTGTGTCCGCCGCAGCTCGGCTGCCAGATCACGGTAGTAGAATGACCAGGTCGGATTCCCGTGAAGCATCAGTACCACAGGACCTTTGCCTTCGTCAAGATAGTGATATCTCAGGCCGTCGATGTCGAGGAAATTCGATTGGAACGGATACAGGGACTTCAGGATTTCGGTATTGGTCATAGTCGTATTGGTACGGGCTGCATGCGCTTGTATTGCCATGCACAATGGCTCTTCTCGTGGGTTTCCGAAAAACCAATTTATCCTGTCAAACACGGATTTCAGTTCAGGCTTCAAAGATTTTGCGGGTCCGTCTCGTTACCGACTGGCAACACTAACCGTTATCGGTAAGTTAAAGTTGCAATCCCGACTGTTGTATCCAGGCTCGACGCCGTATTCCGTCCGTGCTTGCCTGCGGGTTTGGATCGCACCGTGAACGAACCATATCACACACGTTCGGCGTAGCTGGCCGAAAGCCAATCTAAGGACATAAATCACAATGAGACGTGTGGTCATAACCGGCCTTGGGATCATCAGCAGTATCGGAAACGACAAAGATGCCGTGCTTGATGCGCTGCGAGTCGGCCGATCTGGGATTGAGGCCGCGCCGACGTTTGCGGACTTTGGATTTCGCTCTCAGGTTTACGGTTCGCTCAAGCTGGACCTTGAGAGCGCAATCGACAAACGCACACGCCGCTTTATGAGCGACGGCGCAGCGTACAGCTATCTGGCGATGCAGCAGGCTATAACCGACGCCTGCCTGTGTGACGACATTATTTCGAACACGCGTACAGGTCTCATCGCGGGCTCCGGCGCGCCGTCGACAGAACATACGGTGCAAATGGTCGATACCTTACGGAAACGGGGAATCCGCAAGGTTGGACCAACGATGGCACCAAAGATCATGTCCAGCACCGTATCTGCATGCCTGTCGACGTTGTTCGAAATCAAGGGCGTCAGCTACACCATCAGCTCCGCGTGCACGACAAGTACCCACTGCATCGGCCACGGCTGCGAGTTGATCCAGTTCGGTAAGCAGGAGGTTGTTTTCGCCGGCGGTGCGGAGCCGCTTCATTGGTCTATGGCACTGCCATTCGACGCAATGGGGGCATTGTCGTCACGGTACAACGATACACCGACCTTGGCATCGCGCGCCTACGACACTGGTCGCGACGGTTTCGTGGTCTCCGGTGGCGGTGGTATGTTGGTACTGGAGGAGCTGGAGCACGCGCGCCGCCGTGGCGCTCGGATTTATGCCGAGATTGTCGGATACTACGCAACATCCGACGGCTATGATATGGTCAAGCCGTCGGCGGAGGGTGCGGCGCGCTGCATAAAAGGGGCTTTGCCGAACGCTGTCCCTATTGACTATATAAATACCCACGCTACCAGCACCGTCATCGGCGATATCAGTGAATTAGCCGCCTTGCGGGACGTATTCGGTGATAGCGTGCCGCCCGTCAGCTCTACCAAGTCTCTAACCGGACATGGAATCGGCGCTGCGGGCGTACACGAGGCCATATATTGCCTGTTGATGCTGGAGAATGATTTTATTTGCGCGTCGGCAAACATAGACAATATCGATCCGGAGGCCGCAGATATTCCCATTGTGACGACGCGTGTCGACAATGCCGGGCTGCGAACCGTCATGTCCTGCAACTTCGGCTTCGGCGGCACCAACGGTTGCCTCGTTCTGGGAAAATGCATCCCTTGAGGTTTACAATCTTCCACTATCCGGTTGGTTTTTTCCGACTGTGCCATAGCACCTTTAACCTTGGTAGAAACTACCCGTGACTGCAACACACGAACCAGCAGAGCCGATCGACTACATCTCCAGTCTTCTCGATCAGAAGAAATACGACGACATCGAGGCATACCTCAATTCTGTATCGCGCTCGGAAAAATCGTTCCTGATCTCACGGCTCGACGAAGATGAACGAACCGACGTCCTCACCAATATCTCGACTGAGGCCGCCGCTGATCTGATCGAAGACCTTTTTGACGATCAGGCTGCGGACCTGATTGAAGAACTGCCGGTTGTCGATGCTGCGGCTATTGTCGACGAAATGGCCAGTGACGAGCAGGCGGACTTGCTGGGGCATCTGGATCGGGATACCGCCGAAGCGATTCTTGAGAAAATGGATCCGGAGGAAGCGCGTGATGCGCGTTTCCTGCTACAGTCAGCCGCTGATACGGCTGGTGGCATAATGATCACCGAATTTCTCGCTTATCCGGAGACAAAATTCGCCAAGAATGTTGTAAGCGATCTGCGTAAGCACGGTGATGAATACTCCGACTACGAAGTGCAGTACACCTATATCACTACGGATGACGGAAAACTCAAGGGGGTCTTGCCGCTCCGTCAGCTTGTACTGGCAGCCAAGCACACGCCGCTCGCCGAACTGGCGATTACGAAAACGATCCATGTTACCGTGGATACGTCGTTGGAAGAGCTGAAGAACATATTCGAGCATCATAATTTCCTCGGCATACCAGTGACTGACCACGACCACCACCTGGTCGGAATCGTCTTGAGAAAAGCCGTATTGGAAGCTGTGGATGAGCAGTCGGGCCGCTCATTCCTGAATTTCAGCGGTATCGTTGGCGGTGAAGAGTTGCGGAGCATGCCGCTACTGTCGCGTTCGTTTCGTCGCCTCTCATGGTTGTCCGTCAATATCGTACTGAATATCATCGCCGCAAGTGTGATTGCGTTCTACCAGGAGACGTTGGCCGCGGTCATCGCGCTCGCCGTATTCTTACCCATCATTTCGGATATGAGCGGTTGCTCCGGGAATCAAGCAGTAGCAGTCAGTATCCGCGAGCTGAGTCTGGGCCAGGTCAAGCCCCACGAATTATTGCGGGTCCTGTACAAAGAAGCGGGTATCGGTATCATCAACGGATTGGTTCTGGGCGCGTTGATTGGTACCTTTGCGTTGCTCTGGGGGAACGCGTATCTGGGACTGGTCGTCGGCACCGCATTGGCGCTGAACTCGATACTGGCAGTCTGCCTGGGCGGGCTGATACCATTGTTCCTGCGAGGCATGAACATGGATCCGGCACTGGCGTCATCGCCGATTCTTACGACAGTGACGGATATGTGCGGCTTTTTCCTGGTCCTGAACTTTGCGACCATGGCGTTGCCCATGCTTACCTGAACGCCCGGAGGCTTCAGGCCGACTCCGCCCAGCACCTTTTGTGCGGACCTCATCCGATAGGTGCGACTCTCCACATGTCCGGTAGGGCCTCGCTGCAACAGCGTGTCCTGCGCGAACGGAACGGCGACATTTTCGACGTTTTCCGTTTTGACTTTGCCACGATCGCAGATATCTTTTGAGCTATAGTTGGTCCTGTTTCAGGAGGTTTCACCAGATACGGCCAGCGCTGCATTATACCGGCGCCACGTCGCGCGCAGAGCGCTGTATCAACGTGAATACCGTTGGGGGATGCAGGGAATTGTGTGGGGAGTATGCGTTGGAGTCCGGCGGTGATATCTACGTCGGTTTGTTGTGAGACGACTTTATCCATCCACCAGAGTGGCGGAACTGGCAGACGCGCTACGTTCAGGTCGTAGTGCCCGTACGGGCGTGAGGGTTCGAATCCCTCCTCTGGTATTTTCCCCTTCGATGGCAAAACCTCGAACCGGCCTGAGCCGGTTTTCCAATCCCGCGACATGTCGCCGCGCACGGGCTGCTGCCAGCGGGTTCCCGTTCGTTGTCGCAACGAATCGAACGGGTGAGAATCAGGATACGGTTATGAAAATCCTCATTGTCGAAGACGACCCCAATGATACACTGCTCATAAAGCGGACCTTTGCGCGCAGCCCGATGGCAACGTTTGACGCTACATATTCGGTCAGCCTCCGCGCAGCGGTCGAAGCATTGCAGTGCAACCATTATGACCTCGCACTGGTCGACATGGGGCTGCCCGAAGCCAACGGTATCGACTCGTTTCTTCAGCTGCGCAGGCACGCCAAAGACCTCCCCATCGTTGTAATGACCGGCCAGGAAGACGAAGAACTGGCGGTGTCCCTGGTTCAACATGGCGCTCAGGACTACCTGGTCAAAGGAGCGTTCGATGACCAATTGCTCATTCGATGCATTCGCTATGCCTACGAGCGTCACAAACTCTATACCAAACTCGTGCGGCGTACGGAGGAACTCCAGGCCAGCCGCGCGCATATCCGCGAGATCATCGAGAATAATGGTGACGGCATCCTGGTGATCGATCATCAGGGAATTGTGCGATTCGCAAATCCGGCGGCCGAGGCACTTTTCGGGCGAGGCCCCGGGGATATGCCGGGCGACAAGATCGATTTCCCTACCACAACCGGTAAAGTGACGGACTTTGTTATCGACAACGGAAGTGGGTCGCACGTTGATACCGAGATCCGAATGGTCGAGATCGATTGGGAAGGGGAGCGTGTTCTTCTAGCCTCCATCCGGGATGTCACGAAACGCCGGAAGCTTGCAGGTGAAATGCTGAAGTCCCAGAAAATGGAAACCATCAGTGTCTTGGCGGGTGGAATAGCCCACGACTTCAACAATCTACTCACCAGCATCCTGGCGAATATTTCATTGACGCAGTTGGAGCTGGAAGAAAACGACTACGTGTCGGAGAATCTGGTCGACGCGGAGAAATCGGTGCGGCATGCTACCGACCTGACACGGCAACTGCTCACATTTGCGAAAGGCGGCGCGCCGATACGTGCAACCGTGTCGATTTCGAAGCTTCTAACTGACGCGGTGACATTTACGCTGAGCGGATCCACGTCCGCTCATACCTTGTCGATTCCAGAGGATATCAAGGCGGCAAGCTGTGACGAGGGCCAGATCGGGCAGGCATTGCAGAATATCGTGCTGAATGCTGACGAGGCGATGCCGGGGGGCGGAAATATCGAGATCTCCGCGGATTGCATAACCATAAGGCAGGACGACAGCATCCTGCTCAGCGCGGGCGAGTATGTACGAATAACGGTGGCGGACAGCGGCGAGGGCATTCCGGAAGAGAATCTGCCGCGCGTGTTTGATCCGTTCTTCACGACCCGACACGATCGCAGCGGACTGGGACTTTCCGCCGCGTATTCCATTGTGCGCAATCATGACGGCTTGATTGACATTTCATCACGTGCTGGACAGAGCACCACTGTCACGGTGTTTCTGCCGGCTGTCGAAGCGGTCGTTCCGACGAGGGCACATGCGTTGACCTTCACAAGAGGCGTCGGGCGGGTGTTGATCATGGACGACGACGTCGATATTTTAAAGGTGTACAGCAAGGTCTTGCAGGTCGCCGGCTATGCTGTGGATACCGCGGAAGACGGCCGCGAGGCGCTCACGGTCTTTACGCGTTCGCTGGAGGCCGGGAAGCGATACGATGTTGTGATACTCGATCTCACCGTTCCGGGTGGTATGGGCGGTGTCGAGACGATACGACGAATGCTCGACTGCGACCCCACGACAAAGGCCATCGTTTGCAGCGGCTACGCCGAAGCCGCAATGGCCAATTACAAGAAGTGGGGGTTTACGGAAGCGCTAATGAAGCCGGTCGGCATCGCACTGTTAACCGAGACGATTCGCAAGGTTATCGTCGGAAACTGATTCAACCTACAGTGTTTTCAGCGTTGCCAGGATAGTGCCGATATCGGGGCGGTCCGCTTTGGCGTCACTCATCATCGCCTGGATCAATTTTCCGAACTCGGGGCAATCTTGCACCACCAGTTTTTCCGCCGGCATCGAATCGCTGGTAATTCGGTTCTTGATAATCTCGGCCGGCGACGATCCGGAAAACGGGGGATCTCCCGTGACGACGTGAAACACTGTCGCACCGAGAGAAAATATATCGGAAAACCCATCGATTTCGGCATCGCCGAAAATGCTTTCCGGAGCAGCATAATTCGGGGTGCCGCGAAAGAAATCTTCGCCTGACACCGTGCCTTCTCCCACTCTTCGGGCCAATCCGAAATCCAGCAGTTTGAGCCGTCCGGTGTGGGTGGCGATGATATTGACCGGCTTGATATCGCGATGAACGAAATTCCGCCGCTGCAAGTACTGCAATACTTTTGCCATTTCATACGCGACAATCCGCGCCTCATCGACAGTCGCCGGTCCCTGGCGAAAGACCCTGTGATCCAGCGTCTCCCCCTGTAGATACTCCATGGCCAGGTAATAAAACGGGAATCTTCCGAAGTCGAAGAGTTTCACAACGCCGTTGTGCGACATACGGGACAGTCCGTAGGCTTCCCGTAGATAATGTTTGTTGAACGCAGGATCATTGGCCGAGGAAAACGGCAGATCAAACACCTTCAACGCCACATCCCGGCGTGGATTGGACGATGTGTCCCTTGCGCGGTACACAGCTGCGCATGCACCAGCACCGATTTTCTCGATCACCTCGTAGCGACCGGCAAAAAGCGTACCGGGAAAAATCGAGATGACAGGAGCAGCTATCGCCTGCTTCTTGCGATCCAGAGCAACCAGTATTTTGGCTCGCAATACGGATGGGTTCACGGGCTTGATTAGATAATCGTCCGCACCCGCCGCGTAGCCGTCAATAATCTGGGTCTCACTTTGGCACGATGAAATAATGATGATCGTGGTAGTGGTGTTTCCGGATAGGCGGCGTATCGCGCGGCAAACCTCCAGCCCGGTTATGTCGGGCAAGCCAATGTCAAGAAGGACCAGGTCCGCCCGGCGCTCGCTGAAGCAGGCAATTGCATCCCCTCCGTTTTCACAAAGTCGAGTATCGGGGTTCGCTGCACTGATTTCGTGGCGATAGATCTGCCGGATCGACGGGTCGTCTTCGGCCACGATAATAGAAATTTCTGATGTCATAAAATGAACGGCCGGCGACTGTCTGAATTCGTCGGCATTATCACGGCGCCGACCTCCGCACGTATCTCAGGCGCGAAATAGTGCCCTGCGCATCTCGTTCAGCAGATATTCGGAAGCAACGAGATTTTCCAGGACTTTCACCAGCGACGTTGTCACGCCCAACCCGCCGGCTGTTTTAATCACCGCGTCCTGCTCACGCTGGTCGTATCCGTCGACCCAAGCCATTCTGATCGCATCGTAGAGCAATTGCTTGCGGCCGTCATTGGGTCCGATGATGCGTGCCAGTTGATCATCTATCTTGATGCACCTGAATTGTTCGGAATGAATAATGTCATCCCATCGCTGTGAGATCTCGGACGGCACGTCCATAGATGGCGCATACGAATCGATCAGCCAACTGCGTTCATCATCCGAAATCACGCCGTCTGCACCGGCAACCCATAACAATGCATTCCCGTATGACTCCATAGTCTGGTACAATACCTTGTCCACGCCGTATATGGACTTGAACATCGGGTTGGTCTGGATAATGGGGTTTTCATCGGTACCGGACGGGTCGTACGTGTCGTCAAAATCGATGCAGGACAATCGAGTCACGCCCATGGCCTCTTCTTTTTCAACAATATGCTCTATCGCCGCTGCGATTCCCGGCGCAACGCCGAGCACGACCGCCGCGCCGTGGACCGCCTGTCGTTCCTCGATCGCGTAGTCATGGTCCGCGCGTGACATCCGGATGGCGTCGTACAATAGCGCGCGACCACAGTGTATTGATGTGTCCGCGGTGATCTTGTGGAGTCGCTGATCAAGTTGCGCGGTGCGAAAATCGAAGGTGAGGAAGCGCTTGAGTACATCACCTCCAACCCCGATCGTACCACCCAGGTAGTCCATCAGCCATGTCATCTCCTCCGTCGATACGACCTCGTCCGCGCCGGAAATGATTAATAGGGCTTCGCCCCAGTTTGTCCAGAATTCACCGGAATCATTAGTGTACCCGTAGATTGCCAGCGCATTCGGCTTGACTCGTACTTGTGTTATGTCTGGTATCATCGCGTCATGTCATTCTTCGATCGGCATATCAAACGTAAACGTGGCGCCGTGGCCAGGTTCGCTCTCGCACGCAATCGACCCGCCGATCTTGTCGAGAAGCGACTTCACAATATAGAGTCCCAATCCATTCGACCCCTCATCGCCGGTCGGACGGGCGCTGAGACGCTTGAACTTGCCAAACAGACTATCCTTATCGACTGCGGTAAATCCCGGCCCCTCATCCTCGACTTTGCATACGAGACGATACTTGCCGATATCCGCGCGGACGACCACGCGCTTGCACGGCGGCGAAAACTTTATGGCATTCGAGACGAGATTATCCAGCACTTGTTCGAATATCAGACGATTGATAAGCGTGGGATTGCCGGATCCCGTGACATCATAGTCCAGTTCGATCCCTTTGCGATCGGCGCGATCGGCATATGTATTCGCGAGAGATTCAAAAATCTCACTCACCAGAACAAGCTCCGTATCCAGGCTCAGGCTGTCTGACTCGATTGCCTGCACGTCGAGCAATTCGTCGATGAAAACCGTCATCTGCTGCGATGCGTTCTCAATGACCTGGAGGTATCCCATGATCACATCCGCGGGCGTGTCATGAAGCCGCTCCTGCACGATTCTTGCGAATCCGTTGATGGAATACAGCGGGTTCTTAAGATCATGAGCCACAAATCCCAGAATCTCGTTCTTGTCACGATTCAATTTTTCCAGCTGCCGAATGCTCTCCTCCTGCTCGGTTTTCAGCGCCTGGAACTTCAGATGGAATGCAATGCGTGCGAGCGCCACATCGATCTTGACCGGTTTGAGAATGTAATCCACCGCTCCGAGGTCGAAGCCTCTGACCTCGTCACCGGTGTCATTCTGACCCGTCAAAAAGATCACGGGTATGGCCGAGAACGCGGCGTCTGCCTTGAGTGTTTCAATAACCTGGAAGCCATCCACGTCCGGCATCAAAACGTCGAGCAGAATCAAGTTGGGCGACTGCTCCGCGATCAACCGCTGGCCCTCACGACCGGACCGAGCGGAATATACATCGTAACCGGCATATATCAGCGCCGTTTCCAAGTGTTTCAAGGTAAATGCGCAATCGTCTATTATGATAATTTTTTCAGCCATATTAGCAATAGCCGCACCTTAACCTGAGTGATCCTTGCAACGGATTGAACGATGCGATACGTCAGCCGATCTGGCGCAATCATAAAAAAATGCACAGCCTCGCCCGACGCGCTCCAGCGTTGTTAAATGTTTTTTATTGCATTGAAATGCTGTGGGTTGCATATGGCGTGCTTATCGATGGCTTAAAATATATCAGTCCAATCCGATGTGCTGGTATTCCCTTATCACAAGTCATAGAGAAGGATAGTTTCCCCAGTGACGAATTTCATGTCACAATGCCACGTTTCTTCAATCTTTCGCCACGTCATGACCGCGATCGCGCTGGTCGCTTGCGCCGGATGCGACATTGGTGATCTACTCACGAGTCAATAAGGCTGTACTTCGCAATATCGATGCCGTTTAGGGACGATAAACACCGTCGACTGGGACCGACTCCACGGTCATCTTGCGAAAGACTCTGCCTGGGAGACGGACGCCGATGCCATGTATGACGGTGTCCTTGTTAACGGCGAAAAAGAATATGACTACCGCCGCCTCTACACAAATTCGATTACGAAGGTCCCCGGTCAGCGTATACGATTTTACCTGGATGTCAAGAAAACCGTCAAGCACGACGCATCGCCTTATCTGGTTCTGGTAGAATCCGGCGTGACGCTCCGGAACGCCTGGGATCAGGACCAGCACCAGCACGTGCAATGGCAGACGCTCCATATGTGGAAGCATCGCGATGGCAACTGGCACGTGGCGCGCATTAAAGACGTGTCTACCAAGAAAGGTCACAGTCGGTCGTGCCTTCGATGCCAATCCCATACTTCCATCGCCGCCGCCGACTGCAAGCGGTTAACCGCACATGAATAGGCTTCGTGGCGTGGCATCCATTGACGTCTCGCCCGGTTACCTGCCGTCAAGATACTGTGTGCCGATAAGGCTGCCAACCTTGACAAAAGTCTCGTGTCCTGTCGCAGAATGCTCAATAAGATCGGCCGAGAGCCGTATCCTGCGCTTCTGAAATATCAGGATGATGGTCGACCCGCCAAAGGTGAAGTATCCTTTCTCATCCATCTTGTTCACATAGTCCTTGTAACACGTCTGGACGATACTGCCAACGCCGAACGCACCGACTTCGACTATGGCGATGCGGCCGAACACGGCGTTCTCAATGAGCGTTACGGTTCGCTTATTGGCACAGAAAATATTTAGCCCGCATGCCAACGCGATCGGATTCACTGAGTGGTATGTACCGCCTTCATCGTGGCTGGCAACAATTCGCCCGTCACAAGGAAAGTGAAACCGATGGTAATCCGCAGGGCAGAGCCGGATGACAAGCACGTCGCCGTCATGGAACGATCCGTTGTCGAGTCCGGCGAGAAGATGATCGACAGAAAATCCGACGCCTTTGACTGGAATCACCGTCTCGCGGCGAATCTCCGGAAACACGAATACCCGACCGTCAGCCGGGGACACAAGACAATCGCGTGCTTCATCGAAGGGCCGACATTCCGGGCGCAGACGGCGAATAAAAAATTCGTTGAAGCTGCGAAATGAATCGACAGGATCGGCGAATTCGCTGGTATCGATTCGTAGTGTCCGAATTGTCGGCATTATCTTTCGTCGCGACAACGATGAATCCAGGTACATGCCGTACATCCTGCTCAGGAGTGCATGGCGGAAAACGATTGCGGATAACAGCGGCAACGCCGGAGACTGATATGCCCAGCGGATGTATTTCTCATCAAGGACGACCTCGGTTTCGAGTTCACCGGTTTCTCTGTTGACATACTGTATCTCGGCATCATCGTGGTTCATGCACTACTTATAGCGGTGAAACATTCCCGTGATAACCCGATTCTACCAAAATGTCTTCGAAATCAAATGCATGCGGTGCCGACGCGCGCATCGTTGAGTCCCCCACCCGCGCGAGATGGCTGGCGGTCTCCTATACGATTGCGGTGATGGTAGTGTTGTTCGCGCCGACGCCGTCAACGGTCGAGTTTCCTGAGGAGTGGCAGATGGACAAATGCGTTCACGCTGTTCTTTTCGCGTTGCATTTCATGGTGTGGGCCGCTGCCTTGCAGCTATTCCCAAGGTCTCTGCTCTTCGCGTGCGCGATAACGATGTGCTTCGCTGTCTTCACTGAAGTCGTGCAGGGCTGGTTGCCCTACCGAAGTGCGGACTACCATGACCTCCTCGCCGATGGGATTGGGGCTGCAATCGGGACCATCGGCGTCACGATTTCCCGCCGTCGTCAAAGCCGAGACAATGCCGCGATGATAACCTCGTCTTCCGCCGCCGGAACGCGGTGACCGCAGTGTCACTATCCTGGACGGCTCTTACTCAAACCCCACGCTGCGGAGGTCTAATCTACTTTGCTGCCGTGAATTCAGAGATTCCCAGACCTTATGGAACCGTGCCCAGAACGCGCCTGCGGCTTTCCATTTCGACGCAACAAACCCTAGGCAAGCGGCTTACGACTTACCCTCCGGGCAAGCCAAAGTACCAGGTGATTGCTGCATACCATAAAGGGTGAAAGCATGATCAATGCGTTTACTTCGTTGCGCGTGATCTTCACGCTGCCGCCGGACTTCAGCATTGCATCCGTATGAGATAGTTCGCGAATCGTGGCGAAGGCGAATAGCAGCGGCAGTATACAAAATCGGCGAATCGCAAATGCGGACTTTGGAATGTTCAGGTAATATTCCATCGCCTGATCAAGATCGTTGCGGGCCAATGCGATCAATTTGGTTACGACCTCTCTGTTTTCCTGGATGTGGTCCGGATCGAGGATTGATTTCTGCGAGCTACCGCATTTTTTTAGATTCAGTTCCGGCAAAAATACGGCATTTTCCTTCTCCACATCGGAGGCAATATCTTTGAGTATGTTTACCGTTTGGAGGCCTTCTCCAAACGCCTCGCTAAGGCGATTGAGCCGTGTAAATGTGACATTATCAATTCGGTTCGAATGTAATTTCCATAATTCCGTCAAGAGATGACCTACCGTACCGGCGACATAATAGCAGTACTCGTGAAACTCCTCAATGGTCTGTAGGTGGATGCCGCCCGGGTAGCGTATGACAAACGCATTCATTCCGACGATCATTTCCGACACCCATCGGTTGATAACCTCCTGGACTTCAACGTTGAGTGATCGGTGTAGCACAAAGACATCCGGCGTTTTGGACACGAGCCGCAGATGGGCGCCTTCACCGGCCAGTACATCACCGGCCATGTCCGTGAACGTTTGGATGGCTGCGTCCTCAGTGAGGCTGCTACGCAGAAGATCGAAGAGTTGGGATCGTACCGCAACGGGCGCCTGCGGATCGTCCTCCACCGTGTCGGCGATACGGCACAGGAGATAAGACGTGATGACCGCAGTCCGCAACGGTCCGCGCAGATGCAGAATGCTTATCGCGAAACTTCGAGATACCGACGGCAACAGGTCAAGACATACGGACAGCGAAGATCCCAAGTCACGATTTTGATGGTTGGCAACGAGCACGAGTTCCCCTGGTGATGAATAGTATTACGGTCGCCACACTGTCCGGAGCGGGCATGCGACAAGCGATCGCATTTGCGGGTAATTTAGAATATTTCCGATACAATTGCCAGTTCGGTGCATATTTTGCCCGCCACAACGCGATGGCCGTTGCCGCAACGAGACCACATTTCTGCATGACTAACGCTCTCGTTCGGATGGAACAGTGGATTGATTTATGTTGACGGCGACGCGCAACTCCTTGATCTTTCAGAAAAAAGATAGTATGACTACCATTGCGTAACGCGGATCCGGCCTGCTGTGGCTGTTCCGTTTCCCACTTTCAATAAATGTCGAACGTAACTGGTTTTGCGACGTTGACACTATCGACGAGATGATCATGCGATTTCCGCTTCATATCACAACCGATTCAATTCGGCATCAATTTCGCCAATCTATCAAGGGACGAAAGCGATACCCGATGGTACTAATGCTCGAACCCCTTTATACCTGTAACCTTGCGTGTCTGGGGTGCTCGGTCGAACGGCATACCGGCAAGCTCAAAGATCGCCTGCCGCTTGAGAAATGCCTGCAGGCAGTGGATGAGGCGGGCGCACCCATCATGTCCATTTGCGGAGGAGAGCCGACGATTTATCCCGAACTCAAAGAGTTGATCACTGAAGCAATCGACCGCAAAAAGCATATCTATCTTTGTACCAATGCATTACTTCTCGACAAACGGGTGTTTGACAAGATCGAACCCCATAAACGGCTCACTGTCAATATTCACCTCGACGGACTTCGCGCGACCCATGATATGGTATGCGACCGCGAGGGAACATTTGATACCGCTATCGAGATGTTGCGGGAAGCGAAGAAGCGGGGCTACCACGTCACCACGAATTCGACGATATTCAAAGAGACGGATATAGACGAGATAGAAGAGCTGTGCGACATGCTCGCGGAGATAGGCGTGGACGGCATGTTGATCGCACCCGGTTACCAGTACGAATCGGTTGATCGCGATATTTTCCTCACCAAAAAGGATATCCACGAGAAATTCAAACGGGTTCTGGAGTTGTCGCGTCGGTTTCGCCTAATGTCGACACCGATGTATATAGAATTCACAGCCGGTATGCGAGACTACAATTGCTCGCCATGGAGCACCGTGACCTATACGCCGCTCGGCTGGAAAGGTCCATGCTACCTTATTGGCAAGCAATATTACGACACGTTCGATGAATTTTGGAACGGCGTAGATTGGGGGTATTGGGAGAGCCGGAGTGACCGTGCCTGTCAGAACTGCATGATGCACAGTGGGTTCGAAACCTCTGCCGTGTTTGAGTTAAAGAAGAGCCCGCGCGATATGGTGCGTATGGCCGCATGGAATTTTTTTGGTTGATCGCGTGGGCAACGTGGTTGTTACCGCAGCGTTGCGGCGCGAGCTTGCCGGACTTGCAGTAAGAGGTTCACACTGCACGACGCTGGCAACCGGGATGGGCCGTCGCTGTACCATCCAACAACTCGAGAAGGCCTATAATCGCCACAGCTTCAAGACGCTGATCAGTATAGGACTCGCCGGCGGCCTGACGAAGGCGATGGAATTAGGTGATATCGTCGTCGCTACGGAAATTTTTGGCTCGACCGATCGACCGTCACCAGCTATCCTGGCTGCCATCCGTCACGCCGCTGCCCACCAACACCGCGTACATTACGCGACAGCGATTCCCGTGAATGCGATGTTGTGGCAGGTATCCCAAAAACGGAAAGTCGCTGCACAGCACACGCTGGATGAGCCGGCCTTTATCGATATGGAGTCCGGCGCCATCGCCGAGTTTTGCGGTCAACGCCGCATTCCCTTTGCGGTTATTCGCTGCGTCAGCGATCGTATTACTGACGATCTCCCAATGGATTTCAACAAGCACGTTATGGACGATGGCGAGGTGGGCATATTCAACGTCGCCCGGCATGTACTTCGCCACCCCGGTTGCTTGCCGGGTTTGTGGGCGCTCAAGCAGCGCACGGATCAGAGCCTGGGGCTATTGTGGCCGTTTGTACGACAGACATTGCGAGCGATTCAACGGGAAGGTTAATGCATGCGCGGCGCGAGCGATTGCGGTTCTGTCGTTCAGACCTCAACGCAATTGAAAACTTGAATGACCGGAATTTAATAAATTCCGACAGAAAGTCCTAGGTGGTACCGCCTCCCACGGGATGTTGAAAATAAACGTGTACGTAGTCCACGGCTCTGTCGTAGTTACATCCATGGCGTCCAGGTCGGTATATGTACCGGGTGCAATCGACGGTGTAAGGAAGATCGAAAACACATCACCGGGGTTGCTGTCTGCTCCCTGGCTGCCGCCAAATCCATCGTCATCGCCGACCATCGACACAACGACACCGCCATGGCTGCAGAAGGCGATACCAGCCATAATTGCAAACAGGCATCGCGTTATGTGATTGACGATACGATTCATTATTTCAGCCCAGATTTGACTGAAACACCTGGTTCGGTGTGATACAGTCGTTGTCGATAGCACCGGCACTCTCAAATACCCTTTATATTCAATTTTCCATCAAGATCAAGGGCAGTGAGCATCCGGTCTGTTGCGGTGCGTCTGCAAAGGGAACACAATTATGACGTCGAGCCGTCACGGCCGCGTACCCGACTTTATCATCATCGGGACCATGAAGGCCGGTACAACGAGCCTTCACTATTATCTTGATCAACACCCGAGCATTGCGATGCCCCGGGAGAAGGAATTGAATTTCTTCACTCACAACTGGTCGTTGGGTACGACGTGGTATCTCTCACAATTCGATGCCGGTACGGAATTATGCGGCGAGTGTTCCCCAAGCTATACGACCTACCCGCGGCACCCGGATTCGTCGGAGAATATGGTTTCGATCGCACCAGATGCGCGACTAATCTACGTTGTCCGCGACCCACTTGAACGCATAAAGTCGCACCACGTACACTGGTACAGCATGGGGTATGCGCTCACCTTCGATGATGAACTCGCGAAGATGGAGCGAAGCCGCTATGTTCAGGTCAGTTGTTACTTCATGCAGCTCAGCAGGTATCTGCGCTATTACCCGCTCTCAAGAATTCTTGTCATTAATCAGGAGGATCTCCTGAACCGACGCCGCGAAACGCTGCACAGAGTATTTCGATTCCTAGGCGTCGATGACACGTTCATATCACGTAGATTTCAACATTCCTGGCATCTAACGCGGGACAAGCGCCGGAAAAATGTGGTAGGCCGGCAGATTACTCGCGCGATCGCTGCAACACGAATCAAGATGGTTGCGCCAAATTTCGCCTGGCATATGGATCACTGGCTATGCCTGCCTTTTTCCTCTCCCGTCGCGAAACCATATATTGATCCGATACGGCACGGTGAGGTCCTGGCGTATCTGCGAGATGATGCAGACAAATTCAGTGCACTGACGGGCATGTCGTTTGCCCAATGGAGCATTTACGAGCCATAGGGTTCAACCGGCCGATGCTATTGTGCGTTCAGCACACAGTTGTCAGGGTGGCTTGCGCTATGCATCAGCCACTGCCGACAACCACGGGCCACGCGAGACACACAGAAGCATCAGGATCACTGCCCGCGAAGCCTATTGCGGTATCGCTCCAGGGCGTCGGAGTTGCCGATTTTGCGGGCGGCTCGTTGGTTCACAATTCAGTGTGGATTTCACGCCGTCTCCGCAACGGTCGGGTGCAGCACAGTACCAACGCCGACTAGTAGACTCCCGCGCTGCGCTTGCATCCAGGCCCATCTCTTACGTATGCGACACCGCACCTACTCGGGGCGGCCCTCGTTTATCGTGCCGTCGATCCGGAGATCCGGCGAGTCCAGGTTCACTTTTCCCGCCGGGCTGTTCACCGACGCATCGGCATCAATGGTCAGCGCACCGTTTTCAGTGGTGAGGTTCACGCCGTTTCGCCCGGTAACATTGGCATCGACATTCATCTCATCTTCCGCACTGGCATCGACATGTTCGCCCTCAATGGTCTGGTTGATGTCGATATTGCCGCCGCTTTCGATGACGATATCGCTGCCACTGTTGACCTCGCCGTCGATGATAATGTCGCCGCCGGACTTAATATCGATCTTGCCCCCGGCCTTGATGGCGCCCATCACGTGCGTAATGCCGCCGGCGTTTAGGCCGATATTCTCCAGGGCTTCCACTGTGTTCTCTGTGGTCAGGTCCTTACCGGCATCGATGCTGATATTCAGCCCGTTCAACGGATTTTCGACGGTGACATCGCCGGAATCCTTGATTTCGATATTCTCCTGGGCGTGGATCAGACAGGCTGAAAATATGAGTGCGGTAATGGCACATGGTCTTGTTCGATGCGAAATGCGAAACATTTTCGGACTCCTGTAGGCTGTGCTTATTGTACCGGAACTTGACGCCGTGGCGACGGGACACCCATCGCTGAACATTAGGGTTACAATACGTCATACCGGGAACATTGTCCACAGCGACCAACGTGTACCCCGAATTAACGTCCCGCCGCTGTTGCCGTGGCTCAGACTGCGGCCGGCATGCGGCGAATGGCCGCCGCACCAATGACAACGACAAGAAGTCCCAAGAGAATGACGCCCCATTCTGAAAGCGTCGGAACCGGAACAGGGCCGGCATCATTGGAAATGTCAACGAATTCGACATCGACATAATCGATACGATTGAAGGTCACGCCAACCAACGCTACGAACCTGTCGCTCACCTGTTCGTCCTGGGCATCGAAATGCAAAATATCGCCGTCAGAGTGTGCGCCGCCGTCAACAAATATTGATAATTGTGATGCCTCGGCTGCGGCGATGTCGATCAGGTCATCGCCGCCTCCGGCGTTCAACACCAGTTCGCCGACCATACCTGAATCGGTGGAGTCAATCAGTACAAAATCGTCGCCGGCGCCGGCATTGATCGTGAGTGACACGTTGGGATTGGTAAACGTGATTTCTTCGAATCCGGTGCTTCCGTTGCTGTCGATCGTGGTCATGCCGTTAGACGGCGTGCCGTCGTCGATCAGCCGGATATCGTGGTCGCCGAATGCCGAGATCGTGAATTCTCGGTGGTCAGCATCCGTGTTGTCGGTGATGGGTTCCAGCCCGGTATACGTTATCACACTGCCATCGTAGTCAACACTGCCGGAATCCGTGCCGGCGGCAGTGTAACCCACCGTTGTAAAACTGCCGCCGGTAACGACCAATGCGTCGCCGCCGCCGCCGTTGCCCTCGCCATTGTAGCGTAAGCCGGCAGCCGGTATCGGGTCGCCGCCGCTAAAGTCGACCGTCACCACATCATCGCCGTCGCCGCCGTTGATCACGATGGCGCCGGCAAATTCCGTAAGCGGTATACGCACTTCATTCGCCGACACGGTCGTACCGGTGATGATGTTGAGTGCGATCATATTGTTCGTATCATGAATAACCACGACCGCGGGCGGACCGGGATCAAGCGTGATCGTCACGTTGTTGTCGGTTCCAGCCGCCGCGGAGTCCGTGATGACCAGATTGCCGCCGAAATCCAGACCAACAACAGTGACGCCGTCGGGAATGCATGGTGCCGGCGCGGTAAACGCGTCGTCGATCGTCAGGCTGCATCCCGGTTCCGCCGAAAACGCCGCAGTGACATCGGCCGTGGATGCATCCGACGACAGTCCCGTTAATACGATAGTCTGTGGGCTGGAATCAATGGCGAAAGCCTGACCGTTTACCACTAGTTCGCCGGTTGCGGGCGGGGTTGAGTAGTAAACGATTATCTCCTGCGTGAAAAGGTTTGAGCCCGGATCGCACGGACCTTGCGCCCCGACCTGAATGTCGGCGATGGCACACACCGGCGTCTCGGTGACGACGGCGACATCGTCGACATACCAGCCTTCGAAGTCGTTGAACTCGTCGTCTGCCGTGTCGAAATCGAATTGAATACGAATCGTACTGCCGACAAAGGCATCGAGATTCAGCTCGATGGTTTCGAATTCCGACGTCGGATCTTCGAGCAGGCTCGATGTCGCATTGCTTGCGATCGTCGTGAACGCACCACCGTTTTCCGAGACGCGTACTGCGGCGACGTCGAATCCGATGTTCGCAGCACCCTCCGTTTCGAGGAAGTGGCTGTACGTCAGGGTTGCGCCGGTGGCCGCCGTAAGATCGATTTCCGGCGAGGTCACTCGCCCGGCGGCATGACCCACGTCATAGGTTCCGTTGCCGCCGGCGTCTTCTCCCGTGCCGAAATACAGGCTGTCATCCGCCGAATGTCCTGCATCCACACCGCGACCGGTTGAGAGATGCCAGAGGCCGATGTCGCCGCCGCTATTGTCGAACGTGAAGCCGTCCAGGCTCGGATCGCCCCCGCCGTCGCTGAAGTCCGCCACAAACGCGTCGTCAATGTTGGTGGTGGTGAACACACGGACCTCCGATACCGGTCCCGCTCCACAGATATTCTCCGGTGTGACGCGCCAGAAATACCGTGCGTTGTCGTCGAGTTCCGATGACAACGTGAGGGCGGCGCCATCGGTTGTTTCGGCAGCCTCAATACTGCTGAAATCGGAATCGTTGTCGACCTCCACCAGATATGTTTCTGTTTCTGCCGTCGCGAACCACGAAAAGGTTGGCTGCAACGCAACGTTGCCGTCGCCGTGCGCAGGTTCATCAAGCATCACGACGTCCGTCGGCGCGGCGGTGAACACATTGACTATAATCGACAGGTGTTCATCGTCGGCGTCCGCTCCTGTCCCGGTAATATCGATACTGTACGCACCTGTAACAACCGTACCGGCGGCGGTAATCGTGACCGTGACATCGCCAGGGGGCGTCGACGGATTGGGCGAAAAAGATCCGGTAATGCCGTCCGGGAGGTCGTCGAAGCTCAGAGTTACGGCGTTGCTGTAACCGAACACCGCCCCAATCTCGACGGACACAGTTACATCCGATGGCGCGCACAAGGACATTTCCGGCGTGGCGGTGACAAGGGTAAATGCCGGGCCCTGGTTCCAACCAAGATCCTCCAGTAGCGGCACCGTCAAGTCAAGATCGTCGGTGAGGTCCGAACTGATTGCCGGCTCCATTAGCAGGTTTGGCGTGGCGTCCGGAGACCAGTGGGAGATTGACGAGCCGGACTGTACCGGATTTGGCGCGTTCAGACGCGGGAACCCGCCCGCCGTGCCTGCCGGCAAACCGGCGTCCAGGCCGATGGTGACATTCACAATGCCCGGCAGCTCGGTCTTCAACAGATCGCCGACCGACATCGGGACGCCGACGGCCGGAATCGTAACGGACGCGCTCGAGCCGCCAAGTGTGAGGTTGCCGGCGATATTATTCGCGACAATCACGGCGACAGCCCCTTGATCCTGGGCGTTCTGGACTTTGTCGGCGAAACTGCAACCGCCGCGATCGATCAACGCGATCTTGCCGGTCAGCTCAGAACCGTTCAGGATTGTCTGACATCCGTCGGTGACCGTATCCGTACCGTCATCCACGAGCACGACCTCTGAAGTGATACCTCCACCCGGGACGGGCGGACCGAACGCGGCCGTGCCGGCAAGGAATGAGCCGGCGATCGAACCGGGGCTGTTGACGGCAACGGTAAGTGATGGCGTCACCAGGAGCGTCGCAGCAGCGTTTGTCGCGATGGCGCCGTCCCAGACTACGCTCGGATCGTTGATTGCGGACGCGACACGTTCCGTATTGGTCATGTCATCCCAGCGCTTGTCGGTCACGAGATCAAGCGTGTGAATCGTGTAAATATCCGGTGAACCGAGAAACAGGACACCGTTCGTCTCGTTGACAAGATTGGCGAACCCGAGTCCGTGGCCGATTTCATGGAGCAGGGTCGCGAGCAGATCGATACCTATGCCCTCTTCGTGGTCAAAACCGTAGTACCAGCCAATGCCGCCTATGCAGGTCGGATCGGCATCGATATTGCTGTTAACAAATACGACGAGATCATCCTCGCCAGGCAGCAAATCCATCCCAGCCAGGCTGTCTGCCAATGCACCGTGATACCACGTACCGGTCTCATTGGCGCCCGGGAAGTTTTGAAAAATGAAGGTTGTGGAAGCCGATGCGAGCACTGCGCTGGTGGGACTGCAAAACTGTGGGGCGAATGTCGCAGCAACTGAAATCGGCACGTCGCTCTGCAATACAGCCGCCCAAATCTCGGTGGCGCGGATTAGCGTGTTGATACGCAGCTCACCCAACGTTGTGCCGGGATTCCCGCCGACGGGGCTTGCCGGCGTCGTGTCGTTGAATCCCTGGCCCGGCGGATCGACGATGTTCAGCGTAAAGGTGGTCGCGAAGCATTGCGCTGCAAGAGTGAAAGAAACGATCGCGGCTGCGACAATCTGGACTGGTCTGTTATTCATTGGGAACAGCCTCCTTCGCGTCGTCAGCTGCGGCGTTGTCGCAGCCGACCGCGACGGTACCGTCATCATGTTTATGGATGCTGATGGTATTGAGAAAACGACCTTCCAGATTCACCGATTCCGTGCCGTTCTCGTGTTTCACACGTTTTAGCCCCTCGGTCGACCGATTCTTCTCTTGCGCATCACCCCCGAAACGTCCGATTTCTTCTGCAGTAGGCGCCCGCAGCTCGCCTGTTTCGGAGTCGCGCACGACTCGTAAGGCCTGAGCGTCCAAGACGTATTCCACGGTTGTACGTGGATTTTTCTTCACGACCACGCTATCACTTTTCAACTGCTCTGCGTGCCCAATGCTGTGTGCGGCGACAACGACTGCCAGACAGATCACGATGGTCGATGCGCGCGGCAGATGTGTTGTCATGCGCTGATGTCCGGGTCGACCTGGTCGCACGGAATCGGTTGCTGAATGAGACATCGTGTTAGTGTTCTGTGTGTTCATCGATACCCTCCCTGGATGGTGTCTACGATATTGCATGTTGTGTATACTGCGCCTCGATCCGAGAACGGTCGTGCTCGATATCTCGAACGTCTCTATCACGATAATGAAAATCCGACAGGTTGCCGACGATTGCAACCGTCGCGGAACCATGCTTCCAACAATACGTGTGCTCCGTCATATTGAAACCCGCATCGACGCGGAAATTTCTGCTTTTACCGGATTATTTGAAACGGTAAACAGACGACCCGATTCCATGACGGCCGAGCACCTATGCATCAGCATTGCGACAACAGCGTCATGCATCGGGATCTGCGCGTAATTCGTCGTAAACCCGGCGCATCAGCATCCACAGAACGGCTGGCAAAATAATGCTTAGTCCGATCGCAAGTTTCGGTTGCGTGTTGCCGACCTCACCGATTGCGGCATAGGTGAAGCCCAGAGGCAGCGACCCGGCGGCGAGAGCGAGGTAGAATGCCCGCGCCGGCATGCGCGTCAAGCCGGCCATGCAGGCAACGACTTCAGCCACGACCGGCATCCACCGCGACAACGCCACGATCCAGCCGCCGCAATCGGCAAACAGGTGAATGCCTCGTGCCAGTTCCGCGTCGCCGAGGATCCGTTGCGCGGCGTGTTTGCCAAACAACCGACATGCCTGAAATGCCACGGCCCCGGCCAGAAACGATCCGGCGCTACTGACAAGTCCTCCCAGAGCGCCGCCGTACATGTACCCCAATGCGCTCATTACGACAGTGCCGGGAATCGGCAACAGAATGTCGGCGACCAACAAGCCCATTCCGGCGGCCCACGCCCACGCCCCGAAATTACCGAGCCATGAAACCGTGCCGGCCTCCGTAAAATGGGCGTCGAATCGATCACCCCAGAGGGCAAAGGGAATAATCACGCCGCACGCAAGGACGATAAAAAGCAGAGTCAGACGCATGGATACGATTCCCGATCAGGCGAGTCAAAACGCATTTACGACACAGACCGCTGCTGCGATAAGCAAACCCAGAGCAATCGCCGCCAAACGGCGCCGGGCGGACACGACGGTGAATGCGCTGTCGGCTTCAAACGGGCCCTGGAATCGATCCAGCACCTGTTGGCGGAATAGTGTTTTTTTGCGCATACTACACGGCTCCGGCAAGTATCTTTTCCTGGTCACGTTCATGTAGGGTCGCCAGTGGGCCGCTGGTTTCAAACAAGGCAGTCGGCCTCCCCGACTGCACCACGCGACCGTCGTCGATCACAATGACGCGGTCGGCATGCAACACCGTGCTGGCTCGATGCGCGACGAATACGCAGGTAATACCGAGCGCCCTGATGTTCGCCATCACACGGCGCTGCAAGGTGTCATCGAGAGCACTCGTGGCTTCGTCCAGAAACAGTACGCGCGGGTGGCGTAATACCTTGGCTGCGATCAGCAGCCGTTGTTTCTGCCCGCTGGAAAGCATGTCGTCCTGGAGAATCGTCTGGATGCCCATGGGCATGCGTCGGATGTCGTCGTCGAGCGCGGCGATGCGGGTCGCTTCCCAGATCTCGTCCATGCCGTATGGCGCTGTGCCGGCCAGATTGCCGCGCAGCGTACACACATCGATCGCGTCTTCCTGCAACACCGCGCCTATCTGCGTTCTGAGAGACGTCAAATCCCACTCAACCAGAGGAACGTCGTCAAATAACACCACACCTTCGTGCGGATTTTCGAAACCCAGAATCAGTCGCAACAGCGTCGATTTACCGCCCCCCGACGGACCTGCGAGCGCGACGAATTCGCCGGGCTCGACACGCAACGATACATTATCCAGCACGGTGCGATCGTTGCGACACCGACCGGACCACGATCGGTTGTCACCGGCGCTATGGCTTGTCGCCGTCGTGGCCCCTGGAGGGTCCCAGGAAAATGTTACATTTCGAACATCAATCGCTCCCTGCAACATTTCCGGCCGACGCTTTCCATTGCTCGTCTCGAATGCTGTCCGCAGCAGCGGCTCGCCACGTTCACGTTGCAATCTGGCCTGCCCGAAAGACACAACCGCGTCGATCACGCCGGGCAGCATCGATGCGGCGACTCCGAACGCCCAGATGACGCCGCCGATAACGTGTGAACTTGTCGAAGGGTGCCGCATTACTACGACGACCGCGTATGTCACGATTGCCACTGAGGGATACCAGCCTTTCAAAAGGCATCGCCACGCTTGACGGCGCCGCAATTCCTCCTCCAGGGAGACTTGCGCATGTAGTCTCTTTTCCCATTCTGCAATGACCCGACGTTCGCTGTTACCGGACCACAACCGGGCGAACCCGCGTAATGCGTCGAACAGAAAGGATGCATTGCTGTTCGACATGTTGTACACGCGTTCCTCGAGAATGCGTTCGGCGGCGGTTAGCGTTGCGGCAATGATCAGCGGTAAAGCCAGAAGGAGGCAGGCGACCCCCGCGGCCGAGGGCGTGAACCAGCCGACGACAGCCAAGACGACCACGCACGGCATAATGAACGTTGTACTTGCAATCACCGCGTCAACCAGAACGACACAATACTCCTCCGCGGCTTTGGTATAACGCAATAATTCTCCTGCTCGCTTACGGCGAAAATACGAAACGGGAAGACGGTAGATACGGTACCACAGACCCGCGTGGGCCGCGTCTTTCAGTCGCGCCGTCACGCGCATCTCTGCCAGGTGTTGTACGAAACCGAACAGCAACGTACTTAGAGCGGCCAGGCCGAACCCCGCAATCAATGCGGCAGGACGCGAGATCGTATCTATCGCGATAACCGCAACCGCAGGTGCGAGCGCGAGGCTGCTGATCGCGGCGCTGCACAGGACACCTGTTGCAATGTCCGCGCGCACCAGCGGCAACCCCGCCAGAAGTAATTGCGACAATCGCGTTACCTGATCGGATAGACGACCGTGCAGTGTATACGCACGACGATCGATCTGTTGCGCTAAATCAGCAGTTGCGACACGCCGACGCCCGTCACGAGGATCACATACGAGGTAGGGCCGGCCGGCCTGAGGTAGTAACGCAATCGGCTTTTTGTCTTTCCCTTGGAAACCGATCAGTGGACCGTTGTCGCGCTGCCACCAGTTATTCAACACCAAACGAACGGGACGTGCCTGCAGGTTAGCCTGCCGGGCAAGTCGCAAGACACCTGCCTCGTCCTGTGTAACAGCAATGGAGTCGGAGCTGGTGGCAGCCAGCCGCGTGGCATCTGCGACGACTTTGAATACGGCTGAAAGCGCGCCTTGCGTCTGCGGGTCGCGTACGTGCGGAGAATGTGACGTGTCTGCCGTGCAGCGGGAGTTCTGATGATCTGATCCCGACGTGCGATGTCCGTGGAACGGGCTGTCACGGGTCGCGGCGGGGTCTTCGACCTGCGGCATAGTCTTTCCCGAAACGACCCGACCACGTTCGATCTTGATCACGTCCTCACATCGTTCAAGCGTGCTGGCACGGTGCGTAATCACGATCAAGGTGCAGCCGCGTTCCCGCAAATTGTCGAGAATCTTCCCGTCCAGTCGCGGTTCTATCGCGTCGATTGCCTCGTCCAGAATCACAAGCGACGGATTGCGAACCAGGGCCCGCGCGACTTCGATTCGCTGCCGTTGACCACCACTGAAATTCGCTCCACGCGACGAGACGCGGGCTTCGAGTGAATCACCGCGCTCGGAAACGACGTCTTCCAGACACGCGTCACGGATCGCATCCTGCAAGGCGTTGTCGCTGACAGAATCGTCCCACAGGGTCAGGTTCTCACGCAGTGTGCCTTCGAAAAGTACAGGCGTTTTGCTGGTCCAGGCAATCTTTCGGGCGAGTTCGTTGCGCGAGTATGAATCCAGTGGTTTACCATCCAGCTCGATATGCCCCGACCAGGGCCGATGCAAGCCGGCAATGGCGCCGGCTAGGGTTGACTTGCCGCCGGCCGAGGTACCAGTGATGCCCAGCATACCCCTGGTGCGCACAACCAAAGAAATATCTTCGATCTGCGGCGGCTTATGGCGGGCGTAGCCAAATGTAACGTTATGAAGCGCAAGAGCGGGCTCAGGCAGGACGCCGGAGGCAGGTTTCGCAGCGACATCCGGCCCCGAACGACCGCTCTCGATATCTTCGACCTCTTGAATGCGGTTGACAGCTTCGTCGATCTGTTCGTATAAACTTGGGAACTCCGTGATGCGCACGCTCGCCCGGAAAAGGCCGTATGTCAGAATGTGCAACGCGACCAAGGTACCGACGGCAGGCGGTTCGTGTCCGAGCATGAATATTCCCGACGCGAGCACGACAAATCCGCCTAGGAACATGAAAAAATGCGGGACGGCCTTTGCCCACGCCTCCAGCTCTCCCAATTCGTGGGCCGTAGATATCTCGTTGGCACTCGCAGCACACTGACCGGCGATGTTCTCCGCATCCAGGCCGCCGGTACGCTGCAGTTCCATGCGCTCAAACATCGCTATAGCTCTGCCATCGGCCTCTCGATATGCGGTCGTGACGCGGCGACGTGGACAGGCGCGGCCTAACAACAACAGGATCCAGCTTTGGACCACCGCCGCCGACGCGACCACGGTCCCGACGACGGGCTGCACGCAAACGATCGCCACCGCCAGTATAACCATCTCGATTGCCGCAGCAATCGTATGCGCGATGTCTTGGGCGACGAGTTTTGCAAGGGTACGATTGGACCGAATCGACGTCTGTAGATCCGCAGGCATTCGGTAGTTAAAAAAGGCGAAAGGCAACGTCAAAACATGCTGCAGAAAGGTGCTGGTTTGACGAAAGACAAAAGAGCGTTCCGCCCTTGCGAGCACCAGCTCCCTCAGGAAGAAAGCGATGCCCAGTCCCACTGCCATGCCGACTGCAAGGCACCACGTCGCACGCCCTGTCGGCATTGTCCCGTCCACCAGGCCACCGGCAGCAATGGCAGCAACAACAACAGGAAAGCTCGTAACCACGCACAGCAGCACGTATAAAACCAGGGACCATTTCCACGGTGCGAACCGCTGCAACATGGATCGCAACGGCGCTACGGGTGTTCCCCCGGGCCGAAATTCGGGCGTGCTCTCGAACGTGAGCGCGACACCGGTAAAAACATCGCTGAACCGTTCCAGCGCGATATCGTGTTTGCCCGACGCGGAGTCGTTGAGGAATACCCTGCCGTCAGCGATCCCTTCCACCACGGTAAAGTGGATGAAGTTCATGTGTGCGATGAGCGGAAAGCCGTGTTTCGGGAGGTCGTCGATCTCCGTACGTACAGCGCGCGCCTTCAATCCATAGTGCTTTGCCGCATGAAGAATGTCGGCGGCGCTCGCGCAATCGCGCGATACCCCCATCACCTCACGCAGCTCTTCAAGTGGTACATGGCGCCCATGATACGCCAATATTACGGCAAACGACGCGACCGGACACTCTGTTGTCTGGCTGATGTAAACCGTATGCCGACAGATGTGACGGGAACGAAGCGCCAGCCGCATGCGATTTAATAGCATTGAGTTCCCTTGAACGCGGGTGATTTACCACACTGCGGCGCTGTAATAATCCCGAATAATTCTATCTTTGGTGATAATTGGTATACTTCGCAATTTAGCGGTTGCCACTATTGTTCGATCCGCAGGGTCTCTGTGTTCCCAATTCAGGTTCAAATTTTCGATCCAAATATTCTCATCGACCGATATTATGGAAACCTCGGCCGCCATTTGCATCTTCCTCACATAATCTTCTACAGCCATGCCAATATCAAGAATACCCCTTTTTATCTTAATGCCTGTTTCCCAAAACGATATCGATGAAATTACGAAATGATTGTCGCTCGTATTGGTCAGAATACGTTTCACGGTTTCAGACAGCTTTTCAGCTTTGTTTGTCCACCAAATCATCGTGCACGTATCAAGAACATAGGTCAAGCCGAATCCCCCCACTCTTCCGTCTCTGGCTTCAGCAGATCGGTATCCGAGCAATCCAGATGCCCCTGTACATCTTCAAACAGGTCTTTTACTGATTTCTTCTTGTTGATCGGTTCGATCCTTAACACCGGCTTTCGGTGGCTGGTTACAATTAATTCCTCACCGGTTTCTTCAACACGTCTGAAGTATTCCAGCATCTTCGCCTTCAGCACACCTTTTGATACAGTAATCATTGCGACCTCTCACGCAACCTACAGGAGCAAAACACACTTATGGCTATAGACATGACTACGGTAACACTAGACACATCGATGCGAAACTCAAGCGGCGTTCAAGGAAGATTCGGAAAATTCGCGATGGTCTTGCCGCCGTAGGTTTCGTAGAGGATCGCCAGGGCAGCGGTGTAACCGGCGTTGTAGTCAAGGGCCACCTCGTTGGCGCGGAAGTCGGTGCGGTCGTCAACGTAGGACGCACCGTCGGTCGCCTGTCCCGGTCCACCAACCAGCGCACCGTAGAGCGTATGTATGTTGTTAACCGGGTTATGTATAGTATTGGTGGTGGATCCGTGAGCAGCGCGATGGTGCGGGTTAATCGGGGAATTGACACCGAAGCCAACGACGTAGGAACGGCCCTCGGGGTTGTCGCCGAGAGCGTAATTGATTTGCGCCTCACCGAATGCGTTGTAGCGCCCCTCATTGTCGCGGACATTATCAGCGTACCAAAGCGCAAGATACGCGGTGTTGGCCGAATAACGCAACGATCCCCACTGGTCGAGGTGGGCCTGGCCACCTGGGGAATATGCTACCTTCTGTCCATTGAAGCCGACAGTCCAGTAATCGAGCCACTTTTCGGCGTATGCTTTGTATTTCGCCTTTCCGGTCAGCGCTGCCAGAAGGACCACGGAACCGTATTTCTTGTCATCCCAAGCCATAGTCCAGTTGAAACCTCCAGGGTGATTTGCCTGAAACTCAGCCTCATGGAAGGTGCTGAAATACGTTTCCGCCTTGTCCAGATATGCCTGCTCGCCGGTCGCTCGATATAGCCACAGACTGCCCCAGACCAGCTCGTCCTCGTACCCGGACCAGGAATTATAGAAACTCACGGCGTTGTTGATGGCGTCACTATACTTTCCGCGATAGGTGTCGGCGAAATGGTACAAAGCCCGGGCGTGATCAACCAATTCATCCGCGTAGGCCGGGTCGTCCGCACGAAATGCAAGCGATGCGGCGGCAAGCGTGGCGGCGGACTCCGCTGCGATGTCGGTACCTGGCTGCGTGCGCGTCACCTTAAAGGACGGGCGATTCATCGTCATATTTTCTGGCGGTCCCCAAAAAGCATGATCCACATGTCCATCACCGACTTGCCCATAAAATTCGACGGTTTCGTCGTTGCCGTCGCGAACATGTGCCTGCTTAAGGAACTCGCATTCCCACCGGAGGCTGTCCAGCAGCTCGTCCAACTGCCCAATCTCGATCCAGGAATTACGCTGATCCACCGCGCTCCACCCCAGCACAGTAAAACTAAACGCTGCGGGAAAGCCAAACTTCACGTGGTCGCCGGCGTCGTAGAAGCCGCCAGACAGGTCGAGCCCGACATCTGCGCCATCATCCAGTGCGGAATCGCCGCGCCAGGTCACACGGTAATCGTCCGGCAGATCACCCGAGCGCTGGGCGTCGTAGAAGTACATGCTTTTTTGCATGGCCTCGCCGTAATTAAAAGCGCCGGCCTGCTCCTTGCCGTCACCGGGAATGGCCGGTTCAGGATCGGTAATGCCGCCGTCCGTGTCATCGTCATCATCGCCGTCATCACCATCACCATCATCGCCGCCGTCGTCGTCCGGGTCGGAGCCGCCGACGAGCTCGCCGTTAAAGATGATGTTGCTTGCCGTGATGTCCGCGCTGCTGCTCGCCTGCAGACCAAATACCAGAGTGCCCCCGGGAGCGATCGCAGCGTTCCACGATTCATTGCTGAACGTATACGTATCGCCAGACCTTGAGCCATCGGAAGCGTTCCAGAAGTTGGTGAGCGTTACGCCAAGATCAAACTGCACGGTCCAACCATGTATCGTAGCCGAACTGGTATTGGTGATCCTGACCAGCGCCGTGTAGCCACTGCCCCAATTGTTGGTGACCACAAATTCCACCTGTATGTCACTCTGCGGCGGGTCCGGCTGAGGTTCCGCGTCATCGTTGTTGATCGTCGCCGTGGCGCTGGTGCGCTCAAGCGTGAGGCCGACGGCATTGGAAAGAACGATTGTGAAGGTCTCGTCGTTCTCGAATGTCGTATCGCCATTGACGTCGACACAAAACGACGCGCTGGTCTGCCCGGCAGCGAACATGATCACATCCAAAAACGGCTGAAAGTCATCGTTGCCGTCGGCCGTACCTTCACCCGCTGCAGCGTCCACCGATACCGAATGCGTTGCGGCCTCGGAGAGCGTCAACGTAAAGCAGGCCGATGTCACACCGGAGTCGCCTTCGTCAAGGACAATGTCCGCCACGCTGAGAACGGGCACGACGGGGTCGGGGTCGACGTCATCGAGGAGCAAACCATTAAATACGATGTTTTCGGGCGTCGTGTCGGCAATGCTGCCTGCATGAATGCCAAAGCTGACTGTGGAGCCCGGCAAGATGCTTCCGTTGCACAATGCATTGTCGAATGTGTAGGTGTCGCCAGACCGCGAGCCGTCCGTTGCATTCCAGAAATTCACCACTGTAACACCGAGATCGAACGATACAGTCCAGCCGTCGATCGTCTCGACGCCGGTGTTCGTTATCGAGAAGGTACCGACATAACCGGTACCCCAATTATCGTCGATCCGGAAGTCCGTCTGGATGTCGCCGCGTTCCGGTGTCGGATCGGGCGCAACATCGTCGTTGCGAATTGTTCCATTGGCTCGAACACGCGAAAGCGTAAGACCCGCCGGCTCGGTCAGATCGAGATAGAACGTCTCGTCTGCCTCGACAGTCGTGTCGCCGTTAATGTGAACACAGACATCCGCGCTGGTTTCGCCTGGTAAGAAGTCCACTTGCTCTGAGACCGACTCATAATCGTTGTCGGCATTTGCCGTACCGTCACTGGTGTCGGCGCGAACCGAGACGAGCGCGTCGGCGGGCTGCGAAAGCGACAGGGTAAAGCACGCAAGGGATTGACCGAGATCGCCCTCATCGATAACGACATCCGTGCTGTCGAGAACTGGAACGAACGGATTGGGATCGGGGTCGGGATCGGGGGTGGTCGGATGGTTACGGTCCTGTACGGAGATTCCATTTACCTGGAGATTCGTCGCAATGAGATCCGTGATGCCCCCAGGCTGAGCCTGAAAACCGAATGTCGCGACACCGTCTACGGGAATCGCCTGATTCCAGCCGGCGTGGAGAACAGTATACCGATTGCCCTCGCGGCGGACAAACTCCGCGTTCCAAAACTGCGTGATGTCTCGATCAAGGTCGAATTCAAATGTCCACCCGTTTATCTGAAAGGCACCGATATTGAAGATCGCTACCTCCGCCGTGAATCCATCTCCCCAATCGCTTTGTACGGTAAACTCAACTTCGGCTTCGATATCGCCATTGAGATAGTCGCCGTCAAAAGCGTCATAGACGCCGCTGCCATTGTCCGGATTACCGAATCCGGCGCCATCGCCGAAATCAAGGTCGCTGGTTGAGAAGAAGACCTCCCCTGCCGGATCGATACGCTGCCAAATCACGTAGAGGACGTGGTGTCCGGTGCGCTCCGGGAATTCCACATTGAAACGATACAAATGGCCGTCTCGCACAACCTGATCCGCGCCGGCGAGAGGTTCGAGATCATCCCAGCTGAGCGGCAATTCCGGGCTCCACCCTTCGCGAGTGATGAACGCGAGAAAGAAGCTGGGATCATGCGGCACATGCGCATCAAAGACTACCGGATACGAACCCGCGTTGACCGGTGTCGCTGGCCAATCGTTGCGCGCCTGGTCCAGGCCGGCGTACTTCTCACGCCCGGCGCCTGCGAGTTCGCCGTCCGGTATCAGAGCGCGATACGGCGCGATATCGCCTTCGCTGTAACTGGGAACAAGACGATTCACTTCGGACCAATCGTAAAACGGTTGAGTGCCGCCAATAGCGATCGCATCCTCGGATACCGGCCGTTGCGGCGACTCTGGATTTTCAAGAAAGATGCGATATACCCGACTAACCGGATCGCCGACGGACCCGTGGGAAAATACGGAATGCGATCCCAGTACCAGTACAACCGCTGCGAATGCCGCCACTCTGCTCGTAACCGCTCGTGAACCCCTCATAAAGATTCCCCTCCTTATGTATTTGATTTGATGTTGCCTTCTCGCCGACGCCGCAGGAACGCCTACAGCAATAATCCCATATCAGAAATCAGACGATGTGTTCACCGGGTCTACCGTACCGCCTGGCCCTCTCTTAGATAGAACCTACTGCGAATTTCGCCCCCCCCTGAGTGATAGCTGATTCGCATCGTTCGTATCCGCGCACCGGCCCGTGTCAATATGTAGCGTACCAGGGAGGTTGGTCGGAGAGCAATTCCCGTTCCATCTGCAGAGACAACTGAGAGTGCGGCGGCCTCCACAATCTGTTACATGCTGCGGATCTTTCGGTTACGAATCGAGCGGAACCATTTTGATACGATCGATTCCGCATTGCGATCACCCCTGTGACCTGCCCCGTTGTAATTGTGGAATCAGGAACGAAACCGAAAACGAAAACGAAAACGGATTCGCGAATAAGGTCTGGCCAATCAAGGAATACAACGTGCGTTCAGACGAAACCGTTCATGCGGTGATGGCTCGCCGGAACCAGGGACCATTCGGATGTCAGCTGGGTGTTTGCAGTTTTCCTGGAGGGACGATGTCCTCAACGTCCCTCCACATGCAGAATCCGTCGGAACACCCTCCCTCTTCGCAATACTGAACGATCTTAAGACTCGGCTTCAAAAATCAGATCCGAAAAATTGCGTCAAAAATGACCGGAACCGGCAGGGCGTATATTGCATAAGCCCTTTCTGCATGGTTGAAATTCAAGCCCCGTGATTCCGGTGCCGGGGGCCTATTCTTGTCCCGATTTTGGAACAATTCGCAGTTCCAAGTATCTATATCAGTAACGAACGGATTGACCCCCTGTCAACACAACGCATCAAGATCACGAGATCTTAAAGTCCTTACTACACAGTGGATGCATCATCCAGACGTTGCTGCAAATGAATCGCGAGAGCAGGACAGAGTACGTTTCCGGCCGCAAAACCTCGGCAAAATACGCTGTCCTGCTTTTGTTGTTTTTGTGAGGTCGAGACATCAGGGGTAGGATGCCAAGACCTCGGGGGAAAAAGGGATCGACGGTAACCTTAGATGTTAACAGTCGGCCCGTTTTTTCCCGTTGGCAATCGTAATGGCCGTTGGTGCGGTCACGGCATTTATCTGGGCCGTCAAAGATCGGCAGCTCGACGATCTCGATACACCGCCCAGACGCATACTTGGCGATAATGATGACGACCGTGCTGATGATGATTCGCCGTAAAGTCGTTCTCGTCTATCAATTCTCTGACAAGCCGTGAATCGATGTTTGTCGGCGCTAATCGCAAGAATCGTACGGCCTTACGCCAACGTTCAGACAACCTCACGTCCAATGTCGTTGAGTTAGGAGATTGGCTTATAAGCGATTGTTCCGGGCTGGCGCTTGACTTTGGTATGGATTGCCTTCCGGTCCGGACGTATGATTGATGCGTTGCGCCGGATTTCATCAAGTAGACAATTCAATAGTTCCCGCCACTGACTGCTGACAAATAGTAGAAAAAAGACATTACGCATTTTCGACAAAGCGGAGGTACGATTTGCTTTGTAATCGTGCCGGCAGTGGACATGATCTTCTTCGATATTGTTACGTTCTAACGTACAAATGATGCCGTTCAGGGCGGTCAGAAATGCCGTCGCAAGGACGAGGTCGTTCGAAAAGGATTTCGATCAAGAAATCCCAAATCACAGGCATCAAATAATAAATAATCTCCAAATCCCAATTACCAACATTTCTAATTCCGTGCATGATTGGAATCACAGGGCATTAGGTTTGGCGTTTTAGTC
>JAJFLQ010000156.1 GCA_021772615.1 Verrucomicrobiota bacterium | reverse complement strand
CGCAGCCGCCGTATGTCCTCGGAGGCATCTGCTCGGGCGGCGTGGTTGCGCAGGAGATGTTGCGGCAACTCCAGGGAGCTGGAGACCGTGTCGCGCCGCTCGTGTTATTCGATCCCCCTGATCCTCCGGCCGACGAGAGCTTTCTCTGGCGCCTACGCTACTATTACCCTATGCTGCTCGCCCAGTATCCACAGGCGTTTCCATGGCGGCAGATCGTGAAGCACCGCGTGAAACGCCAGATTTGCGATATGGTGAATCGCGACCGTTTCGTTTTCGAGTCGCATCAAGACCACCTTCTTGACGCCGCCGTTGAGGTGGCCATGCAGTTCAAGATTTCCCTCGCAACCCACCGTCCCGGACCGGCGTCGGGTTCGGCACTGGTGATCACCAGTCGCGACCGGCGTTCATGCTGGGGGCCGTCACCAAAATGGTCGCGATATATTCCTGGTGGAATCGACGTCTTCGAGGCGGGGCAGACGCACGCGGATGTATTCGAACCGCGGCAGGATCAGGTGGCAACGTACATTCGGCTCTGCATCGACAAGGCGATTGAGGCCGTTGCGCCACTGACTGCAGCGGAGATCAGTCAATGATTTCTTGCGGGCTGCAGCAACATGAGATGCTCGTCCATTCCTTCACGCATTCCGCAAAGGGGTAGCTCCGGATTAACCGCGGATCTTACAAGATGTAACAAGCATGCCTCCACGCGCCGCCTGCATCTATTCGTATTGCGCTGTTTCTGGCAGGCGGTCGACCCAAGGGGAAATTGCTTCGCCTTCGCGAATCAGGGCCTCTACCAGAAAAGCAATTGGCAGCTTATCATGCAGCCACGCTTTGGCGCTTGTCCTTACAGAAAATTTTCTAATCGTCTCTCCACTGCCGTGCCTATTCTGAACGTGCTACGCACAACATCTCAATGATGGCAGTTCGACCGAATCGTGTATGCACCAGGATGAACCGGTTGGGCCGGGCTCCAGGACGCGCGTGCCGTCAACCAGCCTCAGCCGGCGCCGCTTGCCGAATATCATAGTCGGCTGCCTGGGTATCCAGCTCCGCGTTGGCTCCACATTGGTCCAATCGAACCATCCACCCGCGCTGCGCAGACGGTCCATAATCGCAACATCGCTCACATCAGTAAGCTGCCCTTTTCTGGCTCGAACAGCAGTTTCTCTTGGCGAGCACCTTTCGGCCGGATGCAGAAGCAAAATTCTAAGAAGCGTTTCGGCTTCAGAGATCTTTCTACAGCGGCGCAGTACACCAAGCTCCTCGGCATCGGTTTATCATTACGTTACCATGCCGAGAAATATACCGCCGCACGGACAGCCGCCAACCTCGTATCTTGGCGCTTATGGGCCGCAGTCCCCTGCGTCCGCAGTTCGGTTTCGGTACGTGCGGTCGCGCAGGACGGCGATGGCTTGAACTTGGGATTCACGCCGCCATTATTCGTAATCCAGATCCGCCGCCGCGGCCTGATATCGTTTATTGCAAGACGCGTGGCCGCTACGATCCCATGCGGCATATGAGGTCGGACCGCCGGCCTGAGTGATCGCTGAGTTGGCACCGGTTACAGGGGGAAATTTATGCCGCGGAATTCGATGACTGATGCCGAGCTGGCAGACCTCGCAGCTCGTGCCGGCACACTTCAGGAACGGTTGGCCGGCGCCGTCATCCCGGCTGACGACGGCGCCGCCCGTCCCTCGGGGCGGTTTCCCGAATGTATCCGTGGACACAAGACAGCGACCACGGGCAGCCCATCGCAGCGTTCTGGCCTGAGTGCCGATGAAATCGCGCTGTCCGATCAGTATCTTGCTATTTGGCAGGAGGCACTCGGCTCTGAAGATTCGGATTCCCTCGTCCGCCGGTTGGCCTGGGATGGCCTGGATATCGACACGGTCAGACCATACCTCGGCGCCGTGCGCCTGGGTGCGCACACACGGCTTCCCGATTGGATCAACTAACTGAACGCGCTACTCGCAGCCACAGGCGATTACGGTGAACGGGCTGTTGGTCAACCCACCGATCGTTGCCTGGACCCGGAAGATGTCGTGCCGTTTGAGGATATTTTGCTGCCCTTTGTCGCTCACGCCCGATCCCGACTTGCAGCGCGGGCCGGTGTCGAGTATGCGTTGCTGTGCGCCGCTGCCCACGCGGCGCTGGAACGCGACCTGCTTCAACGGCTGTCAAAGCGCTGTCAGCCGGTTTTACTGGCGTCGTTCGCTGCGTACCGCAGGAAACATCGACTGTTTGGATTCACCGCGGATGATTCTAGGACCGATACGCGATTGTATCAGGCGTTCGTGACTCGATTGCTTGCGGATGGACTGCGCAAGCTGTTCCTGACCTACCCGGTTCTTGCCCGGCTGGTAGCCACCTGCATCGGTCAGTGGGTGACCAACTTCAGCACGTTTCTGGCGCGGGTCGGCGCCGACACCGTCGATTTGCAAGCCACCTTTGATCCCCAACACAAGCCCGGTAACGTCGTCTCGTTACGGCCCGGATTGTCCGATCCGCATCACGGGGGACAGACCGTTCTGGATCTCAAATTTGCCGGCGGTCTTCGGGTTATCTACAAACCGCGTTCGCTGGCCGCTGAGGAGGTATTTTATGACCTGCTTGAATGGTTCAACAAAACAACGGATTTCGACTTCAGGACCGTAGCGATTCTCGACCGCTCCGAGTACGGTTAGATGGGATATGTCGCGCACGGGCCCTGTCCGGACAGGGCCGGCGCAGAACGTTATTTTCACCGTGCCGGATTGCTGCTGGCGTTGTCCTACGTTCTGCGCTCCACGGATTTTCATTTCGAGAACCTGATCGCACGTGGCGAGTACCCGATGTTGGTGGATCTGGAGGTGTTGACCAGCGCCTTCGGCCAGGACTTGGCGTTTGGCAGAACCGAGGCGGAGCGATTGGCAGAGTACTATCTGGGCGATTCGGTTCTCATTTCCGGACTGTTGCCGTTTTGGGGCATCGGACCAACGGGGCATACTATTGATCGCGACGGCCTGGATAGCCTGCAAAACCAGCGGTTGACCGATGTGGTCTGGCGGGGAGCCAATACGGACGGCATGCACCTCGTTTATGAGACGCGGGTTCGCAGTGCGGCGGACAACACACCGGTTCTTGATAGCGCGCCACTCCCGGTTAGCGATTTCGAGGATGACGTCGTACATGGGTTTCGCGAGATGTATCGGTACCTGGCTGAGAACGGCTCCCGGCTGTTGCAGGCATGTGCCCCTCTGCAAGCGTTGAAGCGGCTGAAGGTGCGAACGGTGTTGCGTGCTACGGACGTCTACGCCACGCTGATGGCACAATCACGGCACCCGAAATTTCTGCGGGACGGTGTGGCCTACGAGCTTCACTTCGAGCAACTGGCCCGTGTCTTCGTGTCGTCGAATACGATTCAGTCGGAATTCTGGCCACTTTTCGCGGAGGAGAAGCGGGCATCGATGGCGCTGGATATCCCGTATTTTTCGATGGCCGTCGACGACGGGGCACTTTACCTCTCGCCGTCCGCTTCGATCTCAAAATTCATGTTGCACCCTTCCTGGGATCGGCTGGTTGCACGCCTCGATGGGATGCCGGACGACGCTCGAATCCAGCAGGAAACAATAATTCGCGCCACGCTCACAAGCAGCACGATCGACGGACCGCCTTCCTGTCCCGCCGGCGCATCCGCCACTGATGCCGCCGGCGGCGGCGTGCCGAAGCCTGCACCTTCCGACGTTTAAAAGTTAGCCGGCGACCGCGCGCTGCAGCACGCGCAGTCCATTGGACGGCTGCTGCGCCGCGGGGCGGTGCACCTGGCCGACGGCAGCGCTGTGTGGCTTACCCTGCAATATCATAACGAGGCCAGGCGAACGTTTCTGCGACCGATGGGCTACGATCTCTACAATGGCTCGGTAGGATTGTCGCTATTTCTGGCCGCATTGGACCGGGCGGCGAGCACAACCACACACGGCGCGCTCACGGTCGCGGCGCTGCGGCCGCTCCGGCAGACTTTGGGTGACAAGCGTGCGCGCACCGACCTCGCGGATAGCATCGGCATTGGCGGCATGACCGGCATGGGGTCGCTTCTTCAACCACTGATACTGCTTCATCGTTGGCTGGACGATGGCGGTCTATTGGCAATGGCGCGCCAGACAGCGGAGGCGATCACACCGGTCAGGATCGAGGCCGACAGTCTTTACAACATAAAATCGGGTAGCGCCGGCGCGCTGCTTGGCCTGCTCGCACTGTACCGCGTCGATCCGGCCGATATCTGGCTGGACCGCGCGCGGTTATGCAGCCGCCATCTGGTTCGCCACTGTCTGACGAACGCGTCGCCCGACGGTGCGGGCGTACCGGCAGAAACCGGGTACCGCCGGCTAGGCTACGTCGGGGGACATACAGGGATCGCATGCGCCCTGTTGCGGGGGTATGCAGTCATCGGAGAGCAGGAAGTACTCGATGCGGCGCTCGGTACATTGGACGCCGGACGTCGGGCGTTGAATGACATCAACGAAGACCGAGCCGACAGGGGCGCCGTTCGGCATGTTCCGGGCGGTGCCGACTGGTGCTGTGGCCGACTCGGCATTGCGCTGGCACAGATTCACTGTTTACGGTTGGGCAGGACTGGCACCAGCAATGTTTCTACATGCGCGCAGAAAGAAATTACCGCCGCGCTCGACACAATCGGGCGCGCCGAGATCAGTCCTGTCGATCGCGTATGCTGTGGTAATTTTGGACGCGTTGACGGCTTATTGGAGGCGTCACGACTCCTCGGTCAGCATCGATACCATCAGTCTGCCGGCAGCGTTGCCGCCCACACGCTTGCACGTGCCGATATCAACGGGGCCTTCGCATTGTTCGAAGGCAATCAGGGTAAAGATTTCATCCACCCTGGATTCTACCGCGGGCTGTCCGGGATCGGCTATGCATTGCTTCGGCTGGCACAGCCGAAGCTGCCGTGCGTGTGGAGTGGCGGCGGCTGAGTCAGGCGGACGGCAACGCCATGCTCCGATTTATTTAAAATCGGTCAATATTGCAACCGTAATTCCGCCGGCGACCATATCCAGCATCTCGTCGGTGAGTTCCGCGTCGGGATCAGTCGCCTCCAATGGGATCACGATATAGCGCTTGTTGACGGTTTCTTCCAGAACCGTGATGCCCACGGATTCAGGTATGTCTATATCGAGTACTTTCTTGATTACGGCCTTTGGGTTGGCCGAAAACTCCTGCTTCAAGGATGCATCCTGCCGTACTTTTTTGAGTAATTCCGCTGTTATCTCGTCACGTGTTTTTGCTGCCATTGGTCGCGTTCTCCGTTGCTTGATTCCTGTCGAATTCGAATCTGATCGAACCATTACCTCCGAATACGGTTTCGCGGCAGCCAAACGAAATCGCCACGGGCAAATGCACGGCGATATGTTCGATACAGGTGAGGTAAGCTGAAGGCTCTCACTCTGAGCGACCGCGACACTGGACTAATCTGAAATATGAATAACGATATTACAAGCGACAAGCTAAATCAAGTGTCGCGGCATCAAAATTGATGCCGGGGAAAAAATTGGCTTTCCGCGCCGTGCACAAGGTCCGGGAAACGGCGGCGGCCGCGACGACCAGGGCCGCACCGCCGGCACAGTTCGCGTACATGAGCCGGTGGCGGTCGTTCCCGTTGCTGACGCCGCTGTGCGTTTTCCTGGGTCAAAAGGCGATGGGAAGTCGATGAAACCCGGAACGGTTCAGGCCCTGGATTTTCGTCGGTGGTGTTGCGGCAAGTCGAATGTTGGGCAGGCGCTTCAGGATTGTCTTGACGGCAATTTGTATCTGCAATCGCGCATGCTTCGCGCCGAGACAGAAGTGTTGCCCGAATCCAAACGCAAGATTGCGAACAGGATCAGCGGTTGGGCGCCATTCGTCAGGTTTGGCAAATCGGTGCGGATCGCGATTGGCGGAGCCTAATACAACAACGACGAGTTCACCCGCGGCGATGTGGCGGCCACCAATCACTTGATTCCGAGTCGCACAGCGCGGCGTTGCCTGCGACGGCGAGTCGAAACGCAGGCATTCTTCGATGCCGGCGGGTGAGACGGCGGCCTCGGCAACAGATGGATGGTCCGCCGTTGTAGCCGCTGTCAGCAGCAGGAATAGCGTATTTGCGATGGCGTACCCTGTGAATTCATTCGTCAAGATCAGGTCGCTTAGCGCCTGGGCGCACATGGCATCAGCTTGATCGGGAAATTCGTTGTTGAACGTTGCCCAGATAAGTGCGGAGGAACTGCCGTCCGCCCGCATACGCCTCTCGGAAATCCGTGTGTTCACGTAAGCGGCCATGTCGTCCGCGGCTTTTCGCGTTTTCAGCAGAGACTCGGCTGTGATGTCAAGATCAAGACGGGATGAAAATGCCAATGTTGTATCGCGGAGAAACCCCCAGTCGGAACGCGGAAACCCAACCATTTCCGCGATGGCGGCGAACGGAATCGTCATTGCGTATTGGGTCGCGAGATCGGGGTCGTCATGGGTCACCATATCATCGATTAACGCATGACAAATATTCTCGATTCTCGCCTCGAAATCGCTCGTAATTGCATTCGAAAACAGGCGATTGAAACAAGATCGTTTGAATTTCGACGCATTGTGGTCGTCGTGACGAATGGTTGGCCGACGTTTGTCGTGGCCACGTTTTGCCTGTTCACCCCGCCGAAACGCACCTGGAGGATAGGGCGGCATGACGCCAATGCGATCGAAGCCGTCGTGATCACGTAAGACCGCTTCCGCTTCGGCAAAACGAAACACATACCACCGCCGACCAACGCCCGGCGACTCGACGCAGTGTACGGGGTCATTTTCACGGAATTCGCGATACACGTCGTAGCGTTCGTTGGAAAATTTTCGCCATTTCCGGAGCATCGCCGTGTCATTGCAATCCCGATATACTCGCCACTGATCGCGGTAAAAACGAAGTTTGTGTTCGAAATTCACGGGGTCCACTCGTTTCCATTCATTTTTCGACCAGCGAATTTACGCGAAGAACATGCACCTCGAATGCGCATTCGAGAGAGCCCGATAAGGATCGCCACCGGTAAAATTCCCGGCGAAATGTACAAACCAGGCGTGCCGGACGCCGCAATACGAGCGTGATCTCGTGTCAAAAACGAAACAATGCTAATTGCGATGCGCGGCAAGTCACGTCAATTATCGCTTTGTCATTACATTTCCATACCGAGAAATATACCGCCGCACGGACAGCCGCCAACCTCTTATCTCGGCGCTTATGGGACGTCGCCCCTCCAAAAACAACAACACCGGACTGTACCATTTGAGGGACGCACGCCTCTGTGACCAATTGTTTCGTTGGAGAAGCTGTCAATGCAAATCGTTGGATCCGTTTGGTTTAATGGCACAAAAATCCTTGCAAACGTTGCCTGGTGCCAAGCTGAACTCCAGACCGTGCCGCGACTAAAGCCACCAATCAGGCCGTATTTCGCAATCCTAACGCCATTCACCTCCGCGTCACAAGTTGCACGTCGCTCTGACAGGCCGGCTACTGTGCCGCCAACTGCGCCAAACAAGGAGGATTTTTCAGCGGAATTCAACCTTAATGGGTGACCCCCAAAGGCCTGTCGCAGTACCTGGTTTTGGAATTTCGCATAATATCCGCGCCCGCCGGAGATCTCAGTTTTCTCCTGTGAGATCTTGAATTTTAGTTTCAGGCGATTATGGGATTATACCAGCCGGTGGCTTCCGAGAGGCGACGTGAGCGAACAGGCTTAAATCAAATCCCTTGTAATAATCGAGGCACCCATCCGTTCCGGGATCTGTTCTATCTCACTCTTCGTGATGCTTTCAATTTTCCCGGCGAACAGCGAATGAAGGGAAATTCGTCTTGGTGTTCCATAAAGATAACCTATCCCACAATTCGAATGGCTGTGGGACAACTCTGTGAAGGGATATTATGATGAGAAAAAAAGCTCCAACCCTCCGAAAGATCTATTGCCTGCTTACACGCCGTTTTCGCCTTCCTATCGAGGGAGAACGCTTAAAGATTCTCTCGGCAGCGATGTTCATCTTCTCGTTGTTTGCGACCGGCGTCTCTCACGCGGCGCTGATCGCACATTACGATTTTCAGGGCAATACGCTCGATTCGAGCAGCAACGGCAATCATGCCGCGGTCTCTGGAGCAACGCTGACGTCTGACCGTTTCGGAAATAGCAACAGTGCCTATTTCTTCGATGGCTCCGACGCAATTTCAACCCCGCTTTTCAGGGAGACCTACAACGTGGACTTTTCCGTTGCAGCCTGGTTTCAGTTTGACGGCGCGGCGAGTGACTTCTACCGACCGGTCGTTGCTGTGGATACGGGCGAATTCTTCATCGGGAAAGACTTTTCGAACACAAACATCGGTGTCGAAAACGGTAACTGGATCAACAACGTTGCGGTTGGAACCAATGCGTGGGACGGCGGTTGGCACCATATCGCTGTCACCTTCGACGGAACCTCGCCGGGAAGCACACTGACCGGAAGGGCCTACCTCGATGGTCTTCTGGTTGGGACGTATGGATGGACGAATGCCGCCTCCGCGGCCGGTCAGCTCTACATTGGCCACGAAGTTACCAACCCGACTAACTGGTTCCTCGGAGCAATCGACGATGTCCGCTTTTATGACAATGTCCTGTCACAAGCGGATATAAGCGGTTTGCTTTCAACGACGTCCGTACCGGAACCCTCCGCGCTTCTTCTTTTCGGATTCGGCCTCCTGGGCTTGGCTGTCTGCCGGCGGGTCAAGCGATAAGAAACCAACAACGTAGACTTTCCTATTCGAACGGCAGCTTGCTTCGTTTCGGCGAAATCCATTGCAGCCGCGGCAGTCTTTGCGGCGCGTTGTTTCGCACTGGTCGGCGGCACGGATTCCCGTACCAGATGGAGTTCACCGCGATCGAGTAACTCCCAGATAACCTGCTCGCCGACTTTCAAGTCGTCTGTCCCGGGAAATAAAATGGGCAATCGAGTTGCTCGAAAAATCACGACTGTGTTTTCCGGTATTCGCGAGCGCGTGTTCGGGTGTCCCGCTCTACGCTGATATCAAAGAATTTGCTTATAAACTTCTGTTCCTTGATGTGGGACTCATGAATCACGTGTGTGGTCTCGACTGGCCGACTTTACGAGAAATGAGTGTTTCGCTTCGACGCCAACCCGCCGAGTCGACAAAAGGTGAGCCATCCCGTGCCCAGCTCGAATCATTATCAGCAAACGTCTTTTGAGTTATTATCGTTACCCCTCTATGCTGTTGGAGAGTTTAATAGAATAATCGACTTGTAGATTCATGGCATTAAACGCCATGTTGTTGATTTGGATATGGAAAGAAACAACAACACCGGGCTGTACCGTTGAAGGGATGCAGGCCTCTGCGTCCGGGATGTGTCGTACGGCAAGCTTACGGTCGCCGGGGACGTCGACCCATAAGCGCTAAGATAAGGCAACGCTGCAACTATCAGAGCGGTGTCAAGTCCTGACTTAAAGTTGACAC
>JAJFLQ010000155.1 GCA_021772615.1 Verrucomicrobiota bacterium | reverse complement strand
TGTAGCCACGTCTCTGTGAGACGTGTCGTACTTTACGTTGCTTCGCGTTGCGTGGCACGGCTCACAGAGCCGTGGCTACATCAATCCGTAACGACATTGAACTCGCGCAGAGACGCAAAGCCGCAAAGAAAAAAAGAAAGCGTAATCCCCCGGCAAACGTCAACCAGAGTTGGACAGAGCTGTATCGTTGAACGTCCTTTGTCAACACGCCGCGTTCCTGCTAAACGGTGCAAGAATGATGGCATTCAACTTTACAGACGTTTGAGCCTAAGCTGTCGTGCTCTGGTCTATATTCGTGGTTCATCCGTGGTTCATTCGCGGTTCATTCGCGGTTCATTCGCGTCCATTCGCGTCCATTCGCGGTTCATTCGCGTCCATTCGCGTTCATTCGCGTTCATTCGCGTTCATTCGCGTTCATTCGCGTTCATTCGCGGTTCATTCGTGGTTCATTCGCGGTTCATTCGCGGTTCATTCGCGGTTCTTTCGCGGTTCTTTCCGCCACGCATCCCCACCCCACTGCTCCCGGCAAACAGATTGCATCCATGTCGACCGCAGCCTCCGCCCGGATTACTTGACGTGTCGGATAACTCTGCGATATTTTCCCGGTTGGTCTTGCGACGACGCCGGCAGATTTCCGCCCCCTTCCAGACTGACTTCAGAAGCCGCATGGGCTGTGATCATTGCCGCATTTTCCGTCCGCTCGAATAATCACCGGCTCCAGGAGCCTGTCGGGCTATAGATACGCAACCACTAATGACCGACGATACAGATGCCAAAGAATGCAACACGTTTCGCTGTCATCGGAATGTCCGCCAGGTTTCCCGGAGCACGAACGATTGACCAGTACTGGAAGAACATCCGCGACGGCGTAGAATCGGTCGAGTCGTATTCCGTTGCCGAAGTCGTTGCCGCCGGCATACCCCGCCACATTGCGGATTCGCCTGACTATGTCAGAGCCGGCGCCGCCGTGCCGGACATGAACGTTTTCGACGCTGAATTTTTCGATATCCCACCCCAGGAAGCAAAAAAGCTGGATCCACAGCAGCGGTTGTTTCTCGAGTGTGCGTGGGAATGTCTCGAAGATTGCGGCTGTGCCGGTGACGTAAAGAAGCAGCAGATCGGTGTTTTCGCCGGTAGCCGGATAAGTGAATACATGCTTTATCGCACCGGCGCGCCGGATCTCTACGGATTCGCGCCCGGCTCGTTCATGTCCAACTGGCACACGCTGATCTGCAACGACAAGGATTTTCTAACCACGCTTGCGTCGTACAAGCTGGACCTGACCGGACCGTCGATAAACGTACAGACCGCATGCTCCACCTCACTTGTCGCCGTTCATATGGCATGCCGCAGTCTGCTGATGCGAGAATGCGACGTTGCCCTCGCCGGCGGCTGTTGCATACGACCATTTTCTGCCTCGGGCTATGTGCATATGGACGGGATCGTCCTCTCGCAGGACGGTCACACACGGCCGTTTGATACGGAGTCTAGTGGAACGGTGTTCACCAGTGGCCTGGGACTCGTCGCCCTCAAGCGGTTGGAAGACGCACGTGCGGACGGCGACCAGATCTATGCCATTGTCCGGGCCACGGCTGTGAACAACGATGGCGCCGGCCGCAAACAGGCTTTTACAGGCCCGGATGTGAAAGGGCAGACCGCGGTTGTAACGGCTGCACTGCGTGCCGGCGACGTGCATCCGGACCAAATCGGCTACGTCGAAGCCCACGGCACTGCGACACCGATCGGAGATAAGGTTGAAATTGAAGCCCTGACAGCGGCGTTCCGCCAATCGACCGATCGTAAAGGCTACTGCGCGGTCGGCTCGGTAAAATCAAATATCGGTCATACGCTTCAGGCCGCCGGCATTGCCGGGTTCATCAAGACCGTCATGATGCTCCGGCATGGCCTGCTTCCGCCGACGCTGAACTGCCGAGAAATCAATCCTGCTATCGGGTTCGCGAAATCCCCGTTTTATGTCAACCGCGAGTGTCGGCCGTGGCCTCGGACGGATTCACCCCGGATCGCTGCTGTCAGCTCGTTTGGCGTCGGCGGGACCAACGCCCATGTGATCCTGGAGCAGGCGCCGACAGCGGTCGACAATGATGATGCGGTGCGGGGTGTCAATCTGCTGTGCCTATCTGCAAAGTCGCAAAAAGCGCTCGAACGGGCCGCCGTCAACCTAAGCGCTTTTCTAGAAAACCGGGATGACGTGGATCTCAACGACCTGTGTTTCAGTGCGAACACCGGGCGGCGACACTTCGATCATCGTCTCGCGCTCACTGTCGACGCAACATCGACCGCTGTAGACAAGCTGCGGTCGATCGCGTTCGATGCCACAACGGGAAGTTGGACCTCGCGGCATGGAAAAATCGCATTTCTCTTTACCGGCCTTGGCGCCGAGCACCGCGGAATGGGACAGGCGTTGTTCCACCGGTTTCCGGCATATCGAGAAGCACTGAAGCGCTGCGATGCCGTGTTGGCAGAGACGCTTGGTATGCCGGTATCCGAATTGCTCTACCGCGACAGCGCAATCGCTGTCGAGCGCTTTGATCAGACGGATTTCCGGCAACCGGCGCTATTTGCGGTCCAATATGCGATCGTGGAATTGCTAAAGTCCCTTGGAATTGTGCCGGACGCGGTCGTCGGTCACAGCTTCGGTGAATTCGCCGCGGCGTGCGCCGCCGGGGTTCTAAGCGAAACGGATACCGCTTCCCTTGTGAATCGCCGGGGACAGTTGATGCAGCGCCTGCCACCAGGCGGCGGCATGCTGGTCACGCGCCTTTCTCCGGAAGCAGCGGCCCGTGAACTCACGCGTTATCCGCAACTTGCGGTCGCCGCCTTGAACGGGCCAGACAACACGGTTGTTGCCGGACCGGGAGATGCGCTTGACGTATTCGCCGCGGATATGAAAGCGCGTCACATCGACTGCCGCAGGCTCGCAGCGCCGTACGCCTTTCACACATCGACAATCGGTGAGATCGTGAATGATTTGCACGATTTCGCGTCGGGTCTCACGCATCACGAGCCGGAACGGCCATTCTACTCCACCCTTACCGGAGGCCGGATTCCAGGCAGCCTTGACCCCGATTACTGGCGCCGACATGCATGCTCGCCGGTCCGGTTTTCGGACGCGTTTCGTGCGTTGACAACAGATGGGTTTACCAAATTCATCGAGATCGGGCCGGACCCGGTCCTGCTGGGAATGGGACGCAACTGTCATGACCCCAAAAACAGTCTGTGGCTGCCCACCCTGAGGCAGGATCGCGATGCCTGCGAACAGCTTTTCGAGTCGCTGGCAACGCTCTATGGCAGCGGAATCGACGTCGACTGGCGCGCGTTCCACCGTGGCCGGCGCGGACGCAGGATTTCTCTGCCGACATACCCCTTCGAGCGAGAACGGCATTGGATCGAACGCGTCGTCACGCAGGTAGGCAACGACGTTGTTACCAACGGCGAGCGTTCAGGGAATCCCCTGCTCCGCACCCGCCTGGATTCGCCTCTCGCCGACGCCGTATTCGAGACAGTACTTTCGCTGGAAGACCTGCCGTGGCTTGCGGGTCATCGAGTCGCGGATCGCGCGGTTTTCCCGGCAACAGGTTTCCTGGAAATGGCGTTCGCCGCGGCTGGGCACGTTCGCGAGGCGACATCGGAGATTCGCGATGTCACCCTTCTTCGTCCACTCTTTTTCTCTGAACCGAACGATGTCCACATCGTTCAGGTCATCGTGCAAAGAGACGGTTGCGATCATACGATTGAAATTCACAGCCGAGCCGATACAGACGAGCAACCGCGCGGAGCATGGACGCTTCATGTCACAGCGCGGGCCACCGACATGGACGTTGCCGAGCCCGGTGATCCGGTGGATCTCGCAGCAACGCGCAAACGCCTGCAGGAGGCCATCTCGCTGGAGGCATTTCGCAAGCAACGCATCAAAGCCGGCCTGGACCACGGTGGGCAGTTTCTTGGTCTGAATGGATTATGGCGTTCCCAAAACGCCGCGCTCGGTCGCATTTCACCGCTACCGACAACGGATGCGCGGAGCTACTACTGGCATCCGGCCATTGCGGATGCATGTCTCCATCCGGCAGGAGCCTTCACTGTTCAAGACGACGCACACTTGTATCTGCCTGCATTCTGCGACCGGGTTCGTTATTACGGACCGCCCTCTGAAGAATTGTGGTGTCTGGCGGAGCTTCGCACTCCGGACACACCCGAATTACGGACAGTCGACTATACGATCACTGACCCCACCGGCCGGCGTCTGCTCGAGGTCTCAGGCTTACGCCTGAGACAAGTGGAACCTGAACGTTTTCTTTCCACGCCCAGTGATTCAGGCGCTTATTGTTTTCGTCAGGAATGGCGCGTTATGCCACAAGGTCTCGCTTGCACTGACGACCGGCTTGATGGATGCTGGATTGTATTTGCAGACCGTTTGGGATTCGGTCACACGGTTGCTCGGGCGATGCGACAGCGTGGCGCCAGGGTCGCGATCATCACGACCAGCAGCAACGGCGCCCCGGACGCCGAGGAATACACCGTCATCACGCCGGACGATATCAGTACGTTTTCTGCCGATCTCGACGGTATGTTACAGGGCCATACGGACTTAACAGGCGTGGTTTACTGTTGGGCGCTGGACGTACCCGCCTACGCTCCTGCGACGTCCGGTGACGCAGCTCGCGCGGCGTTACTGACGATGCACGCACCGGTACGGGTTATTCAGGCGATTCTTCGCGTAATCGGATCACGACAGTTTCGGTGCTGCTTCGTCAGTCGCGGCGCCCAGCGCCAATCATCTGAGCAGCTGAATGTAGCGCCGGAGCAGGCGCCGCTTTGGGGTATTGCACGCGTTGCAGCTCGCGAGCACCCGGAACTGGGCCTGCGCCTGCTCGACGTCGATCCGGAGACGGCAGCCGAAGACACGGCGGATCTTGTACCGGACCTGCTACGCACACCGACGGGCGCCACGGAATTGTTGTGCCGGAACAGCAACCTGTACGAGCGGAAAATTGTAGACTATCGGGATTTCGCGACTCTTAACCGGCAGATCCACACGGAACCAGTCGCGTTGCGTATCGGGCGTTCCGGATCGCTTGATTCCCTGCATTTCGTGGAAGCGCACGACGACGATCCGCAGGCAGACGACATTCGCATTCGGGTCGTTGCAGTCGGTCTGAACTTTCGTGACGTCCTGAATGCGCTGGGGCAATATCCTGGCGATGCCGGTCCGCTGGGCTTCGAATGCGCCGGCATTGTGATCGCAACAGGTCCGGGTGTCGGGACACTCTCGGTAGGCGATCCTGTCGTGGCGCGGGCGAGTGGCTGTTTTGCGTCGTACGTAAATGTGTCCGAAACATTCGCCGCCAAAATCCCCGGCGACCTGACATTTGCCCAGGCCGCGTCTGTGCCTGTCGCGTTCATGACAGCATACCACGCGTTGATCAATCTGGCAAAGATTGGTCCGGGCGCCCGCGTCCTGATCCACGCAGCGTCCGGAGGCGTTGGCAGCGCGGCCGTTCAGCTGGCGCGTATGGCCGGAGCTGAGATATTCGCGACAGCGAGCAGCCCCAAGTGGCGGTACGTACAGTCAATCGGAGCGCATCATGTCATGAACTCCCGCGATCTCGATTTCGCGACACAGGTCTTGGACTCGACCAACGGCGACGGCGTCAATGTCGTCCTGAATTCGCTCGCGGGCGACTTTATCAACGAGAGCGTACGCGTACTCGCGAGCGACGGCTGCTTCATTGAAATCGGCAAGACTGGGATTTGGGATCGTGCGCGGTTCGCGCAAGTCAGACCCAGCGGCGAATTCCATCACTTTGATCTCGGCGCGGTTCTCGAATCCGAGCCATCCTTGTTTGCCGACATGTTCACAGATATCGCCGGCGGACTGGTCGACGGTGCGCTCCGGCTCAGTCCCATCCGTTGTTTCCCGGCGGAATCGGTGGTTGACGCCTTCAGGCATATGTCGCGTGCGCGGCATATCGGCAAGATCGTCGTGACGTTCACCCGACCCGACGGAGGTGCGCGGCGTTTCGACCCGAACGGCGCCTATCTGGTTACCGGCGCATTCGGCGGTCTTGGTCGTGTGCTGATTCCGCGAATGGCGGCAGCCGGCGCGCGACATCTCGTATTGAACGGACGTTCGGCGGCGCCGAGCAGCATGCTTGACGACCTTCGCAAGACGGTAGGAAACGACGTGCACCTGTACACGATGTACGGGGACATCTCGGATTTTGCGCAGGCGCAGGCCCTGGTCGCGGAGATCGAGCGGACCTTGCCGCCGCTTCGCGGTATTGCACATGCAGCCGGTGTGCTTGATGACGCATTGATATCCGATGTTGGCGCCAAACACTTCGAACGCGTCAGTGCAGCGAAGATTCATGGCAGTCGGAACCTGCATGAACTCACAAGCAGACTCGACCTGGACTGGTTCGTCCTCTTCTCTTCGACTGCCGCGATCTTTGGCAATCCCGGCCAGGCTGCATATGCGGCCGCCAATGCGTACATGGATTCCCTGGCACAATACAGGCAGACGTTGGGCCTGGCGGCGACCAGTATTAACTGGGGCGCATGGGATGAGGTCGGTATGGCGGCAACCGAATACCTGGCCGACCGGCGAAAGCTCACCGGCGGGCGGGCGATGCCGACCAAAATCGGAGCGGAGATATTCGAATTGGCCGTTACAACGGGCGCCTCTCATCTTATCGCCTGCCATATTGACTGGGATAGGTTTCGGCAGCACCTCCCGGGATCGCATCGCGACATTCTTGCAGATCTGTGCACGACGAACTCCGACGACAGCGGCAGAAAAACACCTCCTTCACACAAACCGTTGTTGCGTCCCGACATGAGTGCGGATGCGTTGTCGGCCGCCCTTGAAGCGTTCCTGGTACAACTGGTGTCGAAACACGTCGGCGTCGCACCGGATTCGATCGCGCCGGACAAAGCCTTGCGGTCGATCGGAATCGATTCACTTACCGCTATCGAGCTGAGGCATGCGATTGACCAGGCGGTCGGTATTCGCGTGACCGCACCGCAGCTATTTGAACTGAAGTCGGTCGGCGGCCTGCGGGATTTCCTTGCCGAGCAGATTCTCGGCAAATTCGTGAGGGAAGCGGACCCGGCAGCGATTGAAGACAACGACGTTGAGGAGTTTGTGATTTGACATTGCAGGAGCTGCTTGGCGAACTGGCGGAGCGTAAGATCCAGGTATCGGTTGAGAACGATAATTTGCGCTTTCGCGCCCCTGCCGGCGCCGTGACGGCAGCGATTCGGGAACAGCTTCGACGGTTCAAACCGGAATTGCTCAAACTTTGCGGCGCCGGTCACCTGCCATGTGGACCTGCAGGTGACGCCATTCCCTCGGTTCCTGTCGTCGATTCGTACCCACTGTCATCGGCCCAACTACGCCTTTGGAACGCGCAGCAGCTCACACACGCCCGAAATCGCTTCCACTTGTGTTCCGCGATGGAAGTCGCGGGACCGCTTCGTATACCTGCATTGCATTTCGCATTCGCCGTGGTACAGGCCGAACAGGATGCGCTACGCACAGTCTTCCAGCAACACAAGAATGAGGTGCGCCAGAAGATTCAACATGAATTTTCGGTAGACATTGCGGTTGTAGACATTTCTCGATCTCCCGAAGCGGTCGCGGATAGGCTCATCGGACAGTTGGTCACCACGATCAACGACTATCCGCTACCGCTTGAGCGCGAACCACCGTGGCGAGTCTGCTGCATAAGGAAGAATGCCGACCGCCATGCCGTCGTACTCGCTATCCACCATATCATCGCTGATGCGTGGTCGATTGATGTCTTGTTTAAGCGCGTCAGCGTCATCTACAACCTCCTGTTGCGCGGTCTTCCGGCGCGACACGAGCGAAAAACCGTGCGCTACGTCGATTTCGTGTCATGGCGCGATCGGAGTCTGGCGGCGGCGGAATCAAAGCTGGATGAATGGAGGGAACGTCTGACCGACGTACAGGCATTTCCGCCGCTACCCGGTCACAAACCCGGTGTCCGCTCCGGCAGCCGCAAGGGCAATCGCCGGACCGTAAGACTGGACAACGCCTTGATCTCGAATTTGCGCGAACTGAGTGCGGACGCCGGTGTATCGCTCTTTACCGTCTTGCTGGCTGGATTCAAAATATTGGTCTATCACCTGACCGGATGTCGCGACATCCTCGTCTGTATACCGGTTGCGGCACGGGAGCATCCGGATCTACTTGCGTTGATCGGATACGTCAACGAAATTGTGACGGTTCGAAGCCGGATTGACGGCGCGACGACGATCAATCAATTTCTACAGGCCCTTCAGACCGAGATGACGACCACCGCGGCTCCGCCAATCCTGCCTCTGGAGCGGCTTTCGGAGCTTCAGGAGCTGCGGCAGATTCCTCTGCAACGCATGTTGGTAACCATGCAGAAATACGCTCTACCGGCATTGGACGCCGTACGCATCAAGCGCCTTGAAAAAATGCGCGGCATTGTCGATTTCGACATGACGTTGGCTTTCCGAATGGGGCGACACCAGGTCACCCTGATAGTGGAATACCCGGAACGGGAGTTCAGTGACGAGACGGTTGATTCGTATCTGCAGGCATTCAACGACGTGTTGGCACAGTTGCCGCAACACCGGATGCTTGCCGTGGACACGCTAGCATCGCCACGCGATATCAGACCACTCCCGTCACCGTCACCCTCACCGACGACTGCACCTGCTGAGGATGTCGAAGCATCGGCCCCTCATTCCAATACGCTCGAATGGCAACTGCAGAGAATCTGGTCGGATGTGATGGCGCGATCGGTTGGTATCGATGATAATGTGTTTGATCTGGGTGCGAACTCGTTTCAGATCATGCGCGTTTTCAACATCGTCAGAGAACGTTTTGGCAAGCCATTGCCGCTGGCGCTTATTCTTGAGGCGCCCACGATTCGGCTGTTTGCTGACCGGATTGAACAGGACATTGATTTCCGCTGGCGCGCGCTGGTACCAATCGCATCCGGCTCGGGGCCGCCGTTGTTTTGCGTGCACGGCGTTGCCGGCAACATTGTAGGGTACCATCCGCTTGCATCGCGGCTGCGCCGCGGCCAGCCGGTTTGTGGGCTGCAGGCCGTCGGCATGGATGGAACACGCGCCCCGCTCACAACCGTCGAAGCGATGGCAACGCATTACATCGCCGAGATCAAGACTGTCGCACCACACGGTCCGTACCTGTTGTGCGGCCATTCGTTCGGCGGTACGGTATGCTATGAAATGGCGCGCCAACTATCGTCGGCTGGCGAGATGGCGCCGGTCCTTGCATTCTTCGACACCGATGCCCCAAGGCATCTGGATCGTCTGACCAGGGTCGAACGGAAAAATCGTCGATTAACGTCCGTCAGGCAGCGGTCCGTGTACCATTTCGAACGCATGTTTATGCGGCGTCCATCCGCGGCGATCGCTCATGTGCGCCGGCGTTCGCAGGAGATACGGCGCCGAATCCGGAATCGGATCTGGCGTTTTCGGGTGAATCGCCAGATCGATCGGCAGGTAGAGATGCCCCGTACATTGTGGAATGTTCGGGAGGCCTGCTGGGCCGCCGCGGCTGCGTACAATCCCGGAACGTACGACGGTCCCATTATCGTGTTCCGCGCGCGTCAAGCCGGTGTCGGGCGCGTAACCGGGTCGACACTGGGGTGGGAGCGGCTGTCCACCGGCCCGATTGACGTCGTCGACATTTCCGGCGACCACGTGTCGTTGCTCCACGAGCCCCACGTGCGCGTAGTCGCGCAGACGCTCCAGCGCTACATCGACCGCACACAATAACGCGTTGTACGCGTATCATCGCCGTCGCTGCTGAGTCGCATAGACATTCCTGTCTGTGTTTGTCACGCTGATCGCCGGGAACACAGACAGCAATGCCTGATGCTACCTACTTCGCGGAACCGGTACGGACCTCTCAGACCACCAAAACGACGGGTTCAGAACTCCTCCCATAGACCTGCGTTTGAAGGGGATTTTTTTCAAATAGTGTCCAATATTTGTTTCTGTTTTCTTGGGAGCGCGCGCACGCACGCGAGAGGGAGTGTAGTGTGGAGGTAAAAAAGGCCAACCAGTAT
>JAJFLQ010000154.1 GCA_021772615.1 Verrucomicrobiota bacterium | reverse complement strand
AGTCCCGCTGGTTTAGCAATTATCTATCAACCGCGTTTCATTACGTCTTGGCCTCGTATTTACTACTGCTCGGCTGGTACCACAAGACCCATGCGTACTCTGACCATTAAAAATACCCTGACGTGGACAGCGTATCCGATCGTCATCATCAGCTGCATAAGCCTTTTTCTGATCTTGAAAGCTCTCGGGTTGGCTCTCTTCGCCTATACCTATGTTCCGGTGTTGTTCGGAGCGGCACTGATTACTTTCCTGGAACTCTATAATCCGCACGTTCAAAATTGGATTCCCAACAAGCAGGATGTCGGAAACGACCTCCTCTTCGGCGTGACCGTGCAAATGATACTGCCGAAGTTTCTGAGTTTTCTGGTCGCTGTTTCCATTGTAAGGGTGTTCGCGTACTATCAATTAGCGGTAACCGGATTTTGGCCCCATTCCTGGCCCATTGGCATGCAAACGGTGCTCATGATCCTAATCGCCGATTTTTTTCGTTATTGGCTACACAAGCTAGCCCACGAAAACCGAGTCTTATGGAAACTTCACGCGGTCCACCATTCGCCCAAGAAGCTCTACTGGTTGAATGTCGGCCGATTCCATCCCATCGAGAAAAGCCTTCAGTTCCTCGTTGATGCCATGCCGTTCATTGTCTTCGGCGTAGGGGAAGAGGTCCTGGCTCTCTATTTTGTTTTCTATGCCGTGAATGGTTTTTTTCAACATTGCAACATCGAGCTGCGATTCGGCTTCCTGAACTACATCATCAGCGGCCCGGAGCTGCACCGCTGGCACCATTCGCGTTTGATTGAGGAATCGAATGCCAATTACGGTAACAATATCATCATCTGGGACATTCTTTTTGGGACCTACTTTTTCCCCAAAAACCGCTTGGTGCATGAATTGGGTTTGGTCAACGAGAGCTATCCCCTGGATTTCAATTCGCAACTGAAAACACCTTTCGCCGGCAATATCGACAAGCAGCCTGTCCCTCTACTCGATTATAGGGATATCGCCATCAAGGGGCTATTGCAGCTGGAGATGGTTCGAATCCGTTTTCAGCACTACGCACCATACGTACGCAGCGCCCGCACGCCGCGGCGGGTCCAGGAAGACCTGCTTCTGGAAATCCTGCGCAAAAACAGGAATACGCATTTCGGAAAAGAACATTCTTTCGAAACGATCACAAGCTACAAGCAGTTCAAAGATTTGGTGCCGGTACATGATTACGAACAGTTGCGGCCCTACTTTGAAAATCAGGAAAAGAGCGGCGAATCCGTTATTCACGCGGACACGCCGGTGATGTACAATGAGACCAGCGGCACCACGGGGCGGCCCAAATATATACCCGTGATGGCGGAAACGATTTGCGATTTGAAGCGGAATCAACGGATCTTTTCATATATCCAGCACCGGGCCAGGCCTGAAGTTTTTTCGGGAAAACTCCTGGCTCTCGTGAGTCCGCTGACCGAGGGCTTTCGGGAAAGCGGCATTCCGTTCGGATCCGCGTCGGGCATGATTCACCGGAGCATGCCCAAAGTCGTCCGCGACAAATATATCCTACCCGCCGAGATTTTCGAGATTAAAGATTACAACACCAAATACTACGCCATTGTCCGATTCGCCCTCGCCGAGAAGAACATTACCTATCTGGCGAGTGCTAACCCGTCTACCTTTCATCGCTTGCTGGAAGTGGTACATGCGCAGTGGGAATCGCTGCTCAGCGATATCCGAAACGGCACCATTTCCAGATTGGAAAAAATGGAACCGGCTATCGCGTCGAAGCTTCTGCAAAAGGTTGAACCCAATCCGAAACGCGCCGCGGAATTGGAGCAGACGTTCACCGCGGAAGCGTCGGTCGATTTCTCACACCTGTGGCCGTATCTAAAGATTCTGGTCACGTGGACAGGCGGCAGTTGCGGTATTGCACTTGGCAGCCTTTTGCCAAAATTACCACAGGATATCATGGTGGTTGAGCCAGGATACTTGTCGAGTGAGTTTCAAGGAACCATCACCATCGATCCGACAACCAATGCCGGTTTGCCGACCATATGCGAGAATTTTTTCGAATTCGTGGAGAAGGAGAAATGGGAGCAGAACAATAGACACTTTCTGACCATCGAGCAACTGAATGAGGGGCAGGAATATTACCTGATCGTCACGACGAAAGCCGGTCTGTACAGATATAATATGAATGATATCGTGACCGTCACCGGCAAGTTTCAGAATACGCCCACGTTAAGATTCTCCCAGAAAGGAAGGGGAGTAACGAACATAACCGGAGAAAAATTATACGAAAGCCAGGTCATTCTGGCCATGCAGGCCGTAGAAGAATTCTGCGGCTGTCGTTTTCGCTTTTACAAGATGCTGGCCAACGAAACCGATTCCGGCTACGCGTTATATTTAGAGTTGGACGACCGAACCGAGGTGGCGGTCGAAAAAATCGCTGCGTTGCTGGATGAGCAGCTCGGCGTGTTGAATTTGGAATATCGTACCAAACGGGAGAGTAACAGGTTGAAACCGGCAAAAGTTTTTTCCTTGCGCCCGGGGAGCTTTGAGCACTTCAAGACGACATGCCTGGAGACGGGTCAACGCGAGAGCCAATTCAAAACAATCGTACTTGAATATGACCGGGACTGCGTTTTCGATTTTCGTTCCCACGTGGGAGACGACAAGAGATGACACTTACGGAGCTGTCCTTAATCAATCTCCAGATCCCCTTCAATGTAAGTTTCAAACACAGCAGCGCCGAGCGCACGATAACTCAGGCTGTCGTCGTAACGGCACGGTCGACCAGCGGCGCCATTGGATTAGGAGAGGGGTGCCCAAGGGAGTACGTCACCGGCGAGACCATCGAATCGGCCAAGGCCTTTTTCACCGCTCAGCGGAAATTTCTATTGTCGAAAATCGACTCGCTCGAATCGCTGACGGATTTCGTGCGGGACCATGAAGCGCTCATCGACACCCATCCAGCCGCCTGGTGTGCCATTGAGCTGGCGTTGTTGGATTTAATCGCCAAGGAAAAGAAACAATCTTTGGAGACACTACTCGGTTTGCCGCCGCTCGCAGGAAGCTTTCAGTACACCGCTGTGGTGGGAGACAGTTCCTGGGACAAATTTATTGTTCAGGCGAATCGATATTTCGCCATGGATTTTGACGACTTCAAATTGAAGATTTCCGGAACGCCGGCGGATGACCGCCGCAGAATAATGTTCCTTCAGGAAAAAGGACCGAGAAAGGCGAGAGTCCGAGTCGATGCCAACAACCTTTGGCGGAATCGCGACGTCGCTATCGACTATTTCAAAGGGCTGGAAGCCCCCCTGTTCGGCATTGAAGAACCGCTAACGGCCATGCAGTTCCGGGACCTAAAAGAAGTAGGAGAAGCGACGCGAACGACGATCATTCTCGACGAGAGTTTCCGAAATCGATCGCATTTCCCTGCCATTCAAGAAAGTGCCGCATCATTCATTATCAATATCCGCATCTCCAAGATGGGCGGCTTACTGCGTGCCTTAGAGGTGGCCCGTGTGGCACGGGACCTGAAACTGCCGATCATCCTTGGCGCTCAGGTGGGAGAAACCAGTCTATTAACCAGGGCGGCGTTGACGTTGGCGCAGGCATTTAGGGATATATTACTGGCCCAGGAGGGCGCATTCGGACTGCGGTTGCTGCACCATGACATCGTAAAGTGTCCTTTGGAATTTCAGCAACGAGGCTTACTTGCTCCCAAGACCTTTTTGAACCGAAGTGAATTCGGCATGCAATTATCGTATCAGTTGGACAGGATTCCGCTTTCCTGCCGGAAAACCATCGCTTAATCGTTGAATTCCGGCGAAGTAGTCTGAATTTTCATCGCGCCCTTAAAACTCCCCCCGCGACGTATATCTTCCGCACACTAGTCCGGAGCCCGTTCTACACTTTGGAGTGCGGCGGCTCGACGCCGCTCTAAGATTACGGATTGTGTCAGCCAGCGCCGTAAACTATTGATATTCAAGAATCGTAATGCGTAAGCAACAAACCTCGCCGCTCCCGCTCCACCTGAAAGCGGCGTCACGCCACCGGAGTTACGTTTCCGTCAGCTGCCGGCTCTCTCGAAGGGATCCAGCAATGGAATTCCGCAACCTGTGAAATCTCTCGTGTTCCGGGTAACTACAGTGAGATTGTATTTCCAGGCTGTTGCGGCGATCAGTATGTCCGCCTGAGTCCTCACAGCCCCTAAACGGAGAAATCGCCCACGTTCCTGTCCGGCACGCGTCGCAATGCTCTCATCAGTAGAAATGATAGAACAGCGATAGCCCATAAACCTGTCGAACCAGGCTTTTTTCTTCGTGAGTTGTTTTTGCTCCAGGCCGCAAGAAATCTCTTCCACAGTGATAACGCTCAAGTTAAAGTGATCCTGTGCAGACGCCCACTCAACCACATACGGATTTGGTGATCGACGCATTAATTCACTGACGACATTGGTGTCGCAAAGCCATTTCGACATCATTCGTCTTCCAGGAGTGACACCAGCCGATCCTGCCGCGGACGCAATTCAAGGTCGCCTTCCTGCTGGTTAATTTTCCTGAGTTCAAGCAACAGGTCCCGTACGGATGGCTTGCGGGATTTCTGTTGAAGCTCCTCGAATTTGGTGAAATCTTCAATACTAACCAGTACAGCAACGGGTTTGTCGCGATTAACGATTATTTGAGGTTCACGATGCCCACATTCGATTATTTCGGATAGTTTCGCCTTCGCCTCTGATATCTTCCATTTATTCATAGTCAGATATCATAGTCAGAAAGACCATGAGATCAAGTCCGCCAAAAATAAAGTTAGTGCCATTCGAAGCGCCGCTGGGTCAAGTCTTATATTAGACTTTATCTCATTAAAAAATCCCGGGGCAACGCCCGCAAGCGCTAAATTGTCGAACTTGTCACTCAAGGCTTGAAACTTGGCTTTTTCGCCCTGCGCCAGCTACGACCGCAATTTATCAGCTTCGAGATGTACGATGACACGAGGCCTAAACTAAGAACGGCCCGGATTTGTGGTGCAAATCTTTGGAGTGCGGCGGCTCGACGCCGCTTTAACATTACGGATTGTGTCAGCCAGCGCCGTAAACTATTGATATATGAAAGTCGTAATACGCAAGCAACCAACCTCGACGACGCCACGGCGGTCGTCTTTATTACCGCAACAGAGCCGAGCAATTCAGGCCAACCAACTCAAACGCCCGCAAGTTGTCTCGTTACTTTGTCATCTGCGATAGATTTCCCTACGGTGTCCAATATTGACCACGAGAATCAGTAATTTGACTTGGCCATGTATATAGCCTAGTATATAGACATGATTAAAAAAAATATAGCCGATTTAAAGAATCACTTTAGTGACATGATTAGCAAAGTCGAAGAGGGTAGTGAAATTCAGGTTTGTCGACGAAACATCCCTGTTGCTGAAATAAGGCCAATCAGGAAAACCGTGAGAAACCGTACGAAATTGGGTTGTGGTCGGAATTCTGTGATCGTCGATGGCGATTTAACAGAACCGCTTATACCCGTCGATTCGTGGTTAATGTTACAGAAAGTTCCTTCGATTGAGCCTCAATGAACGTGCTTCTCGACACCTGTTCAATAATTTGGTCGGTTGCGATGCCTGAAAAACTGAGTAAAAAGGTCCGCTCCCTTGTTACCGACCCGGGAACCGCGGTATATGTATCTGCGATCAGTTGTGCGGAATTGGCATGCGCGGTGGAGAGAGGTCGAATTAAATTGGACCGACATTGGAAACAATGGTTTCGCTTTTACATCGACGCAAACGGTTGGGAATGCCTACCGATCGATCTGGAGATCATCGAGGAAGCGTATAGCCTTCCGGACCCGTTTCATCCGGATCCCGCTGATCGGATTATCACTGCGACAGCTCGCCTTAGAAAATTCGTTGTCATTACTGCCGACCGGAAAATAATTGATTTTCCCCACGTCGACACCATGTGGTAGGCGTATGGCAGATCACAAGTCTTTCACGCTGGGATTCGGGGCACACCTTTAACAAATTCAGGACAGTCCTTTGTAAGAGATCCTACTTCGTTTGCCCCTGATGACGCCAAGGCCAATCAGTCCGCAAAGGACAAGTACGGCGGTGGACGGTTCAGGCACAATCTCGACTTCCGAAATTGTCGCCTGAAGTGCAGTTGAATCGAAACTGAAATTACCGTTCGGATCGACGATGAAGTTAATTCTATCGCCGGCGTTCAGCGACAGATTCGCCAGACTCAAAACCCCCGTACTACCCCCGGCCTCGGGAATAAATCCGGAAGCCAATAGTCCTGATGCATCATTGAGATCGACGAACCAGTTGATTCCGTCTCCTCCATTGCCTAATCCATTCGGATCCATATCTGCAAATGTAAAATCAACATCGACCGTCATATCTGACGGACTCAGCCAACTCACGACCGCGAGACCCGGGGTGTTGGAAGGATGCATCCATATTGTACCGTCCGGCCAGACAAAAGGACTCGCCGTTCCGATCCAATTTATTGGATTTCCACTATTGTTTACACCCACTGTCGGATAGGTCGATGGATGGTGCCAAAAAGAAGTTGATGGATCCCACGCGGAAAATGATTCGCCGAATGTAGGTATCAATTGGTAGTCGCCATCACGCACAACATCGTTCGCGGCCCGGTAGGACCAGGTCGATGCCACCGTATTTGTAGTGGTTGAAAAGTCGTCAACCGCAGACCAGACGGCACCTGCCTCAACGTTCATATTGCCCAAAAACATTCCTGTGAAAAGCGCGACCGTGAATCTGCTCATTGCTTGACCTCCTGCTTGTTATAATTCACAACGAACCATACCACCCGTAATACTATTGCCGAATACACGAGATTTTCAAGGTTGTCCCCGATCATGCTGTACCGGTTGAGTTACGAAGCGTAACAGGAGCAGACAATGACAGGGGTCTTGATGGTTCTATCATATCTGGGGGAATCGGTGCATCAAGCCAAACCAGCGACTTGTCCGCGCGGCGGCAGACATTTTCATCGGCACGGCAGCTATTGGCGCAAGGTTGCTCGGGCATGGGTGCAGCGCTTCATCTGCGTGATGTGCCGGGCGACCACATCGATGGTTCCGCGCAGCGGATATATCAGCAGCTGTGCAGGGAGTTTTCAGCGCTGCCGGCCAACGGCTTTTTCAAAGCGCCGCAAGTGCGTGTGAGCGGTCATCCTCCGGGCATTGGGATCTTCAGAGTTCTCACTTCCTGAGCAAATTTTCAGTCTGCTTCTCACCCCCGGGGGGCGTTTCCATACTCTTGGCAACTTCCGATCGGCTTAACGGCCGTTTCCATTAGTCTCCATCCCGATGTTGTCGAATTACTGTAAGTAGTACGTGTTGTCATCGACAATGGTACGCATGGAACATTCTTGCAACCAGGTTTTAACCCGGACAGCATTGATGGCTCGTTCCTGACTTCACGAATCACGATCGCCCTCCATCAATAGTGCCGCCGCCGGCGTCGCCCATCTCGACGACAAATTTTCAGCACCGTTTACGTGCGCCAGAAGTTAATCCTGAAATCCGTTCGCGATACGAACGATAGCGGCACGTTCTGGCCGACTATTAGGGTCGCCCATTAAGGTTGTTTGCAAATGCAGGCAGCCCTTGAAGAAGACAACATCGGATTCATCTTGATCGGTATGTCGGCAGCGGTTGTCCAGAGTATGATGGGGCAGACGCTCGACAGAGATCAGCCATACGCAAGATCATGATCTCTTGATTAAACTCGATACTTAGTTTACACTATAGTTATGATTCGGCTCAACATCCACGAAGCAAAGACGCATCTATCGCGGTACCTGGACCAAATTGACAAATCTGGTGGCATTCTGTTATGCAAACGCAATGTGCCCGTCGCGGAAGTGCGCGCGATCACTCAAAAAGAATCGGATCCACGTCCAGTAGGTCTTGAAAAAGGACGATTCGAAGTCGATGCGACATTTTTCGATGCGCTCCCGGACGACGTTCTGGATGGTTTTGCAAATCCACAATGACGAACCCGGCATATTTGCTTGATACATGTACGTTTCTTTGGTATTGCATTGACAGTCCGAGCCTGTCAACCCAAGCCAGGCAGCGCATCAGATCTCCTGAACACGACATTTATCTGAGTTCCGTGTCGTCATGGGAAATCTCTGTAAAGTATCGGCTGGGACGGTTGCGTCTTCCCTTGTCTCCGGAGCGATACATACCGGCGATACGCGACACGCACCATATTCACTCACTCTCGCTCGACGAAGAAGCCACGCTCTATTTACCCAAGCTACCGGATTATCACAGAGATCCATTCGACCGCATGCTTGTATGCCAAGGCATTGTGACAGGAATGGAAATTTTGACCCCTGATGACGCCATTTCACAGTACCCGATCAAGACGCTTTGGTAACCCACTCCTCATGTTGGGTGCATGTCGAAATGGTGAGTGCTATGCGGCGGCATCGAACGTGTTCGAATAGAGACGATTGCACCTGTAAACCTGACGTCTTCTGTGTCTGAACGTTTCCCATTCTGGCAAAATTTCAGTTCTGCCGACCGTTTAAAAAGCTGGCGGCGGATGATTTTTATCGCGGGTTTGAGTGATTCCGGGCAAACCCCTGAGAAATGATTTTCGACGGCGTTTTCGTTGCGACATTGGCTGTCGATAGCGCCGGTCTCGTGTTTGTCCCGCGCCTGCGGGATGACGGCGCTTTCAATCTTCCAACGGGCCGAATAATATTCGATGATATCGGCAGATCATAAAGGGCGCAAGACACGCGCAGCCGACTCAAGATGTGAACCTCGGGCAGATTACGTTGCCGTTTAAGTTGCTTCAGCTTGCCATGAATCTTCAGCTTATACGCTTTCTTTTCAACAGGCACGAAGCCCACTGTTTCGGTTCGAAGTCAAAATTGCCGAATTCGCGATAATAGCAGGTGCCCTCCAGAAGGACACAAGGAAGACCCGCCACTTTGTATGCCCGTGGCTTCTGCCACACCTAACGTTTTGCCATTTTTTGGACCAGCAATGCTGATGTCATCCGAAGCTTGTGATGGTTCGTCAGCTTTGCGGTCATTGTTAGCGATATTTCGGAATATTGGGAATACAGTACAGTGCGTCTACTGTCCGTTTTGTATCGACAGCCCAACCTAAAAAGGGAGAGAGGATATGCAGCACTTATTTTGGTCATGTGGTTACCGTCGTGCTCGAATCCTTATTGCGCTGGCTTCGGCCGTCGTGTGCACAGTACCGTTACAAGCAGATGTTTTCCGCGGGCAGGTTGTCGATGATCTTACGGACATACCGCTCGAAGGCGCTATTGTCGAGCTGCGGCTTACGCCGGATGCCGAGACTCCGGATATCCTAGTTTTAGCAGACCCGTTCGGATTCTTTGAAACGGATGAGGCAGTTGCATCCACGGTTTACACCGCCACCGCCAAGCACCCCGCGTACGTCGACGAAACCATTACGTTCACACAAGATGTACCGCGCAAGACCGAGCATTTCCGAATGACGCCTCGAGTCGACCTACCGGGCGGCCCGGACGCTAACGTTTTCGACCTTTATTTTCAGATTGCCGACACGACCAGTTACGTGGAACTGGTTGATTTCCCGATCGTAGCAAGACAATACCTCAGTGCCGTCGGCGGTGGTTCTGTTCGCACCGAAGCCACGGCGTCGAATGGGAATGGCGCGGCTGTTATCCGCGGGCTCACGACAGGCTTTTATGAGTTCGAAGTCAATGCCGCCGGCGATCCGGCTCACTACGCAGGTTCAGAACTCCTCCCATAGACCTGCGTTTGAAGGGGATTTTTTTCAAATAGTGTCCAATATTTGTTTCTGTTTTCTTGGGAGCGCGCGCACGCACGCGAGAGGGAGTGTAGTGTGGAGGTAAAAAAGGCCAACCAGTAT
>JAJFLQ010000153.1 GCA_021772615.1 Verrucomicrobiota bacterium | reverse complement strand
CAAACGAACACAAATGCTCGAACGTCTTTGCCATGAACTCACCGCGATCAAAGCCCACTACCCTGGCACTCACTTGCGAATGAAATTTGACATCGCCGCATAGGAAATTAAATCTCACGCTATGTCAAGAGATCTGAACTCATCCCCGCCACCCAGAGCAACATCACGACAAATCCGGCAAGCGGAAAACGAACGCCGTCATCGAGTATGAGCGGCGGCAGCGGATACAATGCGATCCCGCAGCCGACAAGGAAGAGACCGGCAAGCGTCGGCGCCATGGATGTACTGCCGATGCCGGGAGACGGGTTGCGAAGCACCTGCGCCGGCGGTGTCGCCGCCGCTGTGCGCGCGGGCACAATACCTGCCACGACGCTGGCAACAACGCCGAGCGCAAACACCGCAGCGCACTCGGCGGGGTGCACGACCGCGGCGTCCGTGGTCGTCGCATGATACAGCGCATTCACGGTTCGTGAAACGAAGCCTACTGCAAGGTGTGCACCGACGACACCGATGCCAACACCAAGCGTGCTGCCGGCGATACCGAGAATGCACGATTCCGCGCACCACATCCACTGTATCTGCCGAGTCGTTACGCCAAGCGATCGCAACACGCCGATTTCCGAGCGTCGCCGGGCGACCGCTGTCCGCATGGCCTGCACGATCAACGTTAGTCCGACGACTAACACCAGGCCGGACAGCGCAGTGAGGTTCATGCGGAACGCTCGCGTCATGGTCCGTCCGGCATCCTGCCGCCGGTCTGGCGTTTCGACAATCCAACGATCGGCGGCGCTACGATCCAATGCCGTTCGGGCAGCAGCGAGATTCGGTATGGATCCGGCTCCGGGCGCGACTCGGACTTCGATGCGGTCCAGCCACCCGTTCATCTCGGTGAGCTGCTGGAGCTGGGGCAAATCCATCAACACGACATTGGACGGGATGTCCACCTGAAAAGCTCCAGAGGCGAGAATGCCCAGTATATTCAGCTCGATGTGACGGTCATGAATGATCACTGAAATGCGGTCGTCCGCGGCGACCTCCAGCTTGTCCGCCATTGTTTGTGTGACGAATACGCCGTAGCCGTCACGCAACATTCGCCAGGTCCTGCGCGGAATAACACGTCCGTCATCACCTTCGGCGACGGAAAGCGGCGACGGGCCGGTATCCGAGGTCAGATACGCGAGATTCTGCAACGCCGGCAGATCCAGTCCGACAACCTGAAGCTGCGTTAACTCTGTGGCGCCGTTATCCATTCCGGCATGCTCACTGGACGCATCCAGTACCGCGGTTGTTTCGACCACGCCGAAGAGATGGGCCGGGATCAAATCCAACGCAGCACGGATCTCCCGCAGCGCGGCCTGGGGCAACCGGCCGGCCGGCGACGAAATGACCAGGTCGCTGTCGCCGGTGAAGCTCTCGGTAAACAACGAGAATCCGGCGACGGCCGACTGATTCGCCAGACGAACCGATACGATTGCGGCCACGCCGAGAGCGATAATACCGATCTGGATAACTGTCGCAACCGGCGACCGTAACCAGCGACGCCATGAGAAGCGCCCCCAGAGGAGCAGGACAACGCGAATCTCGTTGGTAACCTTAGAAAACCAAACCATATGGCAATGCCAATCCCCGGGATGTATCGGCGCGCTTCGCGGTCGGCTGCGTGCTGTTCATGGTGTGGAAATCACACCATCACGCAGCCTCAACACCCTGCTGCAGATCCGCGCTGCGGCGACGCTGTGCGTCACCAGGATCATGGCCGTGCAGTGCTGGTTTGTGAGTCGTTCGATCAGATCCAGTATGATCTCACCGGTAACGCTGTCGAGATTGCCGGTAGGTTCATCGGCCAGGATCAGCCGCGGCCGGATGGCCAATGCCCGCGCAATGGCAACGCGCTGCATTTCACCGCCGCTGAGCTGATCCGGCATGGCCTCGGGTCGATGTTCCAGGCCGACATCATTGAGTAGTCCCTGAACGCGCAATTGCCGCTGCGGGTACGCCATCCCCAGAAGCTGGAGGGGAAAGGCAATGTTCTCAAATACTGACAGTGTTGGAAGCAGGTGAAAGAACTGAAATATGGTGCCGATGCGTTCACGACGCAACAAGGCGATTTCATCGCCGGACAAACCGGCAAGATCGGCGCCGTCAAACACAATCGAACCTGCATCCGGCCTGTCAATACCGCTGATACAATTCAACAACGTGCTCTTCCCGGAGCCCGACGGCCCCGTCAGCGCGATGCGTTCACCCGGTACCACTGCCAAACTCACGTCGTTCAAGACCATGCGATCCTGATACCGTCGGGAAAGATGTCGACACTGCAGAACGGGTTCGGCGTCGGCTGCCGCGCGGGTGTCAATGATGCTGTCGTGTGGTCTCATGGTTTGTTTAGTGAGCCCTACCACCCTGTCGAAAACGGCTTCGAACAGGAAATCTCGATTTATTACGCATCAAATAACAAACCACAATCGCCAAAAGGGCGATTCATTCGGGGTCAGCCAGACGACGACTCCGGTGGGTCCTCACCGGCATCGTCAAGCAAGGCGTCAAGATCCGCAAACGGCTGAAATACACCCGGTGACGACGATGGCAGGTCCGCCGAAGAAAAGCGATCCTTCATGTGATATTTCTCGTGTTCATGGTCGTGGCAGTAGATGCACAACAACTCCCAGTTGCTGCCATCTGAAGGATTATTCTCGTGATTGTGATCTTTGTGGTGAACCGTCAACTCGCGCAAGCGCTTCCCGGAGAATTCACGGCCGCAACTGCCGCAAACGTGAGGAAACATCTTCAGCGCCCGCGCACGGTATCCGCGACTTTTCTGTGCCTGCTGCTTACGATAGTCGGACAGAAACTCTGCCCATTCCCGCGGATCCCGCTGCTTTTTCGCTGTCATGATGCCGTCTCCCGCACCTTAGCGTGGCGCCGGCCACGTCTATTAGTCTATTAGCCGCTCCACGACCCGGACTATAATCGGTACAATAAGCGACTGCAAGTTTTGCAAATGCGCCATTTTTACAACATATTGTTTCAACTGGTGCCCCCTACATCTGTTTACAACAGGCAGTCGACGCAAGTGGACGTGAAAAAAATTGAATCTGTCGCACCTCCACACACGTCGGCGGCGCCCAACACGATGCATCTCGAGCGAGGGAATGATGGCTGACTATACCAATCTTGGCGACACGCTCCATGTAAAGCGACGGGACCTCGCGGCGGCAACTGCTGCGATCCGTGACGCCCGCTATCCCAGCCACGATAGCGTGTACGGTCAACACCTGATCACAGGCGACGATTCGGACTGCACCGAAAATCACTTCCTGTACCTCTCTGAAGCCGTCAGACTGCGAAAGCAGCGAATGTTCACCGAATACGGCGAATGGTTTCGCGCGCGCATGATTTCGCTGAATCTGGGTGTGAGCGCCTTCGAAAATGATCTCGAGTGCATGAAAATTGCCGTCGATGCGCAGTTCACTCCGGTTCAGGTGTGCCGCATCAATACCTATATCGACGCGGCCTTGAACGCCCTGCGTCAGCCTGAATGCCTGGAAACGTCATTCATCGAGTCTACTAATCCGTTCTCCGACTTTGCCGGAGATTACCTGAATCTGTTGCTTGCGGCCAATCGGCGCGACGCCAGTCGTCTGGTCCTGGAAGCGTGTGCCGACGGCACCAGTATCAAGGACATCTATCTCTGGGTATTTCAACCCACACAGTACGAAATCGGCCGCTTATGGCAGATAAACCAGCTTACTGTGGGGCAGGAACACTATTGCACCGCGGCGACGCAATTGATCATGTCGCAACTGTATCCGTACCTGTTCGCCACGGAGAAGAGTGGTCGCCGCATGATCGCGACGTGTGTTGCGGGAGAGACGCACGAAATCGGTGTGCGCATGATCGCCGATTTCTTTGAGTTGGATGGTTGGAATACGTACTACCTTGGCGCCGACACGCCTCTGGAATCCATAGTGAAACTTATTCGGGAATCCGGTGCGGAACTGCTGTGCGTCGGCGCGACAATGCCCTATCACCTTCCGACCGTGCGCAAACTGATCCGCCGCATCCGCAACCAGCACGATATCGCGGCTATCAACGTACTGGTCGGCGGCTACCCTTTTCGCGTCGCGCCCGATGCGTCAACTGAAATCGGCGCGGACGGCACCGCGGACAACGCCGACGACACCATTGCCCTGGCGAGCAGACTGGTCTCCTGAGCCGGCGCCCGTGGTCGTTGAAGACGCAACCATGCCGTCGCATGAACCGACATCACTCCCTTCCGGAGCGCGACTTTCCACGCGTTATTGTCCATGTGCTGCAATGACATACTGAAATCACAGACGATTCCAGTAGATCCCAAAGAATTCACACGGAGCCGCATTCGGCAGGGAGCTGATTCGCCACCGGCCGATGCCTGAAAATGTGGGATTGCACTCGCCTCCACGACGACCGGGCCGCACCTGCTGCAATTTGTGGCGATTCCATGAAACACGTTGTACTATACGGAATATTTCAAGAATAAACGGGGCAATGTCGATGTGCCTTGCCCCCGAGAGTCAAGACAACAGCGCTGAAAATCGCTGCGACGGCGATGCGCCGCAACCAACAAAGGAGCAAGCGTACGATGGAATGTTCGATGTCAATGATTGACGCACTGGTTTTCGAATTGAACATGGAAATGGCGACGACAAGACGGCATTTCGAGCGGATAAAGCCCGAACATATGACGTACAAGCCGCATGAGAAGTCGATGGCACTGGGAGCGCTGGCGGCGCACACGGTCGAAACGGTAGCGTGGATGAAGGAGATCGTGGATCTCGACGTTTTCGAATTGGACATGGAAAATTACAAGCCGCCGGCCGCCGAAACGCCGGAGGCATTGCTGGAACTCGCGGACACCAACCTGAAAATCGCCGTCGACACCCTGCAGACGAAATCCGACGCCGATCTTTTTACACCATGGAAAATGGTCGCGGGCGGACGCACGGTGATGGAGGGCGTACCCAAGATAGGTGTGATTCGCTCGTTTGTGCTCAGCCACCTGATCCATCACCGCGGTCAGCTCACGGTGTACATGCGGCTCTGCGACATACCGATTCCCAAGACGTACGGGCCGACCGCCGACGAACCGGAAATGGATTTTTGCGATTGAGTACGCTGAAACGCGATCTTACGAACCGCCGAAGCCGTGCGTTGGAGTTCGCACTTTAGTGTGGGTTTCGCGCGATGTCACAGCTCGCGGTGGACGGCGCAAGCACGCTGAAGCGCGAACTTACAGACTGCTGGGTAGAGATGTATTCCGATACCGTAAAAATAACGCTCGGCATTGCGTGTGTGCTGCTCACGATTATGCTGTTGAAGGAAGGCATGATTCTGCTGGCGCCGGCGCCGGCCATCCTTGCGTTTTGCTTCCTGCATCGGTACCTGCTGGAGTTCATTGCGGGCTCCAGTGGCGGCCTGTTTTTTTCGACTGGCGGTGGAAAATCACGCGAACAGTATTCTGCCGTGCGCGGGTTGTTGGCCAATCGGGAATACCGGGAGGCAGTCGAAGCCTTGACCGCCATTGTCGCTTCGGCGCCGGACGCAGCCGGAGCAAAGCTACTGCTGGTGAATACACTCTATGAGCATCTCGACGAACCCGACCGCGCGTTGCAGATCGGTGCGGAGGAGTTGAGGTCGGGACGCTGGACCGAAGACCACGACCGCATCGTCATGACCGTGGTGGACATCTACCTGGACAAACGGAACCGGGCTGCGGCCGTCGACGTGCTGCAACACGCTATTGCGAAATCCGACAATCCCACTACGATCAAGACGTGCGAACGAAGACTGGAGAGCCTGAATCCATGACAACGCCGGCAAACACCAGAATCATCAACCTGCTGAATCGGATGGACAGCGAAAACGCGTCGGACATCTTCGTTTCGGTGGGCAAACCGCCGGCGATGCGCGTGTACGGTGAGGTCAAGTCGATGGACGCCGAAACCGTGACCGATGAGGACCTGGACGCCTTCTTTGCTGCCTGTTTGCCACCCGCCATTCCGGAGCTGATCGAGCAGCGGCGCGACCTGGATATCGGCATTTCGCCGAGTGAAACAGAGCGCTTTCGCCTGAATCTTTATTACCAGAAAGGTCGCCTCTCGTTCGTCGCGCGACGGGTCCCTTCGGGCGCACTCGATTTGACACAACTGCGGCATGCCGACACCATCGCCCGGATCGCCCAGTCCCCGCGCGGGCTGATCCTCATTACCGGTGCGACCGGCAGCGGCAAGTCTACAACCATGGCGGCTGTGCTGCATTACATCAATTCCACATATTCCAAACATATCGTCACCATCGAGGATCCGATTGAATTCATCCATCAGGACCTCAAGAGCGTTGTCACCCAGCGTGAGATCGGCAGCGATACGCTCACCTTCGCGGACTCGCTGCGCTACGTCGTGCGGCAAAACCCCGATGCGATCTTTATCGGCGAACTCCGAGATATCGAGACCATACAGACCGCGATATCCGCAGCCATGACCGGCCATCTCGTCGTCACCACGATGCACACGGTGGATGTGTCGCAGACGTTAGAACGGATCATCAACTATTTTCCGGATCACCTGCGGGATCAAATCGCTATGGATTTCTCAATGGCACTGCGCGGCATTATTGCTCAACGACTGCTACCAAAAAGCACCGGGGACGGCGCTGTCGTGGCGATGGAAATTCTGATGGCCACGCCTCTGATTCAACGCCTGATAAGCCGCCGGGAGCTGGGCGACATTGAGGAAGCCGTAAAAGCGGGCTCCGGCGACGGCATGCAGACATTCAACCGTGATTTGTCCGCATTATTCGAAGCCGGCGCCATCACCATGGAGATCGGCGCGGCGGCAGCGACGAACCGGGATGAATTTTTATTGGCCATACAGGGTATGGAGACCGGAATAGACACCTTACGGCGGCAGGGCGCGGATGATGCCGAAAGCAAGCAGGTGGATATGCGAAAACTACTCAAGGCCGCGATTAAACACAAGGCCAGTGATATCCTGATAACCACAGGTAGCGCGCCGATCCTGCGTATAGACGGCGTGCTCAACGAGCTGAATCTGGAGCCCCTGAAACCGATCGATACACATAAACTGTTGTTCAGCGTGCTCGCGCCGGCGCAGCGCGCACAATTCGAGCAGGAAAAAGAAGTGGATTTCGCGTTGAGCGTATCCAATCTCGATCGCGTACAGGCAGCCGAAGAGATGAAAAACTTTCGCTTCCGGGTGAACGGCTTTTATCAGAAAGGAGCCGTGTCCTGCGCGCTGCGTGTGGTGCCGCAGTCGATACCCAGTGCGGCCGCGCTGGGTATACCAGCGGTGATTCTGGAACTTGCCAATCGGCATCACGGCATGATCCTGGTAACCGGTCCCACAGGCCACGGCAAGTCCACAACTCTCGCGTGCATCATCGACGAAATCAATCAGAGCCGGTCATGCCATATTATTACGATTGAAGATCCGATTGAATACGTGCACAAGAGCAAAAAGGCCGTCATCGAACAGCGTGAAGTCCATGCGGATACGCGGAGCTTCACTAACGCGCTCAAGTACATCCTGCGCCAGGACCCGGACGTCATCCTGATCGGCGAAATGCGCGACCAGGAGACCATCTCGGCAGCGTTAACGGCTGCGGAAACAGGACATCTCGTCCTCGCGACGCTGCACACCAACGATGCGTCCCAGACGATCGATCGTATCATCGACACGTTCCCGCCACACCAGCAAAATCAGATCCGCTCGATGCTCAGCGCAGCGTTGATCGGCGTTGTGGCACAACGCCTTGTACCACGCACTGATGAAGATGGCCGCGTCGCGGTATTCGAGGTCATGCTGGGCACGCCGGCGATCCAGGCATTGATCCGCGACAATCGCACACATCAGCTTCAATCCACCATCGAGACAAGTGCCAAAGACGGTATGATCACTATGGATAAGGCGTTGAAGAATCTCTATAGCGAAAATAAGATATCCCGGCAGACCGTAAAGTCGCTTGCCCGCGACCCTGACCTTATATAACCAACGTATGCTAGATATCATTATCATCGGCGCCGGTCCAAGCGGTCTTGCCTGCGCGATAGAGGCGCAGAAAGCATCGCTGTCGTACCTGGTGATCGAGAAAGGCGGAATCACAGATGCGATTCGGCGATTTCCCACCAATCTCACTTTCTTCTCAACACCGGAACTGCTGGAACTAGGCGACATCCCATTTTCGACACCGAATGTACGCCCGAATCGCATTGAAGTGTTGAATTACTACCGCCGCATTGTCGACTACTTTCACCTCGACATCGCGCTTCACAGCCGGGTTGTCGGCATTTGCTGCACCGGCGACGGCTTCGACGTGACGCTGGCCGACGGTCAATGCCGCAGCAGTCGCCACGTCATTATCGCAACCGGCTATTTTGATTTTACCAACCGGCTCGGCGTTGAAGGCGAAGACCTGCCTCATGTGCGCCATTTTTACGACGAACCCTATGCCTGCTCCGGCACCGATGTTGTCGTGGTAGGCGGCCGAAATTCGGCTGTCGAGGCTGCTCTCGAACTCTACCGCCACGGCGCCCGGGTCACGATGGTTCACCGCGGTCCCGAGCTTGGTTCGATCAAGTACTGGATACTCCCGGACATTGAAAATCGAATAAAACAGGGTTCTATTCAGTGTAAACTGAGCACCGTTGTACAGAGGATAGAGTCGGGAAATGTCACGCTTTTTGACTCGATGACGCAGACAACAGCCGTCGTCGCTGCCGACTTCGTGTTGGCACTTATCGGATATCGACCAGATGAGCAACTGTTGCGCGGTGCGGGGGTGGTCCTTGATGATAAGACGCTCATACCTGATTACGATCCCCGGACGTTCGCAACAAACGTGGATGGCCTGTATATTGCCGGTTCGGTTGCGTGCGGCTGCGAAACCTGGAATATCTTTATCGAGAATGGACGGGCGCACGCCAAACCGATCATCGACCACATTCGCGAAAAAGCATAGGCCTGAGCCTTTCGCCCGACAATGTCTATGCCGGCACGTTAATGATCACCAACGGTGGTTGGCAGATGTCGAATCACGTGGTTTGCCCGGGCTGGCGCAAGCGGTTTCGACATCAAAGATCCAATAATGCAATCCGAGGCAACATGAGCGGCGACGAACCATGGTTGGTAGCAGTGGTCACGGCCGACCCTGCTTTTCTGCGACGCATCCAGGAAGGTCTGGGCACCGCGCGCTATGATGATCGCACTGTGGCATTGACATCTGCAGCGTCCCCCTTAGAGCTGGTTTCCATGCTTCACGATGACGTTGAGCCTACAATCATTATTGCCGACAGTGGCGGCGACCAGCACGCCATAGACGCACTCGTCACACCATTGTACGAGGCATTCGACTGCGGCCGGACGCAGGTCATTCTTGCTGTCGACGATGCCGAATCAGAAAGCGGCAACCTCGACACGCTGGACGCGTCGCGCTGCCTCGTTGTCCGGCGAACCGACTTGACAGGCAACGTTCTCCAGCGACACGTGAGGAAATCGTTGCGGTTGTATCGCACCATACAAAGGCTCGAGACAGAACGCGACAACGCTCTTGCAGACATGCGTGACGGTCAGGAAAAACTGGTGCAGTCGGAGAAGCTCGCGACGCTCGGCCAGATGACGGCCGGGATCGCGCATGAGATCAACAACCCACTCAACTTCGTCAACAATTTTTCGGAGTCGACCGGAGAACTCGTCCAGGAACTGGCCGAGAAATTTTCCGCCGTAACCGATTCAATCGATCCCGGCGCACGCGACGAAATTCGCCAGCTTCTCGCAGATATAGAAACGCTGTCAGAGCGCACGTTGGAGAATGGCCGGCGCGCAGTTAATATCATCCGTAGCATGCTGGCACACTCCCGCGGCCAGTCGCGGCATATGGAGATCACAGACATCAACACGATGTTGAATCAGATCGTCCAGCTTTCATACCATGGCATGCGCGCGCTCAACAAGACATTCAATATCAAGATCGAGAAGGATTTTGACGACACGCTTCCCCGAATTCAGATATTTGCGCAGGACATCAGTCGCGTTTTTCTGAACATACTCAATAACGCGTTCTACGCAACGGATCTGAAGAAGAACAACGGCGACGGCGACTACAGTCCGCTACTGCGCGTATCCACCGAGCGCACCGATGCGTTTGCCAGAATTCGCATCTGGGACAACGGCCCCGGCATACCAGCAGACGTTTACGACAAGATTTTCAAGCCGTTTTTCACCACCAAACCCGCGGGCGCCGGTACTGGTCTGGGGCTGTCCATCAGCTATGATATCGTGGTCGACGAACATGGCGGAAAACTTGAGGTGCTGACCGAGGACGGAGCGTTCACGGAATTTATTATCAACTTGCCTATTGACCAGGATCCATGACGAGATCCACCACCGCAGGCATATTTGTAACCGGTACGGATACTGACGTTGGTAAGACCTGGATTACGGGTGCGCTGGCGCGAGGCCTGCGTGACCGCGGCCTGGATGTCGGCGTGTGGAAGCCCGTTCAGAGCGGTGCCCGTACGGGCAATCCGAATGCCGACAGTCATGTGCTGAAACACCTGTCCGGCGTCGTCGACGACGAAGACGACATCACGCCGTACTCCTATCTGGCGCCGCTCACACCGGCGATCGCAGCCTTTGTCGAGAATGCCTCGTTTACGATCCCGCAGCTCGTCTCCGGCGGCGATGCCATACTTCGAAAACATAAAAATGTACTCGTTGAGGGTGCTGGTGGCCTCGCCGTACCGCTCACCTCAACGGCGATGGTTGTTGATCTTGCGGTGGCGCTTGGGTATCCGCTGATTATTGTCGCGCGAGCCGGCCTCGGAACGATCAACCACACGCTGCTCACAATCGATTACGCGCGCCACCGCGGCCTTACGATCGCAGGCGTAGTCTTCAACGGATTTCGCAGCGCGATTCCACCCGATGTCGAGTCCATGTCGGCGTTGCCGCCGGGTGATCTTGCACACTACAGCGAGACCACCAACCCCTTTATGGTCCGGCATTTTGCTGATGTTCCCGTTTTAGGTATGGTGCCGCATCTTTCTACACCACCCGATTTGCAAGACCTGCCAAATCTTATACATTGTCACCTTGATCTCGACAAGGTCTCAGATTGCCTTGCCAGTCAGCATTAACCCGAATCCGTGAACGACATGCGTCGCAACGGCGCCTTGCCGATGAGACGCTAGCACGCACACGACTCCAGAGGACGATTTGTATGTCGGTCGATACCCTAGTCCCCACCGCACCAGTGTCGTGCGACTGGGATGCCTATGCGGAAAAAGCGCTGTCAGGACGGCTCCTTCCCCGGGAAGAAGCGCTCTCCGTACTTTCTAGTGACAACGATGATCTCCTGGCGGTACTTCACGCTGCGTTTCGCGTCCGCCGACATTACTTTGGGCGGAAGGTCAAATTGAACATGTTGATCAACACCAAATGCGGCCATTGCCCTGAAAACTGCGGGTACTGCTCGCAATCAACTGTCTCAAAGGCGGACATTACCAAGTATACCATGGTCGCCAAGGACACCATCATGGACGGCGCGAGAGAGGCCATGAACCGGCATGCGGGCACGTATTGCATCGTCGCCAGCGGCCGCGGCCCGACGAATCACGAACTCGACCATATCATTGAGGCGGTCCGCGAGATCAAGGCGACAACACCGCTCAAGATCTGCGCCTGTCTCGGCATTCTCAAAAACGGCCAGGCCGAGCGCCTGCGTGCGGCAGGCGTGGACCGATACAATCACAATATCAACACCAGTCAGGCGCATCATGCCGCCGTCACCACGTCACACACATACGAGGATCGCGTCGACACGGTCAACAAATCGAAAACGGCAGGGATTTCTCCGTGTTCGGGCATCATCATCGGAATGGGCGAGTCTCCCGACGACATTGTCGATATGGCCTATGCACTGCGCGAACTCGACGCAGATTCGATACCGGTCAATTTTCTCAACGCCATCAAGGGCACCCCTCTGGAAGACCAGCAGGCCATGACGCCGCAGCACTGCCTCAAGGTTCTCGCTCTGTTTCGTTTTATCTGTCCCGACAAGGAGATTCGCGCTTCCGGCGGCCGAGAGCTGAATCTTCGGTCGATGCAGGCGCTCGCGCTCTACCCTGCGAATTCAATATTTGTCGGCGATTATCTCACCACATCGGGTCAATCGGTCGATGCCGATCACGCAATGATTCACGACCTTGGCTTCGAGATAGATGACAACGCCACCCCGTCATCTTAAGCACCCGCTCCGGCCGGATGGCCCTGACCACGGCGCGACTGCATGGATTGGGAGGATTACCGCCGACCTGGACGCACTCGAACGCGGTTCGCAGCGACGAACGCTGACATCGATGGCGCCGCTTACCGGCGGACGCATTCACATCGATGGCAATGACTATCTCAATTTGTCGTCAAACAACTATCTTGGACTGGCCGAAACGCTGGAGCCGCTGCAGGCAACAGACGCACAGTTTTTCGGTGCGACAGCGGCACGACTGATATCCGGCAATCATCCTTCATTTTCTGTGCTGGAACGGACGTTGGCCGATCTTAAGGGCACGGAATCAAGCCTGGTCTTCAGCTGCGGATACCTCGCCAATCTCGGCATCATCACTGCGGTTGCGGGACGCGGCGACGCCGTATTCAGTGATCGCCTCAACCACGCCAGTATCGTCGACGGCATCCGCCTGAGCGGCGCCGGCCACCATCGTTATCGACACAACGACATGGGGCATCTGGAAGCCTTGCTCCGGAAAACCCGTGTTTCCGGCACACGCTTTATCATCACCGAGTCGCTCTTCAGCATGGACGGCGATATGGCGCCGCTGCCCGAGATCGCCGAACTCAAGGAGCGCTACGGCGCGGTGCTTGTTGTCGATGAGGCCCACAGCGGCGGCGTCTACGGCGCGGCCGGCGCGGGCCTCGTAAATGAGCTGGGACTGACCGGCGAGGTCGATATACAAATGGGAACCTTCAGCAAGGCGTACGGTTCGTATGGTGCATACGCTGCAGCAAAAAAATGCGTCATCGACCACTTGGTGAATCGGTCCAGAAGCTTCATCTACACAACCGGCCTGCCACCGATCCTGAATGCAGCGAATATACAGGCGCTGCGCCTCGCGCGCACCGCGGACGATCGGCGGCAGCGCGTGCACGCAAATGCAGACCTGTTCAGATCCGGGCTTACGGCTGCGGGGCTCGACATTGGCAACAGCTGCTCGTATATCGTTCCGTGGATCACAAGTGACTCGCAACTGACCGTTGCCGTGAGTTCGAAATTGAGAGATGCGCGGCTGGCGGCGCTACCGATTCGTCCTCCGACTGTACCGCCGGCAGCGTCGCGAATTCGATTTTCTATCACGGCCGCGCATGACCCCGCGGAACTGCGCGAGGCGGTCTCGGTGATTGCAGCGGTGGCAGCGGAATGCGGCGCCGCAGCACCCGCGCCGGAAAGAGGACTACTGATATGAGTGACGCCACGACAAACAAATCGGGACAATTCGGGACCGCTCCAGTCTTCATGGCGACAATATCGACCATTCTCGGCGCAATCCTTTTTCTGCGCTTCGGATATGCCGTCGGCCACGTAGGATTCTGGGGCACAATTGCTATTGTTCTGATCGGCCACGCCGTCACCATCCCCACGGCGATGGCCGTAGCCGAGATTGCCACGAACCAGAAAGTGGAAGGCGGCGGTGCGTATTACATGATTTCGCGCTCGTTCGGCCTCAATATCGGCGGCGCGATCGGCGCCGCCCTGTTTCTTGCCCAGGCGATAAGCGTCGCATTCTATGTCATCGCGTTCGCGGAGGCATTCGACCCGGTACTGGCGTTTGTGAACGCGACGCACGGTACGAATATCTCCGACAAACGCGTGGTCAGCATTCCGACCATGGTTATTCTTTCCGCGCTGATGCTCACCAAAGGTGCGGACCTCGGCGTGAAGGCATTGTACGCAGTGGTGAGCGTGCTGTTTGTATCGCTCGTTATGTTCATGATCGGGGACTCCGGGTATGTGCCGAGCCAACGCGACCTCACCGCAACGATAGAAAACCCCGATGATTTCTTTTATGTCTTCACGATCATCTTTCCAGCCTTTACCGGTATCGCTGCAGGCCTCGGACTGTCGGGCGACCTTCGGGATCCGAAACGATCGATTCCGGCAGGAACGCTCCTGGCGACCGTATTTGGCCTTGTGGTATACTTGATCATCGCCTATAAGCTGGCGTTGTCGGCATCGCCTGAGGATCTCGCCGGGGATCAGCTCATTATGAGCAGGATTGCCGTGTGGGGGCCGGCGATCCCGATAGGACTCGGATGCGCGTGTATTTCCTCCGCGCTGGGCTCGGTACTGATCGCGCCGCGGACGCTGCAGGCACTGGGCGATGACAAGATATTTCCGGTAGAGAACCTCAATCGATGGTGCGCGAAGCTGGCGAAGCGCACAAACGAACCATTCAATGCCAGCGTTGTGACATGCGTGATTGCGATGGTCTTTGTAGTAACCGGAAACGTCAACTTTGTCGCCGAAATCATATCCATGTTCTTTATGGTCACCTACGGTGCGATATGCCTGGTTTCCTGCCTCGAACATTTTGCGGCGGACCCGTCGTACCGGCCGACGTTCAAATCGAAGTGGTACCTGTCGGCATTCGGCGCCGTAACCTGTACCTACCTGATGTTCAAGATGAACCTGGTGTACGCGATACTGTCGCTTCTGGTAATGGCAAGCATTTATTTTTCCATCACCTATTTCCGGGCCGAGAAACGGGAACTGGCCAAGGTCTTTCAAGGCGTCATATTCCAGCTGGCCCGGCGCCTTCATGTTTTTCTGCAGAAGGCGGAAAAAGACAAGGAATCGGAAAGCTGGCGGCCATCGGCGGTGTGCGTATCGCAGGACACCTTCAAACGATTCGCTGCGTTTGATGTGCTGCGATGGATCGCACACCGATATGGATTCGGCACCTATATCCACTATATCCGCGGTTATCTTACAGACAGCACGTATCAGGAATCGAAACAGATTTTGCAAAAATTGATTAAATTGGCGGGGATGAGCCGCAGCAATATCTATCTTGACACGCTGATCAGCCCGTCGTACACGTCTGCGATCGCACAGATCATCCAGCTTCCCGGAATCTCCGGGAAAGACAACAACATGATTATCGTCGAATTCGCCAAGAACGATCCGGAGCCGTTAAAGGATTTTCTTGACAATCACGAGCTGATTCGCACCACCGATTTCGATATTGGGATTCTCGCGTCTTCTGAACGCGGGTTCGGCTACCGCCGCGAGATTCACCTGTGGATTACTTCGGGCGACTATGACAACGCGAATCTCATGATTCTCCTCGGTTATATTATCCTCGGTCATCCCGAGTGGCACAGCGGCGTGTTGAAAATCTTCGCAATGTTTCCGGCCGACGACCTGATCAACGAGAAACGTCAGCTTCTGGATCTGGTAAAAGCAGGCAGACTCCAAATATCACCGAAGAATATTCAGTTCATCGAAATGAAACGCGAAGTCAGCGTAAAAAAGATCATGAGCGACAACTCGGCTGATGCCGACCTGGTGATTGTCGGCTACAAAGGAGAGACGATACAATCGGCAAGCCTGGATGTCTTTACCGGCTACGACGATCTGGGAAACATACTATTTATCAATTCTTTCCGGGAAAAAGAGATCAAGTAACACGAGCGCCGAATGGCAATTGGATCATCAATTCATCTTAACAGACTGCAGGAGCACAGCTTCACCATGACAAAGCATATTGCAATTACGGTAATAAGCGTGGCAGCGGCATTTGCGACGATTGTTGCGACATCCGGTGCGGATCAGCCATACATCCCCGCGCCGACAGCACCGACTTCGGATGCCAATGCGCCGGGCCTCACGCCGCCGATAGCCGCCGCAACGCAAATCGATACCGGTGAGCCGGCCGACTCGACTCCGGCACCACCGGCCACAATGCGTACAATCACAGGAATCGTAGAATCGCTGATAGATGGGGACACCAAGGAAATTTTGGGCATCACGATCTTCGACGAAACGATCGGCCACGATTTTATGATCGAAGAGGATGAACTCGAGGTTGAACTACGTAAACATATCGACAATCGCGTGCGGGCATCGGGCACCATCACACCGCACGAATCAAAGCTTTTTTCCGGCATGCAACTTGAGTCCTTCGAGATTATTCGTCGGCAACCTCCGCCGGAATCGCAGCACGTGAAGGAATAGTTACGGCGTGCTTAACCTGATGTATTCATAGAACTACAGGACAATTGAAATGATCAATCGGCAATTCAGAATGCGTTGGCCACGTGCTAAGAGCGCAATAGCTCCGGCACGCTTCTGCCTGCTCGTATTGGCAGCAGCCACGATTGCGATCGCGTCGTCAAGGGCCGACTCAGATACGCCACCGGGCGGTGAGACAGCGGTCGCGGAGTCCACGCACACTCAGATCGCCCAAAAGCAAAACGCGCTGAAGCTTCAACTGGATGCGGTCCGTAAATCTCTATCCGGACTCGACGGCGGGGATACCGCAGACACCTACGACCTGAATCTGGAGTTACTGAATGTACTGAAGGACATAAGCCAATGCTACGAGCAGCAATTGATCGAATATCAGGAGAACCAGAGTAATCCCGATATCAAGAAAAAGCTTCAGGACGTACTGAAGGAACTGAAAGTGCCCTCGGCTTCCGAGTCGACACCGGCAGTATCATTACCGGCACTTGAAAAGCTCAAGCTGGAAAAACTGACGCTCGAGCACCAGATCGCGCTGCAGAAGGACCGGGTTCGCGCTGAAACCGCAACATTGCGAAGTGTGGAGTCACAGCTAAAAAAGGACGAGACATCCCAACAGAGCTTGCGCCAGGCCCTCGACTACGAACACAAGAAAGCGGGCGACGACATTCGCCTTCGAATCATCGATGCGCGGCTGCTCCTCGCACGCGAACGCGTGCTGATGCAAAATCTTGTAGCAGAGAATGAAGTGAATACGGCGGAAATCTATGACTTGCGAACACGTGTCCTGGACGCAAAGGTGAAGATCTTTCAGCAAAACGTCACGTTCGACCGCAATGATCTCAACGATCAGCTCGTAGAAATCAACAGCCTGGACAACGAGCTGCGCCAGCAACTCGAAAAGGCATCAATTAACCTCAATTCCGCACTCCAGCGGATGACGGACCACGGCCGCAACGTAGACCACAGACGCGAGCGCGATACCGATAACGTTGATTCCGAAGGCTCACTGATTGAGCACGAGATCCAGAAATACAAGCGGGAAATATTTATCCTGGAAGACTCGTTGACACTGTTGTCGGTCCAGAAGGATATCTGGAATCTCCGCTACCGGATCTTCAATGACGAGATAGACAACGACGGCATCCGCAGCCGGCGGCCAGAGATTCAGCTGGTGGTAGACAAGTATGCGATCGCGCAACGGGTTCAACAGAAGCGGGTGGACGACACCATTCGCGATGCGCAGCAGATGCGTATGGAAATTGACAAGGCCGACAAGGAAGACCCACGACTTACGATCATACTGAAGGAACGGCACAAGCTGTTTCTCGATGCCCTGCAGGTCGCCGAGCAGTATCTTGCCGAAATTAAAAAGACGCACCATCTCTGCGCCGCTGCAGTCACAGATGTCGACGCGGAACTCATCTCCCTGAACGTATACGAATGGTTCCAAATTGCGGCGGATTGGGCCTCGCGCATCTGGAATTTTGAGATCGGGGCGGTGGACAATCGTTCAATCACGGTCAAGAAAATCATCATTGCTCTCATCACATTTATCGGTGGGGGGTTGCTCGCGCGCTACTATAGCGGCGTGCTGGTTGGCAGACTGGTCAGGCGGTTTAAAATCCGCGAGAGTTCCGCGCACACGATCAGGACGATTACGTTTTACTTCTTTATCTGTTTCATTGCCATTCTGGCTCTTTTTATTGCCAACATTCCGCTGACTATCTTCACCGTGATCGGCGGCGCCCTCGCGATCGGGGTCGGTTTCGGAAGTCAAAATATCCTCAACAATTTTATTAGTGGTCTGATCATCCTCACCGAACGCCTGATCAAGGTCGGCGATCAGATTGAACTCGGCAACACGTTTGGCCGCATCACAAAAATCGGCCCCCGCTGTACGATGCTCCGGAACTCGCAGAATATCGACATTCTGGTTCCCAACAGCGCGCTGCTCGAAAACAATGTGGTCAACTGGACACTGGCCGACGATACCATACGTACACAGGTCACGGTCGGCGTCGTCTACGGTTCGCCTACGGATATCGTTACAGATTTACTAATCAAGGCCGCCAACGAATGCGACCGTGTAATAGCAAAGCCGGAGCCGGTCGTGCTCTTTCGCGACTTCGGCGACAATGCGCTGATGTTTGAGGTACACTTCTGGATTCACTTCGTCAGCAACTTCGAAAAGTCGCTCATCGAAAGCAACGTGCGCTACACGATCGACAAGCTCTTTCGCGATGCGAATCTCATCATCGCCTTTCCTCAGCGCGACATACATCTCGACACCATATCGCCGCTTAACATTCGCCTGCTACGCGACGGCGATGACAGCGCGACGGATACGGCTGACGCCAATCCGAAGGCGTCGGCCCCACCTTAATCGTCTGTACCGCCCAGGATCGACGTACAGTGAGAGCCAGGTGCGTTGCCATTCAATCGGTCTATTTCTCGCCGGTCACCGCCTCGCCGATAAGGTTCGTGATGACGCGTACGCGGATGGGCGTTTTGAAATGACGTCCAACGGCATCGGCCAGTAGCTGAAGCGTATGTTTGTCGGGGGGGGCCGGCGCCTGAATCGTGACCTCGATAACCGGCTGCTGCCCGGCGCCAATCGCGCGAATGCTTACGATACGACCGATCTCGGTGGATCGCGCCAGTTCCGTGGCAACAGTGGCCCGAATCGCATCGCTCACAAACAGATGCGCAGGCTTGCTCGGCGTGAGATTGGCGACCAGTACGGACGTCAGCGGAATAGCAATAATTATCGCCGACAGAACAAGAAAAAATATGGTCCGCCGCACCCAGACACGCTGCTGCCCGGTTTGGCGATTGCCACGCACGCCACAGGCGTAGAATACGCCGGCGGCGCCGAGGACTATGGCAACGACGTTGGTGGTGAACAGCATTGCGGCGCCGCGTGCAACAATAAGCTCGCCAAATGCCAGGGCAATACCCACTGTCGCCAGCGGCGGCACTAACGCGGCCGCAATCGCAACGCCGGGCAACGATGCGGATAAATTTGGACGCGCCATGGCATAGGCAGCGGCGATTCCGGACACAAACGCTACTGCCAGGTCGAATAACGACGGCGAACCGCGCGCCGTGAGTTCCGGCGTCAATTCGCGCATCGGCGACAGCAGCCCACACACCAGTCCGATGCCGAGAGCAAGCAGAAAACCATAGAGTAACGATCGGATAGCGTCGCGTATCAGCGGAATATTGCCCTGCGCCAAGGCCAGGCCGGACGCGATCAACGGTGTCATCAACGGCGCGACCAGCATCGCACCGATGACCACTGCTGTGGAGCTTTGGATAAGCCCGAATGCAGCGATGCAGGTCGCCAGGCACATCAGCACCATAAAATCGAAATTCCATCGCGACCCCGTCTCCAGGTTCTCGACCAGATCTACGCGCGCCCCGCGATCCATCTGTGGTACCCGCAGGTCGAGCCATTCTTCCACCATGTCGCGCAGCCTTGTCGCCAGCGGACGCGCCGACCGCATGACAGCGACGGCAACCGCGTCGTCCCCGGAAATCACCTGCGCCGGTAAGGTGCCGAATAGAATCCGCCGCATGAGTCCGCGATCCGACGCGCCGACAAGTACAAGATCATGCTCCGTACTGACATTGTCGGCGATGGCTCGCGGAATGTTGTCGGCGACAACAACCTTGGCGGAAACCCACGAGGTGGTCGCGACACCGGCTCGCGACAGTATCGACTCGATCTGATGGCGCCCTACGGCCTCAGCCTCCGGACCATGATCGGCTTCGACATACAGCGCCGTCATCAACCCGTTGTTTTCCATCGCCAGCTGTGCGGACCAACCCAGAGCGGCCTTCGCGTGAGGGCCACGCGCGACAGGCACGAGGATGTGACTGCAGCGGCTACCGCACGATGCGCCAGGACGGATAAGCAGCGTGTCGCAAAATGCGCGATGGAACAACTGCCGGACGAGGGTATATTCCGCTTGTTCGCCGCGCAGCCGTTTGTGCTTTCCTATCACCAGCAGCTGCGCACGGCGCTGTGTGAGTTCTTCGACGATAGTCGGATACAGATACGGTTGCTGAACTTTGAGAATTGCCGGGCGAAACGCCGGGCGGCATTCCTGCTCGGACGTGACCTCCACTGCAGTAGTTCTGGAACGGTCCAGCTCCCGCAAGGTCTCGACAGCCACACGCAGCACCGGATCGTCAAGCGCCGTCGATGAATGGTCGTACGTAATTGTCGGCATCGGCGTTCTTGCGTCTTCCGGACGCAGCACGACGACATCCGAACTCCGGGCGGTGGCGAAATGCCAGGCCCATCGTATCAATGTTGGCGCCTCCGCTTCATTGGTAACGATGACGACAACCGACATGGCTGACTCCATTACTTGTGGATTTTCGAGCCTGCGGCCAACGAGCAACAGGGACGGTAACGCGTTGTGAATTCCGGAATTATTGCCAGCGGTCTGTATAAGAATTACGGCAGCGTGTGTGCCGTTTCCAATCTGTTCCTGAACGTGCCGCCCGGCATGATCATAGGGCTACTGGGGCCAAACGGAGCCGGCAAGACCTCGACCCTCCGTATGCTTGCAGGAATACTGAAACCAGACCAGGGACAAATCACCGTCTGCGGCTTGAATATCTCCGACAACATCTTTGAAGTCAAGAAACGGATCGGCTTTTTGTCCGGCGACACGCAATTGTATGGTCGGCTGACGGTGACCGAGGTACTGCGGTTTTTCGGACGTCTGAACGGGATGACCGGATCGGCGCTGGCCGGTCGTATCGACGAACTCATTCGCGACTTCAGGATGAGCGATTACGCGTACCGACCGGTATCGTCACTTTCGTCTGGCCAGAAACAGCGCGCCAACATCGCCAGAACGCTGGTGCACGACCCGGACGTGCTCGTTCTCGACGAGGCCACGGTGTCGTTGGACATCATCAGCAGCCGATTCATCATGGAAACGTTGGCAGCGATGAAAGAGCGCGGCAAAGCGATCCTTTTCTCGACCCATATAATGGGCGAAGCAGAGTATCTCTGTGATCGTATTGCGCTGATGTACAAAGGCGCCATCATTGATATCGGCACAGTGGCCGAGCTGACCGGACGAGCCGGGGCAACCAATCTCACCGACGCGTTTCTCACCAGACTGGACGACGACCAGCCAACAATCGGCGACGGTTTCCATTATGACGATACGGCATGACATGATCTGGATCATCTTCCACAAGGAGATGATCGATACGATTCGCGACCGCAAGACGTTGTTGATCAATCTGGCCTTGCCCGTATTGATCTGGCCGTTGACTGCCATGTTCGTGAGCCAATATGCGGCGGTGCATACCATAAAGCAGGAGGCGAAACAATCCCGCATCGTACTCATCGAAGGCGGCGGCGACCGCATCCGGCTCGCCCTTGTCGATGCCGAAAAGATTGACCTGATACCGGTAGAGAGCAACGAGGCGGCATTCAGCGACGTGCCGCGGCATCTGCACCAGATCCACCAGGCACGACAAATCGCAGCGCAGTCCGATACCGGCGCCGACAGCCCGCGGCCACCTCTATTCGCTCGCATCGAAGCCGTCATTCGCGACCATGACGTCGACTGCGTCGTGGCGGTAGACGAGCGTAGCGTGGGCGCTGTAACCAACAGCAGCGCCTGGATTCTTCATGACGGAACCGATCCCGATTCCGCCCAGGCCGCCAGACGGGTAAAGAACGTTCTCGACACGCTCCAGATTGCCTACATGAATGAGCGCCTTGACGCAAACGGTCTCGACAGCGCGTTTCTCGATCCATTGGTGGTACACAACGAAAACATCGCGGGATCGGACAAGACTGTTCGTGACGTGATTGGCCGAATTCTGCCGCTGATCCTGATTGTACTGGTCGTGCTCGGCGGTTTTTATCCTGCCATCAACATGACCGCCGGCGAGAAGGAATACGGTACACTGCCGACGCTGCTTTGCGCGCCGGTCCACCACCTCGAACTGTTGCTGGGAAAGTATCTGGCGATCCTGCTGATTGCATTGGTAGGCGTGGCGATCAATGTGCTTAGCCTCAGCGTGGTGACCTTTCTCGGGCTAGCCGGTACATCCCTCAACCTGTCGCCGCTCATTGTGATATGGATTTTCTTATCATTGGTACCGACCGCGATGCTCTACACTGCGTTGTTCATGAGCGTCGCCATCTTTGCGAACAGTTTTCGTGAAGGACAGAATCTGTTATCACCGGTGACGCTGGTAGCGGTTTTACCCGCATATGCGGCTCTGCTTCCGGGTGTCGAACTCAACGCCCTTACCGCCGTCACCCCGGGCTTCAATATCGCGCTGCTTATTCGCGATGTGCTGGTAAATCCGGTAAACCCCGAGTTTATCGCCATCGCGCTCATCGCCAACCTGGGCTGGACAGCGGTGATTCTCATGGTCGCCGCGAAGATATTTGCCTCTGAACAGGTGTTGCTGAGTGATCACCACGGCATTGGCGAACTGCTCGCCCTGGATCGTGACATGCTACCCTATCCCGATTCGCGGTCCGGTACCGTGTTATTCATCGTCTTCCTTTCCGGCACATTCTACCTGAGCGGCATATTGTTACCGCACGGCATTGCGGTGTTGATACCTGTTCTGCAGCTCGGGCTCTTTGTTGCCGTTCCCGTACTCTTCGCACGGTACTTCCGCATGCCGATCGCAACTGTATTCCGTTTGCGCCGGCCCGGCATGTCGGCGCTCGCCGGGGCAGTCGTTCTTGGCGCCACCCTGTTTGTGACCGTGAATTGGTTAGCGGCCTTGACACCGGCGCCGGAGGCCTATAAAAGCCTCCTGACAGATGCGCTGCAGTTGCGCGATCCGTCCATGTCGCTACCGATCCTCATTGTGCTTATCGCGATACTGCCGGGCGTGTGCGAAGAGATCGCGTTCCGCGGCATCATGCTCAGTGGCTATCTCACCGGATTTCGGCCGCGATATGCCGTGGCCATCACGGCGCTGTGGTTTGCCTGCGCACATTTCAATCTCTACAACTTCCTGTCGTTGCTGGCCATGGGATTTGTGCTTGGTTATTGCGCGTGGCGAACCGGTTCAATCTGGCCGGGCGTTATTGTACATGTCATGAACAACGGGCTCGCGGTGTTCGCCGTGCGCCACGAGGACGCGATCACGGCGTCCGGAATCGTCGATGTGACCGGTGCAATATCGACGCCGGCCGTTGGCGTCGCGATCCTGTTGAACATTCTTGGGGTCGGACTCATCCACATGTCCGGACGGCCAAACGTCACGGATGATGGTCTGGTCCCTCACACGTAAGTCGCAGAGCTCCCGCACGGCGATCAGAATCGCAATTTAACACCCGCGTACCAGGTCCGTTTGATTTCGGAATTGATCGTGCCGGTGATCGTGCGACCGTGTTCGGTGTGTCGGTCATCGAGAAGATTTTGAAACGCGAGAATCCATTCGATGTCGTCACGCGGCTGCCACGCGAGCCTGAGGTCCAGTCGCACATAGCTGTCTATGTCGCGCAGGGAATCGACATAGTACGCGATTGCATCGCAATGCAGATTCCGCGGGAGGTCCATAAATGACTGCAGATTGGCCTGATTCTCGGGCGTGGACGTTTCGGATGTCTCCGTTTCACTGTCTGAAATGGTTCGTGAATGATTGTGTTCCTGAACCTCGATGAATGCGTAATTCGCCGCGATACGCCACCAGCGGCGCAGTTGCCACATGACCGACACTTCTGCGCCGTAGGTCTCGGCCGACATCGAGTTCTTCGAATGCCCGGTGAATGTTGTCGTGCGAGCAGCGCCGGCCATCGTCGTTTCGCTGGTGACGTCGACATTGAAGAGATTCGAATAGTCATTGTAGAAGCCGGCAATGTCGATCGAGCAGGCTTCATTGATGCGGGTCCGGGCGCCGATCTCGTACGCGAGCAACTCTTCGCTGTCGAAGTCCTGATTACCCAGAAACCGGCGCGTGACCACCGACGATACGCCGCCTTGCTGTACACCGAAGCGTTCAAGCACGATTCCGACGCCGTCTTCGACGCGGCTCGGCGTGCGCACCGCACGGGCGGCAGACACCCACAGTGCGTGATCGTCTGCCGGTGTCCACAGTAGCCGGAGGTTGGGCTGCACCTCGACGCCTGTAAAGTCGTTGTGCTCAAGCTTTGCGCCCAGGATCATGAATGCTCTGTCCGCTACAATCGCCACCTTATCCTGCAGAAAAGCACTGAACAGACTGTCCGTGCGCTGCTTGTCATCGACCGTAAATATCTCCGAGTCGTCGAACCGATCTCTGGTAATGCGAATATCAAGGCCCCACCCGACCTCATGCGCCGTATCGAGGCGGAAGTCATGTTGAAACTCGACATTCAACGTGTGTCGAACCTCCTCAAAATCAGCGAATTCGCGACGATCGAGATTTTCGTAGTACGCGGCAAGTGCCATCCGGGAGTCGGCCGACAGTGTGCGGTCCCACCGCGTGAGAACGTGGACAGACCGGTAATCGTCATCGCCGTTTACCAGCGCTGAAAATGGTGCAGCGGTCGCCATATCGAAGGGAACATCCTGGGCGGTGGTGAAGGAGCCTCTATCTGCCGCGCCCTGTACAGTCACCCGGTCGGCAGCGGACACCGTCCAATCGACGCGAAAACCGCCAGACGCAAATCGCCATGCATCCGAAGTCGGCGTCTCCGTGGTATCGCCAAATGCATCGTGCGTCGCCAGTTTTCCAAAGACCCGGTAATCGACGCCTTCTGCGGCAGCGCCGCCGAGGCGAAAATCCACGACGTCGGTATCGTCGAAATCGCTCGTCACGCTCGCATATCCACCGTGCGTGTCCCGTGCCTGCCGCGTGATAATATTGATTACGCCGTTGACCGCGTTGGCGCCCCAGATCGTCGCGCCCGGGCCGCGTATGACCTCAATTCGATCGATGTCGTCCATCACCAGGTCCTGCTGCTCCCAGTGCACACCGCTGAACAAAGGTGTGTAGACTGAACGACCGTCGATCAACACCAGGAGTTTATTGGCGAACCTGCCGTTGAAACCTCGGGACGTTATGGCCCACCGATTGGCGCTGATACGGGCGACATGAATACCCGGGACAAGGCGCAATACCTCGGGTATGCTTCGCGCTCCGGAGCGCGCGATTACCTCGCGTGATATCACTGTAGTGGCGGCAGCACTGTGAAACTGCGATTCCAGCTTTCGGGAGACGCTGTAGATCACGGTTTCGGCGCGCACATAGCGCACCTCTTCGCTCAACAGGGATCTCAGCACGTCGTCATTCGTCACGTCACGAGCGGCGAGATCCACGGCTGCCACAACGAAGCAGGCAAGCGCCAGCCGGGGCGCCGCGCATAGATGGCCAGCCCAACGCCGCAAACAAATGTGCAGTCGCTCTCGATCCGGTATCATGGGGTACTATACTACCATAACAGCGCGCAATTGCCACCGTGCCGGCATCTGATACTGCCGACAGCCCCGAACCATGCTGGAATAGGTAGTGAATCCGCCTTGATACCGCAGCAATCATGGGCTATTATTCGCCATCGTTTCACCCCTCAAACTATTCAATTGCATGGATTACCAAATCAGAATTCTCAAGTGGATCGCAGTATGGCTGCCTATCTGAATGTACTCTTCGGAGAGCGTAACGAACGACTGTGCTGTAACGACATCATGACGGTCGGACGGGACGCGGGCAACCATATTGCCATCAGCGATCCCCGAATCTCCCGCAATCACGCTATGATCCGGTGTGTCGGCAGCGAACAATTCATACTGTTCGACATTGGCAGTCGAAACGGATGCTTCATCAACGGCTCCCGTATTCGTAGTCCGACGCCATTGCGGACAGGCGATATCATCAGCCTCGGAGACGCAATCATCACGTTCGAGCACATCGGCAGTCGTCGGCACCTGCAGCCGGGTAACAGCCGGAAGGGTACCGAAACGATCGCCGGCAACCCATCCGATATACAGGACATAACCGTCATGGTTGCCGATATTCGCGACTACACAGCCCTGTCGGAAACGTTGCCAATTCAGGTTCTGAGCGAGGTAATGGTGACGTGGTATGACGAGGTTCAGCGTATTGTAAAATCGCACGGGGGCCGCGTCGACAAATTTATCGGCGACTGCGTGATGGCCGTGTGGGAAATTGGTGAAGATAGCGACACCCGCGACGTCGTATCGACGACGCTCCGAACAACCTTGGCGGTGTGTGAATTTACCGGATGTCTGCACGAACGATGCACCGCACTCCCACAACCATTGCTGCTCGGCGCCGGCATCTGTGCCGGCCAGGCTGCCGTCGGAATCGGCGCCGACAAGACCGCCATGGGCGACACCGTAAATCTCGCTTTCCGGTTGGAGAAGGCAACGAAGACGCTGAAATGTGACGTTGTCATGAACGACCGGAGTTACCGTAGCTTGCCGCGATGGTTCTGGGACAGCCGTCAGCGCTCGATCCAGGTAAAGGGCAAGAGCGCGGAATCCGATGTCTGCGTGCTGGGGTTGTCGCACCTGCGCAGCTTTCTGCAATAATCGCATCGTAATGGCATATTTATTGCGGGCACATTGGTGCCAGCATGTGCAGCGAATTCAGTGGTCGTCGCAGCCCGCAAGGCAGGAATGCAGCTCTCGCTGATCGCCAATCCGATCCGATGCCCTAGACGTTAACCCGGAATGGATGCATACGTCGCGTTACATAGAGGCTGTGCAGCCCACCCCGTTTCATTCCGCATCCCGGCACCGGCGGTCCGCAATTAATTTGTGCAGTTACCACTTGATACGTGGCCCATTCTCGATAATGTTAGGAGCTACGTACGGTACATCGGCAATCACCCGTCATATCACGATTATGGGCCAGTTCAGACTACGAAAAAAATACCGCCCCAAGCAGGCCGCGGCGAAAAGCGAAGAGGCTGAAGTCCCGGACAGCGACGAAGCGCCGCCCGCCTTCCGCCCCAAGCCGCTCGCCGCGGTGGATCGCAATCAAATACGAAAAGATTTCGATCCCTCCAAAATCAAGAATTACAATCCGTTTTCCAGCGACACTATTATCGCACAGTGGCACGGGACGCCGGAGCTGCCCAAAGAAGGCGCCATACTCGGGAAGTGCAAGCTGCTCGAACGTATCGGCAAGGGAAGCTCGTGTATAGTATTCAAGGCGCTGCATCGCACACTTGAGGTCAATGTCGCGGTGAAGATCTTCCTTCCCGACAAACGCCATAATATCGCGAAATTCCGGCAGCAATTCCGTTCCGAAGCACAATTGCTTGCCAAGCTCAGCAATCCGTACATCGTTCGCGTACTGGATTTTGAGAATCGCGGACTGCCGTACATCATAATGGAGTATGTCGACGGCATTTCCATGATCGACCTGATCAATAATTCCGGTGCGATCGAACCCATCGAAGCGTGTCGTATCATCGCGTGCGTCGCCGACGGCCTGGAGACGGCACACCGACACAAGATCATACACCGGGATATCAAACCTGAGAACATCCTGATCGGAAAGGACAAACAGGTAAAACTCGCGGACCTCGGAATCGCCGCATTGAAGTCCGGCTTTCAAGAAGAATCGACCAAAGGCAAGCGTAACGTGCTTTGCGGCACGCCGGCTTACGTTGCGCCTGAGCAGGCACTCGAGCCCGAATCTGCCAGCTTCGCCTCGGATGTATACTCCCTTGGCGCCACCTTCTATCACACATTGGTCGGACAGTATCCGTTCGAAGCGAACACGGTTGAGGAAATGATTTACAAACATATTTCCGAGCCGCTAGTACCGCCGTGCAAGATACGTAAGGAAATTCCCAAGAGCATCTCGAATATCGTTGAGATCATGATGGACAAGGATCCGCAGAAACGCTTCGACATCAGAAAAGTAAAGCGCGTTTTGCGCTCAATGGTACCATCCGACACGATCAAACAGTCTGTGGAGGATATCATCAACGAACACCAGGACATGGGCCCTGACTCCAGGGGAACTATCACGCGGACGATTACCCGGATATTCATGAACAAATAAGCATCCTGCTAACCGGCATTGGTTAGATCCGAATGCGCTGATGCTTGGCTGTTCGACAGCCGGCGAAATCATCGATACCAACGTTCACGACGACGCCATTGCCATTTCGGCTATTGCCTTCGATCACACGACACTGGAGCATGCATTCGCACCTCTTGCCGAGACAAACGGCAGCGCCGGCAAAGTCCTTGCCGAAGCGCTCCCTGTTGACGGTTTCGTCCACGTCTTCGTCCTGTCGAGCGGTCTGCAGGTGAACGGTATCGAACTGGTGCGGGGGCTACACCGAGAACTTACCCGGGTCCGTGTCGTTGACAGGCGGTCTCGCCGGAAACGGCGCCCGTTTTGAAGAAACATACATTTGCGACGACGACGCCATCCGTTCAAATGCCATCGCAGCAGTGGGTTTTTACGGCGACCACATTCGCGTCGGCTACGGCTGTCTCGGCGGCTGGCATCCCTTTGGCCCAGAGCGCATGATCACGCGGGCTGACGGTAATAACCTATTTGAGCTGGACGGCAGACATGCGCTCGATCTGTACAAGACCTATCTCGGCGAACATGCCAACAGCCTCCCTTCAATCGGCTTCTCAACGGCGAGGCGGCCGCCGCCTCCGCGGGAAAAGCAGCCCTCGGTTCCACATCACCGGGGTTGACCATATGTATCAGTTGCGTAGGCAGGAAAATGGTGCTCAAACAGCGGAAGAAGAAGTCGAATCGGTGCGCGAAATCATAGGTGACGACACGGTGCTGACAGGTTCTTATTCATATGGCGAGATCTCGCCACTCACGTCCGCCGCTGCATGCGAGTTACACCATCAAACAATGACAATCACGACATTGTCGGAAGCCGCCATATGAAACCGCTGCACAGTTTGTTAAAGCGTCAGCTGGTGCGTCAATACGGCAGCCTGGATGATGTACCGGAGGCGGTGCAGGCGTTCCTTGAAACCGTAAATGATTCTTACCTGCATTTCGACGAGGACCGGGAGATGCTGGAACGCTCTCTGGAGTTAAGCTCCGATGAACTGCTCCAGATGAACGCCGAAATGCGCGCAGTGATTCAAGCGTTTCCCGATCTCTTTATGTGGATCGACCATTCCGGCCGAATTCTTGACTGCCGTGGTGGGACGGCGTCCGACGCGTATGCACCTCCCGACACGCTCGTCGGCAAACGCTTTCAGGACGTGCCGCTCGACGACTGCAGTGCCGCTTTTACCCACGCGATCAAAGCGATCGCAGAGTCCGGCGATAGCGAAATCGTCGAGTATTCCATGGATTTGTCGGGTAAGCCTGCGTACTTCGAAGCTCGCATGATCGCACTGCGTAAGGACCAGATCCTGGTGATTATCCGCAACATTACCGAGCGCAAAACGTCGCACAAGCGAATCGAGGAGCAACGAAATTTTCTCCGCCAGGTCATCGATATCAATCCGAACCTGATTTTTGCGAAGGACGCAGACGGCCGCTTCGTGTTGGTTAATCAGGCATTCGCGGAGGCTTTCGGAACGACCGTAGCCGATTTGCTGGGAAAAACGGACGCAGACGTAAATCTGGATCCGGAAGAGATCAAACATTTCCGTCGCGACGAGATGGAAGTGTTTCGAAATCAGGCCGACAAGCTGATCCCGGAAGAGTGGTTGAATGTAGCAACCGGCGAAAAACGATGGTACCAGACCATAAAGCGACCGATTTTTGACGGTGATGGAAAGGTCAGGCAATGTCTGGGGGTCGCAACCGACATTACCATGCGCCGGCAGGCGGAAGAAGCGCTCGCTGCCGAGAAAGAACACCTGGCTGTCATCCTCCGCTCGATCATGGACAGCGTCGTTGCGGCCGATGCCGGCGGTCATATTCTCATGCTCAATAAGGCTGCTGAAGCACTCTGCGTGTGCCGGCAAGCCGACGCAATTGGACACAAGATTGAGGCGGTATTTCACCTCATTGATGAGGCGTCGGGTAAGCGGCTCACGGATCTGGTGACGACCATCCTGGCGGCGGACGAACATTCAGGCGTAGACGGTGAGGTCGCGTTAACGTCACCCGGCGGAGAACGCCGCCACCTCTCCATGAACGGCGCCGCGCTCCGTGGCATGGATGGAGATGTAATTGGCCTGGTGATGGTATTTCGCGATATCACCGAACAACGACGCGCGCAACTGGTTCTTGCAAAAGAACATCGGAGCCTGGAGGCCACGGTCAAGGTCAAAACCAAGGAACTGCGGAAGTCGCTCAAGGATTTGCAAAAGGCCAATCTCTTCCTCGAGGAAGCCAACAAACACAAAAATCGGTTTTTGTCGTCGATGAGTCACGAATTGCGAACGCCACTGCACGCGATACTCGGATTTACCGACCTGCTTGCCGGAGAATTTTATGGTCAACTGAATGAAACGCAGCAAACCTACATCGGCCGTATAAATGACAACGGCAAGCACCTTCAGTCGCTGATCACGGACCTTCTCGACCTGGCCCGAATCGACGCCGGAAAAATGGAGCTTGAGATTACCGAGTTCCCGCCAGGATTGACGATTTCGCAATCGGTGAATATGCTCAACAGCCAGTTTCGCAAGAGAGAACTTGAGGTAGGCACCGAATGCGACCCCAACCTGACGAGTATCACCGCGGACAAACGCAAATTCAATCAGATCATGCTGAACCTGCTGTCGAACGCACTGAAATATACGCCGACCGGCGGATCGGTACACGTTCGCGCCTTCAAGGTCGGAGCGGGTACTGCCAGAATCGAAGTGCGGGATACCGGAATTGGCATCGGCAAAAAAGAAACCAAGAAGATCTTTTCCGAATTCTACCAGACCGATCGGGCACGCGACGAACAATTGGGCGGCACCGGCATCGGCCTCGCGCTGACACGTCGGCTGGTGGAAATGCATAAAGGAAAAATCGGCGTTGACAGCGAGCTCGGCAAAGGGTCAACATTCTGGTTCGAGTTGCCGCTGGCGAAGTCCGAATTTGTAAAAACACGACTGATTCGCGGCCTCTATGCCGGTAGCAGACCGGGAAATATGGCGAGTCGAAGACTATTGGTGGCAGAGGACAATCAGACAAATTTGGCGGTGTTGCTGGACATGTTGAGTATTCACAATCACGACGTTGCCGTCGCCCGGAACGGGCAGGAGGCGTTGGAGCTGGCAACCGCACAAAAACCGGATCTGATACTCATGGACATCAGTATGCCTATCATGGATGGCCTTGAAGCAGCGCGGCGGATAAAAGAAATCCCCGAGATCTGTGATGTCCCAATTATTGCCCTGACAGCAAATGCAGGACAGTCGTTCGCCAAAAAGGCGCGGGACGCAGGCTGCGTCGGTTTTCTTGAGAAACCGGTGCAATCGAAAGACCTTTTCCGAGCGATACACCACCATTTGGAAGGCGGGATCACCGTGATCGACAGTGAATCGGACGGTGCCATGAACAAGCCGTTTCGTCTCACGGCGAATCGCGGCCACACTGATAATAACAGCAACGACGCTTGACAACGTCGTGACGATTGCGACATGCGATCAGCCTGCCGGCGGATCGCACGGCACACGCATCGTTACCGCGACACCACCCGCCGCAGCGTTCTCCACCGTTATGGTGCCGCCATGGCGGTTAATGATCTGCTTCACCAACGGCAACCCGAGACCGACACCAAAGCTCTTGGTGCTGAACAACGGCTCAAAAATTCGCGCGAGGTCGTCTTCCTGTATCCCTGGTCCGTTGTCCGACACGCAGATCTCCAACATATTGTTCACGGAACGTGTAGTGAGGACGATCCTACCGGTAGCGACGGCGTGTTCCTGCAGCGCCTGAATGGCATTGTTGAGCAGATTTATCACGCAGCGGCGCATACGCTCCTCATCGAGAAATGCGGTATCTGGGCCGCCTACGTCGACCTCGATAGTGATGCCGTCGGGGACGGCATGGTCGTCAACGATCTCCCGGATCCACTCATTCACATCAATCGTATCGCGATTGATGTCCCGGGTGCGCGTGTAGTCCAACAATTCTTCTATAATCGCAGCGCAGCGAACAATATTGCGCTCGATCCGGCGCAGCGGCTTTTCGACGTCCACGTCAACGTCGCGCATTCGTTCATTGAGGGAATACACGGAGGTTCGAATCGCGTTCAACGGGTTCCGAAGTTCGTGACTTACAGTGCCGATGAGTTGCCCCATAGTCGCAAGTTTCTGCTTGCGGATCAATTCCTCGTGGAGTTCCCTGAGTTCGGCCGTCCTCGCCGCCACTCGCTCCTCAAGTTCGTCGCGGGCCATGGCCAGCGCGATATCGCGGTCGCGGATCTGGTCCAGCATGTGATTGAACTCCTCCACCAATATTCCGAGTTCATCATTCCCCAAGGATGTCGCACGTATCGAATAATCGCCGTGTGCCGAGACCTGCTTCGCCATCTCCACGAGATGTGTAACCGGCACAGAGATAACACGCTGGAGCCGCAACGTAATCGAAAACGCAACCAGCGTGGACAATCCAAGCGCTACAAGAGCATTGATCAGGTAGCGCTTCCGGCGGGAGTAGAGTTCGGCCGTGTGTGAGCGGATATAAACCGTACCGATATGATCTCCGTCAATAATGATCCTGTGAAACACCGTCAACGCGCCTCGTTCGAATGCGCGGCTGTCGGTGTTCGGTACCGTTGACGGGAAAGCAACGTCCGATGCGCCGGGCGTATACTCGACGAAGACCTGGTCGGCATCGGTATAGATGCACGCGGCCGTAATGTGAGCTTCCGCTTTCAGTGCCGTCAGCGTCGCTGCGGCGGCATGACGGTCGTTAAACAGCAATGCAGCCGCACTGTTCTGGCCAACGACATCCGCGAGTACCGCGAGCTTGTCCAGTATCGACCGCTTTACAATGACCAAATCGGCAATGGCGAATGCGCCGAATACCAGAGTAATCGTGACCACGACGGTAAACATCATGATCAACATGAGCTTCCGCGCAATCGACAAATTCCGCAACAGATCTACCACTTTACCTTTCATTCTTATCCAACTCCACGTATGCTATTCGTGCTGGTATCCGGCAGCACGGTTGCACCTCACGCACCGTATGATTGTGGCGCCTGTACAATTTAACAGTTTTCGAGTGTCGGCATGGAACTGCGTGCCATCCAGAACTGGTTATTTACCATTTCGAGACCATGAAACCAAATCATCAGATTCTCATTGTCGATGATGATCGGGATATCGCCGAGTCGCTCGAAGAAATCCTGCAGAGCAAGGGCATCTCCGTCAAAGTTGCGAACAACTTCAATTCGGCGGTTGAAGCCCTGGAAACGTTCGAACCACAGGTCGCCCTCCTCGACATTCGGCTGGGACGTCGGTCCGGCGTAGACCTTATCGCCCTCCTCAAACAACGCTGTCCCAACATCATCTGTATCATGATGACCGGCCACGCCACGACTGAAACCGCCGTCGAAGCACTCAAGAACGGCGCCTACGATTACTTGAAAAAACCGTTTCATTTCGACGATCTCCATGCGACACTGTCACGGTGTTTCGAAAAGCTCGAAATGCAACAGGTCCAGGAAGAGGCATTCAACGATCTGCAGCTCTTCCGCGCACTGATCAACCAATCCAGTGACATATTATTCGTATGCGACGCGGACTCCGGCCGCTTTCTCTACACGAATGACTTCGCGCATCGAGCGCTTGGTCGTGACGAAACGCAGTTGGCCACAATGACGCTCGGCGCCATACAGACTGCCGTCGACCGCTACACAACATATGAGGCTCTGCGCGACGCGATCATTGACGCCGGGCGGCTGATGTACCAGGGGGAGTTTCAGCGTCCGGACGGCGCCACGCTTCCGGTCGAGGTACATGTCCGCTACGCCGACCATAAGTCAGGGCGCTACCTCACCGGCACCGCACGGGACATCACGGAGCGCAGACACATAGAGGAACAGTTGGCAGATGAGCGGCGGAATCTCGAGCGAAAAGTGCAGGATCGCACCCGCGAGCTGAGGGATTCACTGGATCAAGTCGAGAAATATAATCTGTTCCTGGAAGATGCCAACCAATACAAGAACCGCTTTCTCTCGACCATGAGCCACGAACTGCGAACGCCGTTGAATGCGATCATCGGATTTACCAGTTTGCTGGCGGGCGGCTACTACGGTCCGCTGAATGAAAAACAATCCGGGTACGTCAACCAGATCGATGTCAACGGCCACCACCTTCTCACATTGATCAATGATTTGCTTGAACTAACCCGAATCGGCGGCGGCTCGATGACCGTCGACTGGGAGCTGATCGAACTGCCATCGTTTCTTGAATCCACCGTCGCGATCTTCAAGACGCAATTTCTGAAGAAGTCGCTGGCGAGCGAGACTGATCTGAGCGCGGGACCACAGCTGTTTCGAGGCGACCGCAGAAAGTGTCGCCAGATTTTGTTCAACTTGATCTCCAACGCGATCAAGTTCAGTCGTGAGGGCGGTATCATCACGGTCCGGTCCGAGGCATTGCCGAACCGTGCCGTCAAGGTGAGTGTGATCGATACCGGTATCGGTATCGCACCGCAAGATCAAGCGAATATTTTCTCGCGATTTTACCAGGCGGAACAGGTCCGTAATGAACAGCTTGGCGGCGCAGGCATCGGCCTTGCGCTCACCCGGCGTCTGGTAGAAATGCACGGCGGTGAGATCGGATTCGAGAGTGCACCGGAAAAGGGAAGCACGTTTTGGTTCCGCCTGCCGGGTTACGAGCCGTCTGAATTGTTTCAGGTCGACGAATGACGGTCGCTCCGCACCGCGTACGGACGACGGGTCCCCACCTGCGAAAACAGGCACCCCGATGAACATTAAGATTGTTGCGCGCGTGGTTTCGGCCATCCTGGTAGTGGTCGGTCTGACCATGCTGACCGCCGTGCCGATTTCATGGGTGATGAACGATCCTGTCGCCGCCACCGCGGGTCTGTTGGGATCGTCGCTCTTTCCGATCGCCGCGGGCACTGCCGGCTGGCTATTATTGCCTCGCGATACGAATATTCACCTGAAAGAGGGATTCGGCATCGTCACATTCAGCTGGCTGGCTGCAGCTGTCTTTGGTGCAATCCCCTTCGTATGGGTCGGCGGTCTCTCGCCCGTGAACGCCGTTTTCGAGACGATGTCCGGATTTACGACGACCGGCGCCAGCATTCTCAACGATATCGAAGCCCTGCCGGCCGGGCTACTCTACTGGAGGAGCCTCACCAACTGGTTGGGCGGCATGGGAATCATCGTCCTGTCCCTGGCGATTCTACCCATACTCGGTATCGGCGGCATGCAGTTGTACAAGGCCGAAGCGCCCGGCCCCACAACCGATCAGTTGACGCCGAGGATTGCCAGTTCCGCCAAGATACTCTGGTCGATCTATCTGGCGATGACGATCGTAGAAATAGTGCTGTTGAAACTGGGCGGCCTTACCCTGTTCGACGCCTTGTGTCATACTTTCGCGACCGTTGCCACCGGTGGGTTTTCAACCCGGCAGGCCAGCATAAAGGCGTTCGACAGTGCTTATGTTGACGTTGTGATTATGACATTCATGTTTCTTGCCGGATGCAACTTCTCACTACACCTGCGCGCCTTAACCGGACGGACACTGGAATATTGGCGGTACGAGGAGTTCCGATTTTATTTCCTGATCGTGGCGTTTGCCACCGTTACCATCGGCTGCAGTCTGTACCTCGACGGGTATTACGACCGCGCACCCCTGGACATCCTCAGGCACGCGGCTTTTACCGCGATTTCAATCATCACCACCACGGGATTCTGCACCGAAGACTTCGACAACTGGCCGCTGTATTGCCAGGCGCTTCTGGTCTGCCTTATGTTCATCGGCGGATGTGGCGGCTCGACATCAGGGGGAATGAAGGTGTCGCGGCTGATGGTGCTGCTGAAGTATTCGATTGTCCAGATCCGTCGCTGTTTTTATCCCCGGTCATTGCTCAACATCCGACTGAACGGCCAGAAGGTCGACCACGATATACTTGCAAAAGTCCTGGGATTCTTTTTCATTAACATCAATATTTTCGTCCTCATGACATTGCTGGTGTGCGTCATGGAACCGGGACTGGGTACGCTTGATCACCCGGCGGATGGGATACAGAACTCACGGGTTGCCATAGAAACCGCAATGACGAGTGTGATCGCAACGCTATACAATATTGGCCCGGGACTGGCAGAAGTCGGTCCGTCGAGCAATTTCGAATGGATGGCGCCGCAGACCAAGATCCTGCTGGTCGTCGGCATGCTCATCGGTCGCCTTGAGGTCTATACCGTACTTGTGATCTTCCTGCCGATATTCTGGCGAAAATGACACACCGCACACGATTCGAATTCGCTACAGCAAACAGGGTCATATTCGGCGCCGGTTGTGCCGCTGAGCTGGCCATCGAAACTGCCGCTCTCGGCAGCCGCGCCCTCGTAGTGACAGGTAAGGATCCAGATCGCGCGGCAGTGGTTCTGGCATCACTGACACAAAACGGCATCGCCTTCTGGACCTGCAGCATCGCGGGCGAACCTACAATTGACGATGCGCGCGAAGGAGCAACGGCTGCGCGTGCCCGGCGTTGCGACGTCATTATCGGCCTGGGCGGCGGCAGTGCGATTGACGCCGGCAAGGCAGTGGCAGCGCTTGCCACGAACACAAGTGATCCACTGGAATACCTTGAAGTGATCGGTGCCGGCCAACCGCTGCCCTGCGATCCCTTACCCTTCATCGCGGTACCGACAACGGCCGGAACAGGTTCGGAAGTGACACGAAACGCTGTCTTAAGATCACCGGATCAACGGGTAAAAGTGAGTCTGCGGCATCCCAAAATGCTGCCGAACCTGGCCCTTGTGGACCCCGAACTCACGCATTCGCTTCCACGCTGGGTCACAGCGGCGACGGGCCTGGACGCGCTTACGCAGGTTTTGGAACCGTTTGTATCGCAACGGAGCAATCCCATTTGCGACGCTTTGTGTCGCGACGGCATGAGACGCATTGTGCGAGCGCTCCGGGCCGCGTATGACGATGGCGCCAACGCCGACGCACGATACGATATGAGTCTTGCAAGTTTGTACGGCGGTCTGGCATTGGCCAACGCGGGGCTTGGAGCTGTGCACGGCATTGCCGGCCCGCTGGGTGGGATGTTTCCCGTGCCTCACGGCGTGTGTTGTGCGCACTTGCTGCCACCCGTGATCGCAGCAAACGTAGCGGCGTTGCGAAACACCGAAACGGGTGAACGGGCGCTCGCGCGCTACGCCGAAATCGGCGTCATTCTCACCGGCGATCCGGCGGCGGCAGCGGAGGATGCGATCCAATGGATTACACGGCTTCGCGACGCGATGGAGATTCCGGCACTGTCCGAGTTTGGCGTCCGTGCCGACCCGGACGACCTCGCCTCGCTGGTAGCGAAAGCGCAGCGCTCCAGCAGTATGAAGGGGAATCCGGTGTCATTGACAGACGCTGCACTGGCCAATATTCTGAGGAGCGGGATTACATAAAACGCCGCCAGCGGATGCCGATGAGACAAATCACCGCGACGCCGATCACCGCAATCGCCGCGATGTTTACCCCCTTGTGAATAACCCCGACTGATCCGACGACAGCGTCGACCGGCACGATCGTAGCCAATACCCAGTCTTTGCCCAGGCCGTGCGGCAAATTCGAAAACGAGGCCATGTATTGGACGTTGTCAACGTCGTATACAAACCGGGTGCGACCCTCGCGGGCGAATGCTTCGCAGCCGGCGACGACCCAGCCGTGAGCCACCTCATGAATAAGCGCCGAGCGCGAATCGTCGCCTGACGTGCGAATCACCGGATTACGATGAGGATAAGCTACCGCTTCCTGGTCTGCGTTGAGAATAAATGAAACGCCGGATCCGGCATGGCCGGCGGCCTCAAGGACCCGGCTGATACGGCTGAGTTCTATATCCAGACCGATCACGCCGATAAAGCGATTATCGGGTCCGACAACCGGATGTGCGGCCGTGATTCCCGGGGTCTTATCGGTGAAGAATATGTACAGGTCACTCCAGAAGGTCGTGCCGGTGGACTTTGCGCCCTGGTACCATTCTCGTTCACGAGGGTCATAGGCAATCTCATCTGAGCGCATCGTTTCCGTTACGTCGCCGTGCTCGTTACGGTATATCCAGCGAGCATGGGAATCGGCGGTGTCGCGAAAGATGGTCTTCGTCGCGACACCGCCATCTTTGAGCTTACGTGCCATGAGAAAATTTCCGTTCTCATATCCCAGATTACTCATGGCCAGCTGTGTATACACACCGATGATATCGATCATGTATGGCTCTGTCGCGTCGATGTCGGCGAGATTCACCGTGCCGGACCGGCTCAATGCGGCGCTGAGCACCGCCATACGCGACGCAGGCTCGAGAAAGTGAATGGTGCGTTCGAGCACCTCGGCGTGCAGGCGATCACAATACTGATCGCATAACCGTATGGATGCAGAATTGATATGCCGATTCGCGACCAGTATGAGACCGCCGACAAGCAGGACTATGGTTGTCAGTCCTGTGACCGCGAATCTGGTTATTGAGCGAATCGCCATGTGACCTCATTACGTAGTATGTCGGAACTGTCGGCGATGCGTGCGGCAGAGCGTCGCGACAGGCCATTACGCCGCACCGGTCTGCAGGACCTCGTACACCTCACGGGCGGCGCGACGGCCGGCACTGCCACCGGTTTCGAGGCGACGTGCGACTTCAGCGATTTCATCCAGTACGAACCGTCGCCGGTCGCCGCCCGGCAAAATCCTCGTTAAAGCCGGCAGCATCCGGCACGGCGCAGCATCGCCCTGGAGGAATTCTTCGTACACCCGTTTTCGGGCAATCAGGTTTACCATCGTGATATACCTGATATCGGTAAGCGCCCGGAGGATCATACACGTGAGCGCATTTACTTTGTAAATCACAATTATCGGCAATCGAAGTATGGCACTCTGGATTGTAACCGTGCCGGATGCGGCTATCCCGGCGACCGCCGTCTGCATCCACTGCTCCGTTTCGCCGACGCGAATCTCCATGTCGAAGCCCGGCTGACCGCCACTCTCGAGACGTGTGCGGATTGCAGCGATACGTTCGGCAACAGCGGCACGAGGCACAGCGACCACAAATCGGTATCGGCTATCCTGTTCATGCAGGCGGTCCGCCGTCTGATACATAGGCTCGAACAACCTGTCGACTTCGCTGAAGCGGCTTCCTGGAAGCAGCACGATTAAGGTGTCGTCTCGTGCCGGCGGCGCTGCAACGTGTTTGCGCATGATATCCAGCAACGGATGCCCGACAAAGACCGTGTCGAGACCAACCGACTGGTAAATATGCTCTTCGAACGGGAATATTACCAGCATCCTGCTCATGCACCGCGCAATCTTCGCAATGCGGCGCTTGCCCCATGCCCATACCTGCGGGCTGATGTAGTAGACCATCGGTATATCGAGTTTGTGCATTTTCTCGGCAAAACGAAGATTGAAGCCCGGGTAATCAATGAAAATGATCAGATCCGGCCGCTGTTCACGCGCCTGCCGTACCAGATATGAGAAAATGCGGCGGAACGTTCCATAATGCTTGAGTACCTCGACCAATCCGACGACGCCGAGTTCTGTAGAATCGACAATGATTTCAATGCCGGCCTGCTTCATTTCCCTCCCGCCCATTCCGGAAATGTGCACTGTCGGCGCCAACGTTTTTAGCTCGCAGGCAAGATCCGCACCGTAAATATCGCCGGATTCCTCGCCTGCCATGATCCACACCTTTTTGCCGTCTATGTCGGTTCTTTGATCTTGCATTCAACTGTTTTCCAACTAGCTTGAGTGAACTTGATCCGCTTTTTACGGTCAAAATATAGAATTTCTGCCCGAATAAACAAGGAAAGCGCCAAATGGAAGAGATAGAACGCAATCAGCTGATCGCCAAACTGATTAGTGACGGAATGAGCCTGTCTGATGTACAGAAAGCTCTGAAGGATGAATACAATATCCAGATGACGTATATGGAATTGCGATTGATTTCGTCGGATCTGGACGTGAACTGGGAGAAATGCGATGCCAAGGCTGCGGCTGCCAAACCCAAGGTAATCGATCCAAACGATACGGTAGATGATGGTGGTCTCGGCGGCACCCAGGTGAATGTGAACAAGGTGGTGCGTCCAGGCGCTGTGATGAGCGGTGACGTGACCTTCGCCTCCGGTGCGCGCGCCGACTGGCAGATTGACCCTATGGGTCGCCTCGCTCTGAATCCGATCGGAGACTCCGGCAAACCGACAGAAGCGGATCTGCAGGAATTTCAGATGGAATTACAACGCATCCTGCAAGGTGCACGATAACAACGGGCGCTGCAATATGGGCGAAAACGATCCCAACAAGTCGATTGAGGACCTGCAGAAGCAACTGCAGTCAATGTTCAAGAACCTCAATGCCAATGCGCAATTCGTACCGTTCGGCCAACGGACGGACGAGGAGCGGACGACCGACGGCGGCAGCGACGCTTCACGCGACGCGCCAGAGGAGAACGCCGCGTTGGCCGGCATCCGTGACTTTTATCTCAAACCAAAGGAGATACGGGACTACCTTGATCGATTCGTGATCAAACAGGCCGAGGCAAAAAAGGTCCTGGCCGTAGCTATCTGCGATCATTACAATCATGTCCGGCAGTGCCTGGAGAATGCCGAGGTTCAGGATATGGATTATACCAAGCAGAACATCATTCTCCTCGGTCCGACAGGAGTCGGCAAGACATACCTTATTCGCTGCATTGCCAAATTAATCGGCGTGCCGTTTGTAAAGGCCGATGCCACCAAGTTTTCGGAAACCGGTTATGTGGGTCACGACGTAGAGGATCTGGTCCGTGATCTGGTAAAACTGGCAGACGGCGACATTGAGCTTGCGAAATACGGTATCATCTACATCGATGAGATCGATAAAATCGCGTCCAAATCCACCAGCGGTCATCGCGATGTGTCGGGTCGCGGCGTCCAGATCAATTTGCTGAAGCTGATGGAGGATACCGATGTGCCGCTGCAGAGCCAGACCGATATCGTCGGCCAGATGGAGGCGATGATGGATATCATGCAGAAGCAGCGAGGCAAGAAACAGCGTACGGTCAATACCGCGCATATGCTCTTCATCGTAAGTGGTGCCTTCGATCATCTCGCCGAACAGGTGCGAAAACGGGTAAAGGGTGGCCAAATCGGCTTCGACCAGGCGCGGGACGGTGACGATCCCAATGCAACGTATTTGCGAATGGTACAGACGCGTGACTTTATTGACTACGGGTTCGAGCCGGAGTTTATCGGTCGGCTACCGGTTCGCGTTGCATGTGACCCGCTGCATGCGGCGGATCTCGAAGAAATTCTGCTGCAATCAGAGGGCAGCATACTCAACCAGTACCGCTCGGATTTTCGAGGGTACGGTATCACGTTTCAGGATACATCAGACGCCGTATCCGCGGTTGCCGCAATGGCTGAGTTAGAGAATACCGGCGCTCGCGGCCTTATGACCGTACTCGAACGGATATTCCGGAACTACAAATTCGAGTTGCCATCCACGTCCATTCGTTCATTTACATTGACGAAGGCGTTGGTCGACGATCCTGATGCCGTGCTCCATGACATAATGAAGGAGTACCAGTCCGAGCAACACAGCTCGCTGCAGACGGCGATACACGAGTATGCCGCGACGTTTTCCGAAAACCATGACATCACTCTGATCTTCACGCCGGACGCGATTGAGCGCCTTATGACTTTGGCTCTGGATACCGGCCGCACGGTCAACGACCTCTGCAGTGAGAAATTCCAGGATTACGAATTCGGCCTTAAACTGGTGTCGCGAAACACCGGCCGAACTGAGTTCACGGTGGACCGTGCGGTCATCGATCACCCGGACAAGGAACTCTCGAAATGGGTGGTCGACAGTTTTAGGAAGTCCGAAGATTGATATCACACGTGGCGCGTGCCGCCGGCGCAGCCATTCGCTTCAGCGCATGCGAATCTGCATGAAACAACAGCGGAATATCACACGTCATGGATATCATATGCAGAGAAATCTGGCATAGATCAGACCGGACAACAACGCCGGACCGATAAACCCGCTTCGCTGATACACCTTCACCATGAACAATGATTGCACCCCGCTCAAAATCACGGTTGCTGCAAGTACGGCCCCAGAAAAATCCCAGGATTTCGTCATGGTCAGCAGCTGGTTCAGCAAGACCACAATTAGCATCGACATCGAATGGCGCCCGGTGATACGGAATGAAAAGGCGTATTGGGCGGCCACAAGAAATAATGGCTGGAACAGCATGACCCACGGGATCGAAACGACAATCTCACGAATGTCGGCAGGACGAAACCCGGGAATTTCACGCGCCAGCCACGGGTCGATAAAAAAAATCTGAATGAGAAATATTGGCGCATAGAATGCCGCGATAGCGCGGGATCCGAAGGTGCGCCCATTGTCGTAGATGCGTTCTCGAATAAACGGCGACGACCAGGCGCGATGGGCCTGCCACATCACCAAACTGACAGAACCAAGTACCGCGGAAGTGAGTCCGATCCTGGGAATCCCGGCCTGCTGAAGGTACGGTATATTCATTACGGCAATCACCGCACCAACAAGCGTCGATTCAGGCAATAATCTGATATCACATAGTCGTTTCACCAGCGCACCTCGGGCCGACCCGCTTTCTATACGAAAAACATGGAGCCACCAAAAATGAAAACAATGACATCCCCTGATCATTTCGCCGGTGTCGCGGACGACGTACGACTTTGGGTTTATGCATTCGACAATACACTTACGGGTGCCCAACGATCCGAGATTGCGACACGTCTGGAACAATTCGTCGGCGGCTGGGAATCCCACGGCACGCCTGTAGCCGGCGGCTACAAGATCGACCATGACCGCTTTGTCGTGCTCTGGGGACAGTGTGCAACGGGACTGTCCGGGTGCTCGATCGACGCATCGGTTCGCGTGTTTAAGTCGATAAAAGACGAACTTGGGCTTGATGCATTAAACGCCCATCTCATCCATTATCGCTCGACATCTGGCATCGAATCGATCGACCGGCCGGGATTCCAGGAACTGATACGTACCGGTCACGTCACGGCCGATACCATAGTATTTGATACCATAATCACCACCGTCGGCGCGTATAGACACAGCGAATGGGAGAAGCCTGTCCGCATCAGCTGGCACGCGGACGCGTTCCAGCTGTAACGCGACGCAAGCCGTCTGCTACATCATCTCCAGACTAATTCCGACCGGCTTCCGGATGACGCGAGCGCATGTCACGCACCAAGAACGGCTGTCAATTCGTCATCAAGTTCCTGAAGTTTATACGGCTTTCGAATCACCCCACGAAAACCGTAGTTTGCATAATGCGCCATTACCGGATCGTCCGAATAGCCACTCGATACGAACGCGATGACCTCAGGATACATTTTCAATAACATTGCCAGCGCCTCTCTGCCGCCCATAGCACCGGGCACCGTCAGATCGAGTATCACGGCGTCAAACGCTGAGCCGGCATTGTAGTCATGTTTGTACATCGCAACAGCAGCCTTGCCGTCAGCAGCAACACAGACCTCATAGCCGAGATGGGTCAGCATATCGGTCGCAACCGCCCGAATCATGTCTTCATCGTCCATCACCAGAATGCGTCCGTGTCGCGCAGGCCGCGGCGCCGCGCGGTCGCTTGCCTGCGCCAACCCAATGTCGTCGTCGGACACCGGAAGATACACGTGAAACGTCGAACCGGCGCCGATCTCCGAATCGAGGGTAATGCACCCACTGTGATTGTGAACAATGGCGTAACACGTAGCCAGACCAAGTCCACTCCCCTTCTGCTTGGTAGTAAAATAGGGATCGAAGATCTTGTTTCTGTGTTCTGGTGCGATGCCGGTACCTTTGTCTGTCACTGCGATACGTACATATCGTCCTTTGTCCAGCGGCAAGCCGTTGGTTCCGTCTACCTCAACATCGTCGACGCAAACATTTATGACGCCACCGTCCGGCATCGCCTGGTCGGCGTTGATCATTAAGTTCTGTACCACCTGGCTTATCTGCGCGGTATCGACGGACACAGGCTGTACCACAGGAGGAATATCAAGGTTATAGCCACAATTCGAGCCGCTTAACGTGAAGGATATCGTATCACGCAGCAATTGCGAGATTGACGCCGTCTTCCGAATCGGCGCACCGCCCTTCGAGAATGTCAGCAACCTGTGCGTCAGTTGCATCGTTCGCTCCGCGGCCTCTTCAATATTTCTAAGTCGAATATAGCCGGCGTCTTCCGCACTTGTACGCGAGATCATCACCGAAATGTTGCCGACAATCACGGTCAGGAGATTGTTCAAATCGTGCGCGAGACCGCCGGCTAGGAGCGCGATGGACTCGAGCTTCTGCCGTCGTAAAATGTCTTCCTGCATCCGTTTTTGCGAGGTGATGTCGCGGGCAGCCGCAAACAGCAGGTCACTGTCGGCCGGCGGCGCGCCGCAATTCCATTCCAGCCACTTCCACGAACCGTCACTGCACCGGTAGCGATTCTCAAAGCATGTGACATCCATGCCCGCGATCAACTCCTCCATCTTTTTAACAGTTGATGCACGGTCGTCCGGATGTACGAAGTCGGTGAACGGGCGTGATAGCAAGTCCACTTCCGAATAACCGAGTGTCTCGATGAAGGCACGATTCACGCGTTTGAAATATCCGTCAAGGCCGGCGATACACAGCAAGTCAATCGAAACGTCGAAGAACCGGTCGAGTTCGGCCTGCGCATTTTTCTCCAGCGTTATATCGACGAAGATTCCGTTCCAGATCATATCGCCGGATACCGTTGGCGCCTCTGGAATCGAGCTGCCGCGAATCCAACGGAGTTCGCCGTCCGGCCGACGGATCCGAAACTCCTGTTTCCACGCTTCCTGTCTGGCCGCGGAAATCGAAATACTGTCACGCAGCCGCGCGGCGTCCGCTTCCAATACCAGATTCCACGTCAACGAAAAATCGGCCAGGATTTCTTCCGGCGTATGGCCGAATAACGCCTCGCAACCTCGGCTGATGAAGATAAATGATTGCTCCGTGCCACCGGACAATTTATAGCGATACACTGCGCCCGGGATGGCATCGGTTACGCGCTGCAGACGCCGCTCGCTTGAGCGCAGGGCGTGTTCGACGATCTCTCGTTCAGAGATCTCCTGTGCCAGATCCGCATTGGGCTGGACAGGCTCATCGACCTGCTGATTCAGCAGTATGTGATTCTTTTCAAGTTCCGCCGCCATGACATTGAACGCTCTGCTCAAATCCGCAATGTCTTGAGGCCCGTTCTCGCCGACACGAACGGAAAAATCGCGGTGCCGGAACCGTTCCGTCCCCCGAGCGAGCGCAGAGATCGGGTTGGCGATAGAACGGACGAGCACCAGTGCAATGACCACGACGCCTGTAACCACGAACAACGTCATAGCGATACCGGCCGTTTTGATCTCGGTAATGGTGCCGAACGCCTCCTCCTTATCCATCTTGACCACCATTCCCCAGCGTAGCGACGGCAAATACCGCCATTCGGCAAGGACCTCGCGGCCGCGGTCGTCCATGGACATTCCATTGCCGGTGCCGCCGTGCACAGCCTGCACGATCGGCAACCAGGTGTTTGTATCAAGGGGAAACGTCTTTGTAATAGCCGGGTTGTCGGCATGCCGCATGGGCGAGATGATGACCGCTTCATTACCGACGCGCGAAGCCAGAAGCGCTTCACCAGTCGCGCCGAGCCCGGTGTAGTCGTTCACCATCTCGTAGAGTTCGGTGTTGCTCATGCGAATGACAACCACAGCGGTGATACGTCCTGCCTCGAACACTGGCGCTGCAATGAATGCTGCGTAATGCCCGGTGGGCGGATAAATTTCGAAGTCTGAAACCTCGGTCTCCATCGCGGTCGATGCGCGATCGATTGTCTTGGCGAGTGCAGACCGCGGACCGGTGATATCGAGGATGTTTGTGCCCGTTTCGAGATCCTGATTCACGGAAAACAGGATTTTTCCGGCCGGTGTCAGGATGTACAAATCGTCGTACTGTGACGTTTCTTTGAAAAACGAGAGAAAAGGCCGGAGCTCGTCATCGACCCGCTGGTAGCCATCATGGGTGCCGGCGTCCAGGGCGTTTTCGAATTTGGCGATCGAGCGCACGATATCCGGTGTTCTCGCAAGATCGGCTATGTCGCGGCGGCGCGCACGCGCGTAGGTCTCGATATAATTGGCACGACTGTCAGCGACGCCGTGGAGGTTGCGAACAACGTCTGCGACAATCTGTTGTTTGGTGTGATGATAGGCGATGGCAATCAGCGTCACCAGCGGCACAACCGCGATCAGCAGACTCCCAAGAATCAGCCGCGCCGCGAGATTCAGCCGGGTGCGGGATCCGGACGCCGTCGCTGCTTCCGTCATCACGTCTTTGGCCTTGTCCATAGATTTCCCCAACCGGTGTAAAGGCCCGCGAGAAACACGTCCCACACTTCCTGCGTACGGCAATCCGGGCAATGCACAGGAGGAACGGGTTTCGCGGAGGACCATTCAATATCAAACCGGCCGTCGCTGCAGATACGGCCAATATTAACAACCGTCCAGGTATGGCGGGTATCTTTGCCGATATAGACTGCACGTTTTGGCGACGGCAGACGTTGACGGTCTATGAGCCTGCGAACATCACCAACATCGGCAGACACGGCCGGCGCCCCGATACACTGGAAATAATTCCATTCCGTAAAGTCGCCAACCATCATGGCGCTATTATTCATGCTCTGCAGTTCGGTTTCGGAGATACGAAAGGACATCGTGGGCGCGCTTTCCGGAGTTACGCCCGCCGCACGCAACCCTCTGAAAAAATGGATAGTGTTGTCACCGTTGATCGTGTTCAGTATCACATCCGGCTTGATACGCCGGACCTTGTCAACAATGTCCGTGACACGGTTGCTGCCTGGCGGAACATAAGTTTCAGTAAGCACGTCCCCGCCGAGGGCAGCGACGTGGTGCTTTACGATCGCACCAACAACGTTTTGCGGTGTCATGAGATCATACCTGGGTGTTTTGCAACACGTGCAGCCAAGCACTCACGGTCACGCGCCAAGTGGGACGCCCATTTTAAGCGTGAACGCAACGCGGCGGTCTTATCGAGAGTTCCAGCGGAGCGACTGACGTGGCCCGCAAGTACGAAGAATGGGGTTGTGGAGGCCGCCATTCAGGCCGGACGCGACGCCACGTTGCAATCAATTTGTCGCCATGTCAAGTTGTTAACGGAAAACCACGGACAACCTGCAGGTGCCGGTGTGGCACCTCGAACGGTCTCCAGAACCGAGCATATCGTCCACATCGGGCTTGACGGACGCTTGCTGGAGCGTTTTACTACCGTATCCGCAACATCCGTGAGCGACGGTGTTGATACATCTGCAAGACGTGATTTGCGTAATTCCGACATTGGTGGACCGGACGGCGTCCGTAGAAAAAGCGCTTGCGAGGACGATGCGTGAGATCCTGACGCTGGAAGAGTACAATCCGCAGCTCGGCGAATCCGAATTGACTTCGAAAACACAGGGATTGGACCGGCGCGGTGAAATGCTACTCAAAGAGCTGAGGAATAGCAAGAATGCGCAGAACCGGTCGAACATCATCGCCGATGCCCTGCGCAAACACGAACCGGCAGCACTAGAGCCAGGCGCGATTGTCATTTTCGCGGATCTGCACGTGGATCGGTTTACGATCACCGACGGGAAAGTAGTGCCGAGACGAGCCGACATATATGGCGATTGCGAGCAAATCAACGCGATTCTCGCTGCGCGTTGCCGTATTTTCGACCCGATAAACGTCATCGAATCAAACCAGAATGCCCCATGAAATCCGCTGTTGCCAGACTTCCCATCCTGCTCGTCGCCGTCGTCGGCCTTTTTGCCAACCAGATTCGGCTGGGGCGTTACCACGAAACCAACAACCTAAATCGTGTTGTCGGGAATGCCGATATCCCTGCATCGGTAGCGATCACCTCTATGGCGTTGGGTCCCTTGCGGTCAGTGGTCACCAACGCACTGTGGTGGCGCGCCATTCGACAACAGGATCGCGGCGACTTCTTCGATGCCCTCCAACTGGCCGACTGGATCACCAAACTACAGCCGACTTATGCGTCGGTCTGGGCGTATCTCGGCTGGAATATGTCGTACAATATCGCCCATGAATTCCCACGAGACGACGATCGGTGGCAGTGGATATATCGCGCTATTCAGCTGCTGCGGGACAGCGGACTAAAATACAATCCCGACGACACCATCATCAAGCACGAGCTGGCGCGGATCTTCTACCACCGTATCGGAGGAAAGATGGATGCCGGCGCCGAATACTTCAAAAACCAGTGGGCATTCGAGATGATGAAGTACTTTGGCGCCAGTGACGAATACGAGATCGAACGCCTGAGTTCGGCGCCCGCAACCCTCGCGGAACTTCGCGAGCATCCAGCGGTACGGGATTACTACGACGAGGCGCAAAAATTGGGCTTCGATGTCTTCGACTTCGACCAGAATCCACCGGGCGCATTCTTGCAGCAAGTGGACCTTCCGGAGGCTGTGAAGGCAAGAGCGGCAAATGAAATATTCTACCACGATCGCCGGGCTCGAATAGAGCGTGATCTGAAGCTCGACATGGTCAAAGTGCAGTTTGTCAACACCGAATATGGCCCCCTCGATTGGCGCCTGCACCAGGCGCATGCGATCTACTGGTCTGTAACGGACGATTTCGAAGATTTCCTGAAATCGGGCGTCAATTATTCCAAGATCGTGCGACAATCGATGGTTAGTTCATTTCACGAGGGACGCCTCTTTCACGATCCGGTGCGCAATACTATTATGCGAACGAATAATTTGAAGATTGTCGGCAAGATTCACGACTTCGTTGAGTACTCAATGAAGCATGAATTCAGTGCATCGGTCGACAATCTGCATCGACAGTTTCTGGAAAGTGCGATTTCCATCCTGTACAGCTACAATCAAATCCATATGTCCCGCGAGTTATTTGCACACTATGCACATGACTACCTGGACAAAGGCGGCAGAGATTATGACACCTTTATCGCGCAAAACCTCACGGCATCGCTGCTTGCGAACTCCGTCGAGATACAGGGGTCTGTTGTGGAGTCGGCACTTTATCAGAGCTACATCTGGCTTGATCTGGGCGAATACGATCGATCCAACGGGTTATTCAAGCTGGCGGCCTTGCTGTGGCAACGCAATCAGGCCAAATACCAGAATCGTCCGGCGAAGCTGATGCCGCCATTGATTGAAATGGCGAAGTCGGTACGCAGCCGCATCGCCAGCGATCGCGGAATCAGCGCCGCGGACATTGAGCAGAAAGCGAAAGAGGCACGGGCCAGTAAACCCAGGGAAGTGTATATCGGGACTTACGACGATAACGACCATGCGCATCACTGAGCCCAGCCGTCACGCCGCGATGACGAACCAGTCCGCGCTTGAAGAATATCGCTCAAGAAAGCATCGGCACTTGAGTTGTGGGTGATTGCGCAATAAACCCGTTGCGAAACAATAGCGACCATATTGTCTGTGGCGGTGACTCTCGAAGCCGCGTCATGTGTGCCGGCGAGAGCGCATGCTGCTCTCGTCCCGCCCTGCCTTCGCATCATCGCTCGCCGAACGTGGACCGGCTGGTGAGCAGATAGATAAAAAATGGTACACCGATGAGCGAGGTGATGATACCGACCGGAATCTCGGACGGATATCGCAACGTCCTGGCTACTGTATCGCAGATTACCAGAAAGCTGCCGCCCGCGAGAAAGGCAGCGGGCAACACAATACGATGGTCGCTGCCGGAAAGCTGTCTGACAGCATGGGGAACGATCAGGCCGACGAATCCGATCGGGCCCGCCACAGCAACGACACCCGCGGTGGCCAGGCTGCCGCCTACAAAGCTCATGATACGCACTCTCCCCACGTCCACGCCGTAGCCACTTGCCAGGTCATCGCCAACAGCAAGTTGATTCAGGCAGCGGGTCTGGAGGAACAACGTACCCACCCCTGGAAACCACAGCGGCAACAGCACCGCCAAGTCCTCATACCCGGTGATATCGAGGCCACCCATAAGCCAGCGTTCGATGGAAAAAAGCTGATAGGGACCGGAGAGATAGCGGATGAAGAGGATCATCGCACTGCAGAACAGCGTGAGCGAAACGCCTGCCAGCAGCAGTGTATGCGTGTCAAGACTTCCGTGCCGGGTCGCGAATGCGTATACCGCTATAGTGACCGCCGCCGCACCGCCGAGACAGGCAAACTGCAGCGTAGAAATTGGTCCCCATGTGACATAAAACCCCGGCGCCGAAATTGCCAATAATGCACCCAGAGACCCTCCGCCGGTAATACCCAGCGTGTACGGGGTTGCCAGCGGATTCCGCAGAATCACCTGAAACACGCCGCCGGCGAGTGCCAGGGCGCTGCCAACCAGGAACGCCAGTATCGTCCGCGGGACACGGTGATACACGAGAATGTCCCGGGCGATATCATCTGCCGGATCGACGCCCGGCGGACGAATAACATCTGCCGGTGCGATCACCTCACCGCCGAAGAACGGACTTACGATCAATACGGCAATTGCAACTGCGCCATAGGCGCCGAGAACCGTAAGCAACCGTTTCTTTGTAAGCAATGTTAAGCCTTACGGCAGGCCGCACAGGCACTTACCAGGTAAGCGATCCCGCGGTCTGATACTCGGTAACGCGTGTCTCGAAGAAATTCTTTTCCTTACCGAGATCGATCGTTTCGCTCATCCACGGGAACGGATTGTCGCCGCCGTAGCGCGCCTTCAAACCGATTCGTTCCAACCTGCGGTCGGCGATATGGTGTACGTACTCGTGAAACATCTGCGCATTCAAGCCGAGGATTCCCTTTGGCAGGCAGTCCTCGGCATATTGAATCTCCAGACGAACGGCTTCGTCTATCATACTATAGACATGCTGCTCAAACTCCTCCGTCCATACTTCCGGGTTTTCTTCGCGAATGGTATTGATCAAATCCACACCGAAATTCAGGTGTATGGTCTCATCCCGGAGGATATATTGGAATTGCTCACCGATACCCTGCATGAGATTTCGCCGATTGAACGACAGGATCATCGCAAAGCCGCTGTAGAAAAAGATGCCCTCCATGATCACGTAAAACCCGATGAGGTTGTCGAGGAATTTCTGCTTGCCGGCGAACGTATCGGTGGTGAAATCGTCCTTCAGGATATCCTCGGTAAGACGCATTTCAAACATGTCCTTGTCGCTGATCGACGCGACTTCGTGGTACATGTTGAAGACCTCGCGCTCGTCGAGATTCAATGACTCGACGATATACATGAATGTGTGGGTGTGGACGGCCTCCTCAAAGGACTGACGCAGTAGGTATTGACGCGCTTCCGGGTTTGTGATGTGCTTGTATATCGCCAGCACGATGTTGTTTCCAACGAGACTCTCTGCCGTGCTGAAAAAACCCAGATTCCGCATGATCACCTGGCGCTCACCATCGCTCAACGCATCGGATTTCCATAGTTCGATGTCCCGCTGCATCGGCACTTCGTTGGGCAACCAGTTGTTGGCACAACCGTTGAGATAGTGCTCCCAGGCCCATTTGTACTTCAGCGGCATCAACTGGTTTACGTCGACGCTCTTACAATTTATCAGGCGCTTGTCTTCTGCGTTGACGCGCTTCGACAAATCACGTGATTCCGGTTTGGTTGCATATGCTGAACAGCAAGACATGGTATCAACCTCCTGTGTTTCGGTTGGGTCACAGCCCAGTAAGTATAACGTGTTCTCGTACTCTAAATTCGATCTCTTTCTTACTCGTCGCCACGAAGTTAATCAGAAGTGCTTCCCTTCGAACTTCAGAATTCCGCGTTCGATATTCTGCCGCTTTCTCTAACGTTGTAATATTGGGTCCTTACTGGCACGCCTCGCACTCCGGATCCAGGATACTGCAGCTATTCACCACGGTCGCAGGTTCCGGACTGCGATCTACCTGTATATTGCTGGAAGCAGACTTGTTCTTCATCCACCGCGGCTGGATGCCGCGCCGATTCACATCCAGAGTGGACTTTTCGATTTGCGTTGCGGCCAACGACCGCAGGTAATACGTGGTCTTCAGGCCCTTTTCCCATGCCAGCAGATACATATCGCTGAGCTTCTTGCCATTCGGCTCAGCCAGGTAGAGATTCAGCGACTGCCCCATGTCAATCCACTTCTGCCGGCGACTTGCACAGTCGATCAACCATCTCGGTTCGATTTCGAACGCGGTGAGATACTTGCGCTTAAGCGATTCCGGAACACGCTCAATTTCCTGAATCGAACCGTCAAAATACTTGAGATCGTCGATCATCTCTTTATCCCACATGCCGATTTGCTTAAGGTCGTCGACAAGGAATGTGTTCACAACCGTGAACTCACCGGACAGATTCGATTTCACAAAAAGATTTTTATACGCCGGCTCGATTGACTGTGTTACGCCCGTAATATTGGAAATGGTAGCGGTCGGGGCAATGGCCATGGTATTGCTGTTGCGCATACCGTGTTTTGCCAAGGATTCGCGAACGGGGCCCCAGTCCATTGTCGATTGCCGATCCTGCGTGAGATAACCACCGCGTTCCTCCTCGAGCATACGGATGGTATCAATAGGGAGGCGCCCGCGGCTCCATTTCGAACCGTCGTAGGTGCTGTACGTACCGCGTTCCGCCGCCAGTTCTGTCGATGCCAGTATAGCATAGTAGGAAATCATCTCCATGCAGCGGTCCGCAAACACGACGGCCTTATCGTCTGCATAGCTGTAGTCGAGCTTGTACAGCGCGTCCTGAAACCCCATTAACCCGAGGCCTATGGGCCGGTGTTTGAGGTTTGCGTTTTTCGCTTCCGGCGTCGGGTAGTAATTGATATCGATGACATTATCCAGCATGCGGATCGCAGTGCGAATGGTGCGCGCCAGCAACTTCTCGTTCAGGCCGGACGTCGTGGTATGAGCGAGTACATTTACCGAACCAAGATTGCACACTGCGGTTTCCGATTCGCTGGTATTCAGCAGGATCTCGGTGCATAGATTCGAGCTATGTACGACGCCGGCATGGTCCTGCGGCGATCGTATATTCGACGGATCCTTGAACGTGATCCACGGATGCCCGGTCTCATAAAGCATCGACAATATCCTACGCCACAACTGCACGGCCTCTACCTGGCGAAAACGTCCCATTAGTCCCTGCTCCGCCATACGTTCATATTCTTCGTAGCGCTGCTCGAACGCCCGTCCGTAGAGATCGTGCAAGTCCGGTGTTTCATCCGGACTGAACAGTGTCCACGGCCCTGCACCCCGAACCCGTTTCATAAACAGATCAGGAATCCAGTTTGCCGTATTCATGTCGTGGGTTCGACGTCGCTCGTCGCCGGTATTCTTCCGTAATTCCAGAAAATCCTCGATATCAAGATGCCAGGTTTCCAGATATGCGCACATAGCGCCCTTGCGCTTACCGCCCTGATTTACCGCGACTGCAGTGTCGTTTGCCACTTTCAGAAATGGAATGACGCCCTGGCTCTTGCCGTTTGTTCCCTTTATGTAGGCGCCCGTTGCACGGATATTGCTCCAATCGTTACCGAGTCCGCCGGCCCATTTCGACAGACGTGCATCGTCTGAAATAACCTTGAAAATGTGTTCCAGATCGTCCATTACCGTCGAAAGGTAGCAGGAACTGAGCTGTGGATGCAACGTGCCGGCGTTGAACAGTGTCGGCGTTGACGATATAAAATAAAACATTGACATGACATTATAGAACTCGATCGCGCGCTCTTCCTTCTGGTCGCCTTCGTCCATTGCCAGGCCCATTGCCACGCGCATCCAGAAGTACTGTGGTGTTTCGATCCTCCGCCCATCCAGATGCAGCAGATAACGGTCGTATATCGTCTGCAGCCCCATGTAGCTGAATTTGAGATCGCGGTCGATCTGCAGCGCCCCGGCAATGCGGTTCAGGTCATAATCAAGCAGACCGGGCGAAAGCCGATCGTTCTTAATGCCTTCCTCCAGGTAATGCCGAAAGTGTTTGCGGTGGATGTGCTCCCGCTCGATCGGCGCGCAGGTCCGGCCGAATACTTCCTTATATATAACCTTCAGCAACAGCCGCGCGGCAACATAGGTGTAGTCCGGCTCACGCTCGATCTGCGTCTTTGCCGCCAGTATCAGTGCCTTATTGATCTCGTCGGGTGTGATGCCGTCGTAAAGGGTACGGAAAACCTCTTCGCTTATTTCCTGACTCGAACAGTGATCATCGAGATTCCGGCAGCAATGCTGAATTTCTTCACGAATCCGCGACGGTTCAAGCAGCTCCCAACTGCCGTCGATCGGGTTGGTAACATGGAGCACCACCTCGTCTTCGGCTGCGCGCTCCGTCTCATCCTTAAGCAGACGAACCTTGCGATGTTCCTCGCGGTAAACAATGTAACGCCTGGCCACAGCAAAATGGCCCGCTTTCATCAATTGCGTCTCGACTTCATCCTGGATGCTCTCAACAAGCATCTGCTCGCCCTGGATAGCGCGTGCCAGCACGCTTCCGATCACACTGTCGGTAATACCCTGCACATGACTGCGGACATCTTCATTCAGCGGCAGCCCCATCTCCAGACCATGCTCGGCCTTAAACGCCTTTTCGATGGCGCGATAGATCAGCATCTCCTCGAAGGCGACCCACTGGCCGTTTCGTTTTTGTACTTTGAACTCACGTCCCTTCAGGGGATCGATCCCTTCGAGACTTAGTTGAAAATTTCCTTTGGGTTTGATCATTGATTTGCTCCTGTAAATCTTCTGTGCAGCGACGTTCAAGTCATTTGCGGGATTTCGGCAAAACCACAACATGTTGTGGTGAGTGACGGATAAGGGTAGTATATGTTGTGGATAATTTGAAATTTATTTCAAGAAAAAATCGATAATCGAGTATGCATTTTATGTGAATTTTCCACTAAGACGTTGGCGTTGTTTTAGATAAAAATTTTGCCGTAATTCGTTTTTGGGCTGGATACGAACCAACGAATTTATCGCCCCGACTGTGGGACCTGAAAGGGGCGGCAAGGGAGAGCCACGGCAGACGCAACGACGAGGTTGTCGCGGACGCGGAAATCGGAAACATATCCGTGCGGAATCAGGAGCCGCCGAGTCGGCGTTGCAGCGCCGTTACATAATTGATCGGGGCGTGATCAACCAGAATGGGCGGCGGATGCGTGATGGTAAACGCCACTGACTGCAAGGTCTTCGAAAACGTACGCCAATCCGTTTCTTCGTCGCGCGCGGTATCCGTCGCGACGGCGCCACCGGAATTCACATGAACCAGCGTCCCGACATGACGGAAATCGATCAATTCCGACTTCAACGGAAGGTGCGGTACGATGTCGCCGCCGTTGACCACGCGGAAAATCGGCGTATCGCCGAACGAGCGGACGAGTGATGCGTCGCCTACACGCGGTGAACCGAAGGTATACACCGCGAGCGGCGGACACGCCGCTGCCGCCAGGGTCGCCAGCGCCGCCCCCAGGCTGTGCCCGGTGTAAACCCTGCCGCCAGGGTCGCCAGAGCCGATTGCCGCGGAAACAGACGGCCAGATGGAATCGAACGCAGCCTGAAAACCACGATGCGTCCGGATGCCGTCCGGGCGTACGGTGTGGATCGCATCGAGATTGTAGAACCAATTCTTTGGGGCTTGTGTCCCCCGGAAGACAACGATCGTGAACGACGTCTCCGCCGGGCGACGCGGCCGAACAACAGCGCAGGCCAGACCATTCTGCGCGATCGTGGTCTCGGCCACAAGACCGACAGTTTCGAGAACGGCGTTCAGGGGATCGCCGGCGTGACGGCTCCCCGCAGCAGCGCTATCGACCCGGTAGATCAACCGCGACAATTCCGCCAGCCACCATGCGGTGGCCGTATCGAATGTGCTTCCGCACGGTTGCAGATCCGGGCGAGCAGCGCAGTCGAAATAGTCGCTTCCGAGCCCCGGATTCATTACGGCCTGCCAGCTATTATCGAACGGCATAAACCAACTCCTTCAAGGGTATCGGGCGCGGCCCAGAAAATCATCAATCTCGTCTACAACACGGCGCCAGCCAAAGTCTACAGGCGGCACGTGTCCCGCACCCTCTACCACGACACGCGTCTTGTGCTCCGACCGACACTGTTCAAAATAGCACCCCGCAACCTGATTGTCGATCACGCTGTCATCGTCTCCGAGAATCATGAGCAGCGGCTGTTGAACCGTTTTGTCGCTACGGCGAATCTCATCGATGAGCGCAAATAACTCACGATAGATCGACACCGGGACGAACCGGTCCGTCTGCAATCGCTGGTGTTCGCGACGATCCTTGACGTCGGGATCGAAGACCAGCATGATCGTATCAGTGAAGACCAGCAGCTTTTCGAGCACGTGGAACCAGTCCTCACTTGATATCAAGGGGCTGCGTCGGTTGGAGACGGCGAACAACGGCGCGATCGCAACGAGCCCGGATGCTGCAGCGGGGTCATTGCCAAGGCAGCGCGCCGCGAGTGCGGCCCCGAGTGAGTGCGCAACAACATAAACGTGCTCATGACTTGCCCGCAGGGACCGGAGCTCATCACTAATCGCCGCCAGCCATGTCTTGCAGTCACCCTCACGATAGCGCGGCAGCGGTTCGGCGAAACCGCGAAGCCGCATCACCCGGCAGGTGTATCCGCGTGCGGCCAATGACGGTGCGATCTTGCGCCACACGCGTGGCGAGTCCGCAAATCCATGTACCAACAATACGCCGATACGGCCCTTGCCGATCGTATAGGCGCGGCACCCAACCCGTACGCCGTCGGCATCACGTACAACGGACTGCTCCCATGCCCGATAACGCCAAGTAACATAACGCGCGTACGCGAAGTCGCCCAACAGCCAACACACAGCGATGCCGCACGCACCGACCACGATTCGGGACAACACACGACGCCACCGCGATACCTGGACAGAGCCCAATGATTTATGCCCTTTTTTTGAAATAAAAAAACGACCGGATCGGGATTCGCCTCTTGCGTTCCCATATAGACGCCGCTCGGTTACAACGGTATGTTGACAACCTAGACACGTGACAACACGGCGCCGTCAACACCTTGGCGCCGCCCCCCAACGTGCCGGCGGACAGCTGATACAATACCTGTCCGGCGACGTTGCGAACACCTGCTGCAACAACCAGATGGAGACACGACATGATTGCGCTTTCAGCCAAGACCTGCGAGGCCTGCAAAGCCGGTGTACCGCCGGTGAGTGATGCGGATCTCAGTAAACTATCCGCGGAGGTTCCCGATTGGGACGTCATCGAGATCGGCGGCATCAAACGCCTCACGCGAGCCTTTCGCTTTCCGGATTTTGCGGCTGCGCTTACCTTTACAAATAAGGTCGGCAGTCTCGCCGAAGAGGAGAATCATCATCCGGCGATCGTCACCGAATGGGGGCGTGTGAGCGTATCCTGGTGGACACATAAAATCGGCGGCCTGCATCTCAACGACTTTATTATGGCAGCAAAAACCGATACGCTCCTGAATTCCTAACCCAATATACTGCACCGTGGCTTTTTCCCGGATCCCGAATTCGCAGTCCGAATTTGTTACCGTCACAGTACGATATCGGTCACCTTTTCCTGTTGATGTTTCAAATATCGACACTGCGACCACTCGCCAAGCGTGGCAATTCTTGCAGCATTATATTTATTTCTTACCTGATCACAAACAAAACGCACAAAAACACAACAATCGTAAAGACGTTGGCAAGATCCCTGCTACATAAAATCTATATCGAGCGGGATTGAACCCCTGTCAAAACATAGCATCGGGACTCAACGTCCTATCATACTTTGATTACAGAGTTGCATCATCCCGCCCGACATTCTCTTTCTGCAAAATAGCAGGACCGAGCCTCTGCCAACGTAAAGCAACGGGATC
>JAJFLQ010000152.1 GCA_021772615.1 Verrucomicrobiota bacterium | reverse complement strand
TCTGCGCGAACTGTAAAGCGGTCGCCTACACCCCGGACGCGGCATGTTTAAAAATGGGCGTTCAACCTTACAGCTCTGTCGAACTCTGGTCGGCGTACCGCCTTGAATCGCGGATTGCCAATACCGATCCTGCTATAGCGGGATCGGAAGACGGGTGGTAGAAATCGGCGACGCGGACGAACGTATCCTGGGTCACGCCGGGATCAAATCTTCAGTTCCGCTCGGCGGACGGTGAACGCCAACGAAAGCCTTAATTCAACGACATTGAGCGCGCATCTTCGACCCACGACAGGGACAGGGTGCGATTCTGCTTATGCAAGATCAGTGTCTTTGGGAATCTTGTTCGACAGATTCAGGGCAGCGATACGATAGGCCTCGGCAAGTGTGGGAAAGTTCATCACGTTCTCGATAAACACATCAATCGGAAATCCTGCAAGCAAGGCAAGTTGCCCCATATGAATCAACTCGGTCGCACCGTCGCCGATGATATGAACGCCGAGCAGCTTACGGTCCGCAGTATTCGCGATCAGTTTCAGGAGGCCGTCCTGCGTGCCCGAAATCTGCGCGCGCGCCACCTCATCGAACGGGGCGTAGCCAACCTCTACGGACGCATACTGAGCCCGTGCCTTCGTCTCCGTTAGACCGACACTGGCGATCTCCGGGATGGTATAAATGCCCATGGGAATGAACTCAAAGGGCCCGCCGGGATCCACCTTTAATGCATGACACATCGCCCGGCGGCCCTGTTCCATCGAACACGAGGCGAGCGCCGGGAATCCGATGACGTCACCGACGGCATATATATGGCTGATGTTCGTCTGGCAATGCTCGTTTACGATGATCTGTCCCCTATCCGTCAGGTTCAGGTCCGCCTTGTCTGTAGCCAGATCCCGGATATTCGGTGTCCTGCCGAGTGCTACGAGCATTTTTTCGCCCGTCACGCCCTCGCCATCCTCAAGGGTAGTCGTCACGCACGACACACCGTCCCACTCGACCGTGCGGATGTTTCGGTCGCTGAGAAGTCGACAATGTTCATGCTCTTTCATGCTGTGCTCGAAAATATCGCTGATTTCCGGATCAAGAAAACCCAGAAGTCTGGCGTTCGCATCCACAACCGTCACCTTCACACCGAGACAGGCAAAGAATGAGGCATACTCGCAGGCGATGACACCGCCGCCAAGAATGGTCAGGGACTCCGGCAAATAGATCATGGATAAGATCGAATCGCTGTCGAGTATATGTTCGTGATCTACCGGGATATTGTCCGGTGTTCTCGGGGTGGAACCCGTAGCAATAATAATGTGATCCGCACCGATTCGCTGAACGGACCCGTCAATTTTGGTGACGGCGACGATCGATTTGGTCACGAATCGCCCCCGACCGTGTATCACCGTGACAGTGTTACTGTCAAGCTGATCTTTCATGTACGCGACGTGCGCCCGCAGGACATTGGTCTTGTGGGTCATCAGGTTCTCGACTTTGACGTTGTCCCGGAAGTGGACGTCACAGAGGGCGGCGCTGCGGCGACAATGGAGAATATTCACGGCACTTTCCCGCAGTGTCTTACTCGGAATCGTCCCGTGATGCACACACGCGCCGCCGACATCCCGCTCCCGTTCGATGACGGCCACGGATCTGCCCGCTTTCGCCGCCTGAATCGCCGCCTTTTGCCCGCCCGGGCCGCTGCCGATAATCACAAATTGAAAATGGCGATCGATCTTCATGCCGACACCGCGTTGATCAAATCCCGAATCGCCTCCGACAAAGCAAACACACGATCGACGTCGTCAGGATAAAAATTCAAGGCTTCAATGACCGGATGGCTACGGATACAATCAGACGTTGGACCATCCGGATCAATCAGATTCGATGCGGCCAGGTCGGCCAGGCAGGTGATCATTGCGACATTGGCGAACTTCGGCGCCTGATCGCAGCGCTGGTAGTATTGGATGCTCACGCTGATTTGCTCCGGCAGCGCCCACGTCTCGACCACCCGCGCTCCCACTGCCACATGCCGGGCGGAAAGAACGTCGTCCACTGTCGCAGCGGTGACGTCCGCCGTACGCGCCGCCGGATCGGTCGACAACATATTCAATATTACCGGCTTCCCAACCGTGTGAAGCAACCCGCACAGGTAGGCAGACTCGACATTCGTACGCTTCATCCGGGCGATCTCCCGGGCGTACGATGCACTGGCCAGCGCATGCTCCCATATCCGGCGGATTTCCGCTTCGAAACCACAGGCCTGGAAGATATCATTCTGCAACGACAGCGTCAGGGCTATTTCACCGATAGTCCTGAAACCCAACCGGGTAATCGCCTGCTGCAGGGAAACAATGCGGATGTCCGACGTATACCGGGCCGAATTGGCAATCTTCAGCACGTTGCCGGCCAGGCGTTGGTCCTGGTGAATCAGCCTGGAGATGTCGGCGGCACTGCAGGTTTCGTCGGATGTCATCGCCAGGACGCGAGTCGCGACTTCAGGCAGAAGCGGCAACGCAAATGATTCACGTTGCAACTGTGCGTCGATACAGTCGACAAGTCGGGAAGACAGATTATTGATAGGCAATTTGATTGCTGAATTGATAGGTAATCTGATTGTCCAAGGACCCCCAACGTAAATCTGCCTGAAGGAGCTTTCAAGATAAAGACCAGAAAAAGCAGGAACAATCAGGCGCGAAGAGAAACCGTCCGCCATGCATTCCAGCGCTGCGGCGCCGCGGCTCACTCCGGGACCGACTCAGCCGGCGGCGGCAGGCCGTGGAGAATGGTCTCCGCTACCAGACGATATCCGGTCGCGTTGTAATGCCCGGGAAGCCGGAACGGAAAAAGCGTTTTCGGATCGTCATGACGCTGAAAAACCGGAAGCAGATCGATTGTGGCGATGCCCTCCGCTTCGAGAACGGCCAGGACCTCGGGCCTCCGTAGGCTGTCGGCGCAAAGGTCCCACCGATCCGAGAAACGGGCGAACTCGGGCAGGTAGACAAAGACGAACTGTCCCCCCCAGCCTTCCGTCCAATCGCAGGCAGTCCGAATAACGCGCCGCAGAAGATCGAGGTCGCGATCGCTTTTCTTCAACTCGTCCCGAGGTGAATGCGACGTATTTCCCAATACAGAGGCGATCCGGCGCCGCGTTTCAGCCAGGGTCAGGCACGCCACGAACCGAGACGGCTCCGGCCGAGCGGTTGCCAGGCTCTTCTTGTATGACTTGAGCATATCATTCGAGAAGTCGATAAGAGCGCGATTCAGTGGGGCGGCGAGCTTCCTCAGCATTGGGGCCGGCGGCCCGCTCAGGTAACCGGCCAGAATGTCATTTTGTGATTCTTTCATCACATCGCTTAAGTCGTTGGCTTCATAGTAGAGCCAAAGTACGATCCTGGGCTGCAACGGCCGGGCGTATTCGTGAAGAATAGCCAGTTCAATGAGAGGGCCGCTCGCCCCCATCCCGAGATTGAGCGTCTGAGGGTAGCGGTCTCGCAACAGTGATGCGATGTTCTGATCGGACCGCACAGCCACTCCCTGGGCGAAGGAATCACCGATCACCGTGATATCAACGTTTCCCACCAGGTGGAGCCCGGGAGGATTGTGGAATCCGTATTCGTCACTTTGATAAACAAAATGCTCCCCGGTCTCGTTTGCGTTGAAGACGGTAGTCGCATTGGCTACTCCTGCCAGGGGAACGACCTCCCGGCCCTCGATTGATAACGTTCGCCGAAGAAAGTTGAACGGCTTTACCGGTGGAAACGCCGGTATTCCCTCGGCCCTCAGGTCTTCGAGCACCTCCAACGTCGTCCGCGGATCGAATGACAAGCCTTCACGTCGCGCCGCAGCGAGGCGCATCGCCGACAGATCGCGATCGAGCGGAGGGACAGCGAGGCGCAGCAAGACCTCTGCCGCGACGAGGGCAGCGGCAAGTGAAACCACCGCCAACACAATCGATATGGTGCAACGTTTCGTCTGTCTGGTCAAATGTGTTGTCGGCATACAGAGCTCGATAGCGTACGCTCAACCGTCTGTAAAGTTGAATGCCATCATCCTTGCACCGTTTAGCAGAGACGCGGCGTGTTGATAAAGGACGTTCAACGATACAGCTCTGTCCAACTCTGGTTAACGTTTGCCGGGGGAGTATGCTTTCTTTTTGTCTTTGCGGCTTTGCGTCTCTGCGCGAGTTCAATGTCGTTACGGATTGATGTAGCCACGGCTCTGTGAGCCGTGCCACGCAACGCGAAGCAACGTAAAGTACGACACGTCTCACAGAGACGTGGTTACACGCTGCCGCTTC
>JAJFLQ010000151.1 GCA_021772615.1 Verrucomicrobiota bacterium | reverse complement strand
TCATCCCGCTCGGCGGGATGAACTCCAACGTAGAACGTCAATACGGCGCCCGTTCCTATACCCGTTCGCCGATTTCGAAATCGTCCGGCAGCTTTACACGACGCTCTGTGAGCCACTTGCGGCGGCGGTCATGGGCTTCGCTTCCTGCATCAAGCAAACGAACGGGAACGACCTGCCCCGGTGCGAGCTTGTCTTTGGCCGGAAACACAAAGACCTTGCGGTTGTCAAGACTTGCTGCGTAGAATCCGGCGCGATGGATCGCCAGCACCTTCAGCAGCGTTTCGTTTCGGCCCTTCATCTTCCGGGGACTGTACATCCGCTGCGACAAGAGCGCTGAACACGCATTCGCTGCCATCATACTGCTTCGGATATGCTCGACGTCCGGTTTAAACTCTGGAACACGAAAATGATAACGCGTTGCCAACGTTTCGTATATTGTCTCGCGGGGCAGCGGAACATACCCGTCGATTTGATACAACCCATGAAAACTAAAGCGATTGAGCTTCATGAAGTAGTCGAATAAGCCCGCTTTGTCCACAAGGACCTCGGGCTCACGATACACAAGACTCAGGGCGGCCACGAGCTTACTGGAACCGAACCCGGCGTGATACAGTTCTTTCCGAATCGAATACGATTCATTTTCGACCGGCAGGGCGATTTTTCCGTACAGCACGCGGCTGTGATGACGGAACAGGAAATTGCTGACGTTGATATAGAGAAATTTTGTGATATTCCGGGACTCGACGAGAATGATGCCGACCTCTTTTTCACCCTCGTAAATCGTTTGACCGGTCAACGTTGTGAGCACATGACGATCGAAATGGTCGACAACAACGATATTATCAAAGTCGGCGCCGGCGCCCGACGCGCTCGACCCGTACAGCATTACGGCCACAAGGTTTTCGCCCAGCAGCCTCTTTAGCTCGTCGACGTATGCATAGGGATGCTTTTTCGCGCTTCGACCTTCGAACTGGGTCTCGGGAGGGACAACCACTTCGTCGAGCATGCTTGCCGCGGCGAGCAGTACCTCGGCGAAAACGTCGGCAACCTCGCCATCGGATACTTCGGACTTTTCCATGATCAGCTCCGGCCGGCGAAGGATAGCACACACGGAACGCAGGCTGCGCAGCTTACTCAGGGCGGCGTCACTGGTCCCGTAGCCGAACATCATCGATTTGAGCAGGGTGCAATAAAGGTGACACAGTTTGGAAAGGGCAAATTCATGCAAGTTTGTTTCTCGATACGGCAGGCCGTGCCCGTGATGGCGATTTATTGCGTAAACCACCGACGGTGCGAAATCGCCGAACATTCCCATGTCAAAACGCGTTCCGACCTGGCCTTCGGTATAAACAAGCAAACGGGTGTCCTTTGCCGCGTAGTCGCGATGCAAAGCATCGACGTGATCGGCATCGAACGGATCCGGTATGATTTCCACCGCGACGGTCTCATCGGCATCGGCCTGGATCATCGCGAGGGACGGCGGCGTGGCGCCGGGCCGGAAGGTCGTCGGTAAGTAGGCGGTGTTGCGGGGCGTTGTCGTTGCCATTTCTCTCACTGATTGGTGCTGTGTATCGATGCCGAAGGTTCGACCGTGATGCGGGCGCGTCTGTGACACATGCGCAGGACTCGATTGCCTGGGCGCTCAACATAACCTCGTTTCGGAACCAATCAACATGCGGTATGCAGCGAATGTTCGGCCACGAGATTTCGAAAATCGATTTGTGAGATTCCATGAATTACGAAATTCCGAGAGTATAAAAATCCGGATTTAAGATCCGCAAGAAGTTGACTGATAAAATATTAAGGGATTATTGAGAATCTCTGGCATAGAAGATTCTGTACCCTTTGTATCCTCGCACCAATGCGGCATCGTGCCTGACCGGCTAAACACAATACCGATCGGCGCCCTGGACGCGAGAGACGGCGCCCCGGCGATCCGGTCGTGCGAAACCACATACAACAACACATCTACAGGAGGGTAGAGAATCATGCGTCACCTAACCAAATTCATGCTCATCGTGCTGCTGCTGCAGCTCACCCCGACCGGTCGGACGCAGGTGCCGACGCCGTTAACTGTATCCACATCAACCAATCCCGCGTATCCGAGGATCGAGCCAACGTACAGCTATGGCTTTGATTTTCCCGTAACCGCCGATGTTCTGTTTGATGACCCGAGCGAATACCAGCCGGAGATGGACAGCCGCTACTTTATGTCGGTCTTCGGTCCACGATATAAACAGGTTTCGTCCAGCAATGTCGAGTACTTTGACTTTCACCAGGGCTCCGATATGTCCGGCGTGATAACGGACGGGGACGACGTCTACAACGACGACAATCCGCCAAACATCGACTGCATGTGCGACGGCGTGGTCGACAAGATTGAAGACGGCGACGACGAGCATCTCGAACATACCGGCGGCGGCCGCTACATACGAGTGAAGTGCGACGCACTATATAACGGTAACGCGGACTGGGGGCATATCTACATGGCCTATCGTCACCTCTCCTCGATCAATCCCGCATTGGAAGTCGATGACGTTGTTTCGACCGGCGATTGGATCGGGGTTATGGGTGAGTCCGGCCATACGACCACCACCCACCTGCATTTCAGCGTGCGTCGCAAGGACGGCAACGCATTTCACAACGTACACCCCATGCGAGTTTTCGATCCCGCAGCAGCGACGCACCTTATGACCCACATGACCGATGCCGAGATAACGCAGCTGGAATACAATGCAAACACAGCACTCTTTCGTGTTGCGGTGCCTTACAACCAGGGCGTGATTCGCGCCGTCACAGTGAGTCTCGACAACACCAACTGGTTCCGCACGTACGACTTTGAGGCGATCAGCGAAACAGCAGGTGACAATCGCGACCACAATGATTACGTTGCCGGGCTTGAGTTCTACGCCTACCCGTTCAATCATGGACAGACAGCGTACTACCGCTACATGGATAAGCGCGACGATATGCCGGCTGCCTACCCCGCAAGCCCGCAGCGTGGCGTCGGCAACTACTACCCTCTGATCAACGAAGGCATCTTCGCCACCCCCGCCTACGTCCTCGATGTGAAAGCCGTGGATCTTCCGAATAATTTTGATATCAACGACGTGAGAATCACGGTCATCGACATTTTCGGAAATGTTGCTGAAGCTCACGGTACATCGCAACTGAGCGGGGCCGGAAACACGACAGTTTTCTCGATCGTTTCGGATGACGACGACGACGCTGAAGAACACGCTGACGGCGAAGTCGACAACGGCAACAGCGACCTCGAACTCGTAAACGACGGTTCGAAGGGTGACCAGACCGTGGGTTTGCGCTTCACCACCCTCGGCATTCCACAGGGCGCAGCGATCACAAAGGCATACGTGCAATTCATGGCCGATGAGACCGATGACGAGGTCACGTCCCTGGTGCTTCGCGCCGAGGCATCGGATAGCGCAGCAGCATTCGACGAGACCGATAACGATCTATCGGATCGCACAGTATCCACAGCAACGGTCGATTGGAGTCCTGCAGCCTGGACAACGGTTGGCGATGCCGGCGTTGCCCAGCGCACACCCGACCTCTCCGCACTTGTTCAGGAGGCGGTCAATCGCGCCGGCTGGTCGACAGATAGCGCCCTCGCCGTACTCATCACCGGCAGTGGCAAGCGCGTGGCGGAATCGCACGACGCGTCGTCCTGGAAAGCGCCGTATCTTTACATGGAATATAACGATACGTACGCTGTTGAGGTGAACCTGGAACCTGAGATCGCTCTGACCTCACCAGCAGATAATGCACACTTCAGCCTCATGGATACAGTCAATGTCGCGGCAACCGCATCGGACGACGACGGCGCTGTCGAGCGCGTGGAATTCTATGTGGACAACGTGCTCGTCGCCACCGACTATGACGCCCCCTACATGGTCGACTGGGATGTGCAGGCATACGGAAGTTACACCGTGATTGCGGTCGCCTATGATGACGAAGGTGCATATGCTTCCTCCGAAGAAATCAACATCGCAGCGTTCGCCAACAGCTTCGAAACGCGCATTACCGACACAAATGACGACGTCGAAGAACACCAGAACGGCAGCATCGCGAAGAAAGGCACGGACCTCGAGCTGTGCTACGACAGCTACGTATCCAGCAAGAATGGTCTTTACGGAAACCAGTTCATCGGCCTGCGCTTTCAGAACGTGGTTGTACCGGCAGGTGCCACCATCACGGCTGCGTACGTGCAGTTCACAGCCGATGAAACCGACGATGACGCGGTCGATGTGACTGTGTCTGGCGAGGCTGCCGACTCCGCGGCTGCATTCTCGTATGCAAGCTACGATGTGTCTGACCGTACGCCGACGGCGGCAACGGTACAGTGGCAGCCAGCGGCGTGGGACCTTGTAGGCGAGGCGGATTTTGCCCAACGTACGCCAGACCTCAGCACCGTAATTCAGGAAATCGTCGATCGCCAGGGCTGGAGCAACGGCAACAGCATCGCGTTGATCCTGTCCGGCAGTGGTACGCGCACGGCTGAGTCGTGCAATGGTTCGGCCGAAGATGCGCCGCTGCTGCACATCGAGTTCGAATAATCCCCGAAGCCCGGGACCACGATTGGTCCTGACACCGGCGCCGGACCCCATTTACAATCGGGTTCCGGCGCCTTTTTTTTTCACCCACAGCTTTAATCTGTGTATCCGAGAACATGCATCAGTTTGCCGGCGCGCGCATTGAAAACTGCCAGGGCCGCGTCGTCGAAGTGATTGCGCCAGTCGCCTGCAATACCTTTGCGAAAGAACGATGAGCGATCTTCGTCACCGTTGTCGCGTCCGCCGGCGAGGCGTGCAAATGCCCCGGCTTCCAGACACGCATCGAGGGCCGATCGCGACGTGTCTACGCCGAGAAACTGAAGCAGGCCGGCGATCTCATGGTCCGGTTCCCTGAGGAGATCCTCGTAGCGCAATTCGTAATAGCATTCCGGCCTCTGCGAGCCGAATGCGAGCCATGTCGTCACGTACGGCATCCAGTAGGTCGTTGTCCAGAACGCGACGAACCCGTGAAAGTCATCGGCATACGCATCCAGCCACTTCGGCTTTGGCGACTGCAATGTTCCCCAGAACCATGACGATACCGCGACGTCACGCCCGTCGCGGATAATATGGATATATTTCGCATCGGGATACAGACGCTGAACCTGCGACGGATCGTTGCCAATATTCGGATCTTTCTCGACGATACAAGTTGCATCGTCGATACTCGGCCAACGACTGATAAGCAGCGCCATCGCTGTACGATGGAGGAAATCTTTGTGTGCGTCCGTGAAGACGTTGTACACCACCTGTTCCTGTTGTTGATTGTAGAGATCGGCGCCGTATCGCACGTTGTGCGAGAGAATATCAAAGAAACAGGACTCACCCTGACTGCAAACGCGAGGGTGCCCGTTGAGCAAGGTCTTAAGCCAGGTGGTACCGGATTTGTGACCACCGACTATAAAAAACAACGGCTTTCGCAGGATCTTTTTGAGCGCGTGTTGTGTCCGCTCGAATTCGTCATTCATCGCCGGCATCGATTTTCCCTTACGTTGGAGTTCACGATTTATCGTGGGTTTCACGCCGCGCAGAGCAATACGAAACATGGTACGGCGCAAGCACGTCCCGCGACTGCAGTGGCGTGAACGAACGGCGTAGGCGGCGAATTCTTGTTAAATGATGACCAGGGCCGGACGCCGATGTCACCAAATTACGGCAACATGCAAGAAAACCGTAGAATATCGAACCAGTAATTCTGAATTTCGAAAGGATAAACTTCAGAATTCGACATTTCTTGTTCGGTGTTCGATATTGATGTTCCTTAATTTGGTGACATTTGGGCCGGACACCAAGCCTTTACGTTGCACGACATGCAACATAAAGGCGATGGAGTCGGCGTGCACAATTTGTGCCACGAAGCTGCGGAACTACCCTATCGAATCGCCTTTATGGCGTCGATAAGCTCTTGTTTTCGTAGTGTGCCGTCGCGATCAAGATCGAAGAGAAGGAAATCATCCGACCACGCAGAGAGGGTGTCCGGTGACACGTCCACGGTATCTGCACCAAATCGAAACGTCCAGAAGCGGTCGATCTCCTGCCGTTTGATTTTCTTATCTCCGTCGTAATCCAGGGTCAGGAGAAACAGTAGCTGCTGACGCCGCCGATCTCGCGTAGATTCAGATTGCGGCGCCGCAACGTTAAAACTATCGGTGACCGTCGTCCCAGATGCCGCGCCGGCGTTCGCATCGATGGCGCTGCCACTTTCGGTGGTGTCAGCATGCGCCCTGTCATATTCGTCCAGGGTTGCGGGGACGGCATCAGCCGAACGTACCCTACGGCCGGTGAGCGTTGTAACAAACTCGTACCTCGTGAGATTACCGTCGTCATTTATGTCATTACTCCTGTACCGCGTCGCACGTCGCGCATCGTCAAGTTCCGCAAGAATCACCAATTCGGCGTCCGCAAACCGCTTTTCCCATGCAGACTCAGCCTCGGACTGACTGATCGTACCATTGCGGTCGAGGTCGATACGCACAAGAAACGGTCGACGTTGTGAACGCTTGTTCTTGCCTGTCTTTGAACCTGCCGAATGTTTTGTAAACACGACGTAGGCCGCTACCACCGCAATGACCACAGCAGTAAGGACCACGAGAATTGCAGTTGATTTTTTGTTGTCCACAGCAACTATTACCCTTTCTACACCCTGCCAAGTGACTCAACAGACAGAGCGACAATCACGGCAGTTGGTTCACGTGTACACACGTTTTGATACGGATTCGCAGATTCACGCAGCATAAGAGGCAACCGATGGCATTACAGAGACCATACCGACGGCTAACTGACATCGCGTACGCCGCCGGAGGTGAATTGTTATTGCGCGCTGCACGGCTGCATCCGGATATTCCCGGTTGCCTGGCAATCATCAACGCCACGTCGCGGCAACCTAACTGGGACAATCTCGTGCAACTCGCCGAGAAACACCGCGTGGTGCCGCTGCTTTTTCGGGCCTTGAACGCCCTCCCCTCGCATACGGCGCCGCCCGGCCTGTTGCATGACCTGAAAGGTCGGTTTTTTCGCAACACACATAAGAACTTTAACCTGACAACCGAAATGTTCCGGTTATTGGATCTATTTTCCAGCAGGAAAATCCGCGCGATCCCTTATAAGGGCACCGTGCTCGCGTCGGATCTTTACGGCAAGGTATCACTCCGCCAGGTATGGGATATCGATATTCTCGTTCACCCGGATGATCGTCATGCAAGCCGCGAGATTCTGGTCGATGAGGACTACGTGACGAGCGAGTTATTTGATCGGGAAGAATGCCTTGTCAACAGACATCGCGACACCGAAGTGGATCTGCATTGGGGACTTACGCCGTATTTCTTTCCGGTGGATGTGGATTTCGATGCATTCTGGCAATGTCGTGGTACCGTGAATATGAACGGGCGGAGCGTAAGCAGTTTCTCCCGTGTCGATTTGCTCGTTGTATTGTGTATCCAGGTGGCAAAAGATTGCTGGGAAAAACGTCAACGACTGGAACATTTGCTGAAGGTAGCAGATATCGCCGCGCTGCTCGACGCCGAACCGGATCTGGACTGGTCGGCATTTTTTCGACAGACTCGCGAAATCGGTATTGAACGTATCGCCGCATTCGCCCTGATTCTCGCGTACGATTTGCAAGCAGCAATGATCCCGGCGGCTGTTCTCGAACGGATCGCGGGTGACGGGCATGCGCGCTCACTGGCGGAGGAAGTCGAAAAGCAGCTTTTCTCTGGAGACGACCGGGATTTTTCACCGGACCGCAACTCAGTTCTTGACATCAACCTGCGATTGAATCAATTGAGATTCTACCTGCGAATCAGGGAAAAGTCAGTGCACAAACTGCAACATCTCGCACATATCACCAAGACCATGCCGACATTACTCAAACACGAGCTGAACGCCGGTGACTAGACACGCCCATATCCTGCTCTTTTTCGCAACTTCCGCCGCAACCATCGTAAGCACTTCATTTGGCAATTATGGAATGATCTGTTGGAAAAGTCAATGTTGGCAAAGCAGCTGGGCTACGGTATTCGCTGGCACTCAGCACATCACTTCGCTTTGCATGCGGCACTCACCGGGCGTTGCCGAGACATCATTGAGGAACGCTATCCCGACTGCGAATTCCACGTGATATTTTTCGATATACGCAGGGACGCCCCCAATCAAGATCTAATCGCACGATTCCGGAAGTTGAATCTGCGGTTGCACCTGGTCAGCGACATCTTGCCGCAAAAAGGCGCGGAGGATTTCAGGAATACCGATTACACAAGCACGACGGCCATCCCAATGCGCACGCGCATCAACGCATTGGAGAATACGTGGCAGCGCAGATCATACGAAAAGGCGTCGTCGATGATGCGAAGCGCTGACCCGGCTTTCAGATGAAGCATGTCAGCCATAACGCACAGCGCCAGGCCAATCGATCCCCGAACGCCAGTGTTCAGGGCCTATCGGTGTCGCGCACATACTCAATGCGCATGTTGAGGAACTCCTTGCCGTCCATGCCAGGGCCGTACATTTCGTAGGTAAAGGTGTCGGCACCGGTGAGCGTGGTCTTGCCACGAAACGGCGTCTCACCGCGGAACGGACATGTAAACGTTCCTTTGTCCGAAAGTGTTTTGGTGGCTTTGTCATACTGCCCGGAACCCGCCATCACACCCGTCCCCATGTCGTCAAGCCAGATCGAGTTGTATGTCTTGCGGACATTGTCATACCCCGTGATGCCCAGGCCGGCAAACGGTTGGCCCATCGCTGTGCCCGTAACATCATGCTGGAGGAAGCGACCACCCAGAATCCATTGGATCATACTGTTGCCGGTAGATTTTTCCGGAGGCGCGCCGGCCGCCATCCACCACGTCACCGTGTGCTTCCAGTTTCCGGCCAAGGCATCCAATACCTTGTGGTGCTCGCCCGGTGCAGCGTATGCCTGCCACGCAGCCATCATCTTGTCTTGCTCTCCGCCGGCGGTGCCGCTGCCTTCTGAATGCGATGTCGTATGGGACCCTTCCGGCTCGGCATGGGCGACCGGCAGATACATCGCTAATGCAACAACGACGGTGACGGCTTGAAGCAGTTTCGGTGATACATCTCGCATGATCGTTCCTCTTGACGTGATGGGGTTGATTGCGTTTTAGCGAAGCACGTGCCGCGGAATCACAGTGGATATCGATGCCATAGTAGACGGCCCGGATAGCAACGCTCATTTAATAAGCTAAAATTCGCCGCGCTCATTGTCAAGGCGAAATCATAGGTCGATTTGTCCCTGGATACGGCGAACAAAGGCATTTTTCAATGCCTTTGTCATCCGAAATGTCCGCGGATTCTCAGTGATAGAAAGTGTTTTTTCGGCGTTCCCGGACGATTCGAGTATGGTATATGAGAATACAAAGTCGCCGACGCCGTCGTGCCATGCGTCTATGCGGCCGTAGCGCATGTCATTGAATACCAGTAACGTCTGCTTCCGTTCTATCGTGTAGTAGCCATCGGTTACCCAGATCAAACGCTGCACGGCAGGATCGGTGTCCCAGTACCCAAGACGTGCATGGTCCTTGGCGATGCGCCGGAAGGATATACCGGCGATTTTATCGAGCAGCGATCGATAGCCGACAAGATAGGCGTCGTCGGTGTCTACGACGATACGCCACAGCACGGCGTTTAGCGGCGTCGGTTTCGTCAATATTCGGTTATATCGAATCTGCTGCTGCGTCAATGCCTGAACCGCCTGGTAGTGGATAGTGGTCTTGATTACCAGCCCGGTCAGGAGATAGAACGTGCTTGCAGTCAGACCAATCGTATTGGCCATCATCCGTCGTCGACTGCCGTGCGCCATGGACAGGGCGGCGATGATCCCGGCGCCAAGCGGCAGTGTATAGAACGGATCGATGACGCTGACCGAGCAAAACGCGACCTTGTAATTGGTGAATGGCAGGAACGCCTGCGTGCCGAAGCTGGTGAAACAGTCGAGAAGGATGTGTGTTCCCCACACAACCAAGACTAGCAGACTCCACGAGCGCCACAGATCGCCATCACGGTGATGCAACCGCTGTAGAATCCTGCCGATTATCGGCGCCGCCACAACGCAGCACAGGAACGAATGGCTGTAACCCCGATGAATGCTCAGTCTCTGCACCGCATCGAGTAACGGCGCCGCCAAGTTGTCGAGATCCGGCAATGTACCGATCACGGCGCCCCAGGCCGCCGCCTTACGGCCGACCTTGCGACCAAGGACATATTCGCCCGCCGCAGCGCCAAGGGTAATCTGTGTCAGCGAATCCATACATCAACTGTGCGAATGTTTCTAGAGGACGCCGTCATGCAATTTTCGAACCCTGGGAGTAGTTTTCTCGAATCATCGCGATGTCGGCAGCGATTCGCACATCGGGCACATTACGGGAAAAGAAACCGCGGCATAGTCCGATCTGCGCAATCCACGCCAGCTTGTGCGGCTGCTTTCCCAATCCGGTAAAATACGACCTAAACATGGCGGGCGCGCCCGACTTCGCCATTTTCGCGCCCCGCCTGAAAAAACGCTTAAACACAGCAGGCAGCGTATCCCCGGCATACAGTCTGCATCTGCGATCGTCGGTGACATTGCCGGCAAATCCCACCTCACCCTCATCCTCCAGCATCGCACGCACCGGACATTCGAACCGACGCCCCATTACGTCGCGACATTCTTCGATAAAGATACCTCTCACCAATGCGATCTGGGCCACAATGGCATAGGGATGACCGACCATGTGAAGGCGACGCAGTCGATTCTTGACCGATCGAATACGCTTCCAATACCGATCGCGCATGCCCATCACAAGGTATTTATTGTATGTATAATCGATAGTATAATCCGGCAAATGGTCTGCCACCGTATGCCAGGTTGCCGGTACGCCATCCGTGAATCGCAGAGCGAATACCTTGGACCATCCGACATTGGCCATATGATTGACAAAATCCGAGTCAGGGGAGATGCAGTCTCGAAACCCGATGGTCTTGAAACATTCGGTGCGGAACAATTTGATACCGACGATACGCCCTTCCATCGGATCACGCAGCCTTCCATACACCGCGCCGACTGCGTCCGCCATACCATTCCGCAAGATTTCGATACAATCGCGATCAAGAACCATATCGGCATCCACCTGAACAAAAAAACGCGTAGAGATCGACGCAACGCCCGCATTGAACTTCTCGTGACACTTTCCTGCGCCTTCATGGATAATCGTAGCAGCAGGCGGCATCGTCTGCCGGTCTATGCTTGCGATCGCGCGTGGTGTTGTCGATTCACCTACCGTCAAGACCAGCGCTGACACGTCGTTTCCGTCACATAATAGCATGCGGGACCAAATTTCCGTTGTTTGTCCGATCTCGTTAAGAACGTTGACTTGGCCGGCGCCCAGTCACGAGTAGTCGTGCCAGGCTGAAGGAACTCCAGGCAGCAACCCTTCAAAATAGCCGCCGTGCGTACGACTATCAACATAGCGTAGCGTCACGTCACGTCACATCGGATAGCAGGAATCGGCAGAACGCACCGCGAATCTCTGCTCTGATGTCCAGCAGAAGCATGGTATCGGCCTGAATTTGATACTGGCACCATGCATGATATCTTGACCACGAATGTAACAGCAGGAGCACATTCGTTGCCGGTAAACGGTGGCAGCAGATGTTTGTTCTGAACGTGCCTGCAGGGGGCACACTAATGCGATTTTTTTCAAACTTCCCTTATGGCGATACCACATGCTGAACACGGGCTTGATTTCGCTTTTCATGACATCGTAAATCTTCGTTTACGCACGACGGATCCCCGCGTACATGCATTCTATCGCCGGGAATTTGCTTACCATCTCAACGACCTCAATGGTTGTAGATCCGACTCGCCGGTCATTTCCCTGGATATCTCCCGTGATTCCCGGGTTACGGGCGACTATACACGCTGTATGCATAAGGTTCTGGCATCGTGGGCGCAAATGGTGCGCATTACGGAGAATGGAGCAAGCATATCGGTGAATGGAAACACGCCGTCCATTCCCATCGTACGCCACGTGGTGGTGCAAGCGATAATGCGATATAAGGCAGCGCAGCGAGGGATTCTCATGCTCCATTCCGGAGCCATCTCCCGTGATGGCCAGAGCGTGATCTTCGCGGGTAAATCGGGATCGGGGAAATCCACGACGACATCCCTTGTTCTTTGCACAGATGAGCGCTGGACGCACCAGGCGGATGATTTTGTATTCTTGCGACCAGGGCCTATAAGCCTGGCCTATCAGACCACCCTTCATCTATACTGGCACTCGCTCGCCGCTCTACCTGAAATGGCAAATCGATTCAGCCACTGGGAGCGGCACAAATTACGATTGTTCAGTTTCGTTCGAAAAATCAGTAATGAGAAAATCAAATGGCCGCTGCGTGTGCCGCCTGAACGAATCTGGCTGGACCGCGCGATCGAGGATGTTGCTGTGCCTGCCGCGTTGATTTACCTATGCAGCGATACCACTGGCAAGCCGGGCCTGCAACCCGTGGCCGAACCTGAGAGCGTCGAAGATGCCTTATTCGATATGAACGTGAACGAAGTCGGCCATTTTATCACTATCGCCAAAAACATGGGGCTGCCAAGCAACGAGGAATTGTCTGCGTGGCTTACCCAGGAACGACAACTGCTCAGTCAATTGCTCAAAGAAATTCCCGTCTACGAATTGCGGTTCCCGCCACGTAACAGGGCCGAATTCACTCGGAGGTATGTGGTAGACGCGATTAACACCCTGGTGAAGTCGTAAAGCATACGAGACACGTGAACGTCACCAATGAAAGACACCCAGAATATTCGGAGATTAACGACTCACGGATGTGGAGGAGGAGCCGAAAACGTATGACCACATTTCGCGGCTCGCAGATCCGATGCTGCCGAAACGGACAAACCTACTCTACTTTTGACGTTTCGGTTTGCAACCGCTTTGGTTTTCGACGACCGGCCGGGAAAAAGTAGATATAGATTCCCGAGAATCCCAGCACAATCAGCACGCCCGCGATAAGGTCAAAGAATATAACGCCCCATTTTCCCAGGATCCGTCCACTGTGGATGTCCAGTATGACACGTTCTAGCGGCAGCCCCTGGCCAAGGTATTGGTCGCGAATCTGCTCCACCAGGATGGCCGGCGGCGCGTTTGATGTTGCCCAGGCTACATCCGAACCGGCATACGGCGACCATGCAATGATGTCGACGTCGGCGATGAACGCACCTCCATTCGCTGCGGCGACAACCAGCGCTCCGCCGCTTGACTTCCCCACCCGCATCAGACCTGATGGAACACCGGCTGCCGGACCGAGAATCTCTACGACCTCTCCATCGTGGGTGGTGAGCACGACGCTGTCCGCGGTCGCAACTGCCACGAAGTCGCCGACATCAACGGCGCCGCAGATAGGCGACTCGGATGATGTGAGGTGGGTGTGATCGAAATAGATGTGATCGGCAATTTGGGAAACCCAATGATCGCCGGCCTGGAAACTCACCCTTTCGTCTGGAAATTCGATGCCGTAAAGGCGCAGGAGCAACGCATGCTTGATGTGTCTCGAATCGAGCAGAAGCGCTTCGGTGTGATTGAGCATGATTCCGGTGATCGAAAGGACGAATGCGAAGGCAGCGACCAGAAGACCGAGATAACGGTGCCAGTGCCGTGTGGATCGGTAGTCGAAACGCCGCTTCTTACGATTTCTCTGCATTCAACTCGGCGCAGTGCTGGAAGAGGTATAATGAGAGCCGCGCGAGTTTGGTGACCGCGCGAACGGAAAGGGTCGCACCCGAAATGCCGTCGATTTTCTCATCGAGCCGAAGTTTGTGATCCAGCTTCACGCCCTTGAACTGGTCGGTGAAAAAGGGGTGGCGCACTTCCCATCCCCTCACCTCCCGAAACACCAGAATCTGGATCTTTTCCATCTCGCCCTCACGTACGACCAGCCCGACGGTGATTGGCTTTTCCTTCCCGACTTCCTCGAGTATGTACGCGTAGCGGCCGTCGCGTGTCCAGTAACGCAACCGTAATGTCTTTAGCTTACGGTCCATGATATCCATGATGTCTCGCTGCATGGATTTGCGAATCCACAGCATCGACGGCTCCGGCGGATCGCCGCCGAAGGTCTCGGCAACGAACGCGTCGGGTTCCTGATACGTCCCCTTGGCGATCACGGGTGCAGCCAACGCCGACAAGGCGACTACGGCGATCATGAAATAGCAACGTGTCATAAATGCAAACTCACGAGGTTGAAAGGAATAGAGTGGAGTAAAAGCAGAACCCTACTAAAGTTTAGGGATATTTCAAGAACAGCAAAACAAAATGGTTCTCCCGATGTCGCCACCGGGAGAACCATCTCATGCAACGGTCGTACTAAAACCATACGAGACGGACATGATTAGAACTGATAACCGACACCAAAGTTAAAACCGTCCTGCTCCCCGCCTGCTTCACTGTGGATATACTGGTTCTGATAATCCAGTTTCAAGACCACATTCTCATGCGGCCACCAGTTCACACCGATGTCAAACTGTTCCTTCTCGGTGTCGACGGAGCCGCCGCTGGAATTGACCCGGCCGCCGGCATTCTCATCCCATTGGCTGAAACGCGCGAAAATGCCGATATTCTCGGTGATCTTGAAGGACGGTTCGATGTACCAACCGAATTGATCGTCCTTGCCGTTGTCGAGATCGGATCCTGTACCCGTAATCGATGAGTCCAGGTCCCATTGCGCGTACAGCGCTTTCAGCTTAAACTGGCCCAGCTCCCAGATGACATGCCCTTCCAGCAGGAGTCCATCGGAATCCCGCGCCAGACTGCGTTGCGTGAGGTCAGTCTGGTAGTGCACCGTGCCCGCAAGTTCAAGACCGGGAATCGACCATTTCAGGCGACCCGAATACGCACCGTCTTCGGCGGTCGCATTGGCAACTTTCTGCCGGCCGCTTCGGATCGTGTAGCTGGACGGCACCTGCAAACCCGATGTGTACGCCAGGTCGTAGTTCAATCCCGGCACAACTTCACCAGACAAGGCAAGTCCGGCTTCCCACCAGGTCGAGGGGATGATACGGCTCTCGACATTGTTTCGCTCGGTTCCGTAGAACGTGGGCGGCTCATGTGTTTCATTGAGAATCCCCACCGGTATAAGGAACACACCTGCCTTGACCGCATGCAGCTGCAGGTCGCCCAGATCCATCTCTACATATGCCTGCTCAAGCTCAACTTCACCGGCGCCGGATCCGTCCGCGGTGTCCTCCGTCAACGCGTGCTCCAGCTCGAATTCAGAGAAAAACCGAATGCGGTCGGTAAACTGATGGCCGTAATACAACACAAAGCGATGGAAGTCGACACGATTGAGGTCACTCCCACCATTTTTACCGGTCAATTCATTGTAATGTAGTTCACCATATCCGCCGATACTGGTCTTGTCCGCCCACGATGGCCCACCCTCGGCAAGGCCGCCGGGCTGCTCCGCGACCTGCTCGATCATCTCGCCGGTTATGGCCACATCCTTCTCGACCATATTCAATTTTTCCTTCAACGCACGAATTTCTTCCTGCTGCTGCTGAATAATCTTCCACATGTCGGCATTGCTCGGTACAACGCCCTGCCCATTGACATTGCAGAGCACGATGAAACTGATCGTGACCCAAAAAATGGCGACAATACGCGCTTTCTGATCTCTAAACATGATTGCTGTGCCTCTCCCATTGTATTGGTTTGTTCGATTGTGTTCGTAACCTGAACCGTGACTACGTCGCGTTGACGAAACGCCGCAACGCTGTTGACACTGCGTCGAAATATGTCGCGCAGCGTGCCAAACATAATGTCGTTATTCGTTATCACCTCCTCTATGATTAAAAAAATCGGGAACGCAGAACAGCCAGAAAGGAATCGGAACGAGCTGTCTGCATCCCCGCAAGGGTGTAGTATGGCGTTGCCTTTTCGTAGCGGTGCGAAAAATACTGGTTCTCATATTGGATTACAGGTATTTTTGTTGCGCTTAAATGGTTAATAATGAATCGGTTCTGCCTTTCATTCCACGACAGCCATGCCAATATCCCACTTGAATGAAGGTATATTAAAACGCGGTTACACGTTGTCAAGCTGTTGGTTGATTTTTTTTTGAGGGACGTGATGTCAGCACGGTCGCCGGGGCACATAGCGCAACGACCGCTTCAGGTATCATGTCGGCCAGGTGCCGGCACGGTCTCCGAGGAAGATGTGTCGAAAGCCTATCAGATCAGTGGCAAATGTCGGCAAGCGTGGTGTTGTCCACAACATTGTCGATGGCGTCACGAAGATTGGTCATCACCATTTGAAACCGGTTTTTCCAGTTTATCGGAGCATGCGCAGATTTCTTGTTGTCAACACAGGCCAGCGGCGCGAGGGACCCTTCGATCGAACGGATGACGGCGCCGAATGTGATGTCTTCCGGCTTGCGTGCCAGAGTGTATCCTCCGTTTATTCCCTGACGGCTCTCGATAAATCCACTGCGTTTCAGGCTGGTTAATATCTGCTCGAGATATTTGAGGGATATATCCTGGCGCTCGGAGATTTCCTTGGCGGAGATATATTCGCCGTCGCCATAAACCAGAGAAATCTCCACAAGCGCGCGAAGTGCGTAGTCTGTGCGATTAGAAAGTTTCATGATCCAATTATCAATTGTTAATTGCGGTGTTTTACCCGCGCTTACGACGTACCATACAGATTACGGTGTCGTTCGTCAATGAAGTTCGAGTCTTTTTCGCCGTTTTCACGCCTCAAGCGGCGCCGAATCGGGTTTGTCGGTATGTGATGGGCCGAATAAACACATGACAACGATCACAACCACGGCCAGTAAACCCGCCATGCAAAGTCCCGCGGACGGAATGGCCAGCCACGCAAGCGACTCCTTGGCGGCATGGGTATCTCCAAACGCCGGCGACCGCAGTCCCGCCAGCAGCCAATACAGCGCGTAACCGAGTCCACCAATGCCAAGACCAAACGCAACAGATTGCTTCAGCAATCTGTTGGCATTCAATGCTGCGAGGAGAAGGATCAGCACCAGCGACGTGGTTCCCAGGCCGTTTGCATGCAGATGCGCACGTTTGAAATACACCCACGACTTGCTCAAAATTCGGTCCCTGGCATCTGCATCCCCGTTGTAAGTCGACATGGGTGCCCGCGCGGCCAGATGCGCTTTTAATGCGTCCTCTGCAGCGCCGAACGCAGCGCCGAGGCCGTAACCAAAGGCCAGCGTAAGCAGGGACAACAGAATGCCCACTCGCACAACCCTCAATCTGGACAGCAATGTTGTCATATATCGTATCAGTTCAGATAATTCCGGACTACGCCGGTTAATATAGACCGATCCGGCAGGCGGATCTCGTTGACGGTCAGACTAACCGGAACAGTCACGCCGTCGCGATGCCGCGCCAATACGTCGTGCGAATCGTCGGCCGCTGAGGTGTTGTCGTCATCACGATTCACAACCCGGCTTATTACCGGAAGAAACGAGGGAATGATCATGGAAACGTTCTGGCCGATCATTTCCTTTGCGCGGTATCCGAATAATTGTTCAAGTGCGATATTTACAGACTTCACGATGCCCTCGTCGTCGACCGTAAAGATCCCCTCAGCGGTAAGATTCATAACCGACTGCACGGTGTCTGCCGTGCGATTCAGATGATGTTCCGCGAGCTTGAGCTGCGTGATATCCTCAAAGACCGCCATCATATGCGTCGCCATACCGTTGCGATCGCGGATCAACAGTATCGAGGACCGCATCCATAAAACGTCGCCATTCCGATTGGTGTCTTTCCATTCCGTAAAACAATCCCGCCCAAGCGAGATGCTGTCCCAGATTTCGCGTCTTCCTTCCGGTGTGGCATGGTAAATATCATACATGCTCTTGCCGATCACATCCTCTTGCTCGCAACCCGTTGTGGCGGTAAATTTCGGATTGGCAAACTCAACGACGCCGCCGGCATTGGTTATAAGTACCGCATGGGGACTGTGCTGTACCGCATGGGACAGTGTATCCAGTTGACTTTGCGTCTTCTGAAGCCTCCCGGCCATGACCAGTACCAATACAATCAACGTACCGGCAACAGCCAGTATTACACCTCGAACCTGTGCGTGTATCTGATCGATCCGATCTTTGCGGCTGGTCACGTCATAGTATATCTCAAAGGCTCCGATGCAACGGCCGTCGACGACTATCGGCACATAAGATTCCACCACATCGACCGCAACGTGTTCGTGCTCCAGCGTGTCTGTGCTGCGCTTGATGTACTGCGTCCGCGGAGCACCGTCGGCGATCATCTCGTAAAAGAACGCTTCGCCGTGTTTACGGCCGATATCGGCAGGATCCGTCGAGAACAGCACGACGCCGTTTTGTGCATAGACCTTGAGTTTCGCCAGATTATTCTCCTGCAGAAGGCGTTCCGCGGTTTGCGAGAAGTGATTGGGAAATAGCACTGAATCTGTCAGTACCTCCGGTGGAATCGCGCTGATTTCCGAGAGATTCTTCGCCAGAACGACTGTGTCATCCTCGAGGCTTTCGATCAAAAGACGGGTAAAGGCAGGATAGACATACACGACATCCAGTACGGGGATTACAAGCACGGTGAAGCAGATCATCGCGACCGTACGACCGGACAACGACATTCGCGGAAAGGATTTCTTCATGTGGACCTGTTTTATTAGAGGAGAATAACGTCGTTAGCCTATTACCGCCCCGGCAACTTTTCAACCGGCGCACATGACAAACGTGGACCATTCAAGCAGCAATTCTGGACATATGTCCAGATTAAGCGCCTGGGAATGTACATTCCCACATCCATTATATTCGCTTACCACGGCTGTTTATACCAGAGAAATATCTAACGGCATGAATTATGCTCAAACTCCAGCCAATGATGCAGTTCCCGCGTCGGGCGCTGCCTCGCAAAAGCTGTACACCGGACCGGGATTTCGCCCTGCCCGGCTTTCGATACACACTGGGAGGTCTACCATGACAAAGCAAGAGTACGAGAGCAAGCCGGCCGGCCTTATATTCGTAATGCTCATATGTCTGTTTTTCGCCACGGGCGTGACGGCACGGGAATCGGCAATGCCCACCTGGCAGCCGCTGACGGTTGTCGCTACGGCATACTGTCCGTGCGAACGCTGCTGCGGTGCGTACGCCGACGGGGTTACGGCGATCGGACGCGACGCCTTCACACCCGGCGTGGCCGTCGATCGTTCGGTCATCCCGCTCAAATCACACGTGAACATCCCCGGCTACGGCACAGTCATGGCCGATGACGTCGGCGGCGCCATTCGCGAGAGACGTATCGACGTACGTTTCTCATCGCATCAGGCAGCTCTGGAGTGGGGACGTAAGACCTTGACGATCTACGTCAAAGCGCGGTCGACGGATTGATACCGCCGGGAGCGTTCGCGATCGTCTATCTCGCCGCCTTCCGTCGCGCGCGGTCACGCCATGTCGTGTTGTGGAGATTGTAGATGGCATATGCTCGCGCCGACTGTACACTTGATTTCCCCCTGACTCCAGCCATACTAGACCCCGTTCGGTTAGGACCGATCGGAGGAATGTCCAAAACACAATACTCAAATTTTGATGCTTGTGATTTGGAATGTCCTTTTCGAACACGGTCATACCAGCGAATCATGAGGTCCCTGCCCTCCCCTTGACTACGACTCCCCCAGTGTATTGAGATGACTGCGAACCCTGCGAAAATGATACTTGCGATCCTGGTCTTGTTTCCGATGATCGCGCTGAACTATATGGTCGGGGATTTGTGGTATGACGAACTCATCACCATCTACGATTTCGCAGCAAAGTCATCCTGGCAGGAAGTTGTTTTTACCTACTCGGCCCCGAACAATCATATACTCTTCACCCTGCTGTTGCGCGCATGGATGGCGGCGACCGGTTCGTCGACCCATGAACTTGTCATTCGGTTGCCGTCGCTATGTATCGCTGTCGGCACGCTGGTCGTGACCTACCGGGGGTGTCGCCGTTTATATCCCGAGCGGCCCGCGGAATTGCTTGTCCTGATTGTTGCATTGAGCCCTGTGTTTCTAAATTATTGCTGGCAGGTACGCGGCTACGGATTATCGATGCTTCTTTCCGCTGCCGCCGCGGTCGGGTGCCTTCTGGTTGCACGCGGACGGCTCCAAACCGGGCTGTGGCTATACGTGCCGGCGGCGGTGCTGCTCCCCGCTGTGATGCCGAGCAATGTGTTGTTGAATGTCAGCTTGCTGATATATCTGGTGGTCGTCTGTCGGCGCAACGGTCAACGAATCCCTGCGCGTGTGTGGCTGTTACTCACAAGTGCCGGAATTGCCGGCATGGCATTGTACCTACCGGTGTGGCGTGAACTATGTGAACATTCGGTCGGGAACAAAGGCTTCTATCTGCCCACCGTTGTCGTCACCCATTGGGTGATCGCTGCGATCGTACATGTCGGCGTGATCGCCGTTGCATTCCGCACAGTCGGACGGCGACTTTACATCGCATCCCCGGACAGCGAACCTGAAAGCCGGGCAAACGACAGCCCGGTAATTTTCATCCTCGCCTGCCTTGCGCCGATACTCGTGTTCACAACGGTGTTCAATCCGTTCTCACGCGTCTTTCTTTCGTATCTTGTTCCCGTCACCATCATAATCGCACCGCTGGTGTTGCCCCTAAGACACAATGTCGGCCGCCGACTTCCAGCACTTACGCTGGTCATTCTGCTGAATAGCGGCGGCTGGCAAGTCGCCTCCGGAAACATCACCGAGAAACAGTTGACATCGGGGCGTTTTCCGCATAATCTGCTGTGCCAGTTTTACTCGCGACGACAGGATGTGTCGCAAATAGTGAGTCGGCTGAACAACGATCCGAAGGTCTCGGCCGCAACACGATTTTTCATCGATTTCCGGTTATTTCCGGCCCTTCATCATTACTCAGCGATATCGCGACAAAACCTGAAGCGACTTGAATGCATGGGCGGGAATCCCGTCGCCCCGCTAAAATTGCCCGCCGCCTCCTATCGCACGGTTTCACAGATCATCATCACGTACAACGCCGAATACGGTAAACGCAATTACACGCATACCACCGGTCTCGACTGCGACCTGATACCGATGTACGACGACGGACGGTTGAAGGCATACCGGGTCGCAGATCCACGATAACATGACCCTGTACGTACGCGGGGTTGGAACAAGAAGAAATCCCTGATCGCAGGCATCATATGGCAAACAAACCACAACGTCGAATTACCAAAGTCGTAAATTCTGAAATCCGATTGTATCGACGCACATGACGCCTGACAAGTCGGGCTGATCACCAGCCGCTTCAAGATCACCCGGGTATCAGTGATTTGGCGCGATACTGCCGTATTTTGCACGCAGATAATTGAGATAGCTGCGGGCGGAGAGATCGGTACCCGTGACCGTGCGCACGAGATCGGCGCTACGGTGAGTCATGCCGACAGCATGGATATGCTTGCGGAGCCAGGCAAGCAAGGCGGTGAAATCACCCGCCGCAGTCTGCTCGTCCAAATTACCGATATCGTTGGCGGCCGCATCATAAAACTGGGCAGCATAAAGATTTCCCAATGCGTATGTCGGGAAATAGCCGATGCAACCAAGGGACCAGTGAACGTCCTGAAGGCAGCCGTGGGCATCATTCGGTACAGTGGGTCCCAGTAAATCGCGAAACGTCTCATTCCATGCTGCCGGCACGTCGTCGACGGCGAGCGCTCCCGACACAAGCGCCCGCTCGATCTCGAAGCGCAAGATAATATGCAGCGTGTACGTTACTTCATCCGCTTCTACCCTGATAAACGACGGCGCGACATGGTTGATAGCTTTCACAAAGGCGTCTTCACCGATTTGATCGAGTGCAGTCCCGCATCGTTTTTTGATCTCAGGAAAGAAATAGCGCCAGAACGGCTGGCTGCGGGCAACGTGATTTTCCCACAGTCTGGACTGCGATTCATGGATACCAAGCGATACCGCAGAACCGGCAGGCGTTCCCCAATGCTTGGCAGGTAACCCTTGCTCATAGAGACCGTGGCCGACCTCGTGGATCACGCCGAACAAGCCCACCGCGATATCGTTTTCGTCCCATCGCGTCGTCACACGTACGTCATTCGGTCCGAGCGTTGTACAAAACGGGTGAACGACCGTGTCGATCCTGCCGGATTGAAGATCAAATCCCAATTTGCCTGCCAAATCCACAGCAAATGCACGTTGCGTATCGGCGGCTACCGGGGAAGCATTCACAGCATCTCCGTGCGGCGCAGCAACAGACGTGATGCGGCCGACCAGTTCTGCCAGAGGCGTTCGTAATTCATCGAACACAGCGGCAACGGCAGCGGCTTTCAGCCCCGGCTCGTAATCGTCAAGCAGTACATCGTACAATTCGGACCCGTCATCAATGCAACGCGCGTAGTCGCACTTTAGCTGCACGATCTGCTGCAACCATGGGCTGAATGATGTGAAATCCGAATGCTCCCGAGCATCGATCCAGGCCTGATTCGCCATCGACGTCACGCGCGCTGTTTCTTCAACCAGCGACTGCGGCACCTTCACCAGTCGATCGTAAGCGCGCCGCCACTCGCGGATGTTTGTTGCCTCCGCTGAGGACCGTCCGCCAGCCGCCGCTTCGGACTGAGCCAGCCAGACGCCGACGCGTTCATCGGTATCGCGTGTGTGAACCAAACCCGCCAATGCCGACACCTGTTCGGCCCGATAGCCTGCCGCAGCGCGGGGCATATATGTTTCCCGATCCCAGTGCAACACCGACTGGCATGATCGAAACGCTGCGGTCTGCCTGTGGTGCTGCAACAGCGATGCGTAGCATTCGTCGTCCGTCATTATATTACCTCCCGATACCGAATTTCCAGCTTCACTGTGCCTCCTGGTGTGGGTCATTTGTGATCACATCATTGACAATGCGGAACACTAGGTATACGAGTGCCTGTATGCAAACTGAATGTCAGCGATTCACCGGAGATCACGCCCCGTGACGCACAAGCCGTTCCCGCCGATACAACCTTTTTCCGTTTCACCATCACAGCGCGTAGCGTGGTCGCCACGTGTAGCGAGCGCGATATGTCCGGGCCTGGGGCAGTTGCTCACGGGACGACTTCTGTCGGCGGTCTTGCACCTTGTTCTATTTCTTGCCGCATCATCCTACTGCGCCGTTTCTGCGGTGGTGTGGGTGTTCCGCTATGTGAACTCCGGAAAGGCCGCTGTCAGTGGCCTGCAAGCCGGCGTTGCCGCCCTGCAGGACGCACCCTGGCTCCAGATCATTGCGGGAATGTCGTCCGCAGCAGCGGTCTATTTGTGGAGTGTCTATGATGCTCGCTCCGCCAACACCCGCGCAGCCACGTCGCTATGACCTTCACGATGACGTAATTTTCATATTCCGGCTTGTAAATCGCAAGTCAAACCGTAGATTGACACACCGCTGTGGCTGAGTGCCCGACACCTTTATACGGATGTGGCGCTCCCGTTCCAGCCGACGTGGCGGTGACGGCAGCAGGCGGTCCACAGCCACCTTTTGCTCACCACCTGCGAGCGCAGCGCCGGATGCCCACAATCGGCGACTTTCGATTTCCACCCAACATGTTTCAGGGTCTCAGAAAATGGGAAAACGTACATTATCATCATGCTGGAAGCAGTACGAAAAGTTATCCCAGAATTACCTTGCCGCAGAGGCCGATGATCCGGCAATCTTCGAGAAGCTGTCCATTCTCACAGAAAAGGCAAATGCCGACAACATTGGCGCAGCGTTACACACATTGTTTGTGCTCCCGTTCACAAGTAAATGTACCGCTGTCGAGTTTACCGTGGATTGCGTCAACGGCATACCTCCGCATCAAACGATCGTCGATGAGGACGAAGACATCATCCGTCTTCACCCGATTAGCGCCGTTAAATTTATCAAAACTGCGAGAAACATCGATATCGCACAAAAGAACGATAGCGATTTCATTCGCTCGCGACACGCAAGTTTCCTCGCGGAAATCGGCAAAATGAATTCGATACACATCTTGTTTCTGCTTGTATTGCAGCGCGTGGCATACATGCTTCAAATCGCACATTTAGAGAAGCGCGGCGGCATTATTGAAGTCGCCGAGGACGAGTCGTATCACACGTTGCTGTGGGCATTCAAAGAACTGGAAATATTTCTTCGTAAGACCTATGGCCTTACTATCCGCGCTCATTATGGCATATCCTGGTATGAATCCGACTGGATCACCGGCAGATAGTCAATGTGTTTTGACCGCGTGGAAAGAGGAGCGACCTCGACAACGGCGACGTTCCGAATCCGCTGACACCGCCACGCGGTGCATGACATCGCGACACGATCAAGCCTCGCGTCATTGACTTGCCTGCCACATTCCCACCAATGACAACGACCACACCCTACACAATCGATCGTCTGGTACGAATTGGTTTAACACTTGCCTCGATTGCCGGAATCATCTGGTTGTTGGGCTACCTCAGTGAAGTCCTGGTTCCGTTTGCGATCGCATTCTTGATTGCATATCTGCTCCATCCACTTGTATGCTTGACGCAACGGCGCGTGCGGCATCGGGGCGCCGCCATTTTCATTGTATTGTCAGGCGTGCTTACAATCGTAGTCGGCGCGGGCCTCATCCTGATCCCGATGATGGTAAGCGAGGTGTCCAATACCGGAGTGCTCCTGAAGCGTTTTGCCGAGGATAATGACTACAAGCAGCGCGCCGCTGAAATTCTGCCGCCGCGCCTGGTCGAATCGATCAAGGAGAACATCTCGCGCCAACGGTTGGCAGATCTCGTACACGAAGCGCAGTTCTGGGCATTCCTGCAGAATGCAGCACGAAAGGTGCTGCCGAAGGCGCTCGACATCATCTCCGGTACCGCAAGTTTGCTCTTTGGAATGGTCGGGATGTTCGTGATTCTGCTTTATATTATTTTTCTTCTTCTGGACTATGACAAGGTCAAAAAAGAATGGGAAGATCTGCTGCCGCCGGCATTCCGCAAACCGGTTTTGGAATTTTTGACCGCATTCGACCAGGCGATGAATCGGTATTTCCGGGCGCAAGCGCTGGTCGCGGCGATTGTTGCTATCTGCTTCGCGGTCGGGTTCTCGATAATCGGTCTGCCAATGGGAATTTTGCTGGGCATACTCCTCGGGTTGTTAAATATGGTACCCTATCTGCAGATCATCGGTCTCGTACCCGCGGCCGGCCTCGCATTAATGAAGTCGCTGGAGACCGGCGCCAGCTTCTGGGTCATTCTGGGTTCGGTAATCGTAGTATTCATCGTTGTTCAGATCATTCAGGACGCCTTGCTCACGCCACGAATCATGGGGTCACTCACAGGTCTGAGTCCGGCCATGATTCTTCTCTCTATTTCAGTCTGGGGCAAGCTGCTCGGCTTTCTGGGGTTGGTCATTGCGATACCGATGACATGTCTGTTCCTCGCCTACTACCAGCGCATACTTACCGGCTTCGAATCAGCAACTGTCGTCGGCAACGCGACGTCATAGACCGGCACGCCGAATGTCGTTGAGTTAAGGCTTTTCCCACCCCCATGAAAGTGCGACCCTCGGAAGAGTTCAATGTGGCATTTCCAGCGCCTTGTCAGCGCAACAAACATAGTCCCGCATGCGGTGGCTGTGAACGACAAGGAAGGGCTTAATTCAACAACATTGCCGGCAAGCCGCGCGGCATTCGCTATGAACGCTGTCGGATTTTCACGATTCGGTTCGACCCCATGAACGTACACACTCACAGTCGAATAGTTCACTGCGTCGCGGTGATCGTGATCTGCGCAGCCGCAGTCCTGACATATGCGAACAGCTTCGATTGCGCATTTCAGTTCGACGATGCCCACGCGATAACGGATAACGAGAAGATTCGCGATCTCAAGGCGTTCACCGCGAAGGCAATGTGGACGAAGATCAACGGCCGCGCGGTTGCGTATCTCACGCTCGCCATCAACTACTATCTTCATGAATACCAGCTGTTCGGCTACCATATGGCGAATCTGCTGTTTCACAGCCTGGCCGGAATCGCGGTCTATGCCTTTATCTGCATGGTGTTGCAAACGCCGGGGATCCGGGACCAGGGGCGGGTACGCGCGATCGCACCAATCGCCGGTTTCACAGCACTGATTTTTGTTGTGCACCCAATCCAGACCCAGGCCGTGACATACATCGTCCAGCGTATGACTGTACTCGCCGCCTTGTTTTATGTGCTCGCCATGTGCTGTTATATTCGCGGACGCCTCGCGATGCATTCCGGCGGGCTGCGATCCACTGCGCTGCCGTGGTTTGTTCTTGTGCTTTTCTTCGGAGCGGCTGGAATCCTGTCAAAGCAAAATGCTGCGTCTTTTCCACTAGCCATCCTGGTGATAGAATTTGTCCTTTTGCGCAACCCGGCACACCCGCGAACATTGCCGTACTTTCTGCTGGCAGCGGTCGCGATGGTACTATCTGCCGCCGCGGTCATTGCGGTTACCGGAATTAGTACCGGCAGCAGCCCGACCACAGACCTGTCGCGCGGTGAATACATTTTCGCAGCTCTCAGAGCGATCGTGCGATATGTCAAGCTCCTGCTGCTGCCGGTCAATCAGAATCTGGATTATGACATGGACCTGCGTCCAGGTGCGTTTCATCCCGCGCAGATCGGGACGGTCATTGTCATCGGCATCCTCGTTTTCGTCGCCTGTCGCAGTTGGCGACGCGATCACATTCTTACATTCGGCATCCTGTGGATGTTCGTTGCGCTCTCGGTAGAATCGTTTGTCGTCGACAGTTTGTATCCTGTCAACGAGCATCGTATGTATCTCGCGATGCCCGGGGCCGTGCTGATAGTCGTACACCTGTGTTTCCAGCTTCTGCAGTCGAGCCCCAGGACGGCATACATCGCCCTCGCTGCGGTGACCGTATCACACGCGGCAGCAGCGCATCGCAGGAATCTCGTCTGGAAGACACCGGTCTCGCTCTGGGGCGACGCCGTGTCAAAGGCGCCTGGAAAGGCGCGGGCAGCGCACAACCTCGGTTTTGCATATGCCAAAGCCGGCGATCCGGAAAACGCCCTTGTGCAATACCGAAATGCGGTCGAACTCGATGCGGAATACGCCGATGCGCACGTGAGTCTGGGGAAAGCCCTGTTAAAGATCGACGACCTTGATGGCGCCATTCGCCATTTCGAAACGGCGCATCTACTGGAACCGAAAAATGTCGATGTCCTGAATCACCTCGGATCGATCCGGAATCGTCGCGGCGAGGCGGAAAAGGCGATCGTGTATTACAGCCGTGTCGTGGAAATTGATCCGACGTACGTTCACGCGTTGTTCAATATCGCCAATGCCTGGCGTGAGTTGGGTAACATCGACCAGGCAATTCGCTATTACAAACTGGCCCTCGAGCAGCAACCGGATTATGTCGATGCGTTGAATAATCTCGGCACGTTGTACTCCCAATCCGGCGACACGGAGGCAGCTGCACAGTGCTTCAGGAAATCTATTGCGATCAAACCTCGGTATGGCAACGCGCTCCTGAATCTGGCAGATCTGGAAGCGGCCGCAGGCCGATTCGAAGCGGCTATCCCGCTTTACGAGCAGTTCCTGGCGATGTCGCCGCGCAACGCGATGGCTCTGGAACATCTGGGTTGGGCACAACAGGTATCCGGGGACCTTGATAAAGCGATCATCGCCTACAAACAGGCGCTAGAAGTCGACCCCGGCCGCAAGACCAGCGTACAAAATCTTCTGACGGTCTACGACAAATTGCAACGGTACGAGGACGCCTATCCCGTCGCTCTGGCAGCGAAAAAACAGTTTCCCGGAGATAAGCACGTACGGAAGAACGTAGCGGTAATATTAAAAAAGCACTCGGCGTTCGAACAACACACACCAACAGCAACCGACGAATCCCGATGACGGCGCAAATGGCCTGCCGCTGGCAGCCTGTCGGACCGCGGCTTGCCGCTGTTCGTGCAGGTACCGTCCATCATAAACGTGAATCCGGCATTACGGCGTAGCAAATCGGGCCGTGGCAACGTACTGTTCAACATGACCAAAGAACCTTCCGAAATCATTGTCGCCATGGACAACTCGCGCCACGCGCTCAGCGCGGCGAACTGGGGTGCGCGCATTGGCCACAAGACCGGCGCCCACGTCACGCTCGTCCACATCCTCGAACACCGTTATCTGAGCACGGCGTTTTTCGCCGAGCTGTCCTCTGCTCTCGGCGCTGCACCGCCGGACCACACCTACGAGAATTACCAGAACTTCATGGAAGAGAGGGGGCGCAACATTCTCAGCGCCGGAAAGACGGTGTGTGAAGCTCAGGGCCTTCAGCCGACATTAAGCCTCGTCGACGGCGTCATTCATGAAAAGCTCAAATCGCTTGCGGCGCGCGCCGACCTCCTGATCGTGGGTCGACGCGGCGACCACTCGCAGTTCGGCGGCCATCTGCTTGGCGGCGAGGGAGAGCGCGCCATTCGCCATGCGGATTGCTCTTGCCTGATCGTGCCGGAAGCATTCGAACCGCCGCGAAAACTCGTTATTGGCGTAAATTCCGGAGAACCTGCACATTCGGCTGCATCGTGGGCGGCAGTGCTGAGCCGGGTTTTTCCCGAGATTCTCGTGGATCCGGTACACGCCGTACCTCGCGGAACGACAGAAGACTGCACTATCCAGGAGGTCGGTACCACGGTCACTCAGCTGGTAGAAGGCGATCCGGAGGCGGTTTTGATCGACCGCTGCCGACTCGATCCGCTTGCCACAATCTGCGCAATCGGCGCCACCGGTCACACACGAACCCTGCGCGAACTGTTGCTGGGAACCATATCCGTGCACCTGATTCACAAGCTTCGGGGACCGGTGCTACTCGCCCGCTGATATGCGTGCAAGCGGAAGCTGGATCACAAAGGACGTGCCTTTTCCGAGTTGCGATTGCACCGCAATATCACCACCGATACGCCTGACAATGCCGCGGCACACGCTGAGTCCAAAACCGTGTCCCTTGGATTTCGTGGTGTAATACGGTTCGAAACACCGTCGTAGAATGACCGACGACATCCCACAGCCGGTGTCCGTGATCTGCAGGAAAGCCCTGTCTACACGTTTTTCCACCGCCACTGTTATAGTGCCGCCAAATGGCATGGCCTCTACAGCATTGTTTACCAGATTGCTGAGTAGCTGCAGCATCTCGACGGCATCGCCAAATACTGCTGTGCCGACGTCCAGTTTCAGGTCGACCCGGACTTCGCCATCTGCCTCGGCATACTGACGCCTTACGGCGGCCATTCTCGGCGCATTTCGGACGAGGTCACACAAATCCACAAAGCCACGCGGCTGCGTGTCCGCGTCCGTCTGTATTATTTTCTGAAGGCGGTCAATAAGCGTGACGGCAAATTCCGTGCTCACACGAACATCGCCGGCACGGCTGCGTAATCTGGATGAAAGCTCGGGCTCGCACTCCATGAGTTCCAGAAAACCGACCACAGGCGCAACAGCGTTATTAATGTCGTGGGTGAAACCCGCGATCAACTCTTCCATGGCGTCAAGCCGCTCCTGTTGCGCCAGCCGACGTTCGGCCGCTTCGAGCGCTGCAGTTGCAGCCAACAATCGTTCGGAAGTATCATGAAGATCGTCGGCAACACCAGTCAATTTTTTTTTCGCGGCAGTTTGTCCGGATATATCACGTTGGACAGCGATGTAATGAGTAATGCGCCCCGACTCATCGCGAACCGAATCTGCGATCCATTCGAGTTCAAACTCCGTACCGTCACGGCGGTAATTTACCGCACGTCCCCGAAATGCATTGCCACTCGACAGATCGGCACGCAGCCGATCCAGTGTACGACGGTCGGTCCTGGGTCCCTGAAGTATGCGCGGCGTTTTTCCCAGGATATCGTCCGGCGCGTAACCGGTCATGGCCGTGAATCTTTCATTCACGTAAAGCACCTGCGGACCCGGCACATCAAGCTCCGCCGTGGTAACGAGAACGGCGGCGTCCACATAGGCGGCGGCGGCGAGCCGCAATAAGTCCGTACGGCGACTGTCACGATGCCGTTCGGTGTCGGTGATACGCTGTCGTCCGCTCATGATACGTGGTTTCCTTGTAAACCTTGGGATATTCGTTGGTTGCCGCACCGATGCTTCCGGCGCATTCGCATCCCCGCTCCTGCCAGCGCTTCAATCTGCCACCCCGACGTTGTGCCATCCACTTGATCTGGTTACGATCCTCTCCCCGGCCTCAAGGCTTACGATGACCGCCTCGCCACCTGAAGCCTCGATCAGGTCGAGTCCCCGTTGACGGCCGAGCACCGTACACGCTGTAGTCAGCCCATCTGCCAGCCAATTTAAACCCGTTCGTGGAAAAATCACACTAACGGACAGCAGTCTGGCATCGGCAGGGTAACCCGTCGTCGGATCAATAATGTGATAATATTCACGACCTTCGATAACGATTGGCTGATGATAGTTACCGCTGGTCGACACGCTCAGCCCGTCGCCGCGATCGACGACCCGATCTGACAGGGCTTCAAGATCCGACGGGTCCTGGAGCCCCACAACATGCGGTTTGCCGCGCCGCGACACCCCAAAGGCCGCCGTCTCGCCGCCAACCTGTATGAAGCCGGAATGGACCCCCGCCGTCCGAAGCATGGCAATCACCCGGTCCACCGCGATCCCCTTCACAATGCCACCGAAGTCGAACTGGAGTTTGGGCGTCGTTAACGCGAGAATGTCGCCCTCCAACCGGACTTTTTCCAGTCCGCACCATGACAATACAGCCGCGACTTCATCCGGTTCTGGAAGCTTGTCGTCCTCCGCTGCTGCCCGCCACAATCGACGAAACGGCCCCGTGGATATATCGAATGCGCCACCCGTTCGACGATGCAGCTCGATCGCTGCTATAAACGCGTCGCGAAGGTCCGGCGAGATCGCGAACCGGACACCGGCATCACTGCTGTTAATCTGCCCGATTTCGCTGTCATCGCGGTAGTCGTTGAAGACGTCGTCGACGTGCTCAAGATAAGCCCAAACGCGATCGGCCAGAGCGTCGTCGGCCGGCGAAAACAGGACACGTACGGGAATGCCGTGATACATCGCCCGCTCGCCGACATACCAGGTGGTATCATTGCTGTGTGCGCCGCGATTTGCGTTGGGGCACCCGGTCAGGACGAGACAGGCCAAACCGGCAATGATCGCAGTGCGTTGACGACTACGATTGGGTAACGCGAGCGTCACAACCTGCGCGCCGCCCGATACGCCAGATGCGATACTGTACATCCTGCCTTCTCGAAATCCGCCTCGAAGTCGGTCTTGATCATGGCGATATCGGAGATTGTAGACGCGTCGGCACGCAGACAAGAGAGCGGTGAAATAGCGGCGTTCATGAATTGAAGGTATTCACCATGATCCGTTGAAAGGTGAAGCACGCCGTTTTTCTTGAGCTTGCCTGTCGTTCGCCCGACGAATTCGGATGTGACCAGTCGTTTGCTGCGGTGGCGCGCCTTCGGCCACGGATCCGGACAAAGGATATGAATGCGATCGATTGCGTTGTCGGCAAGATTATGCGCCACAAACTCCCAGGCATTGACGCGAAGGAGGCGAACATTGGTCAAGCCGCGTCGCGTCACTTTCCGCGCGACCTTGCGCAAGCGCCCGAGCATGACGTCAGCGCCGATAACCAGGCGATCTGGAAATTTCTCAGCCAGAGACAGCAAGAAACCGCCTTTACCGCAGCCGAGATCAAGCTCGACAATGTCGAAACCTTCGGGCAGTATCCACGGCCGATATTCTCCGGTTAAGATCTCAACAGTCATTGTTTCAGTATCTGATAATTGTTCAGCCGCCCCTTATCCGAAAATATGAGCGTCACGATGGTCTTGCGCGTCACGGTATGCGTGTAGCCGGGAACGCCCTTCATGAACGAGCGTTCCTCACCAATCTTCGTGCCGGAATAGGCCGTTCGTTGCTCCTGCTCCGACCATTCGTAGGTCCATATTTCATGGTCGTCGACGACCTGTCGGTGCTTCGGAGTGCCGAGCCAGTCAAATATCTCTTCCTGGGTTGTGACGCCGCGAACCAGGGATTCCCGAATGATGTCGGGGGAGACTTCCAGCACGCCCGGCAACGCAACGTTTCGGCAGGAAACAGCGACTATACAGATCGACACGACCAGGAAAAATCGAGCGCAAACGCACAACGTACGACGCGACACCCCCCTTGCGGAGACGCTCGGAGTGCGCCAATAATCAGGATTTTCAGAATGAACTGGCATCCGGACAAAATATAGGTCAATTGTGAACCGTCAAATCCGCTACCGCACATGACACTGCCGGCAAAGTCGAATAACGGTGAGATCGTGCGGTTAATTGTCCGAGTTGTCACCACATGCAATCCATTGTTACACGCACCGGCATGCGCACAACAAGCAGCCTGTCGGACTTTGGCGTCGGAACGAGGAATTTGAGAAATCGAGGGAATTTTTCGCGAATTCGGGGCGAATATTGCATATATTCAACCCGATTTCGGGAAAAAATGAACCGATTCTGTCATTTTCGCAGTCGGCGTGTCCAAAGTCCGACAAAAAAATACAGTCAACCGCGTATTCGGGAATATATGCAACCAGGAGCAAGTCCAAAAGAACAGTTGGCACGTACTCGGCAGATCGTCCAGCGTTTTGTCGAAAATCATGGTCTGTTGGAGGGTATCGACGAGGTGATCGTGGGCCTTAGCGGTGGTTCCGACAGTGTTGCCCTGTTGCTGCTCATGCAGCAGATGTCGTTGCCGGTATCGGCGGTCCATCTTCATCACGGCCTCCGCGGCCGCGAGGCCGATGCCGACAGTGCGTGGTGCGTTGCCTTTTGCCGGGAGCGCGGCATCCCGATCAACACCGAACGGCTCGATGTGCCTGCTCACAAACGAAACCGGGAAAGCATGGAAATGGCGGCCCGACGCCTGCGTATGGGCTATTGGACACGCGTGCTTGCGAATCGGAGCGGCGCCGCTCTGGCACTTGGTCACCACATCGACGATGCGATCGAAAATGTTCTCATCCGTTGTATACGGGGCAGCAATATCTCCGGCCTTACGGGTTTGCGGGCTGCTGCAACCGTGGCCGGCATTCGGATTATTCGGCCCCTTCTCAGCCTGCAACGCAATGACGTTCTCGCGTTTCTTGCAGCTGCGGAAATTGATGATTTTTGTCGTGACCGTTCCAATCGTGACCTACGCATTTTGCGCAATCGACTGCGCCACGACGTGGTGCCGCGTTTGCTCAGCGGACCGTCGGCACGACGCGGCATGACCAAGACGCTGCGTTATATCGAGCGTGATGCACGACTCCTGGAACGTTTGGCTGAGGCGCATGCCCGCACCTATCGAAACGAGCCGCTTACGGTAAACGCGCTGGCAAATATCGACCGGGCCTTGTGGCCGCGATTCTTTCGTTACTGGCTCGCCGACCAAACCGGGTACGACGTCATTATGGGCGGCGGGGCATTGCGGAATTTATATTTATCGATTATTGCGCGTGGATGTTGCAATGGCGTGATTGCGATAAACAGTAGGTGCGAATTACGGATACAACGAGGTACCATAAGCATCGCAGATCCGCAGCGGCACGACACGCCCGCCAGTGTTTCATGGAACTGGCCGATGCAGCCAACACTCAAACTTTTCGACGGCGACGTAGTCTTGACCGCGCGACGGGCAAAGCGGCCGCGCACGGTGCATCCGTCGTCTGCGTATTGTGAATACTGGGACGCATCCGCGTTACCGGAAACACTCATTATCCGCGCGCGTCAGCATGGCGACCGTATGCGCCCGTGGGGAGCGCGCCGCGACGTACGCGTGAAGAAATTACTGAGTAATGCACGACTCGACGCCGAGACCAGGCGTCGTTTGCCGCTGATCTGCAATGTCGAGGGCGATATTCTGTGGATTCCCGGCGTTCGCAGAGCAGACTTCGGCGGCGTAAGCGAGAATACTGCGGGCGTGATCGAACTTTCATGCAAGCGAGTTAGATAACATCAGGAACATGATGCGCAAGAATCACCATCCGACGCCACACCACGCTGAGCTCGGGCATAGGTTGCCGGCACGTACTGCGCTGTCGGCGTTGTACACATCGCAGGTAATGCCCGGTATGCTCGCCGCCATCGCTGCTGCGCTCATTCTACTGCTTATGCCCGTCGCGGCAGGACAGCAGCCCGCACCAGACCCGCCGACACCCGCCGACGCTGCCGCGAAGGCGGCGCCGGGTGAGGCCGAAACCGATGACGATAGCACCGCCGTACCAGCGGCGGAACCGAAACCAACGACCGCGGCGGAAACCACGGCAGCGGAGCAGCAACACAATCGTGACAATGAAGCCGCCCCCGCGGCTACGGACGATGCCGGCAAAAATGATAATGACGATCGCGCCCCGTTTATTGAGATCACAAACGAGGCCCGCGAAGCGCCGAGCATTTTTGAATTCCGGGATCAGGGTGACGACGCCTTCGCGGCAGGCTTATACGACGTTGCTGAGCGTTTTTATTACGACTATTGGAAAGGCGCGTATGACCAGGATGTTCTTGTCGATTCCGCGGTCAGGCTTGTCAAGAGCCTCATTGCACAGGAAAAGATAACTGAGGCATTTGCCATCATCGCAGGTATTCCCGATGACATCGCCGCTCTGAATCGAAGTCAGGCCCCCTCCAATGCCGCAGTCGTGACGGACAATAATGATGTGACGGTTCGCTTTTGGCGTGCGAAACTCCTGCACATGCAAGACGATGTTGCGGCGGCACAGACTGAGTTTGAGGGGCTGGTGGAGCGCCCAATTCCGGAGTCGATGCGGGTTCAGGTTCATCTTGCCTTGAGCGAATGCCATATCAGCACCAAAAACTGGGCCGCGGCTGAGACTGAACTGAGCCGGATCTCGGAGCTTGTTGTGGATGAATCCGACCGCCTTCGAGCGCGTTTGGCCGCGATTCAAATTGCCATTGCGCAGGACCGTTTTGATGAAGCAGACCGACTAATCAGCGCGGAATGGGACGGCGCAGCGGATGCATATCGGGTCCGCCTGGGACTCATGCGCATTGCCGCGTTTCTCAGTCGCGCACAGCCGGCCGAGGCTTTCGCCTTTTTTCGCGCGAACCTGGAGGATCTCAACGGTCTCATTGCCGCCCCGGCCGATTACCTTGTCATGCGCAGCCTGGGGCTGGCTTTGCTCGAGGACCAACAATACGAGCCAGCCGTCTTAATCTTCAGCCGGATACTGCCACTGGCGCTTAATGAAAAAGAAAAAAAGGAGATCCTCCTCGATCTCGCCGGCACACACGATGCTGCGGCCCAGACTTCGGCCGCGATTCAGTATTACACGCGCTACCTGACACTCTACCCGACTGACGCCCTGGTTTCGAAAATACAGCTGCGGGTTGCGCAGCTGTTCGAGGTCGAGATGAATGTTGACGAAGCGTTAACATACTATCTCCGAGTTTATGAGAACGAGGAAAATTGGCCGCCGTTCCGCTATCAGGCATCGCATAATATCGGCTGGATTTATCGTAAACAAAAGATTGACCACGAGAAAGCCATAAAATACTTCTTTGAATCCTCGACTCTCGATGTCACCGAGGATGAACAGGCGGTCGGCGTATTCTTCGCCGCTGAAACGTACCTGCTCATCGCGGATTACAACAATGCCGCGCTGCACTACCAGAGCGTCGCCGACAAGTACGCGGCAAGCGCATATGCAGAAGAAGCGCGCTACAAGCAGGCGCAAGCCCGATTCGAAGGGCGTCGCTACCGGATGTCGGCTGACAACTTCACCCAATACCTGAGCGACTGGCCGGATGGAAAGTTTGCGGAAGTCGCCAGCCTGTACAAAGGTATTTCCGAGCGATTGACCGGAGATTTCAAGCTGGCAATTGATACGCTGCAGGGCTTTGTCAAACATTTTCCGGAGAGTGCCGACGCACCAAGGGCCTTCGTCGAAATCAGTGAGGCCGCAGTGGCAGCGAATATCCGTGCCGTTGCTACAGATTCGCTGGGTGCACTTATTGACCGTTACGCAGACTCGGAGTTGTATCCGTACGCGCTCTACAAACGCGCCTATCTGCACCTCACATACGGATTCTATACCGAAGCCCGAAAAGGCGGCTTCACGTTTCTTGACAAATTCGCCGAATCCCATCCCGAACTCGCGTCGGATGTATACCTGTGGCTCGGCGATCATTTTGCAAATAATCGTGATTTCGGCCAGGCCGAACATTTATTTATGGAGGCCGTGCGACGATATCAGGACTCGCCGGATGCACCGGTTGCATTGTATGAGGCCGCAAAATGCGCATACCAGACCAGCAGGATTTACGACACAGACTACAACAAGGCGCTCACATACATTGTGCAATTACTTTCGGGTTATCCGGATGCACCCGATCGCATTATCGCTCAGGCGAATTTTCTCCGCGGCGACATTGATACCATCAACGGGAATTTTCGTGAAGCGATCGGCTGGTTCAAGACCTGTTCCGAGTTGGTACCGAAGACAGACTTGTACTACGCTGCCATGGGGCGGCTCGGAGAATGTTATTATTCGCTGGCATCCGTTGTTGACCAGCCCGCCGAGTACTACCAGAACGCATTGTCATACTTCGATATCATTATGGAAGCAAAAGAGGTGAAGCACGCCCAGGTCGAAATGGCGCGTTACCGCGCGGCAAAGGTTTACGAGAATCTCAACCAGCCGGAAAAAGCGCGGGATCAATATCATTATATCTTTTTCCGGCGTGACTATGAGGAGCGAAACAAGCGGATCTTCGATTGGTACTACTATGCCCGTGCGGGGATCGACCTGGCACGCATGTATGTAGACAAGGGCGATTACACGTCGGCCCGTACAATCTACAATCGCCTCGCCCGCTCCAACATCCCGATCTCCGAAGACGCTCGGACGCGTGCCGACGAGCTTGATGCCATTTACCTTGCCAAATAGCGGTTGCGCAGCGGGACGACGTTCGAGTCATTCATACAACGTCATCGTGATGATGCTTAACATGCTTCAAATCAATGCGTTGCGGGAGTTTTGAGGTTGGAAAGGTAATAATACCTGAATATCTCGAATCTTGGTTTGAGCTGGCTTGCCAGTCCCGCACCTGCGGGATTCTCCGTAACTCCTTTCGATGAGATGCGATATGTAGCCGCAGCAGAGATTGAGCAAAGTCCGACAAGCTGCTAGTTACCTGCTTGCGCTTTGATGCGCAGCACACCGGTGAGATTGCGTCGACACTCGACGTGATCCGGCGCCAGATCGAGCGCGCGGCGGTACAGCCCAATAGCCGCGTCATGATCACCATGCTGTGCCCGGACATTGCCCAGATTGACCATTGTGTCCACAGATTGCGGATTCAAAACGAACGCACGTTCGTAGAGCACAATGGCATCGTTAAGGCGGCCAATCTCGACAAGGAAATTCGCACAATTATTTAAGATACGCCCATCGTCGGGTTTTAGCTTCAGCGCCTCAGCGAAGGTAAGGAGCGCTGCGTCTGCGTCACCCTTGCGTGCGAGTGCCATTGCCAGATTATTCCGGGCGTAGGCATGGTCCGGCTTGAGCGCGATCGCCTTACGATATCGCGACACCGCCTCATCCCAACGCGCCCGCTCGGCGTAGATGAGACCAAGATTGTTCTGAGCTATCCATGCCTCCGGATTTTTCCGCAACGTGTCCAACCACAGTGTTTCGGCATTCTCGAATGCACTGCAGCGATGCCGCACCTGAATGACCAACGCCACGAGCAGAACAGCTACGACGGCGCGGATACAGCGACTGCGCACCGACCCGCCGGGCCGCGCCAATCGATGCAATGCATATGCCCCCGGAGTTATGATCGCAACGCTTGCCAGATATTGAAAATGGTCGGCAACGAATGAATATCGCATGGGATAGACATCAAAGAAGCCCAGTGCGGGAGCCAACGTACCGGAAAATACCAGCGCTGCGGCAAGGGGTCCCCGCCCGATTTCATGCCGCAATCGGTACAGTGCGCCGGCGACTAAGACGACCGTAGCAGGATACATAGCCGCCACCGGGGACACCGGTGAAATCTGCCATCGCGGGTAAATAAACGTTAGATTTACCGGAACGAACAGTTTGCAGGTGTAAAACCACAATGCCCGTCCCGCAATCACAGTGCGTTCCAGATACGAAAAATCCCACTCGCTACCTACCGCACCAACCGACACTTTCTCCATGCGCACGGTAACAAGCGCCAACATCAGGCCGACGGCAAAAAACGGTACGAGCGGCAACCAGTCTCTGCGGCGTATGCGTCCATTGCGCCACCAGACAATAACCAGGATCACTGCCGGCAATGAGCACGTCACGGTCTTGCTGAGCAAGGCACAGCAAAACAGCACGAATGATCCACCATACAACACCGCACGTGACATTCCCGTACGCACCTGCTCTGCCGAAAACCGTTGATACCGCAGGTACACCAGTAACGACGCGAAATAGAACATTCCCGACAGCACGTTCTTACGTTCGGTTATCCACGCCACGGATTCCACGTGCACCGGATGCACCGCGAATATGGCCGCGGCGAGGAGTGCGCCACGAATCGACAGGGTCCGGAGTACAACAAACAGCAGTATCGCGGTGGCGCCGTGCAACAGTACATTCACCACATGATAACCGGTAGCATCGTGTTCCCACCACTGGTACTCGATCCAGAAGGTGGTGTGCACAAGCGGGTAGTATTGCGGGACCGCGCCGGGTTTGGCCCATATATCCTTCAGTCCCTGCACCGACCGCAAGGTGAGATTATCAGTAACATAGTTGTCGTCGTCCCAGATAAATCCGTTGCCAACCACGGGCTGGTAGGCCACCAGAAGCAATACCACGATGCCCATCGCACAGACCGCGACGGAGGCTGGCGTGCCGCCGGTCACGTGATGTCGGCAGTTTGAGTCGGCCGGCGCAGCCGGTGCCTGGGCACCGCTGCCGTCTTCGCCGCTTGTATTACGGTCGTCAACCATGACGCAATCCCATTCCTTGTAAAGGTAGACCTGGCGCATCGCATATCACTACGCGTGGCAGGTGCTGCGCCTGATCAACGATCAGGCTCGCAGATGATAACAACGGTCGCAGTCCGAACCGGTATACCCATCCGCGTGCTGCCCGCGACAGTCAGATTACAAAGCCTGTATTATACATCCGAATCCGGTGAAATCGGAGAATCTTCGCGGAATCAAAAAGGCGCGACATATCGCGGCATCCGCGACATGTCACGCCAGTCTCGTCATGCCAGGAACTCATTGGCGGCGGCAATAGCTTCTTAACACATTATTATTGCTGACATTCTCTCTACGACAATGTATTTGGCATGAATCATTCTGCTAGGCTCGTGCTGCGATGAAGCGTTCAACTTATCACACTTAAACTACGACGAAAAAATAATGAAAGTTGAAACCACAATCATGTTCTCCACAAACAACGGCGAATGTGAATTAAGGTCCATACTTGAGCGCAACGGTTACAAGCTGCTGCTTGCGCCACAGGACGAATGCGTGATGGCTCGCGCTTCGAGTTTGCAGCCGGACCTGATCGTACTCAACGAATCACCCACAGATTCGTCCGGCCTGGATACCTGTCGCCAACTAAAACATCACACAAAAACCCGGGATATCCCAGTAATCGTTGTCGCGCGCGATGTCGACCACAATCACATTCTCGAAGGGTTCTCGGCGGGCTGCGCAGATTTCGTAACGCACCCGGTAACGCATCTGGACTTCCTCGCGCGAGTGAAGCGACACGCCCGCTCTGGAAGGCAACTGCGCCGTTTGAAACGGGAGAACCGTTATCTCAGGCGCCGGATGAAGCAACGGTCATTTGCTGCCACAACATTGAAATCATTACTTGATAGAAACGGATTTACGAGCCAACGCAAACAGGAATGCTCCCGTCCGACCAAAGACCATGTCGCGATGAACCGGTATGTAGCCGGCATCACACACGATTTGAATAACCTGTTGCTCGCAATAATCGGAAATGTCGACATCGCGGCGCTTCGCGTTGACCACAACTGTCACGCTCATCCCTATTTACGGCGGATAAACTCGGCAATAGACCGGGCCATGGAACTTGTCCTGCGATTGACGACATATTGCACCAACACCGCGGACCGGTTCGTCGACATCCGAATATCGGACGTCATCGATGACGTTATGTGGTATATGCAACCCACTTTTCCAGAGCACATCGAGGTGTCGATGGATATCGCGCCGGACACAGGCGCTATCTGCGGCGATCCCGTGCAGATTCACCGCCTGATCGTGAACTTGTGTACGAACGCCATCAGGGCCATGAAAAATAGCAGCGGAGAACTCACAATATCGGTCCGAAATCGTGAGATCACACTCGACGACGAGAAACGTATCATGGCGGGACAGTACGTCATGCTTTCGGTAGGCGACACGGGCGTCGGCATTGACGAGCGGATCATTTCCCGTATATTTGATCCGTATTTCACAACCCACGCGGATGAAGGCGGCGCTGGAATGGGCCTGGCGATCGTGCACGAGGTTGTGTCAGGCCATCATGCAAGCATCGACGTTACAAGCACCCGGAATAGAGGGACGACATTCGATATTTTTCTACCTCGATCGTTCCGGTAGTCCAGCCTGTTGGCTGCATTCGGCGCCCCTGACGACGCGGGGAATCATGCCGCGTGGCGACACGGATCCAAACGAGTCTGTACGTTGGAAAATCGACCAGAGAATTCCGGCACTTATCCAGGTGCGCCGCCGCCGCTCACACCGCCACAACGGCGCGTCCTCATCGTTGACGATGATGTTGATTTCTCCGAGAGTGTCCGGCAGGTTCTGGAGATACAGGATTGTACCGCACGAATCGCCAACTCGTCGGCCGAAGCGGTAGATGTTGCGTCGCATTATGTCGTTGACATTGCGCTTGTGGATATTCGCCTGGGACACGATTCCGGCCTGGAACTGTTCGAACACCTCAAGCCGCATCTGCCCGATACGCTTTTCATCCTCATGACCGGCTACGCGGAAACCAAAACCGCGATCGCCGCACTCCAGAAGGGCGCCTACGACTACCTCCTGAAGCCGATGGATCCGGCATCGTTCCTCTCGACGCTGGAACGTGGTTTTAAAACCCTCATGCTGGACTATGAGCGTCGTATGGCTGAAAAAGCACTTCGTGAGAGCGAGGCCCGATACCGTCATGTCGTCGAAGACCAGACCGACTTTATCGTCCGATGGCGACCGGACGGTACAAGAACCTTTGTCAATGATAGTTATTGCAGATTCTTCGGCATTGCAAAAGACGACGTCATCGGCAGCAGTTTCTTTCCCTTAATTTCAGACGAAGACCGTGCTGGTGTGGCACGCAGAATCGCCGCATTGTCGGCCGAGAATCCGGTGTCTGTAGGCGAACATCGCGTGAATCTTCCGGGCAACAAGACGGCGTGGAACGAGTGGTCGGACCGCGCGATCTTCAGCGCCGACGGATCCGTACACGAATACCAATCCGTCGGCCGTGACATTACTGTGCGCAAACGCGATGAGGAGACGATGCGTGCGATAATCAAGGGAACGGTTGCAGCGACCGGAAACGACTTCTTCCAATGCCTGGTCCAGCACATGGCGGCGGCACTCGACGTCGCCTATATCTTCGTGACGGAATGGACCGGATCTGGCGACGGTCGGGTTCGCACACTGGCTTTCTGGGACCGGGACAAACCCGGAGCAAACTTCGCGTACGATCCTGCCGGCTCCCCCTGTCAGGACGTGTTGACGGGCGAGATCCGGTATGTCGAAAACCACACGGAAATCGCGTCGCAGCTTGCGCAAAATCTTCCGTTCGATACACGTGACGTTACCAGCTATGTGGGTGTGCCCCTATTCGACTCGGCGAGCGGCGTATTGGGCCACATGGTCATCCTCGACAGCGCGCCAATTCCCCGCGATGAGCACAACGCGTCAGTGACCGACATCTTTGCCGTACGCGCCGGAACCGAACTTGAACGCATACGCGCAGAAAATGAAATTAAGAGACTGAACAGCGAGCTGGAAGATCGCGTAGAACAACGCACCACGGCATTGCGACAGTCAGAGAATCGTCTCCGTGCGCTGTTCGAAGGCACGAGCCTTGCCGTCTTGTTGCAGCGCGATATCGACGGCAGGATTATCAGTTGCAATGACGCGGCAAGCCAGTTGTTCGGCTGCGCCGAACGCAGCCAACTGATTGGCCGGTATATCCATGAATTCACGCCGCTCCGGAACAGACGCCGGAAGAATGTTGCGGCGTTTGTCCAACAGGAATTCTCCACTGCCCTTCAATTCGGAAAGCACCGCTTCGAATGGAAGATTCAGCGTGTGAACGGCGACGAAATCCCTGTAGAATTGTTTCTTACCGCTATCCCTGTGGGCGGTGACCGCCAGTTACAGGTAATCATGACAGATATATCGGAACGAAAACGTGTCGAGAATGAATTATGTTATGCCAAAGTCGCTGCGGAGGCGGCCAATCGTGCGAAAAGCGAATTTCTGGCAAGTATGAGCCACGAATTGAGAACGCCCCTGAACGGCATCCTCGGATACGCCCAGATTCTTGCCGGAAGTAAAAACCTGCTGGAGTCAGAAAAAGCCGGAGTACACGTCATTCGGCAAAGCGGAGACCATTTGTTAACGCTGATCAACGACATTCTCGACCTCGCCAAAATCGAGGCCGGAAAAACAGATGTAAAGTACTCGGACTTTAACCTTCAGGGCCTCCTGACGACCATCGTTGACATGACCATGGTTCGGATCGGGCAGAAAGCCATCACATTTCAATTCGAGATGGCCCCGGATATCCCCGTCGCGGTTCGCGGCGACGAGCAAAAACTCCGACAAATTCTCCTCAATCTCCTCGGTAACGCCATCAAGTTCACAGAGAAAGGACATATCACGCTGTGTGTGACGCGCGCCCCCGCATCGGCGGAATCCGCTGCGCATCATGCGGAAGAAACCGACCACAACGCGGAGGAAACCGACAGCGATGGCGCTGTGAGCATGCCCGTTGCCGACGGGTCGGATTCGGCTACACTGAGTTTCGCCGTAAAGGATACGGGAATCGGGATCGATCCGGCGCGGTTGGATGAGATTTTTCAGCCGTTTCAACAGATCTCCGATGTCGCGCGACACATCGAAGGAACAGGGCTAGGCTTGGCGATCAGCCGGCGGCTGGCGCGTGTACTCGGAACGCACCTCGCAGTGGAGAGCCGTCAGGGCGAAGGTTCGTGTTTTTCATTCGACTTGACGCTGCCTGTTGTTCCCGACACAAATGCCGGCAACGCTGGGAGAAGCCGACGCATTGTCGGCTATGAGGGACCGCGACAAACCGTCCTTGTCGTGGACGATGAGCCGGTCAACCGAATGGTGCTTCGCGATCTGTTGCAACCGCTTGGTTTCGACATCATCGAAGCGCGAAACGGGTGTGAATGCGTCGACATCGCCCAGGACTGCAAGCCGTCTCTGATCTTGATGGACCTGATTATGCCGAAAGTAGACGGTTACCAGGCCGCTCAACGCCTCCGCGAGATACGAGACAGCCAGGACATCGTCATCATCGCGCTTTCCGCCAGTGTATTCGCCCACGATCGCCAGCATAGCCTGGAATCGGGGTGTGATGAGTTCTTGCCGAAGCCGATTGACGCGGATTCCCTGCTGGAGCACATCCAGCGTCTTCTCGGACTCACCTGGATCTATGCTCCAGCCACGCAGGGCGCCGCAACACGTACCGACGGTCAGGGCGACACGATGATTGCCCCTCCCGCTGCATCATTGTACAAGCTTTGCGATATGGCCTTGATCGGCGACATCCAGGGAATTCGCGGTGAACTGGATGCGATCCGTAATCTCGACGATAGATACGCCGGTTTCTTATCCGTAATCGGCCGACATGCCGACAGCTACGATATGCAGAAAATACGCGATGTTCTCAAGCCTTACCACAGTTGACAATGGCTCGTAGTTGATGTAGGATCACGTCACGGTGGAGCGACACACGGAGTTTCGCATGTTACGCCACCCGCATTTTGGGAAAACCTGCAAGACCTGGACGATGCCGTGACGCCACAGAATCAAGGGACAATCCTCATCGTCGACGATACGCCGGCCAACATCAGTGTACTTCTCAGCTATCTGGACGATCACGGATTCAGGGTTCTCGTTGCGCGCGACGGCCAAAGTGCTCTGGAACAGGCCGGGGTCGCGGTGCCCGACGTGATACTACTCGATGTGATGATGCCGGGTATGGACGGTTTCGAAACCTGCCGAAGACTTAAATCCGATCCCGCACTGCAATCTATACCCGTGTTATTCATCACGGCCCTTCACGAGACATTCGACAAAGTCAAAGGGTTCGAGGCCGGTGCACGTGATTACATCACGAAACCGTTCCAGCGTGAAGAGGTTCTTGCACGGGTTCGCACACATCTTACCATTCGCAGGCTGCACCGGGAGTTGGAGGTCGTTAACGCGGACCTCGAACAAAGAGTAATCGAACGAACCCGTGAACTCGAGCAGCTGAAAGACAGGCTGCAGGACGAAAACACATACCTGCGCGAGGAGATTCGGAGCGAACACCACCATGACGAGATCGTCGGCAAAAGCAAGACGCTCGCGAGTATACTTGACACGGTCCAACGCATCGCCGACTCGGATGCATCGGTGCTCATCCTCGGAGAAACGGGTACAGGCAAAGAACTCATCGCCCGACAGGTCCACAACACCAGCCGGCGTTGTCACCGTCCGCTCGTGAAGGTCAACTGCGCGGCGCTGCCGGCGCATCTGATAGAAAGCCAGTTATTCGGGCATGAAAAGGGTGCATTCACAGGCGCCGTAAGCCGTAAACGCGGTCGATTCGAACTTGGAGATGGCGGGACGGTTTTCCTTGATGAGATCGGCGAATTGCCGCACGAGCTGCAGGCAAAATTGCTGCAGGTTTTGCAGGAAGGCCGCTTCGAGCGCCTCGGGGCTACCGACACCACCGAGGTCGACGTCAGAATTATTGCGGCAACAAACCGCAATCTGCAGGATGCCATACGCACCGGTGATTTCCGCGAAGATCTGTTTTATCGCCTCAACGTGGTACCGATCACGCTGCCGCCTCTACGGGAGCGCACAGCAGATATCCGGCAACTGGCGGAGTTTTTTATCGCCCGCTGCTGCCGTGGTTCAGGAAAGAAGATCCACATGGTTCCGGATACCGTAGTCGACTTACTTAAGAGCTATACCTGGCCCGGCAATATTCGGGAACTCGAAAATGTAATCGAGCGCGCCGTGGTGTTGTCCAAAGGTCCGGAATTAGTCATCGACGATAGCTTCAAATCCACCGTACGCAGTGACTCCGAGGTTACGGATCTCGTGAAACTGAAGGACATCGAAAGGAATCACATTTACCACGTGCTTGACCGCGTCAACTGGATCGTTGGCGGACCCCGCGGTGCCGCATCTGTGCTTGGCCTCAATCCCAGCACGCTACGTTCGAAGATAAAGAAGTTACACATCACAAGGAGCGAGAAACCATGACAAGGACGAATGCTCTCCGAACGACGGGCGCACATGACATCTTGTGGATTCTGATGCTGCTGATGGCAGCCGGATTTGCGCCGACCACCTCAGCACAGGTTCATCCGATGATCGGCAAAGAAGCGCCGGAGCTTCAGGTAGACGACTGGTACAATCTCGATGATGGACAGCGAATACCGCGACTGCGGGAATACAAGAACAAGGTCGTATACATTTTCTGCTACCAGTCCTGGTGCCCAGGCTGCCACAAGCACGGCTTTCCCGCACTCCGCAAGATAAGCGATGCATTCACCGGCAATGACGATATTGTCTTTCTCGTTGTCCAGACTGTGTTTGAAGGATACGGTGTGAACACGGCAAAGTCGATTTCCAAGACTACTGAGGCATACAATCTGAATCTTCCCTTCGGTCACGACGATGGCAACGGCAAGGGCTCTACGCTGATGCGCCTGTATAAGACCCGCGGCACTCCCTGGCATATCATCATAGATCGGAACGGGAAGATCGTTTTCTGCGACTTCCATGTGGATCCGGACAAGACCATCCGGCATCTCCGTAAGATGCTCACGGACGCCGACGATTGAACCTGCTGCAGCGAATCAATCGGTGACCAACGGCGAATACCGCATTGGGGAGAACATGCACCAATTCCGTCAATTTCGCGGCAGATTCGGCCAAATCCAAAGGAGCTGCCAAATCCCTGCAGTCGCGGACCAACACGCCGTTCGCCAAATCTCACCGCTTTGGCGCACTCGGTCACCGTCGATTTGATGCCCCCCAAATGGGTGTTCAGCTCTATAGGGCTTTTACCTCAAATTGAGTTCTGGTTCACAACGCCCGGGCCAGTAAGAATGCCAAAACAACATTCAGCGATAGCGACAGCAGCAATCCTGCTGCAGCAGCGATCGCCCCCCATTTCGGAATCACAATATTTCCCTCGGTGGATGCGCCGCTACGGCGCGTCGCCCGGTTGAGGACATCTTTGGTTGTGACAATTAATTGATTCCAATTTTGAAAACGATCGTTCCGGTCTTTCTCCAGCATGCTCCCGACGAGATTGGAAAATTCTACTGAAAACCCCTGAACCACCGACCCTATCGGTTGCGGTATCTTCTCCATCTGCTGCTGCAGCACGACAACCTGCGCAGGATCGGCGAAGGGGTTGATACCTGTTGTAAGTTCGTACATGACCACGCCGAGTGAGTACATGTCACTTCGAAAATCTATGTCTGCAGATGCCTGCACCTGCTCCGGGCTCATATACTCCGGCGTACCGATCGTGTAGCCCAGACCCGTCAACGCATTCGAGCTGTTTTCGCCCGAAAACTTCGCGATATCGAATCCGGTGAGGATCGCCTCGTTACCGGCCCTGATGAGTATGTGCTGTGGCTTCACATCCCGATGAATCAGGCGTTTTTCGGTCCAGATATATCGTAAGGCGTCAGCAACGGCGAGCAGGTACGTCGCGGCGGTGACTTCATCCAGTCGGCGCCCCTTCGCCACGTAGTCCTGCAGTGTTGTTCCAACGACATGTGGGGTAACGAAGAAAAACATGTTGTGGTCTTTTCCCGACTCTGTCGCCGACAGCAAATGATTGTGTTGCAGCGAACTCAGGACTTCAATCTCCTGCATGAATCTGGTGGCAGCCTCCTCGTCGGCGTCACCCTTGTCGTACATGATGTTTACGCGGACCTCCGCTCGATTTGTGACATCGTGGCCGTGATAAATCTCACCAAGCAGCGATTCGCCGATTCTGTCGTCCAGGCAATATTTGTTACCCACGACAACGCCGGCGCCGATCTCGAATTTTTCTGGTGGCGGCACGGGCTTGCCACAACGGGCACAATCGACCGTTCGACCTTTGAAAAGGTCGATATCGATTTTTGTCGCCTGATTACAATTTTCGCAGGTGGCTGGTACCAGCATACAATGCTATGACGTTAGAGTTTGAGCACACGAGAGGGCGAGTGCAGGCTGACTGCCTGAATGGCTACTATATTTCCGTCAGCTGCAAAATCGAACAAAAACGAGATAAAGCAGGTTGCGGCACCGAAAC
>JAJFLQ010000016.1 GCA_021772615.1 Verrucomicrobiota bacterium | reverse complement strand
TCCACCAGCGTTTGGCGTACAGACTTTTGACGTGTAGCTGCAAGCGACGTTGGTTTCGGGGTGTAGGGCGACCGCTTTACAGTTACTCGGCCGGGTAACCTCAAAATCTGCGCGAACTGTAAAGCGGTCGCCTACACCCCGGACGCGGCATGTTAAAAAATGGACGTTCAACCGTACAGCTCTGTCGAACTCTGGCCAGCATATCCCGATACAATCGCTCGTGGCCTGAATGGGTTCCGAGGATTAGAAGAAACGTCGCGCTCACAGTGGTCCAACGGAAAACGCCGTTTCTTGTAGCAACTGCGTTCATTACTCCAGCGACAGCGAAGGTGAGCATGGTCAAATACGCGATCACCATGTCGCTCGGCAAAAAGACAAACGAAGGCGCAGCGAGCAGTTGGTTTTTGGCGAACGCGAGTCCGCAAAATACCCCCAATATCGTTAAGGAAAGACCCGGGAAGAATCGTGAGAAAGCGGTTGTCGGGCTCGACTTCAAGGCTCTAGTCCCGGGTTTTGTGCCTCTTTCAGTACCCGGAAGGATCTGGAGATCAGTGGACGGCCGTCGTCGAACACGGTCAGACGCCAATTCCCGGCCTCCAACGGTCGCGGAGCGGGTAGTCTGGCGACGCTGGTGATCCACTCGGCGAACTGCACCGACTCTTCGTTATAGAGCGTCCCACTGGGAGACAGCCAGTGATAGGTTATCCGCCTGTTCTCGGGATAAGCTACCCAATGTATTCGCGCCTCGATCTCCTCCCGGGCGCCCAACGCCGAATGCCTGACGAAATCATGGTCTTGGTCGACATGTCCGAATGAGATGATCTTTGGACCGTAGCGTTTCACATCGAAGACTTCGGTATCCGAATTGCGTAAACGACGCGACTTAGCGGAGAACTGACGAGCATAATCGGCATTGGCTTCGAAATACCATTGTTCACACAGGCGGTGGTAGAGTCGGGCCTAATCCGCGTGCAGAGATGCAACGTTGCGCCGCTCGGCTGGGTCAATCGCCAGATTATACAATTCCGCATTCTGCGGTAATCGTCTGTCGGTGATGAACTTCCAACGGCCGTCTCTCAATCCCCATAGTTCGGGTAGCGCGCTCGTGTGAAAATAGTGAACCCGTTCGGCGTAGTCAGGGCCAAAAAGATTTTGTCCCGGAACGTTGACGTCCGGGACACCGGCAAGATGCAGAATAGTCGGCAATATCGCCAATAAATCCCGTACGATCGACGATGAGCGGCCCCGCGATACGGGCGAAATCGAGAACGATAAGGAAGTTACGAATATTTTCCTCGTACAGGAAATTGCGATGGGCAAAATTTCGCGCGTGCCGGCGGCCGAAGGCCTGACCGTGATCGCCTGAGATCACAATCACGGTGTTGTCGAGTCGTTCACGCCGCCGTAGCGCCTCGACGAGACGTCCGATAATGTGATCATTATAATGCAGCACATTGCCATACTTTCCCCAATCATTGTTTCCCGGAAATGGCCCTTCATACCCTATTCCCCGATAAAACTCCCCAATGCCTTCAAAATCCAGAAAGCCGGCCGAAATCAATGCGGTTTTATAGTGATGTTGATTCAGGACCCGCGGCATAAGCGGACCGGCATAGTCTTTCGCCGAATAGTCTAAAATATTCCCCCAGGTTGCGGTGCGCCCACCGGTGTTGATTGCGCGGTGCGTCCGGGTTGTGCCTGGAAAGGTATTGTAGATCGACCTGAAGATGGCCATGGATAATTCAAGCGACGCCAGGTTGGGTGTAATCTCTGCCCGCAATCGCTGCGGATCCAGCAGCTGCAAGGCCCCGACGTATATGATGTTGGGCGGCGCCGGGCGGTCGCCCAACGCCTCACCAACTCGGACCGTTTCCTGCTCCCGCGCATCCCGCTCTCCGGCCAAGGCCAGGGCAAGAATCATCAGTCCCCACTCATTCAGTGTGGGAACGGGCTCTGCGCTATTGGAGAATGTCGTAATCGTGAAATCCGCACAATTGCTACTACCGGTGCGAAGGCCCAGGCGATTGTCGGCGTTCGATGCGATCATGCTATTCAGCTCACCCACCGTCGGCAGCGTCGTTGCGCTCAAGAATGTATCATCGGTGCTTTGCGCTATGACTTCGACCTCCTCAAGCGGAGTGGGGAGAGGATCGCCTGAAATTAGATTAAAAACATCGAATGAACCGTTGGGTGTTTGAATAATAAACTGATCGCCGTCGCCGTCCTCGATTTCGTTCGTCATTCGAATCGTGTTGGTTCGAGGACGACGACGATTTTCAATACTGGCGTTTAACTTGTCATCGGTTTGAACGAAGTCATCGTGTCCTTTTTGAACGGAAAATATGCGATCGTCCGTAACAAACGTCTGTGATAGGCGCGGATTGTATAGGCCGTTGGTTGAATGGCATGAAATGGATCTACTGTATTGCGTGGAAGCCAGTCTGCAGGAAGATTCATGACGGACGGGCGTACTACATTGCGAACACGTCTTCGGCGTCGTTAATCGAATATGCTCGTCACGACTTAGAGGACCTTAGGTCACCATTTTATGGCCGGGTTTACTGGGCGAAGAACTTTTGCGCACCAGACGGTCTAAACTATGACTGCGCCGCTCACGTATGAGGAGCTGCGGGAATCGGGTATTGTCTCCGGCTTCGGCGTGATTTCCGGCGATCCGCTTGCCAACCGAAATCGTATTTCGCGGATCGATACGGCCGAAATATATCCCAATCGCGAAGGGCCTGTACGATGCGGATGAGCTGTGCGTTGGTGTTCGTACCGCTGAGCGCTGGCAGTTCAGCCCGATTGGGGCGCTGAACGCACGCGAGATCGTGAACCATGACGATGCTGTTGCTCTGTGTTATTGTCTGTTGGCTGGTCTCGCGATCGCGATCGACGGAAATATCCTTCGTATGATTGGGCTTCTGTAGAGGATGCGAGCGGTGGCAATCTTAACGTCGTGCTCTCGTATATCTTTGCGATGTACCAACATCTGCCGCATATTTCCCTTTACCGAAGGCATGAGGCCTTGCGGGTAACGGGGAAGTCGAGCGTATGCGTCAATCGAAATTCTTGTTCTGGTCGATCATAACGATATGGGCCGCGACGGGGATGATATACTGGGGCGCAACCGACAACGCCTTTACGAACTGGGACGATCCAGAATTCATTACCGGCAACGCGCGAATTCGCTCCCTTACAGCGGCGAATATCATATCGATTTTCACGCCGGAAGTCGGGTTGCCGTATCAACCACTTTGGATACTGAGCTATGCCGTAGACTACCATTTCTGGGGGCTTGATCCACAGCCGTATATCGTGCACAACATTGTCTTGCACGGCGCGGCAGCGACAATCCTGTTGTTCCTGCTGTTTCATATGCTTGATGCTGTCGGCGTTTCAGGGCGGGGCGTTCGTGGCATTGCGTTTCTTACGACGATGTTGTTCGTCGTACATCCTGTGAATGTCGAGTCGGTATCGTGGGCTTGTTCCCGCAAATACGGCTTGATGGCGGTTTTCTACTTTCTGTCACTGCTTTGTTATATGCGCGCCAATGCGTCGTCGCGATACATGATTCTCTGGCGCGGTGTTGCGGTCGTTGCGGCCATCGTGGCCATGTTGGCAAACCCGTTCGCGATCACGTTGCCGGCCGTTCTGCTCCTTTTTGAGTATTGCCGGTCGGGATCGAGTTCGATGATCACCGTGATCAAGCGGAGATTTTCTGCACTCGTTCCGTTTGCTGTGGTGCTATTTGGTCTGCTACCGGTTCATCTGATGGTGCTCGTCGCGGACGACGAGCAGAGTACGTCGAAGTCACATTACATGGACAATCGGCAGTTTACCTTTTACACCATGTTGCGTGTACTCTTTGACTATCTCAGAAATCTGACCTGCCCGGCATGGCTGAACAATCGCTATTTTGATCGCGTCTCGGAATCACCTTTCGAATGGAAGGTCGTGTTGTCAATCGTATTGCTGGCGGCATGCAGTTATCTTGTATGGCGGCGAGCACGGCTCGGGGACAGGCGACCTCTGCTTTGTGCCGGCTGGTTTTTCATAACGTGGTCCCCGGTGTCCAACCTGATCCCGATCTCGACGAAGATGGCCGATCGCTATATGTACATGCCTGCCGTGGGCCTGTTTCTGGGCGCATCGATCGTTGTGGTCGCACGGTTTCAGTTGTCACGGTCGAAACGCATTCGTGTTTCGTCCGTTATCGCGTCAGTTGCGCTGCTGGCGACGTTCGCCATGCTGGCGCGTGCTCGGACCCACGTTTGGGCGAACAGTGTGGCATTGTGGTCTGACAGTATCGCTGTCGACTTTTCGAACGATCTCGCACATATCGCTCTGGCCAATGCGCTGCGCGACTTGGGAAAAGACCGTGACGCAGCGGAACACTACCGGCATGCGCTGGTTCTCAATCCCGGAAACGCCACGGCGAACAACAATCTGGGCAACGCACTGCGGGCGCTTGGCCGACTCGATCTGGCCGCTGTCCGGTATCGACGCGCTATCGCGCTATCTCCCGGCTACGCCGACGCGCATTACAACCTCGGCGCGATTCTGGACAATCAGGGAATCTATGCCGACGCCATACATCACTATCGTGCCGCGCTGGCCTATGATGATCTGAATGATGCGGCTCACAACAATCTCGGTTATCTCTACGCCCGGCAAGGAGAACTGAAACGTGCACTGGATTGCCTGAAGCGCGCTGTCGAGATTGATCCGGGAAACGACAATGCACAGAACAATCTCGGTCTTGTGCTGGTGAGGATGGGGCGTGAGGCGGACGGTTTCGAGCGGTTTCGCAAGGCACTTGCATCCAACCCGGGGAATCCCGAGGCGCACTACAATCTGGGCCTTTATTATCAACGACGGCATGAGCCCAACGACGCGATGCGACATTATCGTGAGGCATGTCGTCTCAAATCGGATTTCGCTGAGGCCCGCCTGAATAGCGGCAATATCCTGTTGGAGAACCAGGATTATGCCGCGGCGCTTGCGGAATATCGTGAGACGCTGCGGATTCGCCCGGATTATACCGAAGCCCATAACAATATCGGTACGGTTTATTTCTACCTGGGGCAGCGGAAGTTGGCGATAGACCACTTCAGTCGTGCACTGGAGATCGACCCTTCCTACCGCTCGGCGCAGGATAATCTGAAGGCTATCCGGTAAGTGCGATCAAAACTTACCATTGCGAATAATACGGATGCCATAGTTTCACAACGCGTTCATTTTCGTGAGTTGTAAGAGTCAAGAATGGAGAGGGAACCGCGAGTGGACGCGAATACACGCCAATAGGTAAAATGGATTCATGTCCATTCGTGGTTCCTCATCAGTCAATCAATCGCTTTCGCAACCTTGTAGATTACACTGGTCGTTTCTAATGCAGAATGCAGGACATTGACGTTTTCATAGCGTTGGTGAGATCTCTGGTAGTGAGCGAGGGTATATTTGGCGCACGTGGCGGCTCGCCCTCCAGATCCAGATGCCGCGTACGGCGGCACCGATATCTTACGCAGGGGGCCGCTCGCTCTCCTGGCACCGGTCAATATTGACCGAGGTTGTCTGCGCCCAGTGTGCCGTGAAGACTCTCTTGGTACGATTCGGATTTCACGTGTTCGAGGTGTTCCCGTGCTGTTGCGAGACGTTGCTTGATATTCAGCCGGCTGGATTCTTCGACATAAATGCGGCGAGACAAAAAATGATCCAGGTATTCAATGTGACGTTGCCACATTGTCACGTCGATTTTTTGTTTCACAGCAAGCCGCGATCGATACCACTCGCTTCCGAGCAGCGACTCGCGTGAGAATAGTTCACGAATTTCCGGTGCACTCAGATCCTTGCCTTTGTACTTGCCGTCGCGCATGATATGAAGCAGTGCGCGTAGCGGCGGACAAGCCATATCAATCGAGCCGTCTTTGAAATACATCGTCGCGACACGTTTATGGGTCGCAACAATGTTCTTCATGCCATCGGCAAAAACCGCAACGTCCTGGGTTTCCGGTTTGAGCATCGGCTCACGGAAAACGACGCTCGGATTGTTAAATACGCGGCCAAGAAAGATGCTGACGAAATGTGATGTGATGCGGTAGCCGAGTCGGCTGGCGAGCACCGTTTCGCCCTCGTATTCGAAGTCATCGCATTTTTCGAGGTAATGATGTTCGATGAGATATTCGGGATCGCGTTCGTTGACCGCCATACGGCACCACAATTCCGGAATCAGCAGGCTGATGTCGTGGTCGACGCGATAATTGGGGCCCACATATCCGGCCGCGGTCACGAAACCACTGTAGCCGGTAATGGCATATGACAGAATTGCACTGTTGAGATCGGTGATCGGCAGCAGCGCATTGAACGGCGCTTTCGTGAGTGCGCCCTCGGACCCTGCGCCTGTTGTCGACGGTGATTTTCCGGTCATGCTGCAAATGAACTCCATGAAGAGTTCCGGCAATTCCATGTAGTGAATGGGATTGTACACGGCCAATGGCCTGATGCCGTCTTCCGGCGGGTTGTTTCGGCGTCCCATGAGTACGGCGTTTACCGGGGTATATACGGGCATATCCAACGGCACCCGTCGAAATAATCGGGTGCCGATATTGGCGACATAAACAGACTCCGGGTCGACAAGATCCTGACGCACCTGGAGGTAGCGCGGATTCTTTGTCGGGGCGCCGTTGATTACACGCGGATGCGCGGATGAGACGAAGTAAGCCAGTCGCTTTTGCTGCGCAAAATTCCGAATGAGCTTCTGCATTGGCTCGGTGTATTGGTCGAATCCTATTGAGTCCTCCACAAGGTCCTTGGCGTATTCGACCGAGAGCGGCTCGAAATTGGATAGAAAATTACCCGGTTGCGTGAGATCGAATTCGGCTTGCTTGTCGTATCCGCGGTTGATGGCCTCGTCTGGCCGTTGAAACAGGCGGAACTCGCAATTGCCGGTGAATTTCACGGAGGGATTGTTGTATGCAGGGTTGAGATATGATAAACGGTTTGCCGGAATCACGACCGATGCTGTGATATCGTCTTCCATCTGCAACTTCAACGCCGGGCTGAAGTCCCGTCTGAGGCCGAAAAGCCGCCACAGCCCGATATTGGATATGCCTACCCTGAGGTAGTTGACGACAAGTTTGCGATAGTGGTATTTTAACTCGTTCCCAGGTGTGCCGTTGATGATGTCTACCGAGAAATGCTCCCGCCAGTTATCGCCCCATTCCGGCGTGTGGTATTGCTTGACGATAAATACAAGCTCCTTGATATACCGTGGAATCGTTTCGAGCCATGCGTTGTATGCATCGGTATACAACTCGGTTGACGGTGTCAGCAGCTTGATTACGGAGCCTATTGACCGATCCTTGCTGAGAATCTTCCGGCTCTGACCAGGTGCAGCCATCAATACTCGGAACCGGTCGGAGTAGTCGCGGCGCAGGATTTCTTCAACGCGTTCGAAATCCTTCTTAATATCCGCACTGAATGCTGCACCGTGGATGAAGGCATCGGCAATCGACTTTGAGATTTCCGACTTGCCGCCGCCGGACACCGTGCAAGGTTTATGGCAAAATGTGCCTTCCGCCGCCGTGCCGATAAGGCGCCAGCGCAGCCCGCTTGTGCCCTTGGTCAAGCGCACTTTGTACCCGGAGGGCAGCACATAAACCTTGTCTGCGAGGAGCCGGATAGTCTGCTTTTCTCCCTGTAGCGTCCAGGTTACCGACTGTGAACTCAAGTCGATGACAACATCCTCGGGGACATACAATATATTCGGATAAACGCGATCGATGCCGTAGCCTTCGGGCTGGATGTCCATGATGTCGCTGTAGCGAGTCTTCACTTCGGCGAAGGTGTGATCGACCATGGGGATATGCGACGGCACCAGGAACGTATCGCCGAGATCGTAGCTGGGATACGCTATAGCGCCGCCGGCATGTTCCTCTTCGCAGATGCCGAAAAGATTTGCCGCGTAGCTGATCTGTGTCTTGACTTCTTTTTTGCAATAGCCGAAGTAGTTGTCGGCGATGAGCGTTACAATGACACCGCGATGGTCCCGACACGTGACTTTGAACGCGGTGCCGTCGTTGTACAACTCACCGGGATCCTTCCAGCACATGCTGTCACGCCGTTGTCGCGCAGTCGCTTTCTCCCAGCGTGGCAGCCCCACGTTTTTCTTTGTGAGACTGGTAAGATGCGGAGCGAGCAGGACAAAGCCGGTGTGCCCGATCCATCCGGCCGGATCGAGTCCGGCGTCGTTATCCGGCAAGGACGGATCACCGGCGTTGCCAAAGATGGATTCGACAAAATCAAGATTGCTCACCAGGCTTCCGGGCGCGAAAAAGCGGGTTTCCATTGATAGCGCCTGGTTTACATGCACGACCGGCGGACACACAACCGGGCGCATATAAAGGGAGATAAATACATGCGCCTGCTCCTCCTGCAGGGATGTAAAGGGCAGCTTCAAGAGTTCTGGCGGTGGAGTAAACGCGTGCTGAAGCAGATGGTAAAAGGTGTTGCGAGGCACCGCTTTCTTGTCGTCCGGAATGGGCAAGCCGCCCTCGACAACATGGAAAACGCCTTTGGTGGTCCGGCGATCGTTGACCGGGTTATGCAGGACCCCCTGCTTGACGCGGTATGAGCAGACGAGGTCCGACTCGAATTTTTCGCCATTGGGCGGCAGCGACAGTACGCGCGCCAGCCCCGCACGGTCCAACACGAACGTCTGTCCGGGAATTCGGATCCTGGGCTTGGCCGGTCTGGCGCCCTCAAGGTAATCGTTGAGAAACGCTTCTATCCGTTCGTCGACCGGGCTTCGATGGTGAGTGAGCAGGCGATTTTTCTCCTGAAGACTGAACAACAACGAGCGTGTAATCTCGTTGAATTCGTTGTTCTGCAAGTCACCGAATACAGGCTGTTTGAGAATTGACAGTTTCAGATTTATGTACTGTATCAGTTTTCTTTCGTCGTTAGTCATGGTATTCTGGTTGCCTTGATGGTTCGTGCCGAAGTCCGTACAAACGTTCTATTTTTGAACGCCGATATAATGGAAGGCAACGTGTTGCGTGATAATTACGTGTGTTTTGGTTAGAATTGCGCTTACCATACAATGATCCGTAGTGAAAGTCACGTGCCGAATCATCGGAAAACCCGCGTTTTGCTGATGATCAATTCGCTTGGCGGCGGCGGCGCCGAGCGACAATTTCTGGAAGTCGCGAATCGGCTGGACCGCGAAGCATTCGACGTTTCGGTGGCGTTAATGGCTGACGGTGGCGTCATGCTCGACTGTCTGGACCGCGACAGGCTTGTTTCGTACACGGCGCTGGAGCGGCCGTCACCTGGTGGTGCGTTGCGGCTCCGCCGTCCGTTGCAACAGCTTTACGCGACGTTGACTCCCGACATTGTGCATAGTTGGCTTCCGTATTCCAACGCGCTCGCCGCTGCATCCCGGTATCGGTCACAAGGTTTTCGGCTTGTTACCGCATTCCGCAGTGCGATGAATCAGTTTTCCTATTTTCCGCTATTCAGCTATCGTCGCATTTTCGGCCGCTTTATTGTGCGTCGGACGGTGGCACGGTCTGATGTGGTCTTACTGAACTCTCGCAGCGCAATGGCCGAGTTGGAACACGATCGGGTGCCTGGGTCGAAACTCCGGTATATACCCAACGGTATCGACTGCCGTGGGGCCGGGGAGGCGATCACGCAACCGGTGCAATCGGCCGAGAGTAGGGACGCGTTGCAGCCATTCCGGTTCATTGCTGTGGGGAGATTGAGTTTCGAGAAAAACTATTTTTTTATCCTCAGTGCCTTCCAGCGTTTGCTGGAACGTTTCCCGAACGCAACACTCGACATTGTCGGCGATGGCGTTCAGCGCGAGGAAATTACCGCCAGGGTTGCTGCGATGGGGTTGGACAAACACATCCTTATACGCGGTTTTCAGCATAATGTCCCGGCGCGTCTAAGGGCGGCCGATGCCTTCGTAATGGCATCTCGTTTCGAAGGAATGCCCAATGCTGTGATGGAAGCGATGGCTGCCGGTACTCCGATTGTGGCTACGGCTGTCGGCGGCGTTCCGGACCTTGTCGAACACGGCGTACATGGGCGGATCGTGCCGGCGGAGGATCCGGGGCAATTCGCGGACGCGTTGCACGCGGTAATAGCCGAGCCTGCGCGCAGCAGGGATATGGCGCGCATGGCCTGGTCGCGAATTCGTGAGTTTGATTTCGCGCAAGTCATCCCAAAATACGAAGCTCTGTACGCATCGCTATTATGAGATCCCTTAACAGAATGTGGTACTATGTGCGGCATCGCCGGCATTTCCAGTAACGAACCTGGTGACCATTCGGCCACGATCATGCGGATGACGGATGCGCTCCGTCACCGCGGGCCGGATGGGTATGGTTTCGTGGCTCTTGATCCAGGCGACCGCCACGTCGAGTTCGCCGAATCCTTACCATCCGCTGCGCCGCATGCCGTAATGCTGGGGCATCGACGTCTGGCAATTATCGATCCTGCGGGAACACCGCAGCCGCTGTGCAATGAAGACGGTACCGTCTGGGTCGTATTCAATGGTGAGATCTACAACTATCCTGAATTGCGGCGTCAGCTCGCTGCAAAGGGCCACCATTTGCGCGAGGCAGGCGATACCGAGGTCCTGGTTCACTTGTGGGAGGAATACGGCACGGACATGCCTGCCCGCCTAAACGGTATGTTTGCCTTTGCCATCTACGATGTGAATCGAGATCTACTGTTTCTGGCTCGTGACCGTTTCGGGCAGAAACCGCTATATTATTGGCAGCATACGAACGGGCTGGCTTTTGCATCGGAGTTGCAGGCGTTACATCACGTGACCGGTTTTCCCCGTGATGACATAGACGATATCGCTGCGGCCCAGTATTTACGTTACGGCTACATTCCCAGTCCGCGCACGATTTACAGGGCAGTCCATGCCCTCCGACCAGGCGCCACGCTTACGTGGCGGCGGCGCACCAGCACCCCGGGCGAGTACTGGCGGCCGATCGTCCACGGGCAACCGGAATGCGGATCCGGACACAACGACATTGAGCACCTTATTGATGATGCCGTGGAAATTCGCCTGCGAGCCGACGTGCCGGTTGCCGCGTTTTTGTCGGGAGGTATTGACTCGTCGGTAGTTGTGTCATCTGCGGCGCGGATTTCGGGGAAGCCTATCCAGACGTTTACGGTCGGGACGGGACGTGCTGACAGCGACGAATCAGGTCGGGCTGCAGCAATTGCTCAGCACGTCGGCGCCGATCATCGGCATATTGTGGTGTCGCCGAATCTTATCGATATCATGACACGACTCACCCGTCATTTCGGTCAGCCATTTGCGGACTATTCCAGTGTGCCGACGTACTACGTCAGCCGCGAGACCGCAGCGGTGGCCAAGGTTGCGTTGTCCGGCGATGGTGGTGATGAGATATTTGCGGGATATAATCACTATCGGCGTCGGCGATGGTCGGAGTACCTGGCCATCCTGTCGCCGCAACACCGCGTGCGTGTGGTCGAGTACCTGTCGAAGCTCCCGTTGGCTCGGGGCCCTGTCGCCAGTCAGGTTAGGGATTTTGTGCTTAGCGCTACGGCTACCCGCAACAAAGGGGAAAACCACTCCGGCTACTTCCACGACTATTGGCGCCATCGGTGCTTTACGGCAGATTTTCTGTCCCGGCAGGAGGTGCCGGACGCCTTGTACATCGACCAATTTACGCGTTACTACGACGAGGCTACCTCGTCGGATGTGCTCGAGAAATGGCTGGAGGCCGATCAACGGATGTACTTGTGTGACGACATCCTGACGAAGGTGGACATTGCCTCAATGGCGGTATCGTTGGAATGCCGAGCGCCGTTACTGGATCATCGCATTGCCGAGCGGGCGAATACCATGGCGGTGGTCGAGAAGCTGTCGGGGCAAACATCCAAGATACCGTTGCGACGCATGCTGGATAAACGACTGCCGCGGTCGCTCTTTGACGCACCGAAAAAGGGCTTCACCATACCGCTATCGCAATGGACCCGCAATGACCGGGTTTGCAGGGAGTGGTTGCACGACATCATTTTTACCGGCAGCAATGCCACCTGGACTAAATATATCCGGTATGAGGCAGCGGAACGCATGTGGGAGACGCATCAAAGCGGAAGGCATGATCATACAATGCGCCTGTGGATGATCGCAATGTGGAATCTGTGGTATACGGAGGGTCGATAGGGGAAACGTCGTTGATTAAGGCATATACGGCATAATCCCGCTTGGCGCCAAGAATCGCAAATTCGACGACGTTCAGACCAGACCCTCAGCCCGAAGGGCTGCTCGGACCTGTGCTGCGGTCTCTCCGTTTGCTTTCATCGTAACGCCTTCTTCGGGCTCGTCCGCGCCCGTTTCCTTATCCGCAATAATGAGTTCAGCGACTTCCGCGGCCTCTGCACCGTCACTTTCCAGGGCGGCATATTGGCAAACGCGCACCGTGAATCCGCCGAATCGGACGAGATCACCGTCGTTCAGCTCTGTCGGCCGCGCTATTTTCTTACCGTTTACACTGGTACCGTTGGTACTATTCAGGTCTGTGATCCGTATCGACAACGGCAGCTTTTCGATCATGCAATGAAGGCCGCTTACGTTGCGATCATTCGGTCTGATGTTGCATTTCTTGCTGCGGCCGACTCTGAGACATTCTTTGTTAATTGGTATCTCCCGCCCTACAGGACCGCCCTCCACCAACTCCAGATGCGCGTTGAACGCAAGCCTCAACCCTCG
>JAJFLQ010000150.1 GCA_021772615.1 Verrucomicrobiota bacterium | reverse complement strand
TTTTCCCTTGAGCTTTTGATTTACGGTATAAGTCTTTCCGGTCTTTTCGTTATAGGCTGTAATCCGTTCGTATATGTAAATGTCGCCGTTCGGGCGTCTTTCGCGCCTCTCTCCGACGTGAGTTTTTCCAGTTATTGGTTTCGGCATTGCTCATACTCCTTTTTTAACGTGTGCGTATAAGCTAGATGCGCACACGTTAAAAACAAGAAAAAAAGCACGATTTTGATGGAAAATCGTGCTTGTGAACCTGTTTTCAGGTTAAAGTGTACGCTTTATCCGACTTTCAGAATAGTATGAGTTTAACAGGTTGGACCCCGAAGGGGTGACTCGTATGCATCAATTACAACAGATACTCAAAAACCTGGGCAAGAGTAACGGCAGCAACGGGCTATTATCGAGACTCTTTATGGTCTTGGTGGCGATCATACTGCCGCTCGTCATGATCGAGGTAGCTATGAGGGGGTATCACACCTATGTGAAAATCCATTCGCAATATCAACATGCTGCGAACTCTCGCCTTGTATTTATTCGAAAACCCCATGCGTATCGGGAAATCAACGTCCTCGGTTTTCGGGATCAAGAATATAAGTTTCGAAAACCAACCGATGTGTTTCGCATTATTGTATTAGGTGATTCCGTCACCAACGGTTACCGTGTGGATTTCGATGAAATGTACACCAATAGGCTTGCAGTTTTTCTTAACAAGCATCGTCAGAGATATGAGGTCATGAACTTTGGCATCAATCAGTATTCGACCGTACAGGAAATTGAGCTTCTTAAGGACGTCGGCTTGAGAATGAATCCAGATCTGGTAATTCTCTCCTATGTTCTCAACGATCCGACTCCAGATGGATCGGTTAACGATTTCTTCCGGAGAGATAAAGCCGTATCGCTCGTATACGAGTGGGTCACAAGAAGATCCAAAGCGGCGTTGCACGTACAGAAACCATTTCACCCCATAGACGGCTGTCACTATTTCGACTATTACTCGAAGATGCATTGTGATGCTACCAAATGGACAGCCGTCCAAGATGCTTTCCAAGAATTTCGAGCCCTCTCTCAACAGTATGGTTTCCGTATCTTATTGGTCGTTTTTCCTCTACTAGAGAATCATAAGCACGCCACCTTTGATGGCTACAGATGGATCTCTATCCACAAACGCATTGTCGAAGAAGCCACACGTAATGGATTTTCTTCGCTTGACTTGCTACCTCATTTTTCCAAACGAACACCACTAGACCTGAAAGTCTCTCCAACCGATACACTTCACCCCAACGGACTTGGAAATGAGATCGCTGCCGCCGCAATCTACCAGAAATTGGCAGATTTGGGTATTGTAACGTCCTACAGTGGGCACAAAGGAGTGGAGCTGATGGAAAAGTAGTGCCTGACAATTTGAGGCGCGCCGGGGTGTGTAAGCTCGAAATTCTCGTGCATCTGGGGTACAAAACCTTGAAATTTCCTTTTTGGGGCGGTGTTAGAGTGGAGTAAAAGGGTGGGATAATATCGGAGCCTTCAGCTCAATCCCAGATTCCGTTTCAGAACTGGAATTGATAGAGAGTTTAGGGGGATTTGAGAGATGATCGTGCCCTAAATTAACAATTTCAAGGTATACCCCCGGCATTTTCGACTGTGGTGAATGTCGTCGTTTTCGGAATCGACCTGATTATTGCCGGTATTTTCGTCGGCTTCGGTGTGATTGCCGGAAAAGGGCGGAGGTGGTGCTTCCTGCTCGGTATGTGCCTCTACGGTTTGGATTCACTCATTTTCATTGTCGCCGAAGACGCACTTGGTTTCGCCTTCCACCTCATGGCGCTGTACTTCATATACCAGGGATACCGTGCGAGCCGCATCTGCGCCGCGAGCACGCTCGCACCCGCCGCACGCCAGCCAGCCGCTGATGCACGAGGTTACGTGAAGAACGCGATGACCTCGTCGATTTGCTCGTCGGTCATGCCGGCAAATAGCGGGATCGAGACATATTCCTCTGCGAGTCGCTCCGTCTGGAAGCGGCACACGGTAGACCGCGAACACCGGTTGCAGGTGGTTGGGTATGTATTGAATACTCACGCCGATACCGTGCTGTTTTATCTGGTGCATGAAGGCATCGCGGCGGTCGTCGAGCACGCGTAGGGTATAGCAGAATGGGATCTGATTTCCGTTGTCCAGAGGGGCGGTCTTGCGACACTGGCGAGTGTGGCAAAGGCGGAATCGCAGGAGGCCGCAAGGCGTTTTCGTGCGCGTTCTTTAAAATGCAATTTCACGAAGCTATGCCCCCGGCATTTTCTTGAATTCGCTATCAACAAGGCGGTTTCTCACGGCTATTGCCGGCCGTTGAAGGCACCCCCAAGCCTGACAGGTGTCATACGATTGCGTATTACTTGCAAGATTGTATATTTGACATTCAATATCATTTTGAATATGTTTCTGATACATTGATACCTCACCTCCTCCCCATTAACGCACCGAAACCATACAAGGAGCCCTCATGAGAACATTTTCTTCGGCCCGTCGAACAATCGATTGTCTACGTGCATTCTTTTTTCGTTGTCCAATAAAGGGAGAACACGTGAAGGTTCACGCGGCCGCGTTGCTGGCCTTTGCGCTTCTTACGACTGGCGCCTCGCACGCGGCGCTGATAGCACATTATGATTTTCAGGGAAACACACTTGATTCAAGCGGCAATGGCAATCATGCGGCAGCCGCTGGGGCATCGCTGACATCCGACCGCTTCGGGAACAGCGATAGTGCGTATTTCTTCGATGGCGTAGACTCGATTTCAACTCCGCTTTTCAGGCAAACCTATGATCTGGATTTTTCGGTCGCAGCCTGGTTTCAGTTCAACGGCGCGGCGAGTGATTTCTACCGTCCGATCGTTGCAGTGGATACGGGCGAGTTTTTTATCGGCAAGAACTGGTCTAACACAAACATTGGAATCGAAAATGGCAACTGGGTCAACAATGTTGCTGTTGGAACCAATGCCTGGGACGGCGGTTGGCACCATATCGCTGTCACCTTCGACGCGACATCACCGGGAAGCGCACTGACGGGTAAGCTCTATCTTGATGGTGTTCTGGTAGGAACCAGCGGTTGGTCCAATGCTGCATCCGCAGCCGGCCAACTCTACATTGGCCACGAAGTTACAAATCCGACGAACTGGTTCCTGGGATCGATCGATGATGTTCGCTTCTATGACCATGTCCTGTCGCAACCCGATATTAACGGGTTGGTTACCAATGCCGTTCCCGAACCCTCTACACTTCTTCTTGCCGGTATCGGTCTGTTGGGTCTGGTCGCCCGCAAAAGGTATAGATAGTTCCGGGTTTTGGGGTAAGGCACTACGTGAGCTGGCATTAACCAGGTTTCGGTAACTGCCGTTTAAGAGGCGGTACGGACGCAGTCATCGAGGCCGCCGAACCTCGAGATGTTTCGAGCGCGGCTGAATGCGTAAGGCTCTGGGGCTCCTTTATTCCACGAAAAGCCGACAACCTTATATGTTTATCACACCTCCGTTATTCCTGTTATTTCTTGCATTGATCGATTACTGGCAGCCTGTCGGACGTTTCCATCGCCGGGCGGAGCCTTGGCGATGAAATCGTCGCGACATGCTGCTTTTGGGTCAAAAACTTCCAACAAAATTATAGTAAAAAATATACAAGATATTTATAGCAAGAGCCTTAGAAGCATTACGGCAGGCAGGATTGTGGAAGATGCCGATAGCGTACCTTTGCAGGATGGTCCGCCCTTGCCCGATGAGATTTCCCGGCGGACGCAACGAAAGGCCAAGCTGGAAGCCGCGCGCCAGGCGATTCAAGAACAGTTCGAAGAACGGCAGAAGAAAAAAGTGGCCGAGTATGGGGCCAAATTGGCGGAGCGTAGGCAGCGTCTTGACCGGGGAGAATCGATTCGTGGTCCTAAATTGAAAGAACCATCTACAACCCCGGAAGACAAAGCGCATATCAATTTTATTGACCCTGACAGCCGGATAATGAAAGCCGGTAATGGCAAGCATTATGAGCAGGCCCACAACGCGCAAGCTGCGGTTGATACAGAAGGACATTATTTGATTCTCGGCCAAAGAGTCACGAACAATCCAAATGACAAAGAAGAGCTTGTCCCGGATGTTGCCAGTGTACCTGCCGGGATTCGAGAAGTTGATACTGTTCTTGCTGATACGGGCTTCTTTAGTGAGAACGCCGTCAAGAATATCGAAGCTGATGATGGACCTACTCCGTACGTTGCTGCCGGTAAAACAACCCACCACAAAACCGTAGCTGATTTGGAGAAAAGACCAGATCCCCCAGCGCCCGGCGAAGACGCTTCGCCCACGGAGATCAAGCCTCATCGACTGCAGACTGAAAATGGGCGGAAAGTGTACGCCTTGCGTAAGCATACCGAAGAGCCGGTGTTCGGAATCATTAAAGAAGCAATAGGGTTTCGTCAATTCCATCTCCGCGGTCATCCAAAGGTTGAGACCGAATGGACCTTGGTCACCTTGGCGTATAACATGAAAAGACTATTCAATATGGCCGGTCGCTGTTCTATGCCTGAATAAGGGTGGATTGCAGCATACCAAGTGTAACCGTAACGCGAAATGATCATTCCAACCGACAAAAATCGCCTCACAACGCGAAATCGGCGGTCAACATCGATGAGAACCACATAACCTAACGAAAATGATGAACGCCCACTGTGACAGGCAACCGCCTGTCACCATGAGGATGTCGGGCGAAGCCCGACATCCTCCTAGCGGGATGAACTCCGGCGAGAACGCAAGATCTTGCCGGTTCGTCATTTGCAACGTCCCGCGGAAACAACGGCAGAGCCAAACGATGGTGACCACGTCCAGAGGACGTGGGTTTCTACGTTTCACTAAAGCGCAGTCAAGCCTGCGCACTCCAAAGCGCCTGCGGCGCAAGGACTCACGGCGTTGTTGGCAAGGTGCGCACGACGAGGTGGTGGCTGAGGTAGCGCCGGGCGACACGCTGCACGTCTTCGGCAGTAACCGCGTCAATGTGGTCGGGGAAGTGGTCGGAGAAATCATAGCCCAGCCCATAGAGTTCGTCCAGCGCCGCCTGCAGTGCCATATCATCGTTGGTCTGCCGACTGAGTGTCTCCATGGTTTTGCATATCACCCGCGCGTTGTTTAGCGCTTCGTCGCTGACGCGGTTTTCGCGGATGGTGTCGACTTCTTCCAAAATGATCTGTACCACTTCTGCCATTTTTTCCGGGGATGAGGCTGCGATGATGCCGAAGTAGCCCGGATCAATGCCGATAAAATTAAACGCATGCACCACGTAGACGAGGTCGCGTTCTGAGCCGCGGAGGCGCTCATGCAGGCGTCCTCCCGGATACCCGTATCCGGATAGGATGGTGTCGAGTAAGAGCAGCGGAAATCGGTCGGCGTTGTTGTCGATCGTGATGCCGGGATAACCTACGTAGACGGCTGCAAGTGATTTGTCTACCGTTTCGGTAATCACCTTGTCCGCTTGTGGTTCGGGATTCGCATTGCGGGTCGGTAGCGGTTGGGATTTGCGCACAAACGTACCAAACCGCTCTCTGGCTGCGGCCAGTGCCGTTTCGGGATCCACATCGCCGAATATCGTGACAACGCCGCGGGTCGGCACGGTAAGCCGCTGATAACATGCACGAACATCGTCGCGAGTAAGGGATTCTACGGATCCTTTTTCACCGAGCGTGTCGTTGCCGTACGGGTGATCCCCGAAAAAATGCCGCCGAAATTTTGTGGTGATATCGCTGTTCCAATTGTCGCTGCGGGCGGCAATGGCCGACAACGTATTGTCACGGACCGTATCCAGCTCTTTGGCCGGAAAGCTGGGATCCCGGATCATCTCGGTGAAAAGGTCGAGGGCGACGTCGAAATCCTCCTTGAGCACTTCGACCGAAAGGCTGAATGTATTGTTTCCTGACGAACTGGAATAGCGTCCGCCAATGCGATCAAACGTCTCGGCGATTTCTTCGCGACTGCGAGTTGCTGTGCCGCGGGTGAGCATTTCCGCCATGATCCGGCTGATGCCTGCCTGGCCCGGCGGTTCGTGCAGGACCCCGCCAATGAACGTGGCCTTGAGGTTGATCAATGGAATGTTCGGGTTGCGCTTCACGAGCAGGCGAAGGCCGTTTTCCAGTGTTTCTTTTCGAACTGCGGTCGCCTCGACGGCTGCATCGCGGGAGCTTGCTGTGAGGTCTGTTGATTCGGACTCAAGCCGGACCACGGTACGATTCGCCGGTTGAAAGTAGCGCCGCGCGACGCGCTCAATATCCGTCGCCGTGACCGAGCGGATGCCCTCGAGGTACACCGTATCGAAATTCGGATTGCCGGTTGTAATCACATTTACACCGAGGCGCTCAGCTTCGTCCGATGCGGTCTGGTTGCCCAGAATGTCGTCGGCGATCTTCTGCTTTATCGCTTTGCTGATCGCGTCGTCACCGACGCGGACCGTCGCCAACGCCGCCAGTTCCGTTGAGACCGCCGCGAGCGCGGTGTCGACATTTTCCGCTTTGCATGTACCGCCGATAACGAAGGCGCCGGCATTGAATTCCGGCGTGGCGGAATAGCTGTATATGGATGAGACCACGCCGTCGTCCTCCTTGAGCTTCCGGACGAGGCGCGAGCTGCGGCCGTGCGACAGGATATAGCTGGCGACATCAAGCGCATATAGATCTGTATGGTGAATCGGGACCGTATGATAGGCGATCGAAAAATAGGTCTCGCCCAGACCCGGCTTCGTCAAGACAGATGAGCGTTCTCCTAGCTGTGCAGGTTCGTCCGGCAGCGGTGCAGGTGTGAGGCTGCGACGTTCCGCAGAGCTGAACGCCTGGCGGATGCGTCCCACCACGACATTCTGGTCGAAGCTGCCGGCAGCAACAATCACCATGTTGTTGGGTACGTACATGCGCTTGTAATAGGCAATAATATCGTCGCGCGTGATTGAGCGGATCAGGTTTTCATAGCCGATTACCGGATGCCGTGCCGGGTGCGTTCGAAACATCGTTTCATAGAGGCGGTTGTACAGCAGGCGTCGGGGTTCTTCGCGACCTTTGTAGAGTTCTTCGAGGACCACGCCGATTTCCCGCTGAAACTCATTGTCGGGAAACGTGCTGTTTATCATCCAATCGGCCATGAGATCGATCGCATCACCGACCTGCTCGGCTGTTGTTTTGATGAAGTAGCACGTATGCCCCTTGGTTGTATAGGCGTTGTTGGCGCCGCCAAGCGTATCAATCAGGGCATTGATTTCCTTTTCGCTGCGTGTCGACGTCGTGCCGCCGTTAATGAGATGTTCGAATACATGCGAGATACCGGAACCCATGTACTCATGTTCGTAAATGCTGCCGGTTTTTACGTAGATCCGCACGTCCGCAACCGGAGCGGTATGATTTTCTTTTACGACGATCTGCAGTCCGTTTTCCAGTGTTTCATGGCGTCCGTCGAAGGGTGTGGCTGACACCGCAGACGCAACGGCGGCGAGGAGGATCAGAACATGCCCGGATAATCGAGGGAGAGGGGTTGATATTATTTTCATTCTGTCGGCAATTCGCATAGTTTTCACAGTTCGGGTTGGAATTTTTCCTTCCGGCGTTTATCTTTGTCTCTTTAAATTTTCCACAATTCCACGACTCTCGCCACGACCAACCAGGGAGAATACCAGTTGAACGACGAATTCCTTAAACGAGCAACAGAAGTCGTACCAGACAATATGATCCTTATCAATGCCGCCGCGCGGCGATCCCGCGAACTTGCGCGCGGCGCCGTGCCGCTGGTGGAGACCAAGCCGGGAGAGAACAACCTGGATGTCGCGCTGCACGAAATCGGCACGGGCAAAATCGTCGTAGAACTGGACGACGATGATTGACGTTGCACCACCTTACACCGTCACCTCTTTCCGTGCAAAATCTACTGCATTCTGAAAGATTCGTCGTCCCGCGCCTACGGTCGGCAACGTGCCGGCGATCTTCTGGCGAAGCCACTGAGGATGATTTTGCGGCGACAGGTAGGCCTCGGGGTGCGGCATAAGCCCGAATACGCGGCCTGATTGGTCGCACACTCCCGCGATGGCATTTGTCGAGCCATTGGGGTTGTGGGGATATGCCTGTGTCGGCGCATTCGTGTCTGGCGACACATACCGCAACGGTGCGAGGTGATCCGCCTCGATCCTGTCGATTACGGTTTGATCCATCGCGACCAGTTTTCCTTCGCCGTGCCGGATCGGCAGCTCGATGCGATCGATGCCGGCGGTAAAGATACACGGCGATTCGCGATCGACGCCGAGAGTGATCCAGGCGTCACGAAAGCAGCCCTTGTCATTGGCCGTGAGCGCGACCTGCGGCGTGAGTGTGACACCATCGAGCGCCGGTGTAAGGCCGAGACGCGCCAGCGTCTGAAAGCCGTTGCAAATGCCGATCACCAACCTGCCGTCGCTTACGAATTCCCGTATTTCCGTGCCCAGACGATATTTCAGCCGGTTGGCGATCACGGTCGCTGCGCCGAGATGGTCGCCAAACGAAAAGCCGCCGATAAACGCCAAAATGTGAAAGCGCCGCAATTCTGCGGGATCGCGCAGCAGGTCATTTAGGTGCCGTTTCACCGGTATCGCGCCGCAGAGTTCGAATCCGGCGGCTGTTTCGGCTTCGCAGTTGAAGCCGAATCCACAGACGATCAGGGCCTTTATCTCATGCTTCGTCATCGCTGCATCCCCGGCGATTTGCTACGTTGGGTGCCGATTGAAGAAACGTCTTGTACGCCCGAATCATATCGGCGAGGGCGACATCGTCGACTGCGTCGTGTTCGCCGATAAAGCGCAGGCACGGCGCTTTCACAACTGTGCCGACGCAGCCATATCGCAGTCCTTCCATCGCGTCCTCGAATGCATCTCTCACATCGGGCGCTATGGTGATGATAAACCGGCACGCGGATTCGGAAAACAACCGTTCTTCCCACCCGGGTTCGTCTTCAACGGGAATGGCGTCGAGGTCGATCTCCATGCCGGTACGACCGGCGATGGCCATACGCGCAAGGCCGACACCGAGACCGCCGATCGCGGGTGCATGAACAGATCGGCACAATCCCGCGGTGATCGCAGCCGACACCGCTTCGTATAGCCTGCGCGCTGTTGGTGCATCTACCCTTGGAACGGCGTTGCCCACGAGCCCTGACAGTGCGAGATATTCGCTGCCGCCGAGTTCGGCGCGGGTTACGCCGACCACATATACCAGATCGCCGTCGCACTTTGGGTCCATCGTAACGGCCGTCGTGATATCGTCGATCGGCGCGATCGTGGAGAATAGAAGCGTAGGCGGAATCGAGATTTTTACGCCGCCCCTGGTGCTATCGTTTTTCATACTGTCCTTACCTGATATGCAGGGCACTGCAAATGCCTTCGTGTAGTCGTACAGCGCCTTATTCGAACGTACCAGTTGCGCCAGCTTGTAGGCGCCGTCGGGCGTTGATGCGCTCTGAACAGGGTCGGGCCAGCAAAAATTGTCGATCGCCGCAATCCTTCCCCAGGCACCGCCGGCAGCGATCGTTCGCCGTATTGCGAGGTCGATTACCGCTGCAGTCATATGGTACGTATCGATGTCGGAATAACGAGGCAGCACTGCAGCGGCCAGTACAATGCCGTCCGTAGCGGCCGGTGCACTCATGAAAACCGTCGCATCTGCGGTTACATCACATTCCACACCGATAAATGGCTTTATAACGCTCAGGCCCTTGACTTCGTGGTCGTACTGGCGCGCCTTGTCTTCATTTGATGCGAGATTAAGTCGTTTGAGCAACCTGATCACTGCCGATCCGGCAGCGAGCGGCCGTTTGCGTTCGATTTCGGGTTCGGTATAGCGCGGCGGTTGCCATGTGGCTTGCAGCTGCATGCGCGGGCAGCCGTCGTGCAGAAACGCCATATCCATATACGCCACCGTGTCGTTCTCATAAAGCGCATGGAAGACGCCCGAATTGGTGAATTCACCAAGTACGCTGATTTCGACATCTCGCCGGGCCGCAAGTTCGCGGAGCGCCTCGATATTATCGGGGGGTACGGCGAATGTCATGCGTTCCTGGGATTCGGAAAGCAAAATTTCCCACGGTTGCAGTCCGGCATATTTAAGCGGTGCGGCCGCGAGCTGCAGGCGGCAGCCTCCGGAGTGCACGGCCATTTCGCCGACACTGCTCGACAGACCACCGGCACCGTTGTCGGTGATGAAACGATACAGGCCGGCGTCCCGCGCCTCGATCACGAAGTCGTAGAGGATTTTTTGTGTGATTGGATCGCCGATTTGTACGGCCTGGGCGGACGATGTCTGTTTCAGCTCTTCGCTCGAAAATGTGGCGCCGTGGAGGCCGTCCTTGCCGATACGTCCGCCGCCCATGACAATGAGGTCGCCGGGTTCGATGTGCTTCTGATAGCCCGGGCTGCCGTCTATTTCCCG
>JAJFLQ010000149.1 GCA_021772615.1 Verrucomicrobiota bacterium | reverse complement strand
GCGGTGAGTTCGTCACCTACGGATTTCCCGATTCCCAGCCGGTCGATGGCATGATCCAGACCGGTACGGTGGAAAACCATCTCGGCGAGCTAAACGGCGTACATGCGTTTCAACTGTTCAGCAAGCAGGCCGCGGCCGGCGCCGGGGCGCCGGTAAAAGGTCTCTCCGGCGCCCCAATGCTGGTCGACGACGCCGTGGTCGGGGTGTTGCGATTTGCCCTTATGAAGGACGGTGCTGCCGTCGCCGGGACATTGTACGCCTGCCCGATAATCGGCATAGCCGAACGCTGCTCCGAATTTCTCCCGATGCCTGATCCCTGCTGGGGCTTGCCGGGACTGCCGCGTCGGCAGCTTCCGGCCAAACCATTCCACTACCTACATTATTTCAAGGAAGAGGAAGCCGAATTATTTTTCGGTCGCAATCGGGAAATCAAGAGCTTTTACGACGATATCACAAACGAAGATGCCGCTCCGGTCAACTTGCTCTACGGCCAATCCGGGGTTGGGAAATCATCGTTTCTTTCCGCCGGACTCCTCCCCCGCCTACGGCGGAACTACGAAATCCTGTACATTCGCCGCGATGAGAAGGAGTCGCTCCTCCGCACGATTCAAAAAGCAATCCTTCATCTGCGGGATTCACACGCCTCCGCCGGCGCGGAGGAACACCAGACGATCGGCAACCCATTGCGCGTGGAATGGCGAAGGGCTGAAGTCGCGATCGGAAAACCGTTGATTCTCCTGATCGATCAGGTCGAAGAAGTGTTTACCCGACCGAATAGCGTTTGTCCCGACGAATTGGCAGAATTCGTTCAGGCGCTCAAAGAAATCTTTTCTGTGGACAATCAGAAACTCAAAGGCCGGGTCGTCGTTTCATTTCGCAAGGAATGGTATCCTGAGATACAGAAAGCATTCGAATCCCAGGATGTCGGTTTCGACAAGGTATTTCTTGAAGCATTGGATCGTGAAGCCGTCATTGAGATCGTCACTGGCCTTGTCAGTAGCGCCAGATTGCAAAAACGGTACGGCCTCCGGATTGATCCCACCGTTCCGAACTTGATCGCAACCGATCTCCGAAGCGATCAAGGATCGCCGACAGCACCAGCGTTACAAATTCTTCTTACGAAAATGTGGGAAGAAGCAACGGATCGGAGCACGTCCGCTCCTGCATTTACGGAAGACCTTTATCGAATCATAAAAGAACAGGGACTCCTGCTTGATGATTTTATCAATCGGCAGTTAAAACAATTAGCCATCTCCTGCCCGAGCCATGTTACTTCGGGCTTGGCACTCGACATTCTTGTCCATCATACCACACCGTTAATGACCGCAACGGAGTGCACCAGCGAGGAACTCGTCGCTACCTACCGCAATCATGAGCACACACTCGGGAACTTGCTACAGGAGTGCAAGAATCTCTATCTTCTCGTTGACCCGGAAAAGGACCAACGTAGCCTGGCAAAGGTGACGCGCCTTGCCCACGATACCCTCGCCGCACCAATTCGTCATAAATTCGACGAATCCGACCTTCCCGGCCCTCGCGCCCGACGCATTCTCAAGAACAGGGCGGTAGAGTGGCTTGATGACGATCAGGGCGCCATTCTCGATGACCAGGACTTGTCAATTGTCGAAGCGGGAGCCAGCGGGTTAGGCGTTCTAATGCCGCATGAAGTGCGGTTGCTGGCGGCCAGCAAATTGGAGCGTACGCGACGGAATCGCATTCGTCAGGGAGTTCGTTGGGCAATGATGCTCGCCGTTGTGGGCCTGATTTCTACCACAGTGCTGGCAGGATTGGCATGGTATCAGGGCAAAATTGAGAGAACAAATGCAGAGAATGCACTGGAAAAGGCACAAAGACAAACAGAATTGGCGAAGATTGCGGAGAGAGACGCCGAAACGGCAAAGATCAATGCTGAAAGTGAACGTAAAAACGCCGACCTTCGTGCAATGGAGATATCACTGCGGCTCGAGGAGATTCCCAAGATCCACGAATTGTTTTCCATTAACTTTCACGCTGCCGGATACCTGGATACCCTCCGTCTAATCGAAAAAAGTCATGACGATTTGAGGTACGTTCCAGCTGATCTCCAGGAGATCTTGCATGGACTGGTGGAGATGGCACACGAGCTGCATCGGATTCCTGACCAGACTGCGCAGTTCCTATCCTTCAGTCCCGATGGCGCCCTTCTATGTGTCGATGATCTGGGAACGGCTATCAAACTCAAACGGGACGGTACGATTGTAAACACAATCACAGGACGACGTTCTCTCGACGGTCAAAAAGCATTGGTTGCGTATACTCCAGATGGTCGCCGTATTGTTGTTGTCGATACGCGTGTTTCCCTTTGGAACGCCGAAAAAATTCTAATTTTATGGAGCCAGTCACCGGGTAATAGAGCAGAGGTGTCATCGGTGTCGGTTGGCCCTGACGGTAATCAGATGATCATTGACTTTGCAGACGATTCAAGGCGGCTTGAAGATCTGCCGGAGATAGCAGGATTGCCCTTCGCTGGAAAACCCCGGGTCGTATGGCGACACGGGGACGCTTCCAAAGCTCCCTCACTCGTCAGGTATCTAGCCGTTAGCGCTGACGGCAGCGAGATTATTATCTCGTTCGGGGAGGATAAATTCCTTCAATGGGATAGGATGGCGGAAAAACTATCAGCCGACGGTATCGACCGCTATTTGAAATTCAGATCGGAGAAACTCGAGAATCTGCCGGCCTCATCCGTTGCGGTCAGCCGTGACGGCCAAACGATAGCCGTCGGCTTTCAGGACGGTAGGATCGAGTTCTGGAATTCGGAAGGAGAAAAATTACCCTCTTTAGACAAGCTGATCCCGAATTTCGTCTATCAAGCGGAAGCCGTCATTCAAATGGTCTTCTGTCCTGACCCCGAATTACCTTTGGTTGCCGCCCTCAGTGACGACGGGACCGTATATGTATTCGACTGTGGTGTCCTTGGTGATTCGAACCTCGAGGGGGAAGAGGTAATGCAAAAAATTTCCATGACTGGCGTATGGATAACGACGGTCGCAATGGGGCAGGAAGGGATGATCGTGACAGGTGGACATGACGGTACTGTGCGGGGTTGGTTGTTTGGCATGGAAGAGTCCACGCTGCTTCAGCGTCACAAAAAATCTGTGCAGGCGATCGCCTGCCACCCCACACGATTTGAGTTTGTCAGTGCGGGAGAAGGAAAAGATTTGAAGTTCTACAACGCTGCTGGTCACCGACTTTCATCCGATTATATCTCCCCTTTCCCGGTGACTTCCCTGGCATATAATCCACAAGGATCAAGAATCGCTGTCGGCACTACTCAGGATACCGTGATTCTTGATCCAGACCGAACATCAATTGTTAGCCGCGTTACGGGCGACAAGATGTTGGCGATCGAAAAAGTAGCATACAGTCCGGATGGAGAATCATTCTATAGCCGAGGAGACGGCATCATGATTCAGATGTGGGAAGCAGACACCCCTGATCTGATTTGGGAAAAAACACTCGACGAAGCGAAAGCGGTTTCCGTTTATCGCGACTATCGGAAGCGTAGGAGTGCGTGGATTCGCAGGGGTCGAGTTGGCGACAGCTTTTTGACTATAGATACTCCGGATGGCAAAAAAGCCGTCGGGATAGACGGGCAGTCATTTTTCGGTATTACTGAGCGTGAAATGGTGCGGAAATTCGATGCTCGCACCAATCTCCGAGTTTGGGAAAAACCGTGGGAAGAAGTCAAAGGAATTCCCGATTCTCACGGACTGGATTGGGCGAGCTCCAATACTGTAACAGAAAGTCCGGACGGAGACAAAATATTCGGGTGGGAAAGAGGGCGAGTTTCAGGAAACAATAGACGGAAAGGTCCGCTACGCCTATTTGACAAAAGTGGCAACGATCCGATTTCAATGGCTCTGCGGAAGATCTCATCGAGATTTGAGATAAGTAGTACCTTTAGTCCCGATGGCCGATTTCTTGTTATTGCAAACGGAGATTATGATTTGTTTCATGTACGTGCCGACTGGCGCCTATGGCTGGAGACGTTCTGCCGACGCTACGATGAAACCCCCATCTTTGACCGCGATATAGATCACCAATTCGTGCGTAATCTGTGTGACCGCTGTTTGTGGGACGATAAGAAGTCAACGGAGACGGAGATGGAGAATGAGAGCGAAAAACCGGGTGAATAGTAAAGGTATTCGCCATTTTCCGTAACCACACTAATCCCCGTGGCCACCTCGTGGCGCACCACCGGGGGAAACGCTTCACCATTCTTGACAGCGGCGATTCTATCTCTATTCGCTGTGGTCCAATAGAAACTCCGCGACATTGGCCGGTGTGATGATATGGGTTTCGGCGTTAGGGTACGTTTTCGACCAGAGCTTGGGAATTCGAGCTTTCCTTCCAGATTTCCATTTGAATTCGAAGGCCGAGAGATCCGCCCCACTTTCCTCTATATAGTCAATTTCCTGCTGGTCATAGGTGCGCCAGAACCATGCGTTGGACGTCTTGCCGGCGTACTTTAATCGCTTGCATCGCTCGATCACGAGGTAATTTTCCCAGAGTTTCCCCGCATCGTCACGCAGGGTGAGTGGATTGAAAGCGTTCACCAGGGCGTTGCGTATGCCAAGATCAATAAAGTAGACTTTTCGCGACTTAGCGACCTCCTTCCGTAAATTCCGACTAAACCCACCTAGACGCTGAAGCACATAGGCATCCTCCAGAAACCCAAGGTAGCGATCGACCGTTTTTACATCCATTCGGGTTGCAGCCGCAAGCTCGTTGAGCGAGACTTCTGAGCCAATTTGGAAGGCAAGTAAGCGCAGTAAATCATGAAGCCGGTTGCGATTAAGGTCGACTTGGGCGAAGATATCCTTAAGCAGGTAGTCGGCCGCAAGTTGGCGGAGTTCCGTCTTCTTGTCCTCCGGGGACTCCGCAGTGACAACATTGGGATACCCCCCAAACAACATACCGTGTTCCAACCACGTCATTAGATTCGTCGCTCGTGGACGCAACTCCGCCAGTGAAATTGGGAACAATTCGAAGACAATCTGCCGACCTGTAAGCGGCTCACCAGTTTTTCGGCGCAGATCAAATGCGGCAGAACCGCTGGCTACTATGCGCAGCTCCGGATATGTATCATGCAATAGTTTCAGCACAAGCCCGACACTGGGCACGTTCTGGGCTTCGTCAATGAATAGGTAGTCCAAATGACCGGCCAATCGCTGCAGAGGCGCTCTCTCGGGTATCAGCAGTGCCCGATCGTCGACAAAATCACCGTTGAGGAATTCCTTTCGTCCTCCCAACCCGTTGAATATTCCCTGAAGCAACGTTGTCTTGCCTACCTGTCGAGCCCCGAATAGACAAATGACTTTGTGTGCGGTATCGGAATTGAGGGCCTTGACAATCTTTCGAGTTATAGACCTGGATATCATATTCCATAAATTAATATTAAGTCATGGAATTAAAAGCCATATTTTTCACCAATGTCCAGTATTCCAACAATGCCAGTATAACCTGGATAATTCATACAACCTCGTCGCGAGGCTTCTTGGCGTGCTTCAGGCCAGCGAGTTACGGAGGTTCTGAGGTTGAAAAATCTCGGCCAGCTGAATGGCATTCATGCCTTTCGGCTGTTCAGCAAGCAGGCGGCGGCCGGCACCGGCGCACAATTCAAAAGGCAATCCTCCATCTGCTGAGTGCTCACGAACCGGTAGACTCAGAGGAATACCAGACGATCGATAACCCATTGCGCGTGGAGTGGCGCTGGGCCGAGGTCGCAATCGGAAAGGAATGTGGTTCGTACCGGAAAAGTAAAGCGGATTTAAGACGACCTGACAAAGTGAATCATAATAATGAGAACAGGGGGGATTTCGATGCCTTTTTGTCAAAAGTCAGGGTTGTTTCACAATTCGCGTTTCTCGAGAACAAACCGATCAAGATGTCGGGTAAATCCGTTTTCGTAGAGCGTCCCAGCGAACACAGGTCCTTGGTGACAATCGTAGACTCGAACCTAATCACCTTGAGTAGGTGCAATTCCTCAATGGCCGTAACAATCTCATTTCGGGTACAACCATACACAGCATCCAATACCCAAATCACTTCCAGTAGAACAAGATTCGTGATGAACAAATTCTCGTCCCCTGCTTCCGCGTCGGCAAAGAGCGATCGGACCTTTTCTGCCTGCGTTTTGTCATCGTTAACTAAAAACCGAATAACAATACTGGTATCGAGAGATATCATAGATGCTTGTCGCGAAAAGCTTTTCGAAGGCCCTTGTTCATTTCTTCCGGTGACACAGCTTTTGACGCTCTGTGGCCCAGCATTCCGAAAACGTCAACGGACCTCTTGTTCATCGCAACGACGCGAATCTCGCCAGGCTTGCCGATCTGGAAGTCAAGTTTATCCCCAGCTCGCAATTCCAATTCATCTCGAATTTCTTTAGGAATTGTGACCTGTCCTTTTGATGTCAGAGTTGTCAATGACATGATTATCTCTCCTTACTTCTTGTTTTTTCCTTACAAAAGGATATGCCAATATTCTTGGTTTTACAAGTTTTCCGGTTCTTGATCACGCTCTGTAAATGGGCTCCAGGTTATTCGAATCAAAAAGGCAAACAGCATCAAGAATCGCGGTGGCGCCCTCTCCAAGAAGAACACTGAAGTATTGTCTGCAAAGTGTTTCTTGGAGGGACGATGTCCCCAGCGTCCGGCCGCAGTGGTATTGGGTGTTTCTTGGAGGGACGATGTCCCCAGCGTCCGGTCGCAGCGGTTTTGGGTGTTTCTTGGAGGGACGATGTCCTCAGCGTCCGGCCGCAGTTGGTGTACGACGGTCACAGAGGACTGTGACCCTCCAGAAGGCGACTGCGTTGAGCCACACGATCTTATGAAATTTTGAGAAGCACTACCGA
>JAJFLQ010000148.1 GCA_021772615.1 Verrucomicrobiota bacterium | reverse complement strand
CACCCAAACGAACACAAATGCTCGAACGTCTTTGCCATGAACTCACCGCGATCAAAGCCCACTACCCTGGCACTCACTTGCGAATGAAATTTGACATCGCCGCATAGGAAATTAAATCTCACGCTATGTCAAGAGATCTGGAGTTGTCCAAACCGGTGAACTCTGGTCAGCGTGACAGAAAGCCTGCGATGAATGCCGACGCGGGTTTTGTGAAGTCGTTGTCGGTCCAGTAGTCGCGGTGCGAGGACGGTTGCCAATGGGTAAGAATGCTGCCGACGTTGATTGCAATATCTTCGTCAACGACCGCGTCATAGGCTGCGTTTATTGCCTTCAGCGGATAGCCTAGAATGTCGTCGGGATCGTAGAAATTCATCCATTGCGCTTTCTTGGACTGCGCGGTCGTGAGCTTCTTACCCGGGAACACAATCGGTACAACCTTTCTGTACGCAAATGTAAATAGCGGAATGTTGCAGCCGAAGGTGACAAGCCCGGCGAGATGCGCCATGTTCTCGAATGCATTGCCGTTATCGACCGCGCCGCTTTGGATATCCCAGATGTAGTTCGACATGATATGGCCGCCAAGCGAATGGGCGAACAGGATCAGCGGACATGCATTGGAGTTAAGGTCGGTCTCGTACAGTGCCTTTATTCTCTCGCGGATTATCTTGTGTATGTCCTCGTAGGTGGTGTTGCCGCCGCCTACTTTTTGATAGGCGCTGGCATCACCGAGGGCAGATATCACAAACTTTCGCAAGCCGGTATAATCCAGGTTGTTCTCAAGGTTGGCATCCCGCAGGTAGGCGATCTGTCGCGGCTCGAGGACATCGGCCCAGAATATGGATCTCCACGCGATCGCGGCTGGTTTCTTGCCGAGCCGTTTCACGCGTTGGTTGATTTCGGAGATCATCGACTCCGCAAAATCCGGCTTTTGCGATCCCATTCCATGGATCACCACTACTGCTACGTCTTTGCCCATGATTGAACTCCTTTGCTTTAGGATAATGGCTACGATAAATCTGCATAGTCGCGGGCACACTGAACCTCCTTCATCGGCCGGCTCCGTCGTGTCGAGAGCGCGAACGCCAACAGACCGACGATGTGGTGCGACGGTTGGCATTCACACTTTAGTGTGGGTTTCACGTTCCGTCCATCCATCGCGGTGAGCAGCGCGCATGGCATAGCGCAAGCACACTAAAGTGCGAACTCCAACCGCCAGATGTTGCTTACGACTATCATGGGTTACGGGGCGCGTCGAGCGGCGCGGCGCCAGTGGCGCGAGCATCGTCACCGACGGTCGCATTTGGACCGTCGCCGTCTCGGTGCCAGATGCGGTAGAGCGCAGGGAGCACGAGCAGTGTGAGCAGGGTGGACGTAATCAAGCCGCCGATGACCACGGTTGCCAGCGGTCGCTGGACCTCGGCGCCGCGCCCTGTGGCCAGGGCCATCGGCAGGAAACCCAGTGATGCTACCAGGGCGGTCATCATGACCGGGCGCAGGCGTGTCATCGCACCCTCCGTAATGGCCTCCTCCAGTGTGTGATCGTCCCGATGTAGTTGATTGATGTAACTCACCATGACCAGGCCGTTCAGTACCGCCACACCGGAAACGGCAATAAACCCGACAGCTGCCGAGATCGAAAAAGGCATGGCCCGATACGACAGCGCGAAAACGCCGCCGCTAAGCGCCAGCGGCACCGCGGTAAACACCAGCAGTGCATGTTTTATAGAATTGAAGTTGCTGTAAAGCAGGAGAAGAATCATAAAAAAACACACCGGCACGACCACGCCGAGTCGTTTGCGCGCCCTCGCCAGGTTCTCGTATTGTCCACCATATTCCAGTATATACCCGGGCGGCATGGCGACGTTATTCGCAACAACCGACTTGACCTCCTCAACGAACGAACCGAGGTCGCGCCCGCGTATGTTGGCTGCCACATACGTCCGTCGGCGGCTGTTCTCACGACTGATCTGGCTCGGCCCCTCCCCTGTCGCGATATCGGCAACCTGCCGTAGCGGCACGACTCGTGGGGGCATGGGGACCTGATCACCGACGCCGATTGCATGTGAGTCGATGTCGGCACTATCCTCGTGCGGCGGCAGCGGTACGTTAATATCGCCGATGCGGCGCAGATCGCTTCGCATCGACTCCGGCAGTCGCACGAGTATATCGTAGTGACGGTCGCCCTGGTATATTTCGCCCGCCTTCCGGCCGCCGATAGCCACGGCGACGACGTCCTGCACATCATGAACGGTCAGGCCGAACCGGGATGCTGCGCTTCGATCCACGTCGATGTTCAGAAACGGAAGCCCCTCGGTTTGCTCGACCTTGACGTCGGCAGCGCCGGGAATATCAGCGAGAACTGCTGCGATATCACGGGCCGCCGCCGCGAGCATGTCTGGGTCGTCACCATAAATTTTTATTACGAGATCACCACGCACCCCGGCAATGAGTTCGTTGAATCGCATTTCGATGGGTTGCGTGAACTCATATTGCTGACCCGGAAGCTCGCGCAACGCGGCCTCGAGGCGCTGCCGGAATGCCTCGGTCGTTTCGCTGGGATCCGGCCAGAGTTCTCTGGGTTTCAGGATAACGAAACCGTCCGATACATTCGGCGGCATGGGATCGGTTGCCACTTCCGCGGTGCCGGTTTTTGAGAATACCAACTCGACCTCCGGGAATTGGTTAATGGTCTTTTCGACCAGCAACTGCAACTCCGCCGACGCCGTGACGCCGATACTCGTCATGCGCAGAGAGTGCAAGGCAATATTGCCTTCATCAAGCTTCGGCACGAAGACCTGACCGAGATCCTGAAAGACCGTGGCGGCAAAGACGAAGACAGCCGTGGCGCCCATGGCGGTAAGCCAGCGTAACCGAATTGCCAGTTTGAGGACGGGCCGGTACAGTGCCTGCGCCCAGCGCACGAGGATGTTCTCTTGCTCGGCGACGGGCCCTCGCACAAAAACAGCCACGGCCGCGGGAATGAAGGTGAGCGACAACACGAATGCGCCCACCAGTGCGAAAATCACGGTCATGGCCATTGGGTGGAACATCTTGCCCTCTACGCCCGTCAGGAAAAGAATAGGGATATAGACCGTGATAATGATGCCCTCGCCGAAGGCCGTGGCGCCGCGGACTTCCTTGCTGGCCTGAAACACGACCTCACAACGCTCACGCAGCGACAGCGGCCGACCGATTTCCGCCTGCTTGCCGCCAAGACGGCGGAGACAATTCTCGACGATGATCACGGCGCCGTCGATAATGATGCCGAAGTCGATCGCGCCGAGGCTCATGAGATTGCCGCTGATCCCGTATTTGACCATGCCCACGCCGGCAATAAGCATCGATAACGGTATGGCCAGCGCCGTGATCACCGCCGCCCGAAAGTTACCCAGGAAGACGAAGAGAATGACGATCACAAGAAGCGCGCCTTCCGTGAGATTCGTGCGAATCGTCTTTATGGTGGCATCGACCAGGGCGGATCGATTCATCACCGCGCGAATACGGATATCCGGCGGAAGCGCAGCGCGGATGTCGTCGACACGCTTGTCGACAGCAGAAGCAACAGCGCGGCTGTTGCCGCCGATAAGCATGAGAGCTGTGCCGACGACGACTTCGTGAGAATTCTCTGATGCCGCGCCTGTGCGCAGTTCGCGGCCGATATCAACCGATGCGACGTCCTTGATAAATATCGGTACGCCGTCATATGTGATGACGGCGATATCACCGATGTCGGCCGTGGTCTTCAGGCGCCCGTCGGACCGTACGACAAGCGCTTCGCCCCGGTGCTCGATATAGTTGGCGCCGATCGCCTGGTTGTTCGCCTCCAGCGCCTCTATCAGCGCGCCAAACGATATACCGTAGGCGAGCAATTTTTCCGGGTCGGGCTCGACGACATATTGTTTGACATAGCCGCCGATCGAATCGACGCCGGCGACACCCTCGACCATGCGCAGATTCGGTGCGATAATCCAGTCCTGGACGGTGCGCAGATAGCCTGCTTTCTGGTACGGCGCGGTGAGCCATTCGCCTTCGTCGGTGTAATAACTGCCGTCGCTCTGCCAACCTATTGCGCCATCACTAATCTCCGCGCCTATGCCTTCGGGATGTGCGTACTCGACGACATACATATAGACCTCACCCAGGCCCGTCGAAATGGGACCCATTGCCGGGTCCGCGCCGTCCGGCAAATTCTCGCGTGCCTCGACGAGTCGTTCACTGATCTGCTGCCGTGCGAAATAGATATCGACGTCGTCCCGAAACACCGCAGTGACCTGCGAGAAGCCGTTGCGCGAAAGGGACCGGGTGTAATCCAGGCCGTCGATGCCCGCCAGTGAAAATTCGATTGGAAACGTGACCTGGCGCTCGATCTCTTCGGGTGACAACGACGCAACATTGGTATTGATCTGTACCTGATTGTTGGTTATGTCGGGAACAGCATCGATCGGCAGTTGTTCGAGCGCCGCGATGCCGACGACGGCGACACCGACGGTGAGCAGCAGAACGAGTACGCGTCGTTGTATTGAGAATTGCAGTATGTTTTCGAGCATGGGCGTGGAGTGTCAGCGTACGTGACAGTAAAAAGTCGGATTAATGTTCATGTGCGACGCCCTCCTTGCCCAGCTCGGCTTTGATGATGAATCCGCCGCGAACGACGATCCTTTCACCTTCGGCCAAACCAGAGATAATGGGGACGTAGTCGTGTAACACGGGACCGGGTGTTATGGCGCGTTTTTCGAATTCGTTGTCATGGCCGTCACCCGTAACGAAGACAGCCGGCTCACCCTCGACGGTAAAAACCGCATCGGCCGGTACGGCCAACACCGGCGGGCCACCGGATTGAGGTTGGAATCGTACCTGGCCGACCATGTTCTGCCTGAGCAGACCGGCCTCGTTCGACACTTCGATACGCACCTGCGCGGTACGGGTTTGTGCGTCCAGTGTCGGCGCGATGTAGGTAACCGTGCCGTGAATCGTGTCTTCGGCTACCTCGGGCCTGAAGGAGGCAGAAACACCACGTTTCAGCCGGGACAACGCTGCATCCGGAATGGATGCAATGATCCACATTCGTGTCGTATCGGCAATGGTAACAAGTGAATGCTCGTCCTCGGGCGTTGCCATTTTGCCCAGGGATGTGCCTCGATCGATGATCTCGCCATCGATCGGCGCGACGACAGCGTAGTCGGTGTCGATCTCGCCGGTGACAACCAGATTGGCAAGACGTTCGTCGCCCAGCCCCTGCGATCGCAGCACATTCTTGTGTGCGGTTACCGCTGCGACCGCAGCCGTAACCTGCCCCAGAGCGATGCGCAACCGACCCTCCGTCTGCAGAAACTCGGCCTCCGAGATAGCGTTGCCCTCAAGCAGAACCTGAGCGCGTTGGAATTCAGTCTCGGCGATGTCATGTGCGATCTGTGCGGTGTCCACAGCGCTGATGGCCTGCAACAGCTCCGCCTGCGGCAACCCGAGCTGTATGCTACGAACCGTAAACAACACCTCTCCCCGCTGGACGTTGTCGCCGACACGATGCCGAATATCAACGATCTGGCCCGCAATAGGTGCGCCTACGTACGCTGTGCGCTCGCGGTCAAAGACAACCCGAGCCGGCGCAACGATCTGATGCTGCAGATCTATTTTGCGTACCGTTTCCACCTGAATATCGAACAATGCGATCATGTCATCGCTCAAGACGACCGTGTCGCTGTGGCCAGTGTGTTCGCCGTGGTCAGCATGGTCAGTGTGTTCGCCGTGGTCAGTGTGGTCAGCGTGGTCAGCGTGGGTGCTGTTTGACCTTGTTGACCTTGTTGACCCTTTTGACCTCGTTGACCAATCCGAAGATTCCGAGTGCCCCCCATGGTCGTGGTGCCCCCCATGGTCGTGGTGATCCGTGCTGGCGGCAGACCACAAGGCTATGCATAACGCCAGCGGTATTGCCGCAATATGAACGATCCGGCTGCTTGTTGTCATTTGTCTCCTCCTGAGTATCCCGTCAGTTGTTCGATGCGCCCCAGCCATATCTGTGCGTCGTAGCGGGCCGCGAGATGCTCCAGCGCGAGCTGCTGCACGGTTTGTTCTACTTCCAGTAGAGCGATGCGATCGTGCTCGCCCTGCTCGAAAAGGAACGACGCTGACGCGCGCAGGGTAGCGGCCGAGGTCTGACTCTCTTCGATCACTTTCAGCTGTTCTACAGCGCCGCTGTAGTTTTCGACTGCCAAGTCGATTTCGCCAATGAGGTTCTGCGTGACGCTACGGATCTCGGCGTCAACTTTGTCGAGTTCCGCATGAGCACGGGCGATGCCGAACTCGTTTTTATTACGGAACGGCAACGCCATACCCAGGCGCACCGTGAAGCTGTGTTCGCCATCCTCTTTCTCGATGCCGATTCCGGGCACGAGGTCCGGATGTCGTTTTGCTGTCTCACTCTCTACGGCCATTAATCTCTGATGCTGCACAGCCCGAAGCCGCTGCAACGCGGGATGATGCGCCTGCGCAGTCTCTGCTACACCGACGGCATCAACCGCAGCGAACTGCGTTTGGAGTGTTTCGCTCAGAGCGTAGTCATCCGGCAAGGCGCGACCGCATAGCGCATTGAGTCGATTTCGCGCCACGGCGAGCCGCCGTTGTGCCGCAAGTGCCGTACGTCTTGCATTGATCACAGCAAGGTCGGTGCGGATGCGTTCCGCAGGCCGCGCCGCGCCATTGCGAATCCTATTGCCGATTATCGCCTGGATGCGTTCTGAATTCTCGATACTCTGGTGAGACCGTTGCGTGACCGCAGTATGGTAGGCCACGGCCCAATATGCGTTCACAACGTCGGCCCGTAGCGTGGACTCAAAGACACTCCGATCGCCGGCAGCCACCGCCTGCCCTGCCCTCGCAGCATTGTACCGCGTGCGCCGGCGCTCGGGATGCTCGATCGTCTGCCGCAATTCGATATCGTACTCAAGATCCCGGTCATCTCCGGCCAATGTCACACCGCCCTCGATTTCCGTATTTATACGCGCGACAGCTTCTGTAATGGCGGCACGGGCAAGATCATACTCTGCGGCGAACCTATCGAGATCGGGATTGTGCTGGTGCGCGATTGTTAGCACATCGGCCCGGCTCAACATCGCCGGTTGGGTTGGCAACTGAACCATGCTATCCGGCCCATGGTGCGTCGCGGCGGAAATATAATCTGCACGGTCATCGAGAGGACGGACGGCTGCGCTCTGAGCGTCGGTCGACAGAAAGGTGTGAATAAGGCAGATCGTAAGTGCACCGTGAAGGCAACGCAATGACAATAGTCGGCTGACTGCGAGAGCGCGACAAAAACATCGCTCAACGTGAGAAAAGCAGGAATGTCGGAACATGTTTTACCCGTTTGACAACAGGAGATACCCGGTCCATGCAACCGGGCTACGAGGGCACAGCAATCCTCAGACAGAGGATGCGAAAGGGCGACGGGGGTGGTGCAGCGCGTTTACAGCCGCAGAATGGTCGTCGCCAATATGGCGGGGAACTCGGAGTGCGATCGTCGGTCGGGTAACCATCCGACATGCGTGGCCGCAGAAGGACACGCTGCCGCGAAAAAAGAGGATAGCGGGGAACATCTGGCTGGCGGGATCTGAAGAGGTCGATCCGGACTGTCGCCCTGAAGCAGATCATGGACGTCGATATCAGTACAATTGTGGCAGTGATCGTCTCCAGACGGCGCAGCCACCAGAACGGATGTGTGAGTGGAGGAGGCCTCAGTTACGCAGTCGTCATGGCTGCACGGCGCATGGGCCAGTTCGAACTCGGCCGGACTGTGTTCTCCGATACAGAGGACCAGGGCCGGAGCGGCCGGCAACACCGTTGCATACGATATGGCAACAAAAAAACTCAACAATCTGGTCGTAACAGTGTGTTTCATCTACAGTTCAAGAAGGTTTGGATTGGTAAACTGTTTGCCGTGCAGCATGACCCGATGTCGGTGTCCAGTGATTTGCCGGGCGACATCCAATGCGAAACGCGTTGGAGTTCGCACTTTAGTGTGCTACGCACCGCACCGTTTTCGTGGCGTGAAACCCACGATAAATCGTGAACTCCAACGAATGCGACACCAAGAATTTCTTACATAAATGGCAGTGAGTACGACCGGTAATATCGATCGTGGTTCCACGAAGTTCAAGCGGAAAGCATGAGTCATGACAAGGCAGGCATGAGGAGGCCGACGGGAGTGGATATATCTGCACCTGGTTTCTATCAGGCCGCAACACCCGATTGCGGCTGCTTGCTCAGCGGGCCCACCTGAAGGGCTTTTCCCCGCTTCCACCGAATGGGGCGCTGTGATCGTCACCGCCCGTATCGAGGTCATTGAAATGTGCGGATGTAATGGTGGTTGGCGGCCGTGATGAACCAAGCCGGCCGGAAGCCGGCTTTTTCAACGTCACCGACTCCACGCCCAGATTGTGCAGTGAAGAATCGTCTGCACCGGGCTCTTCCACACGCCTGGAGGATACGGTTTTCGGTCGTTCCTCTGTCGGCGAGCAGACCAGAAACTGATCCGGGAATTCGACCGAGCTACGGATGCGAATGAAGTTGTATGGAAGTCCGTCCAACATGTCCCGGTCACTGCGATCAAACAGTGTAAGAACAAGCCGGCCCCCACGATTATTGACGGCATAGCGTGACTTATCGAGAGCTGCAAGCGATGCCTGCAGGTGCCGCACTGTGACTTTAGATGCCATGTATTCTGGACCCGGATTGAGTTGAGCTTGATGGGGATTGTGAAGCCAAATGTATCCGTCGACTGAATTCGTCACGGAGATTCTCGGTACCGTCATTGCATGACGAGGCCAGTTGGCGCAAACATAGCATCAATGATGCCAAAATGGCAACATGCCGAAGCAATCAACCACTCTCCAACAGGGGAAAATTGATGGATAAACTGCCAGTCGCACCCAAGACAATCTATTCTGGAAGAACTTACAAACGTACGTCGACGCATCACGCCGATTCACGCAATTCTGCCGTATGTGTCAATTATGTTGACACTACATTTGGCAACATCGGTATGTTCGGCGACAACCCACAGGAATCAAACGGCACAGGGCACCGCGGCCGGTTCGTTGATATAGCGATCGAGCAAGGTGTTGAGCTTGGCCAGCGTGATAGGTTTGGCAATGTGCTCACTGCAGCCCGCATTGAGCGCCCGGTTGACGACGTCGTGGTCGGCGTCGCCGCTGACAGCGATGATGGGTGTATGTGCTACATGCTCCAGGGTCCGTAGTACGCCTGCTGCTGCATACCCGTCCATTACCGGCATTTGCAGATCCAACAAGATTAGATCCGGCGTTCTGTATTTTGCCAGTTCAACGGCTTCCTGCCCGTTCTCCGCCGTCATAATGTCGATGTCGCTCATGCGAAGCAATTCGATGAGTGTGGCGCGATTCGCCGGGTCGTTCTCGGCAATAAGCACGCGACGCCCGGACAGGCTCCGCGGCAACACCGGTGTATGGATGGCGTCTGGAATCTCTGCGGCCGGCGCGGCGCCACGGTTCGGGAGTGTGAATGCGAATGAACTGCCTTTGCCGAGTGTGCTTTCGATAGATATGACGCCGCCGTGCAACTCAACCAGCTTTCGTGTCAATGCAAGTCCGATGCCGGTGCCGCCAAGTTTCGCGTCGCGGCTGCGGTCAACCTGGTAAAACTCGGTGCAAAGATCCGCTATTTTGTCGGGCTCGATACCGATGCCACTGTCGATGACGGCAATACAGGCGCCGCTCGCGTTGGTCTCGGCGGTGACGCGTATCGTTCCTCCGGGCGGCGTATATTTTATTGCATTGGATAGCAGATTCAGCAGTATTTGCCTGCACCGCCGATGATCGCCGCAGACCTGCTGCAATTCAGGATCGATGGTGGTGTCAATCGTGATATCCCTGTTGCCGGCCTGGCCTGCAATCATGTCGATGGTGGAATCAACAAACCCCTGAACCGGGAACGACGATACATTCAATGCCACGACATTGCGATTGAGCTTGACGACGTCAAATATGTCCGTCACGAGATGAGACAGATGGTCTGCGCTCTCACGAATGATCCGGACAGAGTTTCGCTGTTTGTCTGTCAAAGGACCGTCGCATTCGATTCCAAGGATATCGGTGAAACCGATGATCGACGTGAGTGGGTTACGAAGCTCATGTGTCATCGTCGAGACAAATTCGTCTTTGGCCCGGTTTGCAGCTTCCGCCCGATCCTTTGCTACACGTAATTCCTGCGTCTGGCGATCCACCTGTTCGGTTAACTCACGATTGAAGGATTCCACGGACTTAAGCCGCAGATAGACGCGAACTTTGGCCAGCAGCTCCTGGCCGTCGAACGGTTTGGCAATATAATCGTCGGCCCCAGCCGCGTAGCCATCGAGGCGTTCATGCCGCATGGCTTTGGCTGAGACCATAATGATTTTTGTACCGCGCAGTGTTTCGTCGAAACGAATGAGCCGGCATACTTCATAGCCGTCAATTCCCGGCATCATGATGTCGAGCAAAATAAGGTCGGGACGGAACCTCGGCGCTATATCGAGTGCCTCTTCACCCGACTCAGCGACCTCAAGCTGATAGTCATCCAGCCGTTCTTTGAGGATCTTGACGTTCGACGGATTGTCGTCCACGATGAGTATCTTTTCTTTCAAGTCAGGAAATGTCATATTCGCTCCTTTGGTGTGTGCAAACCTGCGCTAGCAACCTGCTTTGATCACCGATCGGCACACGATCGTGATCACATGAGTTTGGTGACCGAGCCTTTGTCTATCCTGAGTATCTGCGTCTCGCTATCGGAGAACATGACAATAGCGGTGGGGATTTCGAAATGGAAGACTGCGCCGCAAGGATCGCGATTCTCCGCCCAGATGCGGCCATTGTGCTTGGCGATAATTTCACGACAGATAGCCAGCCCAAGGCCGGTGCCGCCGGCACCAGTCTTGGTCTTGCTCGACTGCGCAAATTTGTGGAAAATATCGTCAAGCTCAGCTGACGGCACACCGACCCCGTCGTCACTCACCGAAACCCGGACTGATCCGCCGATATCTGTTGACTCGATTCGGATCGTCCCCTGATCCGGAGAAAAACGAATTGCATTCGCAAGTACATTTCGCAGGACCTGTTTTATCTTGTCGCGATCGGCTACACACAGACAGGCCTGCGCGGCGGCGGGCGCCTCGACGACAATGCCGCGCTCTGCACATAACAGTGAAAATTCTCCCCGTACCGCCGAGATGAGATCGTAAACGTCTGTTTCCACAAACTCGAACGGCATCTTGCCGGACTCCAACTTGGCAAGATCAAGAAGGCTGTTCAGCAATTCCAGCAGGATCCGACCGCTATGCTCGATTTCGCTGAAATAATCATAGATCTTTTCCTGGGCGGCTGTTGTGAGCTTTTCCATGCCCAACTCGGCGAAACTGAGTACGCTGTGAAGCGGCGTGCGCAGTTCATGGCTCATGTTAGCGAGGAATTCGCTTTTTTCCGCGTTGGCTTTTTCCGCGCTGTTTTTGGCTCGTCGGAGATCCGACTCTATGAGTTTGAGCTTGGTGATGTCTTGCGCAACCGTCACGATCTGTCGCGTGTGCCCCTCTGAAGCCGCCATCATTGAGGAGGAAAACAAGACTGGAACCTCCCTGCCCCCGGCGGTCTTGTAGATGCGCTCGACATTCACCAGCGGACTTTCCTCGATCAGTTGTCGGATCTCATACGGCTCATCGTTTACCAGACGAACGAAACTGTGAAATTCGCGGCCTACGAGGTCGCTGTTTTTTAGTCCCAGGCACTTGCAGGCGGCTATATTGGCTCGTTCGACGACGCCGTCGGCGTTGACGACGATCAAGACGTCGTTCATCGCCTTGAGCACGTTGTCGACATAGTCGCGCGACACGGTGGTGCGCTGCAGCGCCTGGGTCATGGTATTGAAGGATTTTGCGAGTTCGCCAATCTCATCGCTGCTGCGTGCTCGCAGAGAAAATCCCAGGTTGCCGCCGGCAATCTCGCACGTGGCCGTTACGAGATTCTTGATCGGCCTGGTGACGTACATCGACAGGAAAACGGCAGTGACAACGCCGACCATGACGATAACAAGTGTAGTACGCACGACGTTCCTGCGGGCCTGGCGCACCTCTGCCTGCTTACTCTTTGGCGAAACCCCAAGGTGCGCCTGGCCGATCACTGTTCTTATCGTGCCCCGCGTGGCTGGATCGGAAAGCAGCGTCAATTCCGGTTTATCCGTGGTGAACGTCTCTGAATAAATGTGAGAACTGAAGTGGTACATCCGCTCGCCGGTTGTCGGGTTTGTGATCGGCAGTGCGACAGGTTCACTGTTGTTACCATCAAGCGCCGTCGTGTTCAGCGGAATCAGGTCACGCCACCTTTCCGGTCCCTGATAGATCAAGACCCGGTGGTTCTTGTCGGTAATCAGGGCATACACGACGTCAGGCTGGGTCAGCAGACTGGCGGCGATAGCGTTTAGCTGCTGTGAATTATGGAATACCATACCGAATTCACTGTGATCCGAGAATGTCTTTACCAGCAATTGTCCCTTATCGACCAAGTCCTGTTCGAACAAGGCGACGTAGCGTGCGTTGAATGTTATGCTCAAGGTCACGGCTGTCGCGATAATAATAAGCGATACCGAAAGAGCGTATTTGATTGACAGACTATTCTTCACGTGCATCTCTGGGGTCAAAAAGTTTTGCGTCCTTACGTACGCGATATGGAACCTTGATCTCGAGATCCTCGGCGGTCTTCATGTTCAGGCACACTTTGTCCGGTTTGAAGTACGTCGTGTTCAATCCCGTTACGTTCGAGGATGCGATAACAATCTCGGCAAGCTGCTCGCCGATCGACTCTGGGGACACTTCGAATGCCCACAGGGCGCCGGAGTTCACAAACGATTCCGAGGGGCCGATACAGGGTATGCCGCGATTATAGGAGTCGATCAAAACGCGCTCCAGAGATTTTGCGTCCAAGAGAGAAAAGTCGGGAATGATCAGAAAGACGTCGATTCCGGCACCGATGACGGCGTTGAAATGATTCACAAAATCTTCTTTCTTGTCGACCTTCCTGAAAACAGCATCGATGCCCTGACGGGCTGCTACTGCCGAGAGGACGGCGGCATATCTGCTGAAGGTGTCGGAGGAGTAAAGAAATCCGATTTTTTCATGACGGCGATGAATTCTTTTGATATAGGCGATATAGGCCTCCGGGTCGATGAGTATCGACAACCCGGACACGGCTTTGCCGGATCGCGCTGCCATGGCTTCTGCAGAGGGGATGTCGATGCCGATGATCATGCCGTAGACGTGAGCGTATTCCGGATATGCCGCGGTTGCGGTGCGAAACGCATCGGTGCCGATTGAGAGCACGACATCACGAGTCGGGTCCGAGTTGGGCAAGGTGGAAACGGTCCGTAGCGGGTCGATGTCGACAACAACCGGATCGCCAAACCGCTTCGCATCCGCCAGTGCAGCCCGGGCACGATGCCACACCCGATTGTACTGCGGCACGTCTTGCTTTAACACAATAAGTTGTGCCTGAATATCGTCGCCGCAGGCAGCATGAAGCGCAGCAATCATGCAAATACCGCAGAGGCTCGTGCGTATGCCGTCGCGATACCGCATGACAATCATTGCTATCTGTTTTCGTAAGTAACTTGCCATCGTTGTCAATTCGTCAGAATTCCATCCCTACGGTGAACATGATGCGACGTCCAGGTTGGTGGATGTCGTAGTCCTCTACTATCTCACCCGACGTGTGATACGTGGTGTCGAAGAGGTTGCGAACCGACAGCGACGCCGTCATTGTGCCGGGGAGTTTGGTGAAACGCAGATTGAGGTTCATCAAGGCGTATGCGCCGAGGAGATCGCGACGATTGGCTTGCGGTACGTCGCCTTGGTAATTCGCCGGTCGGTTGCGTTTGCCGACCATGCGTATATGAGGAGAAATCTCGATCCACGACAATCCCGAATAGGTAAACCCGATGTTCGCCATATTTCTGGGTACGGCATCGACGTCCCTGCCGTTGGATTCTTTGGTCTCGGTGTGCGAGAGATTCGCGAAGTACGACAGATCCTTTGTGACCGAACCGCTGACACCAAGTTCCAGACCATAGAATTCGCGGTTTTCAAGATTTTCGAAGTCGCCATCGCCAATGATCTTAATAAATTTATCGAACGTGGTGTAGAAAATCGTCGTATTCAATCGCTGCCGTTTGCCGATAAACCGTGACACCTCGAATTCGGCGGTACGGATCGTCTGCGGCGACAGATTTCGATTGCCTTCGCCTTCTGAATCATCGGTCTGCTTGTAGAGTTCCTGATACGTTGGTGCGCGGAATGCCTCACCATAGCGCAGTTTGATTGCGGTTTTCGGGTCCGGAATATGCACGAGGCTGATACGCGGACTAACACGGGATCCCGAGGCCTGGAAGGCATCGAAACGAAGGCCACTGGTGAGAATAATGGTAGACCCCAGACGAAGTTCGTCTTCCAGGTAAACGCCGTAATTGGTGTTGTCGATGGATTCGGGTTTGTCCCCACCTGAGGCCGATGCCCATTCAGACAATCGCACCTCACCTGTTTCGACATCCGTCGATTTCGACCAGGAGCGATCGAGATATTCGTATTCGACATTCAAGCCGAACAACAGCGAGTGACGTTCCGAGAACGTCATGGTCGTGAGGACATCGAGGCCGGCAACCCGACCATCGCGCTGCGTTTCATTGGTTGTGATTACGCTGAAATCCGGTCTGCGTGAAACGCTCATGCGTTCGTTATCAAAGTGATTGTAATAGGCGGTTATCCGGAGCGAGAGATTGTTTGTGATGTCGCGGCCGAAACTCAATTGCGAAAGCAGATGCTCCCGGGAGCTGATACCTCCCTGTTCATTTTCATCGGGCACCGCGGTGAATTCATCTAGAGCAAATTTTGAATACCTCAGATTGAAATCGAAATGGCCGAGTCTGAGTTTGAGTTTGTACGCCTTGTTATTTGCTCCGCGTCGCTCGCTGCTTGGATTGCCTTCATCGTCATGTCGCCCGTGGTGCCCGCTGCTGTCGAGGTATCTGGCGAAACCGCTGATTTCACCATCCTCGAACTCCCGACCGCCATACATATGAATACTACCCGTGTCCCAGGTCCCATAGGTAGCGGCAACCTCGTTTGCTTTCATATCAATGACGTCTTTTGTAAGGATGTTTATCACGCCTGTAAAGGCATTGGTCCCGTATAGCGCCGAGCCAGGACCACGTATAATCTCGATCTTTTTGATATCTCCGAGTGGGATCTGTTCGTTGATTGGGAAATTCGAGAAATACAGCGTGCGATAGGGTATCCCGTCGATCAGGAGCAGCGCTTTGTCGTTGTAGCGGCCGCCAACACCGCGGATCCATAGCATATCCAGCGCGTTGTGAGCGGTCGGAGTATAGATGCCGGGCAGTCGTTCCAGCAGCTCTGCGAGCGTAAGTGCACCGGAACGACGGATGTCCTCTGCTGTAATAACGTCGATCGTCGAAGAGGCTTCCGTGATCCTCTGAGGTTTCCGTGCAGCGGTAATGACAAGAGGCATCTGCTGAAACAGTTTCAATTCGTTGGGGATTACATCGATGTCGTGCAGAGATTGTGACCCTTCGTTCGCTGCCCACGCCGGCCGCGCAGCACCTAATAAAAACGCTGAGGCGACGGCAAGAACGAGGAGATCAAGCCGGCCATGGTTTGGAAGAGTATGCCAAAGCAATCGATTCATTATATAACCTTTCCTGGTTGATGGTGTTGTAACCAAATATATATCGGGGAGATAATCAAGACATCGCCGGGAAATGACCAATTGGTTATGCGAGATGGTAGTATCCCAGAGCTGGCAATCCCGTTTAGCCCTCAAAGATGTCTGTGGCGGTCATTGCATCTGGATGGTCATAAACGCCTGGAGAGCGAGCGGCCCCGCGAGCTGTAGCGTAGCGATTCGACGGCCGAGGTCTTACTTTACGTACTGAGCTCTGGTATTACTTACCTCTAACGTGGTTACGAGAGCAGCAGTTGAAGGTCATCCATGTCGAGCTTCTTCATGATCGATTGATCGGCATTCAGTATGGCGGCTGCCAGATCACGTTTTCGATCCTGAAGAGCCAGGACCTTCTCTTCGATCGAGTCTCTGGCGATAATACGATAGGCGAAAACCTTGTTGCTCTGGCCAATTCGGTGGGTCCTGTCGATGGCCTGCGCTTCCGCAGCCGGATTCCACCACGGATCGAGTATATAGACGTAATCGGCCGCGGTGAGGTTCAGCCCCAGTCCGCCGGCTTTGAGGCTGATGAGGAAAAGGTGGGTGTCCGGACTGTTCTGAAAGCGGTCCACGCATGCCTGACGATTTCGCGTCTTACCGTCCAGATACGTGTAGCTGATGCCGTGCGTGTCCAGTTCCTTACGTACCAGCGCGAGAAACGAGGTGAATTGTGAAAAAACAAGTGCCTTGTGCCCTTCTGCCGTGACTTCGTCGAGCTGTTCCAACAGCAGGTCTATCTTTGCCGACGGCGCATCCAGCAACGCGGGGTCCGCCAGGCCCGCATGGCAGGCGCACTGCCGGAGTCGCAACAGGGCCTCGATGATACGAATCTTTGAACGCTTTATACCACGATCCTTTATCAAGCCCATGAGTTCAGCCCGTACAGCTGCCAACCGCATTCTGTATGCTTCGAGTTGCGGCCCCTCCATCTCGCAGTACAAGGTGATCTCCGTCTTTTCAGGCAGATCTGGAAGGACCTGTTCTTTGGTGCGCCGAAGCAGGAAAGGGCTGACAGCACTTGCAATAACTTTCAATGTATCGACATCCGGCGTTTCTGCTGGAGATTCAATCAATCTGCGAAAGGCCGGCCCGTGACCAAGAAGCCCCGGATTCAAAAAATCAAACAAGCTCCAGAGGTCGCCAAGATTGTTTTCGATCGGTGTCCCGGTGAGTACAAGCCTATGGTCGCTATACAATAGTCTTACTGCCTTGGAAGATAGGGTTTCGCGATTCTTTATGACCTGTGCCTCGTCCAGGATACATGTGTCGAATGTTACAGTGGTGAAGTCGGCGATATCATTGCGCAGGGTCGCATAGGTTGTCACCAGTATGTCTGTCTGTTCCAGGTCGAGTTGTTCGAAATTTCGGTCCGGCCCGTGATAGACGATCACTCGAAGTTCCGGTGTGAAGCGTTCTGCTTCATTCTTCCAGTTCGACAACAGGGATCGCGGCACCACAGCGAGGCAGGGTTTTGTGCGTTTCCGATGTAAGGTGACATACTGTAGATAGGCCAGGACTTGTATGGTCTTGCCGAGCCCCATATCATCTGCGAGGCAGCCGCCAAAGGATGCATCCCGTAGGTATACCAGCCATGAAAGACCGGTCTGTTGGTAGGCGCGGAGTTGCCCGTGAAACCCAACCGGCGCCGTCACGGCATCGGGGCAGTCATGCTTACGGAGCGCTGCGGCAATATTTTTATACGCTTCGTCGGAATCGAAGGTCGTATCCAGAAGTTTAGTGAGGGTGTCGATGAAAAGCGCATGCGACCGCTGAAATCGCAGGATACCGGAATCTTGCAATCGGCCGATCTGGAACAAGGATACGATGCGACCGGCGATGTCTTCGGGGATCATGGCAAAACTGCCATCGGGTAGTTGAAAAAGTCGGTTTCCAGTACGGAATGCATCAATCATGGCCAACAGATCGACGGCGATTTCGCCATAGGTCGCAGTGCAGCGGAGATCGAACCAGTCGATTCCGGATTTAACATTCATGCTGATATGCGTGGCAATACGTATGGGATGACCGTCAGACTCGACCTGCCAGCCTTGATCAAGCAACTCCGGTATCCTGGGCAGGATCAGAGAGGTTATCACCATATGCCCACTGCCAAACGAGTCTTTCAAGATGATTCGATCAGATCTTAAATGGTTAAAGTAACCCGATTCCAGACTGTGGTTGCGTCGGATGCGGCCCTTGCGCATTGGCAGCGGTCGATATGAAGGCGGCCGCGATGCCGGCACATCGTTTTCGCTGTAGCGATAAATGATCTCTGCAGCCAGGCGTTGCGACGGCTCCCAGACACCGTGATTGGAAAGCCGCAAGACAGGTATTGGCGTGCCAATTATATCATCCGGTCCTGCAGGGTCATCTGCTTCCAACGGATCCGGTTCCGGTTCACTAAAGCCAATATCAGGGCGAATGTAAGGCGGCTGTTGTTTCCTGGCGGGAGGGGCTGAATTGCGAGCGGTCATGCTCTCGCTGGATCCGGCATGCTTCTGTACGCGGTTTCGTTTGCGCGCCTTTGCAGCCGCTTTCTTTCGTGCACTCTTGTTGTTGCGTTTAGCCATTGACACAAGCGGGAAATGCGTGTAATGAATACATATGTATTCATTACACGCGCCATTATGGGTGAAGAGCAACTACTCCTTTCTTGAAGGAGCAAGCCACCCCGAAGAGTATGTCGACCAATGCCGGAGACTGGGCATACCATCCCTGGCGCTTACTGATCGAAATGGCGTTTACGGAATTGTTCGGGCCCACATGCGAGCGAAAGAATTGGGCGTACATCTCATTGTCGGATCTGAAATCTCTATTGCCGATGGCAGTACGTTAGTGCTTCTGGTACAGGATCGCGAGGGATATGCGAACCTGTGCCGCCTTATTTCCGCCGGTCAATTACGAACACCAAAGGGACAATGTACCATTAACTGGAATGAGGTCTATTCCCACAATTCAGGATTGCTGGCGCTTGTGACAGGATCGGCGGCGCATAAAATGCCTACCGTGCGGGTCACAGGTGACCTGAAGTCGGCCTTCGGTGAGCGATTGTATTTCGGCATCTGCCGCCATTTGCGGGTAGAAGATTGGCGGACAGAAGAAAAAATGCGCGCCCTGGCTCGCAGGCACGATGCAAAGTGCGTTGCCATGAATGAGGTTCTTTACCACACGCGTGACAGGCGACCGATACAGGATGTCCTGACGTGTATTCGTCATGGCAAAACGATGTATGATGCCGGCACGCTACTGCGACCGAATGCAGAATTCGGTATCCATTCAGTTGAGGACATGCAACATCTCTTCCGCGATGCAACAGAGGATTTGGATCGCACTTTGGAGGTTGCAGAACGCTGTGTTTTTACGCTTTCCGACCTGAGTTATCGCTATCCATCGGTACGCCTGGCTGATGGTTCTACATCGTTGGCCTTTCTGCGGGAAACTACATTGGCCGGCGCCAAGAAACGTTACGGTCACACCATACCCGACAATGTGATGTCACAGTTGCAAAGGGAAATGCACCTTATCGAAGAACTGGATTATGCGGGTTATTTCCTTACCATGTGGGAAATTGTGCAATTTTGCGTGCGCGAAGACATTTTATGCCAGGGCCGCGGGTCGGCTGCAAACTCTGCTGTCTGCTATTGTCTAGGCATCACAGCAGTAGATCCGGTGAGGATGGGACTGTTGTTCGAGCGATTTATCTCCCGGGAACGTCAGGAGCCACCGGATATCGATCTGGATATAGAGCATCACCGCAGGGAAGAGGTCATTCAATTTGTGTATTCGCGATACGGTAGGACGCATGCTGCAATGGTCGCAAGCGTGATCCGTTACCGGGGGAAATCTGCTATCCGCGAAGTCGGCAAGGCATTTAACCTCTCATCCGCCTGGGTTGAACGATTGGTAAAAACGACTGACTTCAGAGCGCCCCTATCCAACACATCACGGCAAAGCACTGGTATCGATGATCTCGTGTTGAAAAAATTCGACGCCATTGTGGACGTGCTGCAGAGATTCCCGCGACACATGTCTATACACCCTGGTGGTTTTCTGCTTGGCAATGAACCGGTGCATGATCTGGTTCCCATTGAGAATGGCACCATGGACAAACGCACCGTAGTGCAATGGGATAAGTCGGATATCGAAGATCTCGGATTGTTCAAGGTGGATCTGCTTGGACTCGGTGCACTGCATCAGCTGCATTTGTGTTTTGACCTCATCAAAAGGCATTATAAAAGAATCCTTTCCATGGCAACCATCCCTGCCGGTGATGCTCCGACCTATGCCATGCTGCAACAAGCTGATACCATCGGTGTATTCCAGATTGAGAGCCGGGCTCAGATGTCGATGCTGCCGCGTTTGAAGCCAAAGAATTACTACGACCTGGTAATCGAAATCAGCATCATCAGGCCAGGTCCGATAGTCGGCGGCATGGTACACCCCTATCTCAGGAGACGGAACGGCCAGGAACCGGTCGACTATCCCCATCCCAGCCTGGAACCGGTCCTTAAGAAAACACTGGGCGTCCCGTTGTTTCAGGAGCAAGTCATGAAACTGGCTATGATCGCTGCGGATTATACCCCGGGCGAAGCCGATCAGTTGCGCAGAGATATGGCAGCTTGGCAGAAATCAGGAAAGATCGAAGGCCATCGGGATCGCCTGATCTCTCGTATGGTAAAAAAGGGAATAAGCGAAGCCTTTGCAATACGTGTTTTCGACCAGATATCGGGCTTTGGTGAATACGGTTTTCCCGAAAGCCATGCTGCGAGCTTTGCGCTTATTGCATACGCGGCATCCTGGCTGAAATGTCATTATCCCGAAGCCTTTGTATGTGCATTGATAAATGCCTTGCCGATGGGATTCTATTCGCTGGCGACCATAGTGGATGACGCAAAAAGGCACGGCGTGAAAATCCTGCCGGTGGATATAAATTTGAGCGATTGGTTCTGTGACCTCGAGTCGGACGGAGATAAAAAGAATTTTTGCAGTACGCATTGGATTCAAAACAGTGAAAGGCCTGTCAGACAAAGCGGCCGATACGATTCGCAATGCCCGCCGTCCAGGCGCATTCGAATCTCAACAGGATTTTGTCAATCGCACCAGGCTGGATGCCAAACCCATGCAGGTACTGGCGCAATCCGGCGCCTTTGATCGATTTGATCCCAATCGTCGCCGGACGCTATGGCATGCATGCAATGCCGAAGACACCACCACAATGCTGTCACCTGAATATCTTGCAGAGCGACAACCTGCGTTTTCCGAACTCAACTTTCTGGAGAACATTGCCTGGGATTATCGAATAAAATCCCACAGTACAGTTGGTCATCCGCTGGAACCATTCCGTGACTGGCTTGATGCCAAAAACTATCCCACCGCATCTCAGGTTCGGTCCTTCCGCAACGGCTCATGGATTCGTTACCTGGGCGTAGCGATCTGCAGACAAAGTCCGAAGACAGCGGCAGGCGTGGTATTTATAACACTCGAGGACGAAACCGGTTTTGTGAATCTTATACTATGGCCCAAAGTATTCGAAACCTATCGCACAATCGTGAAAACATCGGCTTGCCTCGGTGTTTCCGGGAAGCTGCAATTTGAAGAAGGCGTGCTTCATATCATTGCATCGAAATTGTGGACACCGGACTTTGACACATCGGAGATTCACTGCAAGGCGCGGGAGTTCAGGTAAATGAGCAGGCAACAGATACCCGGCGTCGTCTATATCGATCTCAAAACTACCGGCGACGACCCTACCCGTGACCGAATCATCGATATCACCGCTACGCGGATACCCGGTCGCGGCCGCGTTAGAAGGCGCGGGACACCAAGGATTTGCAAAGATAAGA
>JAJFLQ010000147.1 GCA_021772615.1 Verrucomicrobiota bacterium | reverse complement strand
GGACTTTAGCCATTTTGGCGTCAATCGGGACGAAAAGTAGCTGGTTTTCCAGTTGCTGCGCATTAGATTCTTGCTGTGCCATAACGAACCTTTGGTTAATGTTATTATCAACTTAAGATACTGAACAATAATACGTTACGGCACTTTTTGGTAAGCATTTTTAAGCAGTTTCTCCGTCTCTTTTCTGCCTAGAAAACCCTTTCCGAATTAGGTCAAGGTGGCGTAAGATATTTCAATGATAGATCGGACGTCGTTCCCTGGCCGCGGGCGAGCACAAACCGCGAGGACGTTGACAAAACCGATTGAAAGGAGAAAATCATGCGCGCTTTGATCGTTGGACTTGGCGCCTCGGGCACCAGCTACTACGCGCAATTGGCCGATCGCATGGGGTGGCGCTGTCCGCGTCCCCATAAAGGTCGAATGCCTTTCGATACATTCGAGAGCCGGGATGGTCGTGAAATCAACGAGACCCTGCTCGCGCGGACGAAGCATATTTACGATCCCGGCTTGTCGGTGCCGTTGCCATCGAAGACGCTTATCCGAAAGGCGCAACGTTTTATCAACTCCGCTGATCAATCTTACACGCGCTGGATGTTCAAGGATCCGCGTTCGACCGTTACGTATCACAGGCTATGGCGACACTTCAATTGGGATCTCCGAATATTCGTCTATCGAAACCCCGCCCATACGCTTGCGTCCATTCTCAAATGGCATGTTGCGGATACAAAGCTGAACGCCGCTGATCTCGAACGCATGTGGATGTTGTGGACGAGGCATTTTCTCGATGACGCAGACGTGCATTTTATACGCTTTCCCGGCGATGAATCCAGGTTGGCTGCGCTCCTTGGGACGGCGATCCCGAAAGACACAGCGTTCGACGACTCGGCATTGTCTCATGATCCCGCTCCGATACCTGATTGGGCGCAACCGATCTGGGCGCACCTTGAACGCCGCCGCGACCAGATCGACGATTCCGTTGCAGGAAACACGGCTACACGTCGGGCCGGAAACAGCGATACACGAAGCGGCTGCAAGACCAGCCCCACGGGTACGCAGGTCGCTGTTGTGATTGTCACGCACAACGCCGCGCCCTGGCTGGAACGGTGTATTGGCAGTTGCCGGTGCGGTGGACGCCGGCCACTGGTCGTGGTCGTGGACAACAACTCCCACGACAATTCGCTTGAGATCGCGCACCAATGCGGCGCGTTGGTCATACCGCAAACCGGCAATCTCGGTTTTGGAGTGGCCAACAACATCGGGATCCGCGAGGCGCTCAAACATGGCGCCGCCGGTGTCTTCCTGATGAACCAGGATGCCTATCTCCTCGACGATGCATTGGAGCGTCTGTTTTCCATTTCGGGTCGGAGATCTGAATTCGGCATACTGAGTCCGCTCCAACTCCAGAGCGACGAACGCCAATTGGATCCCGTTTTCGCCCAACACCTTCCCCAGGATTGTTCACATATGACTGGGATCGGAGCAGCGACACGCGATACGGACGAGGTGTGGCACGTCGGTTTCACCAGTGCTGCCGGGTGGCTAATAACGGCGCGTTGCGTGGAAATGGTCGGTGGATTTGATCCCTTATTCTTCATGTACGGCGAGGATGTGGATTTCTGCCGCAGAGCCCAAAATTTGGGGTTTGCGATCGGTGTGGCGCCCGGCGCGCGATTGGTCCACCTGCGGACGGGCGACAGTCGCGGCGAACGAAATCTCATAAACCAAATCAACCACAACTATGTCCGGCAGGTTCTCGACTTGAAACGCGTTGATCGGCCGCTTGTTCTTGCGGCGCTCAGCGTCATGCGGGCGAGCGTCGGCAGAACGACAACCGCGACGGTCACGGGCAACCCGCAACAGGCGCGGGCTGAGTTGCGGGCACTGTTGCGAACGGCGAGTCGATTAGGCGCCATTCACGGAAGCCGTCGGCGTTGCGACACGGTCGGAGCGCACTGGTTGCACGACTCAGGCAGGAATGCCTAAGCCGCCTTTCGGCAGCGACTTAAGGGCATGAATGACCTTCCGAACAGGGTCTAATAAAAATACGTTTCATTCGTCGATCATATTGTGAAATCTTATATCAACCTTAAAAATCTCTTACCACGTTTTTTCAAGAACCGCGACGTCATCAGATTCGAAGGATTGAACCTGCCTGTGTGCAGGACAAACCAGGGATTGAACAATGACCGGGACTACCTCGATCATTTATCTGACTGCTTTTATCGAATGTCAGGTGCCGGACGTAGACGTAAATCCGCAGCAGTATGTCGGCGAATCCAGCGGGGCGCTTCACCGTGTCAGGTACGAAAAACACTATTTTTCGACCATGCTCGAACAAGCCGGCCTGAAGCTGCAACAGTTTTATCATCAAGGCATCAGTCGGACCAGGCAATCCATCGTTATTGCCGGCCTTCAGTAGCAAGTCGTCGCGATCGCCCATGTATCATGCTTTATCATAGTTGAACCGCGAATGGACGCGAATAAAATGCCGGTAAGGAAAAGAGATGTTGATTGCGGGACATGACGGTAAAAGCTTTGGGGAACCGCGAATGGACGCCAATGAACGCTAATAAAATACCGGTAAGGAAAATTAACATCCATTCGCGGTTCCCAACCTCACCCCGCCTTCTCTCCGCCCTGCATT
>JAJFLQ010000146.1 GCA_021772615.1 Verrucomicrobiota bacterium | reverse complement strand
GCGGAATTGGCAGACGCGCCAGGTTGAGGGCCTGGTGGGGTAAAACCCGTGCGGGTTCGACTCCCGCCTCGAGCACCATTTTTTCTAACGCTGGCAGCCTGTCGGCATTCATGTCCGGTCGGTCTTCCCATGCTCATCTGTATTTCGCCATCAAAGACCTTGGCTGACGATCCTGCTCCCGGCCCGGTCGCGCAAACGGTTCCCGATTTTCTGCCGCAATCCGAGGCGATCATCCGCAAACTGAATCGTCTGAGCCTCAAGAAGATAAAATCCTCGATGGCGATAAGCGACAAACTCGCGGCGTTGAACCAGCAGCGGTATCGTGACTTCTCGACTCCGTTTACACCCGAGAACGCCACACCTTGTATTCGCCTGTTCAAGGGCGACGTGTACGATGGCCTGGACGCCGATAGTCTTGATGTCGACTCGCTGGACTACGCCCAGAATCACCTGCGCATCCTTTCCGGACTTTATGGCGTACTCCGTCCGCTTGATCTCATACAGCCCTACCGGCTGGAAATGGGTACAAACCTGAGCGTCGGTAGAAAGCGGAATCTGTATCAGCTGTGGCAGGACCACATCGCCGCACACATCGCCGCACACCTTGAAGCGATTGACAGTGACATTGTTCTGAACCTGGCATCGCAGGAATATTTCAAGGCTGTCGACGTTACCCGTCTCCCAGCTCGCGTAATCACACCAGCATTCAAGGAGGAGCGGAACGGCGACTTGGTCATGATTTCGTTTTTTGCCAAGAAAGCGCGCGGCATGATGGCGCGCTATGCCATCGAGAACCGCATTCACGATGGCGCTGGTATCACCGGATTTGTCACAGACGGCTACCGCTTCAGCAGCGCACATTCAACTGCGGACAACCCGGTCTTCATCCGCAGCAGTTAGCGATAGCGTGTTGATACAAGCTTGCATATCGGCGCCACGTTATCAAACGTGATTCAGCAACATGAGTTCTTTGGGATGAGGATTCAGATACAACTGCCCGGCAATATAGGGCTTGGGATACATGAGCAGATGATGCCTCAACAACGTCAGCGGCACGATCAACGGTAGACGACCGAGCCGGTAATCCTCGACAGTGGTTTGTAACTCTTTTTTCTCGCCGGCGGCAAGATCCTTTTTGAAGTAACCTGCAATGTGTTGCAGCACATTGGTGTGAAGGCCAGACGTCGCCCGTATCTTCATGATCGCAAAAAATTCGGACTCGTAGTCCGCGAGCAGCTGTCGGACGGACCGTCTCCCGGGGTGCGCCACGATCTGCCCCAACCGCCGCAGACCGGACGGGCTGTGCGCCATCAACATGAGCTTGTGTGTGGTGTGAAACTGCAGGAGATGATTTACATCGAATGGTTTTTTCGGCATTTGCCGCCAACGGTGATAGCAGAAAACCCGTACGATAAAATTCTCCCGCAGATGGGCGTCGCTAAGGCGGCCTTCCTCCTCAATCGGAAGGTTAGGCATCGCCTCCATCAGCGCGCGGGCAAAGAGACCGACACCACGTTTCACCGGCATCCCGGAGGCGGGATAGACGCGAACACGTTCCATGCCGCACGTCGGCGACTTGCTCTTGAGGATAAACCCCGAAAGATTTTGCTTCTTCAGTTTTGCCGCCTTCGTTTCTGCGTACGCCATCATCGGCACGGTCCAATCCCTGCCGGATTGGTTGGCAATCATCGCCGGCGCATCGGTTGCGCCAACCAGCCTTACAGACTCGCGCGGTACTCCCATACCAACTTCGACTTCCGGACACACAGCAACCCACTTGAAGTAACGATCCAGTATATCCGTAGCAAAACGATCGCGCTTGTGATCTCCGTTGAATCGTACCCGGGAACCAAGAAGACACGAGCTTATGCCGACACGTATGGGCTTCGAATGAGTGAGCATGCCATGTTCCCGGTTTGACGGCAGGTCGAGAAACGACCGGTTTGCGTTGTATATCCCGGCATATGAACTAAATGACCGGAGCGGATTCCCGATAAACTAATTTCGGAAATGGGCAACTTTTCGAATATAACCATTACGCTCCCACTAACCACATATGTTATCACAAAAAAAGCGGGTATTAATCGTTGACGATGAGGAGAGTGTTCGTCAGTTGCTGCGGGACATGCTTGAGAGCGACACTATAGAGATCGTAGAAGCTACGGATGGCGACGAAGCCCTTGAGATCCTTACCGAACAGGAATTTGATCTGATCATTACCGATATGCGAATGTCCCGCGTCTCGGGGTACGACCTGCTGCTGCAAATTCGCCGTCGATTGAGCAGCATACCAGTAATCCTGATCACCGGCGAACCCGCGGTCGAAGCAGCGGTCGCGTGTATGAAATTGGGAGGTGTCGAGTATATCACAAAGCCTTTTGATCTGGAAAAATTCGAGCAGATCGCAAAGAAGAAGCTGTCGAACTCGAACGCCTTGTCACGACCGAAGACGCAGGTGATGTCGGGATATAGTAAACGTATTGGTATGCTGACCGATTACGAAATCGTCAATGTCCTGAGCGAAGGCAATATGGGATCGATCTTTATTGCGCAGAAATGCATCGCCGGCAAGATGCGAAAATTCGCATTAAAAATACTGAAGACCGGACAATTGCGTGACAACGACAAGGAAATTTACCTTCATCGCTTCATAAATGAGGCGCGCGCCGCGACAGCAGTGCGGCATCCGAATATCGTGTCAATTGTGGAATACGATATCACGCCGGAATCCGCAATCCCCTACCTGGTCATGGAATATGTCGATGGTCTGTCGCTCAAGCACTACATCCGCAGCCGAGCAATTACGGACTTTCGCGAAAAAGCCATCATTCTGCGCCAAATCGCTTCGGCGTTGAGCGCAATCCACGATATCGGCATCTGCCACCGCGATATCAAGCCGGAGAATGTGTTGGTTGACACCCATGCATGCGTAAAACTCACCGATTTCGGGATCGCCAAGTTACCGGATTCGGATCTGACCATGACAACAGAATTGATGGGATCGCCGGTCTATCTCTCGCCCGAGGCGTTCAAGTCTGCCAAAGTCGATCATCGCTCCGACATCTTCGCGTTCGGCACGATGGCGTACGAACTCCTGACCGGTCAGCTTCCGTTTACAGCCGGAAGTTTCATGGGCCTGGCCGGTGCCATCCGCAACGACCGTCACCGCGATCCGTTGACGATTGATGCACGGATTCCGATAGACATGGTCATGATGGTCGACAAATCGCTGGAAAAACATCCCGACAAGCGATACCAGAATGTGGCGGATATTACTGCAGAACTCGATGGGTATATTAGACGCTCGGGTTCGGAACAGACGGTGATCGCCGCCTGCAGTGATGCGATACGATGATGGAAGGCGGTACTCAGACAGAGCGCACGTTGGATCAGGTTGTATCGCGAGTGCTTGAAACGAATTTGTGTAGTACCCCGGCGCTTTTGCGCACCAGATCAGTTTGCTTCGGCGACGAGCGCGTGGTATACGGCGACGCTCAACTCGACTAGCCTGTAGGGTTTCTTGATAACCCCCCGAAAGCCATATTTTTCATATTGCCCCATCACAGGACTGTTGGAATAACCACTCGACACCAAGGCTGTTGCGTTCTCGTCGATCGCGAGTAATTCGCTCACGGCGTCCTGCCCGCCCATACCCGCCGGCACGGTCAGATCAAGGATGACAAGATCGTAGGGTGAGTCGGCCTCGTGCGCCCGTTTGTACTTCTCAATCGCGTCGGCCCCATCTACTGCGACGTCGACATCATATCCGATTTCAGATAACATCGCTCGTGCTGTATCGCGAACATAATCTTCGTCATCCATCACCAGGATGCGTCCGCCGGCACACTGCAGCCCGAGATTGTGTTCGCCGGAAGTCCGCAGTTCTTTGTCGGTGGTGAGGAGATACACCTCGACCGTTGTTCCCTGACCGGTACGTGAATGTATGACTATGTGCCCGCCATGGCTTCTAACGATCGAATAGGCGGTCGACAAGCCGAGCCCGCTCGCACCATCTCGGGTAGTGAAAAAGGGATCGAATATCTTATTAACATGCTCCGCAGCGATACCACACCCGTGATCGCGAATGGCAATCACAGCGTAGTTGCCGGGCGCTAACGGCAGGTTTGCGCCTTCCGGGACGGTCCGCGTCGTCAGGCTCACATACAACTCACCCGTCCGGTTCGATGCCTGATCGGCGTTCAAAACGACATTCTGAATCGCCTGGCTGATCTGTGCATCGTCAACGTGGATACGGATGTCACTCTGACCGAAGTCGAAGCGGCATTTCGTCTGCGACTCGCTCAATGCCAGGCCTACGGATGTCCGGATCATCGATTCCGCGACCACAACCGAACGCAACGGCTCTCCACCCTTGGAAAACGTCAGCAGCTGGTGCGTAAGCTGTCGGGCGCGATTGAACGGTGCGCGAAGACGCTTCAAAAAATCCAGCGCCTCCGAATCACGATCAAGGTGCAACTCGGCGAGTGAAACATTGCCGATTATGGCCGTGAACACGTTGTTGAAATCGTGTGCTATGCCCCCGGCCAGGACGCCGATCGACTCCAACTTCTGTATCCGGAGCATCTCCGTCTCCCATCGCACGTGCTCAGTGATATCCTCGACACTCGACCAGATAAACGATTCATCGAACCGCTTCAGAATCATGCCCGACAGACGTACCGGTACGAGATGGCCGTCCTTGTGTATATACTCCTTCTCGTAAGGACCGTAACGGCCGCTTTCACGGAGCTGTGCGAGTACGCGCTGCTCGTCTTTGGCATACTTTTCGGGTGTTATGTCCCAGTACGTAAGCTGCATCACATCATCAACCGTGCGGCCAATGATTCGGGCATACGCAGGATTTACATCGACAAGCTCCCCGTTCATCCGACACAATGCGAGGCCGATGGGAGACTGATCCATCAGCGCACGGTGATATCGTACGCTTTCTGCCAACGCCTCTTTAGCCTCGCGATGATTCTGAATGTGACGCCATTCTCGCAGGCTGCGATCGACGATACGCGGCATGTCGAGCATCGTGGCTTCGGACTTTACGACATAGTCAAGCGCCCCGGCCTTTAGCGCATCCACAGCATTTGCATGATCGCCGTAGCTTGTCATCACAACGAACGGATAAGGCAGACGTTCCTTGTCGCCCGGGAGCAACTCGGCGCCGCTGCCGTCGGGAAGGTACCAATCCACGATCACGATATCCGGCTCGATTTCTTCGATCAGACGACGTGCCTCTGCCAGCGATCCGCCGATCACGATCTCTGCTTTGTCGTTGCCCGAGGCAAATGCCAGACGAATTAGCTCCGCATGGCTGTTTTCATCATCGACAAGCAATACCACGAGTCGCTTTGAGCCGGTGTTTGTGCTTGATTCCATAGCTGTGTCTTAGTCCTTGAGCGCAACCGCAATCGCCGATACGTTACAATGCCAGATTTCGCGGCGGTTGCAATATTAAGCGGATGATTCCGGCGCAGGACATTATGCGCTTCGCGGTACGGTAAAGCAGAATGTCGCACCGGCGCCGACGCCGGCGGACTCCACCCATACACGCTGGCCGTGCAATTCGATAATGCGCTTTACCGTCGCAAGCCCTATGCCGGTACTGTTGGCCGAGTGGTCTAGACTGTTGAATAGATCGAATACGACCTGATGATGCCTGGGATCGAGACCAATTCCGTTGTCCTTAACGTAACACACGACACCAATGTCGTCCTCGCGGCAACCGACTTCAATTATTCCGCCCGACTTGTCGCTAATAGACTTCAATGCATTCTCAAGTAGGTTCTGCATCACATCCAACAGCCGTGCTTTGCTTCCGAATGCAATCACCATAGTATCCGCGATGGTAACCTCTATATTGCGATCCATCAAACGTCCACCCAATACTCTCAACGCTTCATGCGTGATGTCACCAAGGTGACACGTTTCGAACGTATCAATAGTGTGCCCGATGCGCGAAAGCTCAAGCAAACCGTCCAGACGGAGCTGCATAACATCGGCTGCTTCGTTTACCCGATCGACATAATCTGCGGTATCGTCGGACTTGCCGACATCCAAATCCCGTTTCAACAACGTGAGAAATCCCTTGATTGTGATCAACGGGCTCCGAAGATCATGGGACACGCCATACACGTACCGTTGGAGTTCGTCATTCTTGCTCTCAAGCGCCGAGATCAACGATTCACGCTCCATCTCGATTGCGCGCCGTTCGGCATTTTCCCGACCAAGTTCAACATTCACCAGCGACAGTTGGTTGGATTTGCCGCTGATCAAAAGTAGCGAGCCAGTCAGGAGGACGGCGAACACGAGGTTTCCCGCCGGGACAGACCACGCGTACCAACGCCGGTGCGTAGCGACGTAATCAGGCCCGGGCATGATCTGCAAGATCCACCCACGGCCACCAACATCGTATTTGGTGATCCGTCGCAGATTGTAGTGTGTAAACGACTGCTGAATCCGCCTCCCACGGCCGCGGAAGTCGGTCGTTTTAGAGCGTATCGCAGCAAGTGCTTCAGGCTCATCCAAGTCAAGTAGACGAATGCCGATATTGCTAACATCAATATCCCGGAATGCCGCGTGCATCATGTCCTTCATACGAAAAACAGCCGCGACATAGCCACGTAAGGCCCCACGACCAGCCGTATCGGTGTCATCGTCAACGGTGCGGAACAGGGGAAGAAACATAACCACACCTCGCTGACCTCCCGACTCCTGCACCATGGAGATCGCGGGCGTTGCCGTCAACGCGCCAGCGTTGAGCGCGTGCTCCAGCGTGTTGCCTCGAATGGCATCGGATGCCACATCAAACCCAAGAGCACCGCGGTTGTCGTCATACGGCTCGATAAATTAGACAACGACATAGGTTTCACGGTCTGCGGCTCGGACAAGCTCACCGTCATCGTTCCGTTCCATAAACTCAAAACCGCCGAAGCCATCGCGCGCGGCTTGTGCCACAAGCCGCGCGCGATCCTCGCGCAGCACGTACGGATTCCATGATACGGCCTGTATTCCCGGACTACGCGCCAGTGCCACGTCAGTGAATCGTTGAAACTCAGCTCGCGTTACGTGTTCGGAACTGGCAAAAAGGCTGCCAACGGAGTGAATCATTTCGACATAACGCGCCAGCCGGCTGCGAAAGGTCATGTCGAGAAAAAAGGCCCGCTGGTCGAATTCAGCACGAACCGCGTCGCGATCCAATTCGCTCGTACTGGCAAAAAGTACGTTCAACAATACCAGTGACAGGGACAGGGGCAGTGCGATAGGCCCCCGGCGTGATCGCCATAAGTCGCGCGGACGTCCAATCACTACCAGTACCAGCGGCGCTCCAAGTACAACACCGATAATCTCCCCGCCCCACCAGCACCACCAGTTGAAGACGATATCCTCAGCTGCAACGATGCCGAAGAGATAGAGTGAGCCGGCACCGCAAATCGAACTGAGTAGACATCCGGCAGGCGCACCTACGACGACAAACATCGCGACGGCCGACGCCCGCGAAAACGCCGTATCACGGCCGCACCGTTGTCGTACAATATACACAGCCAGCAGCACCCCCAATGTGGTGCCGCTCGCGATAACGATCGCCACATACCACTGCTGGTCGACTCTATGCATGTGGATGGCGTGCAGGGCGAGAGTGCCGAGGAAGGCCGCCGCCCAGTTGCGATAGCCGGCAGTGAGGACCGCAGCAACCGCAATACCCACAGCCGGTTGTACCGCAGGCGCGTACACGGACGACGACGTGACCACTGTTGCTGCGTGCCCGACAATGATATAGAGCACGGCGAAAACGATGATGTCCAAACGTACGGCACCCGTTACCGGCGTATCCGCTCGTTCATCGGTGGCCGGCGCGAGGTAATCGCTGGATTTGTGAAGCGTGTGACTGCTCATTCGAACAGATCTGGTTTTGGTTTTCTGCGGCGGCGGTTACCGCCCACCGCTACGTGGTCACGACAGCCATCAGGTCGCCGGCCCGCGCCAAACAAGCCGGATCGCATCGAGCTGCAGGACCGATGCTTCAAAGCTGCATTGGAGTTGCCGCCGCTCGTCCTGCAGCTGTCCGGTCGCCTCGCTGCGAACCGGCGCACCGGTCGCAGCCAAGACCTGGAGCCTGTCGATCTCGCGGTCCAATGACGAATGGAGCCTAGCCACGGCGTCCGCGACGATACGTTGCTTGCGGACACAGGCGTATTCGCGACTCTTCGAGATCATGTCCGGCAGCAACTGCTTCGTTACCTCTTGTTTGCGCAATAAGAGAGCCTTCGAATCATCCTTGAGATGTCGCACCAGTGTCTCATGCGGCAGCGAATCCGTGAGATCCGATCCCAGGTGATCTATCATGATCCGCACCGGCGTGGGCGGAAGAAATCTGTCGGGTCGCAGTATCGCCGGCGCCACGCATTGCACCAGGAATACGGTCTCCAGCAAGATAGCGCGACTTGCATCGTCCTGCCACACAGCATAACCCGCACGTCCGGACCACGACCCTAGCAGGAGGTCGACAGCACCGACCACGCTTGGATGTTCCCAGGAGAGAAAAACGAGGTCCTCTCTCGCAAGTGCCCGGCGTCTGCTAAACGTGACTAGATCTCCGGCTTCCGACAAGCCAGGCAAACGGTGGCCGTCGCCTTCGCCGCCAAGCGTCCAGGTATCATCGTAATCATGTTCGCTGACCGTGACGTTCAGATGGCGGCAACACGACTCGAGGAATGTGGGTAGTTCCGACGACGTGTCGACCTGCTCGATCCGATTGACCAACTTCTTCCCTACCCCAGGTCTGTTTGACTGCCACGCCAGCAGGCGATCCCGCCCGCGCTCCAGATCACGACGAATACGCCGACAGCTGTCGGCAGTGTCCCGTGCGAGCAGATCAAGGGCCGACTCGTCACGCGCGCACGGATCGTCGGCAGCCAGTGCCAGGATGCGGTGACGAAACTCACGCAAGACTTCGTCGGCCCTCCCGACAGGTGTCTGGAACGCATTCATGCCGTCGTGAAACCAAAATTTCAATATCTCCTGTCCGCTGTTCCTGATATAGGGGACATGAATCATCACGTCACGCTGCTGTCCGATTCGATCCAATCTTCCGATCCGCTGTTCCAGCAACTCGGGATCGAATGGCAAATCAAAAAGCACAAGACGTCGGCAGAATTGGAAGTTGCGTCCTTCACTCCCGATTTCAGAACACAGCAGCACCCTGGCGCCATCCGGTTCCGCAAAGTACGCAGCGTTGCGATCCCGCACAATCAGCGACAATTTTTCATGAAACACTCCCAGACGCACCGCGGCACGCATCTCCAACTGATTCTGCAACGCCAGAACCGATTCCACCTTCGCACAGATCACAAGTATTTTTTCATGCGGATTCAGGGTCAAGAGGTCAATCACCACCTGGACGCGGGGATCATGCGCCCACCATTCGTCCCACGCTTCCTGAGCAACGGTGAATTCAGGCGTGGGGAAACGATCGACCGCGTCCGGCGCTATCTGCGGCAACGCGGCAGCGTCGCCCAGCCCCACCTCGTGGAAAATCGGCTGTCGTGATGGGAATCCGGGGACATCGCGCCGTTGATTGCGGTAAAACATGCGGCCGGTGCCGTGATGATCCACGAGGTACGCGACGAGCCGGTTCCGCTCATCCCGGTGACCGTGGCACACTGCGTCGAGATCGATGTCCACCAGATCCATGCTACAACCATAGGTGTCACAGAGCGTACGGATTCGCTGTGCGGATACGACACCTTCGCCAAGGAGTTCTTCAACGACGTCGGCGACTTCAATATACTCCGATTGTTCGCTCTCGAATTTTTTCAGAAGATGAAATCGAAGGGGATCCAGAATGCGTAGGCGGGAAAAATGCCCGCTGTCGCCACGTTTATCCGGCGTTCCCGAGAGCAGCATCACGCCCGAAATCCCCTGGGCTAATGATTCTATGCGACGGTATCGCTCGTCGCATCCATCCGGCGTCCATATCAGGTGGTGCGCCTCGTCAACCACCAGCATATCCCAGCCTGCGGCCAGTATCTGTTCGTGACGTTCGGGGTGCGCGTCGAGAAAATCAATACTGCACAATACCCGAGCGCTTTCGAGGAACGGATTGCAATCCGGTCTGTCGCGACCTTCGCCGCAGCAGCGATTTTCATCATAGAGACTGAAAATCAGGTTGAAGCGCCGCCAGAGTTCAAGAAACCATTGGTGTTGGAGAGATTCCGGCACAACAATCAGCACTCTTCCACACAGGCCCGACAGGATCAGGCGATGCAGGATCAGGCCGGCCTCAATGGTCTTTCCCAAACCGACTTCGTCGCCGAGCATGACCCGGATGTGATGGCGGGCCGAGACTTCCGAGGCGATGTACAACTGGTGCGGCAACAATGAGATCCGCGCTCCGATCAAACCACGCACCGGGCTGGACAGCAGTTCACACCGCTTCGACGTCGCCTTGAGTCGAAGATCAAAAAGTTCATTGGTGTCGATCGAGCCCATCGCGAGGCGCTCTTCCGGACCGCGGAAATCCATCGAGTCGCCCAGATCCCTCTCCGGAAGAACCCTGCCATCCCCGAAATAGGTCAAGAGATCATCGGAATGATCGACGTCCTCGATGAGCACCGTAACACCACCGCGGTCGACCACACGGTCGCCGGTCTCAAATCGGATCCGTCGCAGGGGCGCGCTATCGCACGCGTAGCGACGCGTCAAACCGCGGCTGGCGAAATGCATTTCCACTTCGCGATCGTCCGACGCGACGACCGAGCCGAGTCCCAATTCCGGCTCCGCCTCGCTTAACCACCGTTGCCCCGCCTTGAATGCTGTTTTCATAGCGGTAAGATTGCGGACAGCTGTCGATTTTCAATGCGAAATGCCACATAGCCGATTTTCAGCAAGACAGAAAAACACGATTTTGCCGGCAGAATCTTGTTATCCCCGGCTTTATTTGTATGGTCTTTCTGCCCACAGAAAATGGGCGTTTTGCAGTCACGAGTCTGCCGGCAGTAATGCTATCCGGGCCATCCACGCGACATCATCCAGCACGGAAAGAGATGAAGATGCCTCATGTGTTGACATATTGCAGAGAACTCGCCGGTGTCCTGCTACTTGACGTGCACCGCTACCTCTCTGCGACCTCAAGCACCGACACCCAATGGCTCACAATTCGAAACCGACGTGAGGACATCACGTTATCGCCGGATGGCGGCGGTGTGATATGCAACTGGAAATGGAGTTCGGAACTACACGCGCCAAGAATTCTGCCCTTTCTGGGCACGCGGATAATGCAATGCGCTTTTCGTCATTGTCCCGTAAGAATTCTAGCGGACGCATCGTCTTCCGACACGCCGGAGGTCTCCTTCATCATCGGCCACCGCGGCACGGCTCGGCTGGCGCTGCTCTTACTTACACTGGAGAGCATCGCGGCACAACAGGACATTCAGTTTGAGTGCATCGTCGTTGAGCAGAGTTGCCAGCGCGAGGTCGAATTGGCTTTGCCGAAATGGGTGCGCTACATCCACACACCGGTCGAGGAACCAGGATCACTGTACAACAGGGCCCACGCATTTAATGTTGGTGCCGCGCGTGCCCGCGGACGGGTGCTGGTGTTTCATGACAATGACCTTATGGTGCCCGAGTGTTACGCCTCGGAAATCAAGGCTCGTTTCGACGAGGGCTACGATGTCGTCAATCTCAAGCGATACATTTTTTATTTGTCCAATCAGCACACTCTCGATATCATTGAGAACCGCGACATGCGATTCGACCGCGCACCGGAATCGATCGTTCAGAACGCCGTAGCCGGCGGTAGTATCGGCGTCGGTGCTGCAGCCTTCCACGCCATTGGCGGATTCGACGAGAAGTTTGTCGGTTGGGGCGGAGAAGACAACGAGTTCCGCGATCGCGCCGAGACATTGAAGCTGTACCCGTACACCTACCTTCCCATTCTCCACCTCTGGCATGCACCGCAGCCAGGCAAAACACCCGCCAAGAATACGCCTGGCATGCACCGCTACGATCAGTTGCGAGTTGTGGACGCAACAGAACGTATTTCACGATTGCGGCGGGAAAATGCCGCATATCGCCAAACCTGGGAACAACTGCGACAGCCGTAACGCCGCGCTTTTGTCCTACGGAAAATTCTTCCTTGCGCACATACCTTTAGCAGCGCCGTCACCGATGGACGTGCTATGACCCGAAGCTGGTTTACGCGCGATGCTCCTCCCGCGAAAACACAAGATACCAATGCGCGACCTTACAACCTATCGTCGAACATCTTGTAGTACATTTATGCATGACAAGGAACCCGCCCATCGGCCGGGCAACAATCCTCCTTACGATGTCAATATCGCTCCCCTGCCCCACCGCATAGTTGCGTCCATATGTAAATGGCGCGGTACTTGCTATTCCCACACCCAAGGATTTGCCCGCCGCCTCGTCGCCGCTATGCGACCATGGCAAAGGCCGGGTGAGTGAATAGGATAACCACAAGGAACTCACGATATGGCACCTTCTCAATTGACCGTCACGGACACCGCCGCACTGCATGCACCGCGACACGATTTCCAAACGTTCCAGTGCAGCACCGATGTGGCTGTGCTTGAGGCACCGACAGCAGCCGTGATCATCGAGCACAATCGGCTGCACGTACCTTACCTCAATCAGTTGACGCAACAGAGCCGACGGCTCACGGCGTATCTCAATGCCGCTACGATGGATTCAACTACACGCGATGTCGCAAAATCGCGGATACTGAACGATACGTACTTTGCCATTCTCCGCGGCGACATGGGATTCCCCGCCGCAAGCCGCAACTGATCCCGGTTATCGGCTGTACGTCTGTTGCTATAAGAGAACGCCGATTCTGCGACATAACAGCTTGAGAAAGCCCTTAAGCGTACTAGCCCATGCGGTTCCCCGGAAAAGATACGGTAGACACTTCTATGGTTTGGATGACACCATGCATCGATCACAACTCAATTTCTTCTTGAGTACCTTAAATTGGAAATGGCAGTCAAAATGCGAATGATCGCGGCGGCGATCGCATAGGAAATGACCAATACAGGGCCTGTGGGAGCATCTATGCCTGCGGAGACACCAATTCCGGCAAACACAGAGACAACACCACAGATCCATGCTGAAATGACTCTATTTTGGGAGTTTGAGGAGGCAAGAGCAGGCAATATCAGGCTGGCGAAAACCACAAAAACCCCCACCAATTGAACAGAAGATGTAATTGCTATAGCAAACAACAGGTAAAACAAATTCCCTTTTCTGGCTTGATTCGGCCAACCAAACCACAACAGGAGAATGCCCAAATATACAGGGGCATGGAATTGAACATCTTGCCAGGAGACGAAGAGAATTTGCCCGGATAGAAGATGCTGTACCTCCTCACCTCCATGAGGTTGGTTAGCCAAAAGCAAAAGTGCCGTGGCTCCAGCCAGGACGAAACTGCTTCCAATTATCGCTTCCTGTTCCAGGGGTACTATTCGTTCCGTTATTCGAAACACTAGCGCAGCGGCGATTGCCGATCCCAGGGCGACGATCTGAATGGTCCACCACGCCGGTTCCTGGAAAAGCAAATTTGCTGCTACCATTCCAAGACCGGCGAATTGTGCGATGGCAAGATCAATGAAGATGATTCCGCGCTTAAAAACCTCTAGACCAAGAGGTGCATGAGTCAGGGCGATCATGAGACCGGCGCAAAATGCAGGAGCGACGATCTCGAATAATTCGCTACTTAACATCCGTCATCCCCTGCAATAGCTCTAGGGTGTGGTCGAAGAGAGAGAAGAGGTCTTGGCAATGCTCATTTCCCCCCACGGTGTACGGCAGTTCGAGTGCAGGAATTCCCGTCTTTGCTGAGAGCCAAACGCTACCTTTGTCCGGGTTATAAGGTGTCCGCAGAATTACCGCAGCCGGATGTTTTCTTAGTATTGTGAGCAAATATTCAAGATGGGTTGTCGTCGGCGGTAATCCAGGCTTCGGTTCCAACGTTGCAATTCGACTGAGGCCAAGCCAATTTTCAAGATAAGAAAAAGACGCGTGATGAACGACGACTTTCTTATTTCTCAAACTACCAACTAAATCGTTCCAACGTGCTTTCGCTGCACTCCATCGTCTGGAAAAATCTGCATGCCGATTTCGAAAATAAGCCTGGTTTTCGCTATCGATTAGCACGAAACGTTCGACGAGTTCATCGGCAACCAGACTGATATTAGACGGATCCAAATGTACATGGGGATTCCCATCTGGGTGAACGTCTCCGTGGCTTCTGTCCGAAGCCCCTGTTTTTTCTAATAGGGGTAGAATCTCCGATGTCATAAAGAATCCAGTATTGCCAGGCGTTATTCTTGAATTTCCGGCCTTACGCAGCAGAACGGGAAGCCAGCCAACCTCCAGGCTGGCCCCCGAGCCGATCACCAGATCGCTTTTTCGTATCTGTGCGATGAGACTTGGTTTGGCGCGAATATAGTGCGGATCCTGTCGTGCAGACGTTGCGGTAAATACCGATACTTGGTCACCACCGATTTCCTCGGCCAATGCCGCCCACTCGGGTTCACATGCAAACACACGAACTTTCGCGTATACCGCTCGTGGGCAGAGCACGAAAAATCCGGCTGTAAATAGTAGTAAATAACGCATAATTGGCATCTCCTTGATCAGAATTTGTGAGCGCCGTGTGCGCCGAGACTAACGATATATTGCAAAATCAACTGATCATCCTCACCACCCCGACTCAATTCGTCATGTGAATACTGCAATCGGAGACGGCTGAACTCGCTGTTCGTCCAGTCGATCATGACCGATAGACTGTGTGGATCATATCCGGCTGCGTCGAGCGCACTGCCCACAAGCCCAACAGGGGTATCCGCCGATTGCAGTTCACTGTATCGGATTCCGACTCGCCATTGCGGGTGGAACTTGTAAACGCTCTGCGCATACCATCCGCTAGTGGAGTCATCAAACGCAACAGGACCGGTTCCAACGTTGGTGTCATCGTAGACCCCATCCTCATCGCGTTGAAAATATTCGGTTTGCAGGATGACTTCACTTTCATTTGCATTCCCTGTTGGAGCCCATATATACTTAAAGTCCGCGCCATAAAGATCACTCTCTCCAGAAAACGTCACCGTGTCCTCGTTGGAGCCACGCTCGTTAGCATTTGCACCCAACCAATATCCACCGAGTCTCCACGAATGATTGTCACCGAGATCTCCGCCGACTCGGAAAAATGCCGAATAGCTTTGCGGAGAGGATCCCGTTGGATCTCCGACAGGAAAATCTTCACCGCGAAAAGCGCCACCGCCAATTTCGGTGTAAAATCCCGTGGGCAGTACGTAGCTAACTTCTATACCGTCGTCATTGAATGACTTATTCAGGTACGCCCGGTAGGGTAACGGACGATCCGCGAAGTCATCACCATGGGTATGGTGTTCGTTGAGATAACCCAGGGTCCAAAAAGCTCGCCCGGCTTTTAAGGTGAAGCCACCCGGCAAGCCGAAATCCGGGAGAGTCTGGATATAAGCCTCTTCCAACTCGACGATATCCGATCCTTCCTCTCGTACAATGGCGGCTGTCACGCTGCCATAGAACTTGTCATCAATATTGGCGGAGAAATTGATCTCGGATTCATCAATGGCAAGACCTTCACGGCCACGCTCTCCTTCTTCGCCAATGCCGAATCCGAACATCTCCGAATCTTTCTCGGAGTAATCGGAAAACGTGCCGTTCAGAATCACGCCGATTGAGGGGTTGAAGCTGTTATCCCTTATCTTTCGTGAAGTTTTGGCTATGCCAACCGATTCTCCAGTGCTTGATTTACCAGCTTCAATCCGAGTGATCTTTTGGTTTAGCTCCGAGATTTGGCTTTCATAGCCGTTTCGCAACGTCTCGATTTCTTGCTGCAGCCGTTCGGTATCACGAACAGATTCTTCCTGAATTCCTAATATTAAGTCCTTTAGCTGCTTTATTTCATGGCGAAGCACTGCATCACTGCTGTTGTATTCTTCTCCTGTAGCGGCTAACCCTGCGAATATTATGATCGTTGATACAACGATTGATTTGCAAACAGAATTCATTATGCTTTCCTTTAGATTCTGAATAAACGTGTTGGAGAAACGGGAGATTCTGGCGTGAAGTAAACCACATTAGGTAAATCAAAAAGTGGTGTTTTTGAAAAGAGACAGCTCGCCAAGGGATAGCAAATGTGTGCAGCAGGGATATTAAGCGACAGAACGAAATCATTTCTTTCGTCACGTAACCACGATATCCAGGCACAAGCATAAACGACTCTTAGAGAAGACACTTGAGTCGATCCCGATACTTCAGCCGGTAAAATTGAATCCTAAATTGTGGAGACGATTTTTACGGGCGGGCCTCGCGGTGAGGCGGAGGTAAGGTGTATGGAGAAAAATGTTTCGTTTCCTGAAGGTATAGAGGAAAGCGTTAGGTAGGGAGATGTGATTGGTATCAGGCGTGGTGTATTGAAAGCAATCCCACTTCCTAGGCAGACGATACAATTATCTGAATGATCGGATGACGAGTGATCATCGTGATGATGATGGCTTGGATCATTGCACGTGCCAGCGCTATGGAATGCAACATCAGATAATTCACCGATCTTGCCGCAAGTCTCGCAAGTAAGCTGTTCGTCTTCACCGAAATGATGAAGATCATGGAGACCAATGGCCCAAATTAGCACCGCCGTCAACAGTAGCGATGACCATTTGTAGAGTTGTAATTTTCTTATCTTTTTCATTTTTCCGCAGTAGTAGGAATGGATTTATTTTTCTCTTAATTCTCCGTATCCTACAGCATCGCCTCTGCCGTGCGAATTCTGTCTTGAGTCATCAGATCAGTGACGGCCTGCTACCCTTGCGCCACGTTTGCGTGCAATGTCTAATCCAGCCCTTTTATTTTTGACAATCAGTTCTCGCTGAAACTCATCAAACGCAGCTGTCATATGGAAAAACAGCCGTCCTTCCGGCGTGCTGGTGTCAATATTCTGAGTAAGTATCTACAACCCGATACTACGTTTTTCAAGATCGACAGCAATTTTAATAGCTTGATATCTCGGGTTCTCCGCAACTCGCTGAAACAAGGTGCGATATGTGGCTCAGAGTTCAGCAGTCTGAGGTAAAAGCCCTGTAAAGTGGGACGCCCATTTTGTGGACATCAAATCGACGGTACGGGCGACCACTTTATCGTTCCTATCATGATCCATGCTCAAGCTTGCGGCTATCTGTAAAGTGATCGTAAACCGAGTTGCGATCTGTCTGAGTACCGCCGTTAGGCGGAAGTTTTGGTCTTAGCTTCAGACAGGCCGCCACGGTAATGAGATAAAGCTCA
>JAJFLQ010000145.1 GCA_021772615.1 Verrucomicrobiota bacterium | reverse complement strand
GGGAGCCGCAGACCGATGCCATCCTGTTCGCCAATCCGTGTTACCGGAACTACGTCGGCAATAAAGCGGAGATCACCGGAAACGCAACATTCTACACCGCCATTGTCGATGCCGATGCCGCCACGATGCGTATGCGAATCGCGGCGCTGACGCCGGATGATCCGGTGGTCAGACTCGAATGCCGAGTGGCAATTCGGTCGGGTCCGGCACGGTGGCTTGAATGGACCAGCCGCGCCATATTCGACGATCACGGCCAAGTCCGCGAAATCCAGGCGGTCGGCCACGACATTACCGTCGACCGCCAGATCCGCAAGGCATTGGTGGAATCCGAGCGGTTCCATCGGCTGGTCCTCGAGAATATCGCCGATTCGGTATTCATCACGGGCGCCCAAGGCCACTTCGTGTTTGTATGTCCGAACGTGCATGTCATATTCGGTCATACCCAGAATGACGTGCAGGCGATGGCAAATATTCGTGAGCTTGTTGGTCCCGGTCTCTTTGAGGAACACGGCCGAACACTGCCGCCGGAGGCATCCAATCTCGAACTCGAGATCACCGACAAATCCGGCAACAGTCACATCGTACTGACGAACATACGCGGCGTGTCGATCAGAGACGGCACGCGCCTCGTTACCTGCCACGACATCACGACCCTGCGCTCGATGGAACGCATGGTGTTGACGATAGCGGAAAGTGAAAAACAAAAGGTGGCACAGGATCTGCATGATCTGGTGGGACAATACCTGTTCGGCGCCGCGTTGGTCTGCGACAAACTCCGGACCAAGCTTGCCGACAGTTCAGAATCTGCACTGCAGGACCTCGATCGCCTGACAAACCTCCTTGATATCGTCATTCGTATCACACGCGACCTCAACCAAATTATTTATCCGGCCGACGTCAAGCCGGAAGACCTGATCCGCATGCTCGAAGACTTGTGCCGACGGATGGAATCGCTGTTCGAGGTCAGATGTACGTTACAGGCCGATCCCGACATCGACTTGCAGGGGGAAGCTGTCATCCATCTTTACCGTATCACCCAGGAAGCTATGACCAATGCGATCAAACATGGCCAGGCGGACACGATCGCAATCAGCCTGGCGACGACATCGCAGGGGCTCGTCCTTTCGGTGGTCGACGACGGCCGCGGCATCGACAGCGCGCCCACGCGCACAGCGGGCCTGGGACTGAAGATCATGCGCGAACGCGCCAAACTGATCGGAGGCGACTTTAAGATCTCGCAGGCAACAAACGGCGGCGCCACCGTGATTGTCACGCGGCAAAACAGCCGCAACTAACTCGTAACCCCCGACTACATGGCCGACTGCGCATGCCCAACAGAGAGCGCAGAAATACCATGAAATCTTGGCACACAGGTCAAGTTCGAATTGTAATCGTCGATGATCATCCGATCGTGCGACAGGGACTCCGTGTCGTACTCGAGGCCGAGCTTTGCTTCTCGGTGGTCGGCGAGGCGAACGGCTACAATCAGGCGATGTCGGTAGTGGCGGAGACGCAACCGGATATCGCCGTTGTCGACGTCGGCCTGCAAGGCAGGAACGGCATTGAGCTGACTCGCGACCTGCGGAATCGCGACGACACGTTGCGGATTCTGGTGTTGTCGATGCACGACGAACGTGTCTACGCGCAGCGCGCCCTGCGGGCGGGCGCAAATGGGTTCATCATGAAAACAGCGAGCGGCAAACCGGTTGTTGCCGCGATTCGCAGAATCATGGATGGCTACGTTTATCTCAGTGATGAATTGATCTCGACGTCCGTAAAAGGCAGGTACCTTGAACACACCTCCGATCCCCTGGCGACGCTGACCGATCGGGAACTGGAGATTCTCGACCTGATCGGGAACGGCCGCTCGACCAGACAGATTGCAGATATGTTGTTTATCAGCATAAAGACGGTAGAAAGCCACCGCGCCAATATCAAGAAAAAATTGGGACTTATATCGGGCTTTCAACTCCTGCAGTTCGCCATTCTCAACGCAAACCGGGTCGACTGACACATCCCGGCCACCCCGGAATCCTTGCCCGAAAACCGCCGCGCGTTTGCCCTCGCCACCGGGAACGGCCATCACCTCTTCGCGGAAAATAGGGGAAACCCTGATACTCCGTCCTTCGGAACTACTCTATACTTGAATCAGTACGTGGTCGGTAGATGACCGCCGGCAACGCCATAATCACCCGCGATTCGTGGCAGGTTTCCCTTCCGCGCGTTCATCAACGCGGGTGGATCTCGCCGGGGATCCGCCTGCAAAACGAGAGCATTCAACAATGATGCAACTGGAAATGATGCCAGACATATCACATCAACGGCGCGATTCAGCGTGCCGCGCCACCATTGTTCAGCCGGATGTCGTGATACACACCGATCAGCTTGGACGCATCGTGGAGTGGGACGACGCAATGGCTGAAATTTACGAGTTCGACAGTGACGACGTCGTCGGAAAACTGATAAGCGTGCTTTTTGTGGAACTGGACGCGACACGGACTCAGAACCGTATACGTGCGGCGTTGTCGTTCGGCATGTCGCGACAAATCCACCGGCATCGAAGAAAAGACGGCTCCACATTCTGGGCGGAATTGCGGTTGCTGTACGACTCCGGCACGCCGGTTCCGACTCATGCCGACTCCGACATTACACTGTTCTGGCAGGTTACCGACCTGACCGGGATCGTGGACGACATTGTCGAACCGCCAGCCACATGCCGCTCAGCCCGGGACCAACTTGTTTCGACCGGCATTATTCATGAAATACGCCAACCCTTGTCCGTGTTGACGTTGAGTATCGACCTGGCATTTCGCAGATTTCGGCCAACAATCGAAGAAGCGGACAATCCCCTGGGAAAAATCCTTATCCGAATGAACGATCAGGTCGACCGGATTCAACGCATAACGGACAGCATGGTCCGCCTCGCCGACAACACCGCGAATGTCGTGAAATCGGTCGATGTCAACGCAATGGTGCGGCGCGTGGCGGCAAGGATGCACAGAAGCCTTGTTCAACACCAGACTCGACTGTTGCTCAAGCTGTGTGTGACGGATCCACCTGCACAGGGCGACGAACTCCACCTGGAAGAGATCCTGATCAACCTGATCAATAACGCGGTCGCCGCAATGCAGAGACACACCCGTGACCACGGCCGCTGGATCACGATCACAACCAGACACGGCGGAAACGCGGTACAGATCACTGTTGCCGACACCGGATCAGGCCTGCCGGAACACACGGAAATATTCGATCCATACCAGTCGGCACACACCGGAAAGCACAATCTCGGTATCGGCCTGACGCTCATTAAGATGATGCTGGCGAAATGCGGCGGCTCGATCAGTGCGGCAAATATCGAAACCGGCGGCGCCGCCTTTACCGTAACGTTAGTGCTGGCTTCAGAGGAGACAGATCGTGCCTACACTACGCAATAAAAATCAGCCAAGCTATTCACTGACGCCTCCCGTATCTGTGGCGACCAGGGTGTTGCATATGAATCCTAAAGCCACTATCGACGTCGATCCGGAAAAACGCCGCACGCAAAAAAAGCGTGTAGTTCGAGATTATCAAAAAACCGTACTTGTCGTCGACGATATCCTGGTCAACCAGATGCTCGCGCGGAAGGCGCTGAAAATGATCGGGATCCGGTGCGACATCGCCGGAAACGGCGTCCAAGCCTTGAAACGGATTTCCGACAACACCTATGATCTGGTACTAATGGATATACGTATGCCGATAATGGACGGCATTGAGGCGACCCGCGGAATTCGGGCGATGGAGGACGGCAGGAAACCGGTGCCAATCGTGGCCTTTACTGCAGAAGGCGCACCCGGCCTGGAAGAAAAATGCCGTGCCGCCGGAATGAACGGCTATCTGACCAAACCGTTGGACCTCGATAAACTCGTGCGGGAACTGGATCGCTGGTTCGACAACGCCGACACCTCCGTCTGAACGGCTGAAATACGCCAACGTTGCGTGGGCCTGCCGCCGGACAACACGTAGCATGAGCAACTATTCCGCAACAATATGGAGCCCATCACCACTACCGCCATTTCTAAAGAGCGATCTGCTTGAGTCCCGTCCGGCTCTGGCGAGACGGACGTCTTCATCCAGGCTTTAGCCTGGCCTGTCGGCCCAACGCCACATATAGTTTGGGTTTTTGCCGTCGCGCTCGTTGGACCTCACAACGTCAGATGTGTGCGTACGGTCCGTCTGCACAGCGCGAGAAATTCCACATCTAATGCTGTGAACTTCCAACGTGTTTCGTACACCTCTTACGGATTCGTGGATGTTCCGCCCTTCGTTGGACATCGGAGCATGAAATGTGTGCAAACGTTCCGGCGGGCAATGTGTAACAGAGTTCGACAGAGCTGTAAAGTTGAACGTCCATTTTATCAGCGCGCCGCATACACACCTGCTAAACGATGCAAGAATAATGGCATTCAACTTTACAGACATTTGAGCTCAACATAAATCGAGCTCTGGTGTTATTATTGGCACAGCGCATGCGAACTGTACGAGGTAACGGCAGCCGGAACAATTCCAGCTGCAATAATGCAGGTATACCGGCGACATGCCGGCGCACGCACGAGACCATGAAAGATATCCACATTATCGTCGTCGATGACGACATATCGATACGTACGATGCTCGGCAAGTTGCTCGGGTTGCGTGAGCACTATATCGTCGATGTCGTTGCGGACGGCGCGGCGGCATTCGAGCTGATGCCCGAAAGTCCGGTAGATCTCGTAATCACGGATCTGTTTCTCGGACCGGAAAGCGGTTTTGATGTCCTTGAACGCATGCACAACGACTATCCCGACACCAGGTTGATCGCGATGTCAGGAAGCGGCTGCTTCGATCATAACCCTAATCGACAGCGGGCCTTATCAGCCGGAGCGGACGCCTGTATTGAAAAGCCGTTTTCGCTGGAAGGCCTTTTCGAGCTTATTGAATCGCTGTTTCACAGCACCGACGAACGTGCTGAATCGAGACTGGCGCGCGCGAAAGCCTGCGCTCTTGTACGCGTCTGACCAGTTGATCGCCGGGCGGTATCGCCGTAGGCCGAACTTTCTTCCCAGGCGACGTGTCAACCGGCATCTATATGTTTTACCACAGCGACCGGAGGGCAAGCGTATGTGCGGGTACGGGCACCACTGTCCGGACGTCAAGCGCGAGGCGGACTACGGCTTCACGATATCGAGCGTAAAGACACGGCTCGTCCCGCAATTCACAGGATTCTCCAACGACACACGAAGCGTCGCGCCCGATGCAACCATTCCCAGACTGGCTGAAAGATTGATGTCCTCCGACTGATCCAACAACACGTAGTTCAACGTTCCAACCTCGAGGTTCCCACCGCCTACCTCGTCGATTGAATAGTCGATCGACGCCGTTTGCGTGCGCGTGAACCGCGGCGAATCCGCCAGCAGTACCGGTAAAATCGGCGGCATCGGCAGTGCACCCGGATCGAAGGCCGGATCGAAGTCGGCGATTGGGAACGGCGCAAACACGTGCGCGATCGGAATATCGAAAAATGTACGTTGCTCGTTAACGCTGGAGAAGGTAGTCCGAATAAAGCCGGCAGGCGTAGCAATCACCGGGTATATCGTGATATTGGCGAACATCAGCTCCCATGTATTCCCATCCGGCGAGTAATAGAGATCGAATTTTTCGTCGACGTCGAACTGGTTGCGCCGGTGTATCGCGACCTGCGCCCAATCGTCAGGAATCGTAATCGTGCTATTCACAATCCACTTTTCCAGATCCCCGTCGCCGGTGGCGAGATTGCCGTTTTCGTCGATCGCAATGTTGGCGCCGCCAAAATGCGCCGCCTCGCGAAAATCTGTTGGAAGCGGTGATCGCGGCAGGTAGATGGCCAGTGTAATCCAGACATCGAAGGTGCCGGCGACATTCGGGGTGCCGTAAACGATAACAGAGGATTCATTGAAGATGCCCGACCCCGCGTCGCCGCGAAATTCAAGGCAACGCTGCCCTTCGAAAGCCGCGGAGATTACCGGATGCCCGGTGATCGGAGAACTGATAGCATCACGTACAATCGCGCCGGGATTGCCAAACGCCTGGTTGTCCAGACCGATCATGGTGTGTGCCGCGACCGGCTGCCCCGGCATCCAGTCCGCATCCTCGAAGGATACGGTCGACGTGGTCGGCAACGCATCGATATCTGTCGCATCACGCGGATTCGTGCCGAAGGCGACCTCGTCCATGTCGCCGATCATGTCTCCATCGGAATCGGCGGAAACGGGATCGGTCGGCGGAAACACCACCCCCTGAATGGTCACGCCATTGACCTCTTCGCCGTCTTCCAACCCGTCTCCATCGGTGTCGGGCAGAAGTGGATTGGTCAATATCTCGGTTGCGTCGGTAATACCGTCACCATCGCCGTCCAGAGGATCGACCTCGTAAGGACCACGATCCGGCAAGCCGCCAAGATTTCGGACTCGGCCGCGCTGGTCCACCGGAACGAACGAGCGATCGCCGCTGTTGACGCCGGCCGATCCGGGCATCGGCAAATGCGTTCCTGCAAAGTAGGTTTCATCCTGGCTATCCCCCGTGACGCCGGCGTTGTTATTTACCGCGAATGTGGCCGTCAATGCACCATCGTCGCGGAATTGCACGGCAAGCGAGGCATCGCCCTTCCGATTGTTGCGGAAGACATTATTCTGTATGTTGCCGGTGCCGACGCCGGTCACAAGCACGCCGTCGCCGATGTTGTCGGACACGTCGTTGTGCGCCAGGAACAGCGGATCCCCCTGAAACACAGCTGTGAAAATGTCAGTCCCCGCCGCGGCATTGTTGCTGTTGCCGTGGAAGCTGTTGTTGTAGCCATACAGAATCGGCGACGACTGGACGCCGGTCGGCTGTAGTACCGGCCAGTCGTCGGTCGTGTTGTCGGCGAAAACCATATTGCGAATCACCACGATATTGCGGGATGCACCCACATCATAGGAAATCACCGGTGCGTTGTCGCGATACAAACGCACGGTAAATCCCGAAATGAGAAAGCGCGGCGCCGACACCTCCAGCATCTGCCCGGCGGGCCCGACCGCACCCGACGGAATCGGCCCGACAATTGTCGTTCGGCGTGGATCGGAATTCACCGCCCGTGTTAGGGATGCGAATTCCTCATCGGTGGCGAAAAGGAACGTATTCTGCGTCGTCTGCTGCGCTTCGAGAGTGTAACGACCCGGCGCCACCAGAATCGCGTCCGTCGCCGCGGCGGCGGCGATCGCGTCATCGAGGTATTTGTATGGGAAGGACAGGCTGCCATCGCCGAGATTCTTCGAACCGTTGTCGTCTACATACACCACCGGCGGCGACCCTATGTTGGTCGGATTCGAGTCCATGAAATACTCGTCCAGAGAATTGAAGAGGTCGCCGTCGCTGTTGCTGCCCGGCGTCTCGTCCCGGTCGCCGTAGTGTTCCTCTTCCCACCAGTCGGGTAGACCGTCATCGTCGTCGTCATTGGTTTTTTCGAATGCGTCCGGAAAGGTGTAATTGAATGTTGCCGTGCTGCCCGAATTGGTAAGGCGAAAACGATAATGGTTACCGTTGGTATCGGGAAACAATGCCCGGATCGCAAATCGGAATTCCGTCCCCTGCCCCGGTCCCAGTGCCGGATACGGGCCGTGCATGCCGTTTTCGGCATACCGGCCGTTGGTGTTTCCGTTTACGCCGGTAACAAAATCGCCCTGTAGTACCGTTGCACCATCAGCGATACCCGACACGTCAACCGCACGCCACTCATCGGACACTGTCGTAACGTCGTTCCATATTCCGGGCAGACCGGTCGTGCGTTCGAACTGCAGCTGCCAGTCGTAGTCCACAGTCACGGACGCACTCACATTTTCGATGCGGATGGCGAGGATAAAATCCTCCTGTGCATCAAAAACCAATGCCGAGTTCAAGCCCCGAAATACAGGTGTCGCCGATGCCGGCGCCCAGTTATACCCCTGCTGTGTGATCAACGCGGTATCGCCCACCAGTATGACGATGTTGGTGTAAATATCGAGCGGACAGATGAATGCGCCCGCCGCAGTGATCTCGACGACGCGCAGATAATACGTTCCGCCCGTATCGATGCGGATCGCGAAGTCTTCCTCCACCAGCGTGTCTGCCGTAAAGGACTCCTGGATCGCCGCGCCCTCGTGATATACGCCCGCGGTCGGACTGCCGGTCAATGTCACTGACGTGATCGGGTCGGCGGCGATGTTGTCGGCGTCATCCCAAAACGTCAGGTCGCCTGGCGAGACCGGCACCAGTTGCGGCGTGGCGTTGAAATTCGGATCGGTGTCGAATTGAACGCCCAGATGAACGGCCGGGACGTCGCCGTTGTTCATGCGCACGCCAACCCGAAGATGCAGGTCCTGACTCGGCTGAGCGATAACGGCGTCATGAGCGTTATTCTCCGACGCCACCGCGCCTTCCTGGAAATCAAGCCAGCGATACGATACCTGCTCACTGACTGTTTCGCGTGCGATCGCGTAGACGATGAATACGAAGGCGTTGTTCTGGTTTCTCAAGCGAAATCGATACTTGTTTCCCGCGGCCAATGGCGTCGGCTGCACGGACAACCAGAATTCCGTAAAATCGCCGGCGTTCAGCGGCAACGTCGGCGTGCCGTCCTCGGAATACACACCGTCGACGCGTCCCGGACTGCCGGAAGGCGGATTGCCGCCGTTACTGACGAATGTGGCCTGGGGTACAGGCGTCTGGTCGCCCGCGAACGGTCCGTCAACCGCCTGCCAATCGGCCGAACTCGGATCGAGATCTGTCCAATCGCCGGGGGTCCCGTTGACACGTTGGTACTGGAGCTGCCATTGCGCACTCGACGGCGAGGCGGATATGTTTTCGATCTGCAACGCAAGGATATACGGAGTGCCTACCAGCAGTTCAAGCTCGTCGTCTGTGCCCTGAAACATCGGTACTGCGATGTTCGCCGACCAATTATAAAAATTCTGACGCAGGATCGGTGCACCGACTTCGATGTTCGCCGTGGCGCCATAGGTATCGAGCGTACCGACGAAATTTCCCCCGCTGTCGACCTCCACCACGCGAATATGAAAGATCGTTCCCGGAGCCAATCCCGTGTTCAGCTCCACAGTGAAATCTTCCTCGTAGACGCTGTTTGCGGTCTTGTTTTGGGCGACGGCCTGCACATTGCTTTCGTGGTACTCGCCATCCTCGGGATCCTGCGTGAAATGCTTGGCTCCAGACACCGGATCACTGGCGCCGTGATCACCGTCGTCCCACATACGGATGTTGGTTGAAGCGGGCGTTATGATGAACGATTGGGGGCTCGCGTCGGCGTTGGCGAAATTTGCCGTGGTATCATACTGGAGCGCCAGAAAATGCCCGTTCCAGGAAGCGTTGTTCGAACGCATCCCGACGCGCAAATGAAGTTGGGTGCCGTTCGGCGCGGTGATCCCCTGGTCCACATCTTCAAGCACAGCCTCATCGGCATCCGACCAGCGGAAGGTCGTTTGTTCGCGGGTCACCTGAAAGGCACGCGCAAACACGGACCGTGTGAAGCCGCCAATTTCAACAGCCGACGAACCACTGGTATTGAGGCCGCGAAGTCGAAATTTATATGACCGATCGGCAGCGGCAGCCTGAGGAAGGATGCTGAAGATGCGTTCTTCGAAAGAATTGACGCCCATCGAATCGGTGGCGGTACCGTCGTCGCTGTACTCGCCGTTACCGGAACTGAACCCGGGCGCGCGCGCAATGGCAGCCGGCACGGTAAACTGTGCACCATTGGTTGTCGACGACTGGGTCGCGGATGCGATCACGGAGACCCAGTCGCCGCCGCCACCGCCAAGCTGGATACTTGTCCACGCACTGTTCACCCGCCCGCCGGTGATGTCCTGGTACTGAATCTGATAGTCGACATTTCCGGTAGATCCTGATATGTTCGCGACCTGAAACGCAAGCATATACACCTGCCCGACAGTGAAGACCAGCGGTGTGTTGTCGCCCAGGCTGGGTGGATTGCCAAACATATTTTGCACCGCAACCGCGCCCTGATTGTCCGGTGCCCAGTCATACCCGGTCTGGCGAAAACTCTCGTCAACCACGCGTAATTCGATCAACTGGTTTTCGGCGTCAACGTTCCCGAGGATCTCGCCCAATGAATTAACCAGAACGATCCGCAGGAAAAACGTACCTGCTGTCACCGGTTGCACGGCGAAGTCCTGCTCCTTGAGGACGTTGGCTGGAAAGTTTTGAAACGACGGCACTGTGTCCTCGTGGTACATACCGGATACGGTACCGGGAATGAGCAAATCGGTAACGGCATCGATTTCGCTGTGTTCGGTGTCATCCCAGTAGCGTATTCGGGTGGTGTCCGCTACCAGCGCGGGCGAGCTAAACGTATTGTCGGCCGCGAATTGCAATCCCAATCTTACGCCTTCGGACGCCAGGATATTGGATCGCACCGCTACGCGCAGGTGCAGCAATTCGTTTCGCGCTACACGTGCGGAATGATTGATATTCTCCAGACTCAACTCTTCGCTGTCGGTCCAGAGATATGCCGCCTCTTCGAGGTTCGTGCCGTAGGAAAAATCGACCCGCGCGAAATCAAATATCATATGCGCATCGTCAAACTGCGCTGCCGACGCGTCGTTGCCGTCCGTGACGAATACGACGTCCACCCACACACGGATTCGGACCTGCCCGGAGCCATCGAGTAAGTCGTTGGTGAATGCCGTGAATCGGGAGCGAATGAGGTGATTTTCCGGATTATCATCCTGTGTATCGTCCCAGATTTGGCCTTCAACAGTTCCCAGTGCGGGCGCCTGCGGCGGGTCTTCCCAGTCGATTCCCGTTCGCAGAAGAAACGGCGCGCCCATGTCGACCCACATACCACTTGCGTTGTCGAAAATTTGTACGCGGGCATCATTGATTCCCTCGAAATCTGCCGGATCATTGGTCGGCGTCGGGTTGTTTGTATCGTTGCCGGTCAGATAAAGCTCGGCTTCAAATGTCAGTGAATTGATCAGACTGCCGGTGATATTAAAACCCGAGAGATCGTACACGAACTCGGTCCACAAGGTCACGTCGACGTCGGTATTCGCAGCGCCGACGTTGCGCATATTCAATCCCGCATATCCACCATTTCCATCTGCGGCGCCTCGCGGCTCGGAATTGTCGAGATCCGCACCGTTGTTGAGGTTACCGAGAACGCCGAATGTAGACAACTGGCCGATCGCACGATTCGACCCGACTGAGAATGAGATCGGACCGAGGTTTTCGATTTCCGCCGTTGGCGTGGATATCACGATATGGTCACAGTCGGTCGCGCTGTTGTTGGTCTCGTCCGGGTCGACGACAGATCCGGTGTGAGCAACCGTGGCGGTATTAATTACATTTCCGGCGGCATTACTGTCGACATTGCCGCTGATCGTATATGTCACAACACTGCCGGCCGGCATGGTCAGCGTATCGCTGATATCGGCGCTATCAGGTCCGGGCGTATTGCCCGTCGCGCCGCCGGCCGCGGTGGACATCCATGATACGCCGGTCAACGTACCTGGAAAAACATCCGACACAACGACGCCGGAAACGCTGCTCGGGCCATTGTTCGTAACCTGGACCGTGTACGTCCCGATCGGGCTTCCCGGTGCGGCGACAACCTGGCCGTTGTCCTTCGTGATCACAAGGTCCGCGACTGCATCCACGATCGCGTTGGTATCTGTATCTTCATTGGGCGTCGCCGGATCCGTTACACCGCCGGGTACCGAGGCCGTGACTGTATTTACGAGATTCCCGGTGGCCATTGAATCCACCACACCGGTCACCGTATACACAACGCTGCTTCCAGCCGGCAGATTCAGTGTGTCGTTGACCGATCCGCCCGCGGGCCCGGGCATGTTGCCCGTCGCGCCACCGCCGGCCGTTGATGTCCACGACACACCAGTGAGCGCTGCCGGGAAGACATCTGAGACATTACTGCCCGCCACGTCGCTGGGACCAGCGTTCGAAACGGTGATGGTGTAGGTAAGCGGTGAACCGGCGGCGACGGTTGTTTGTCCGTCCGTCTTGCTTACAACAATATCTGCAACCGGCGTGAGCGTATCGATATCGGTCTGTGCGTTATTCATGAGATCGGGATCGGTGACGCTGGGTGGTACCGATACCGAAGCGGTATTCGACAGGCTACCGACAGCACTCGACGCAACGGTCGCGTTTACGGTATACACAACGGAACTGCCGTTTGGCAACGTCAGTGAATCAGCGATATTGCCGGAACCGGCGGTGTTGCCGGTCGCACCGCCGGATGCAATCGATGTGTATGTTACGCCGGTTAGCGCGGCCGGAAAAACATCACTTACGCTCGCCGAGGCCATGTCATCCGGCCCCAGGTTCGATACGGTTATCGTGTACGTGATCGGCGCTCCGGGGACCGCAGCGGCCTGGCCGTCGGTCTTGGTGACGGACAGGTCGGATGTCGCAGTCGATGTAACGTAGGTAAATGTCAATTTCGGGTGCAGCGCCGGCGTGGCGTCCTCACGACTGGAAAAAACAATCCGGTCGTTACCGGCCGCGTAATTCTGTAGCACCACACCGTGATTGGGTTTCGTACCATCCAGCCAATCCTGCACGAGTTGTACGCCGGCTGCGTTGAGCGTCATCACCCGGGGGCCGGTCGGACCACCGACAGGCGAGGTGCCGAGAACCGTCGTGCCGCGATCGGTGGTCGTCCCGGAAGCACCGGGTATCTGCCATGGCATTCCGGGGGCGAATTCAAACCAGGTGGCGCCATCCTGCGCGCCGCCGGCGCCGGTGCCGGTTCCCTCGATCCAATTCGGCTTGAGTTCGAAGAGAAAATATGTGCCAAGCGAGGTGTCGGATGGGATAGACACGGTGATCGCCGCGGCATTCACGGCACTTCCAGAGGGTATCCCGGCCGCTGCCAGATCCCAACTCATCAATCCGGAAAGCTGCGGGCCCGCCCCGCCGGCTCCGGAGAACGTCAATCCTCCAAAATTACGTGCGTCCGATCCGCGTATTGCCGTGTCCCGCGTCCCGTCGTAAATCGGCGTCGGAAAAATACTATCCTGAAAACACACGGTGAACGGCGGACCAAACAGCCAGTGCGCGTTGTTGTTGCCGCTATTAGTGCCGTCCGTGACATTCACAATATTGGTGTTGGCGACAGCATCCATGACATCGGCCTCCGCGATGTTCTGGGGACCGCCGGAAAACGTGATCGCCCAGGTGTTCCCGGGTGAAGCGGAGTGCAGCTTCACCTCGTTCCCGGCGGCGCCGACCACACTAAAGGCACCGGTGATAGTCTGGTTGCTGCCCGCAGCGAATTGCAACGTCTTGCCGGGAACGTTGCAGGAAAGATTGTGGAACGTGGACGATCCCGCAATCGCAGCGTCGCCGGAACCGGAGAAGTGTACAGTAGTCGTACCGGCAGCGAAAATCCCGCCATTCAACGACCAGTCGCCGGACACGTCGATGATCCCTGCAGATGATGCATCAAGCACACCCCGGATGTCGACACCGCCGGCAACGATACCTCCGGTCGGCGCATACGTTGAGCCCGATTCAATCCAGACCTCGCGGTTCGGCGCGAATGTCACACTGCCCGGCGTGACAGTAATGCCGTCATCATTACCGGCGTCTACCGCGTCGACGCTATCGAGATTCACATCGGTTAATGACGATCCAACATGATGCTGCAGAATGATTCGTTCGGTTATTAACGCTAGCGACTGCGAAACTTGCAGAGACGTCCCGGAGCCAATCACGGTTACGAGTGACGCGGTCTCCGGCTCGCCGTCGAGGTAGACCAGTATCACGCCGCTCGGATTTGATGAAAATCCGGAAAAACAAAACGCGCCGGCGCTGTTGGTCATCGTCGTCAGCGGGGCTGCACCGTTTACCGACAGCGCTACAGTCTTGCCGGCGCCTATCGTGACCGTCTGCGCCTCATCCGTGAACACCGTGCCGGTGATCCGGATCGCGGGCCACTCCACAACATCGAAGCGATAATCTTGATCTTCGCCCGAATCCGACCGCCATGCCTCGATCTGACTTGTTGACGTCAATCGGACCGAAACCATTGGTCTCGGATATCGCCTACCGCCTCCGGAGCAGTCGTTGTTCCAGAATAGCGACGTATTCGCCAGTTCCGCCGCCGGCCCATATGTCAGCGTGGTAGTATCCGGATCGCCGGCGCCGGCTACGATCGTACCGGCGCCGTGAAAGACGTTCATCTGCGGATTCGCAACAACCCACGCCACCGACGTCTGGCCGCTCGGAGTCGATGCGCTGCTACGCAGTTGGAAGCTGACAGTATCGGGGGCAGACAACCATACCTGATGCCCGTGCTCATCCAGCCCCCGGAGATTGCTTGCATTGCGCTTCTGCGCGTGAATGAATGCGTTGTTGACAGACGGCAACGGCACAATCGTCTCGGTTTCGACCGCACCGGCTGCCGTATACGTATGCTCCGCTCGCGCGACCGTCCAGTTGCCGCCGCGAAACTCAACCACGGCATATGAGACAACGACGGCGTCGTCATCACTGATCCGGCGGAATGTGGGGCGGGTGTTGGCAGGGAGCGGACCTGCGGGAAACGCATCCACCGTAACCAGCTGCGTTTCGTAGTCATTGCGTCCGGTATCCGGATTGGCGACGCCGGTGACGAACCCCGCCAGTTTCGGTCCGGGAATTCCGGCCGGCAACGCAGTCGCCGGTTGTACCGTCGCGGAAGAGTCTGCGAATGTGACCGTACCCTGCTGTCGGACAATGATCTCATTTGGTCCGCCTGCTGGTCCGATGTATTCGACGATCTCCCACGCCACCCGAGTGTTGTTTGCGGACCCGAAGCGCGACAATTGAATCTGGCCGGTGTTGATGAACGCGATGGACGTCGTGACATCGTCTGCGTTCTGATTGCCGCCGCCGCTGTCACGTCCTGCACCGGTGTGCTGCGAATTGGTAATTCTTACGAAAGCGTTGCTGAGATTGGATACAGCCGTGAAGGCTCCGGGTGCATTGAGGATGAGACCGTTACCGGTCACAGTGGCTACGCCGCGCTGGACCTTGAAGTCGTTCACACCGCCGAACGATATGGACGCTCCTGTAAGAAGAGTGATGGTCAGTAATGCGAACGCGTCACAGAGCGAATAGCTTTTCCGGGTTATGTTCGAAAGTGATTGCCTGGCATTCACCAATTACTCGAATACAAGAACCGGATTGCGAATCAGGATCTTGTCTAAGGCAATCTCTGTGCTTTCGGGCTTTGAAATGAGAAACTTGACAACCTGAATGTCCTTCCAATTTGCTCTCGTGAAAGCAGGCGATGTCAATTCCGGCTTGGCCTTTCTCATATCGGCGATCGCGAACGATACCGAGGTCCAGCTGTCGCTGATCGTCACGGCGTCCCTTCTGTATGCCTCAAGTGAGGCGTCCGCGCTTGTCGCGATCCCGCAATGGACAGTGGGCCGGCTGCCATTGATAGTCATGATATCCGCACGGATAGCCTTCAACTTCCGTCCGTCTATCGGTTTCTTCAGCGTGTGCATCGCCCCGACGCCCCACGTGGCTCGGCTCCAGTCGACATCGACCAATACTTCTTTGTCGAGTACATTCGCAGCGGAATCCATGGCCGCGTAGCCAAAAATTTGCCAGCCGCCTCTGAAATCGTCGCGCATCAGGGATTGCTCGGATTCTGCGGCGACCGCATTCGGCGCCGGGGCAAAGAGCATTCCGCAAAGTGCCAGTGCTACAATGTGCAGGCACGCGCATAGCGGCGCATTACGGTGCCGCACCGGCACCGCGCTCGAGCGGTTGATGCGATTGTCTGCAATAATCGAAAGGTGCATAGTCGGGTCTCCTCAATTGTTGAATGTTCAGTTGTAGTTGACGTTCGTAACGTTCACCATTAACATGGTCGAAAACCACCGAAATTTCAAACCAAAATATGGCCGAACGACAACCGACGAATGCGGCAATCGCAATCCTTTTCACCGTAATTCTTGGTTCTATACTGGGCCATGCAGTGGTGGTTTATGCCGCCGGCGTTGACCGGGTAAACGTCGTCCTCTACAAGGTATCGTCTCACCCGCCCGCGTGGCCGTATGCGCAGCCCCTGGCCGTAGCCGGTTGTGCCATCGCGGCGCTGCTGCTGTACTCTGCCTATGAACGATGCCGCAAAGACGCACCGCAGCGGTCATGCTTCACTGTCCCGCTTGCATTAAGTCCTGCGGCTCTGTTGCTTCCGCTCCTGTTTATGGAACCGTCCTTTCTCGGCGCACTGGTATTCGTGATTGCCGTGTCCCTGACGGCCTACCGCGTCGCCGTGGCATGGCCGCTCCCTGTGAAGCTGCCATGGCGCCCCGGCCCTACCGCGTGCGCTGTTTGGGTTGTGACCGGCTTTGCGGCGGCAACCACGTACTTCACGCTGCTGCAATGCCGCGCGCTGAATACGCTTTTTCTGAATTATTCAGATTGGGCGATTTATCTGAATGTCATCGACAACACGCTGCACGGCCGCTGGTTTTACAGCAACGAATACGGCGGCAACTACATGGGCCATCACTTCATGCCCGGCGCCGTAGCCCTGCTCGCGCCGATAGTGTGGTGCTTTCGGAGCATTACCGCGTTCTTCGCCATGAACGCCGCCGTCCTCCATGTCGGCGCTGTGATTGTGTACTTCTTTGGCCTGCGCCGGGGCGTACCTCCATGGCTCGCGGCCGTTTACAGCACCGTCTTCCTGCTGCACCCGTCGTTATCACAGATGACGCTATCCCTGTATTACGGCTTCCATCCGGTCTACCTCACGATCCCGATCGTATGTCTTTGGTTCACCTGCTACGATGCGGGCCGGATCAAGACAGCGATGTGCCTGTTTCTTCTTGCATTGACCATTAAGGAAACGGTCCCGATCTTCTTTATCGGTCTTGGTCTCGTATTAATTAGTCGCGGCGACCGCCGCCACGGTGCGTGGATGAGCGCGATCGCCTGCGTCTATTTTGTGCTGGTCACGTTTTACATCGTCCCCGGAATCTCCGGCGAGACGCAGTATCATTTTGCAAAACGCTATGCCGGCCTTGGCGACAGCACCGCGGCGATTGCACTCTCCCCGATCACCAATCCAAGGGCCTTTTTCGGTGCGCTGTTGCGGCCTCACAACCTCTATTTCCCTCTACTCATCTGCCTGCCGGCGCTGGTGACACTCCCGCGAAATCTTATCTGGTTGGGTGCGGCATTGATCCCGATTCTGGCAACCGGCCTGCAGGACAGCAATCAACTCGCAACCATTGCCCTGCACTATCAAAGCGAGGTTGTTGCCCTGGTGATGGTCGTCGGCATGATGGGATTGACGCCGGATCGCAGGGACGCTGCGGGGTGGTGGGATCGTGTTGCGCGACCAATACGCGGCACGGCGCCGGAGGCAACGCAATATCGAGTTGCTGCCGGTGTCGGCGTTTTCACGGCAGGGTTATTGAGCCACGTCTTCTTCGGCCTCGGCTATGTCGGCAAGAATTACAGCGCGGACCTGTTTCATTCTCCCCAGTTCGACGCTGCCATCGAGCAATTCAAAGGTACGCTTCCGAAAGGCACAACCGTAACTGCGACACCGCGGATCGCCGCGCATCTGGTGCTGCACAACGATGTGTACCCGGTCTTATCGAATCCGCCGTCTCAGGATATTGCGATATTCGATCTCGATGACGACCTGGCTCACCGCGAGACAGCCGAAACATATCGGCGCCGGATTGCGACATCGCCGGCGTACGCGCTGTCATCCGTGTTCGACATTGGCGGTCATCGCTTTGCCGTGTATCGGCGACAACCGCCGCCCCCCGGGGGCTTGCCCGAATTTGCGACACTCTCCGACGAAGAGTGGGCACGTACAGGCGAGGTGATAGCCACAGATCACGTGCAGCTCGAAGCGCGCGTTACGCAGCTACCCCGACGCCGAAGCGACGGTGCGCAGAATCTTGAATTGACATACAGAGTCGCTGCAGAGATCGGTGCAGACCTGGATCTCGTGTTGGAAGTCATGACCGGCAACCCGGCAGCGCCGGCCGTCGAACGCATAGCTCTGCATTTCGGCGACGGATATTTGCCGGCATACCTTGCGGTACCGGGCGACACGTTCCGTCACCAGGTCACCGTCGCCGGCCCTGTGATCCGGAATGCCATGCGCCTACGCGTCCGCGAACGGCCGGCGCCGGATTACACCCAACCGGCTTTCTGACCGGTTACAGATGAAATCGCTGGGTCAGCAGTGACGATAGCGCGCGGCAGGCGTCTACGGTGGTGAAGATTCCAACCAGCTTGCCGTTTTGTGTTATCACCGCGGCGCCGTAGTGTTTCTCGGCCATGTTTTCGACGACAACCCGTAGCGGCGTCGAAGGATCGACCTGGTAAAGCTCCCCATCGCACAAGTCCTCAACGAGAATTTTGTCGGGTTCGGCGCCGACCAAACCTTTGACCATCTTCAGGTCACGTTCCGAAATCAGACCGATCACGTCGTCACCGTTTACGACCGGCAAATGGCGAATTCCGAATGCAGACATCTTCTGTTCGGCTTCGTTCAGGGTAGCCGCAACATCAATGACATGCGGCTGGCACGTCATGTACTTCTGTATTGTTGGTTCGCTCTTGGACATAATTCGACCGTTCTCCTATTATCGATTTGGTAGTTTTATAATGTTGGGGCAGGATGATACCAGCCAAGCATGTATACACCCAAAACGCCTGGAGCAGGTCGGAGATGGCGAGAATGCAAAGGATTACGAATTTCCCAAAAGATTTATAGCTGTGATAACTATCCGATATCGGAGTGTAGTCCCGTTCACCCGCGAAGCCACTTGCCGCCATCTCTTATTGGCGCCGTCGACAGCAACGCGACGGCAATCCCGCCAAGTCACCTGAAGCGCGCGCATCACTCGTAACCAATGTATAGTTCAGCGCGTCACAGTAGGACTGTGTCGTTCAATCACCAAAAGGCTTGGGACACAAAGAAATGGGGCCAATTCCGGGCTTTTGACAAGACTTCCGAGGTTTCAACAAACGCAAAACACTGTTCTTTCTCGTCGCACTGCGTTTTGAAACCCTTTTCGAACAGGGGTCGTGGCACTGATAGCGTGACAGCATTGTTGTCGCGGGAATTCATTGTGCCGATTTGTGTGTTATGCTACGGACTTTCATCCTGAATAAGCTTTGTTAAAGTGACGACTATTCTGTCTCTTGCCATTGATGCCCCAGAGTAACTTAGGTGATCGTCATCTATGTACAAGACGTCACTAGAGTCAAGAACACACGCCATATCACCAGACAAATACAGATCCGACGTTGCAACACGGAAACAGTGACTATTATTTTCTTCTATTTTTTTCACCAAATTAATACCATCTATATAATCTGTGCTATTTACTCCGCGTACATATTGCTTTAAATCCTTTATTGGCTTCAGGCCGAGATATGACAGGAATTGCGGTGTATTTCTGTCACCAAAAAATAATTTTGGTGGCTGTTCGATTAATAGAATCCGTGATCCAATATTGTCGAGGTATTGTATTAAGCTAACCGTATTTCTTTTGTCGATCCGCATCCAATTACAGGCAATAACAACAATTTTAGGTTTCCATTCAGCCAAATATTTCAATCTGCTCTGATCAAATATGTATTTTTCTTCAGCAGTTAGGAACAAAGTACCCTTTTGCTGTTTCTTCGGGGGAATATTAAAAAATGTTGGTGTCCCATCTGCAGCGAAAAATGCGATAGACATCGACAGTTCCTTTGCTGCTTCATCCAATACTCTTGCCCACATCAGTGCATGCGAATCACCGAGAACGACTATTTCAGGCTTATCGGCACCATATAGCCTCTTAATACCGCCAGACAAATAGTCGTTTGTACGACTATGGCCCCTGCTTGCGACAACAATTCCCGTCATTCTTCTCATAGTTGATTCAGACAATTCTGTATTCGGAATTACTACATTGTATAGATTTCCATCCCATTCTGTTTTATTATAAAAGGTTGTATTTTCTCTGTAATCGCCAACTTTCAATATAAATGAATAGACGATACTGGCCAATAGTAAGCCCAAGATGTAGGGCGTTACGTTTTTGTTTCGGCGAGTAGGGACTTCAACAAAATGGTACGACAAGACCGATATGATAAATATTGCGACCATCACAAGTCGTGGATTTATTATTACATTTTCCTTTAAATAAAATTGTTTCGAATAAAACAGAATAGGCCAATGCCACAAATATAGTGAATATGATAATTTTCCTATATATACCAAGGGGCGCAATGACAAAATATGTCGTGTCATACTATTAGAATTTTTAATGAATGCTATCACCATGGCAGTACCCAATACAGGAATGATGACAAGAGGAGAAATACCACTTTCTCCATCAATAAAAATATAGCTCATTAATATCATCAAAATTCCTGCCGTAGACAAATATGATTTCTTAGTACATTCCACATTTATTTTTAACGATATCATTGCCAACAAGGCACCTGCACCCAACTCCCATGCTCTTGTTGGAAGGAGATAAAACGTGGCAGTTGGATGCGTCATTGATCCAAACAAAAATAGAAATAAGCTTGACATACTAAGGACAAAAAATACTAATTCTAAGTACTTACGTAAATATTTAAGTAAGCCTATCAAGACCAATGGAAATAAAAGATAAAATTGCTCTTCTACAGACAATGACCATGCGTGAAGAAAGGGGGAGTTTTCTGCCGCATACCCCCAATAATCACCTGCAAGAAGCCAATGGCTTACATTTGCAAATGATAATAGTGAGGCGAATCCCTGGGCACCAATATTGTTTATATCGGCAGCATATAGATAGACGTGACCGACGACCAATGTGACCAATGTCATTGCCAACAAGGCGGGGAGAATGCGCCTAACCCGTCGCAACCAAAAGTTCGAAAAGCTAAATACACCTCGCTCATTTTCATCAATAATTATGGATGTTATGAGATAACCAGAAATTACAAAAAATACATCTACCCCGATATAACCACCAGGCAACAGGTCTTTCCTAATATGAAACAAGATGACTGGTATTACGGCAACTGCCCGTAGACCATCTATTTCTGGTCGATATTTACTAGAACTCAAAGGAATCTCCCAATTCGAATTTTCGAGCGTGTGCTAGCCTGATGTATTCACGCAATATTTGGCAAATATTGACCGTGATTTGCTGGAATTAAACGGCCAACATTGAAAAACAAGGGGGCAATTTTCTGTCCAGTGGTGCCCGGCCAGTGAACCGGATTGAGACGAACAAGGCATCTGTGGTTCAGAGCTCGATAGCGTACGCTCAACCGTCTGTAAAGTTGAATGCCATCATCCTTGCACCGTTTTGCAGGGACGCGGCGTGTTGATAAAGGACGTCCAACTATACAGCTCTGTCCAACTCTGGTTAACGTTTGCCGGGGGATTATGCTTTCTTTTTTTCTTTGCGGCTTTGCGGCTCTGCGGCTTTGCGGCTCTGCGGCTCTGCGGCTCTGCGGCTCTGCGCGAGTTCAATGTCGTTACGGATTGATGTAGCCACGGCTCTGTGAGCCGTGCCACGCAACGCGAAGCAACGTAAAGTACGACACGTCTCACAGAGACGTGGCTACACGCTCCCGCTTCCACCAGCGTTTGGCGTA
>JAJFLQ010000144.1 GCA_021772615.1 Verrucomicrobiota bacterium | reverse complement strand
CTTGCTCGATTTTGAAATGCATTGTAATCACCTGTTGGGTTAGAGGATTTATGTTGCTTGATGGTAATATAAAATACTCTATCCCAACAGGTTAATCAATATCGCCAATGCTTTTTGCGCCGTTTTTTCACGCTTTCAGGGTATAGTCAATCGAATAAAGGATTCGATCTCAATCCGGACGATATGGCAAGAATCTTTTTTGACCGTAATAATTCCGGTCGTGCTCAAAGACATGAAGAATACGGTCTTTGATGGGCGTGTGTCCTCTCTGCTCGATAAATATGGCGAGGAGCGAGTTCTCTTGACCGACGTTCGCACCTCGGTGAATGAGGAACTAGCGTTGGTTTGCTAAAGAGGTGAGGCTCGCGTTGCGTTACATCACTTGCGTTTCTAAAGGAGGCCCGTGGTGGTTCGACTGTTCCGGGATTCCGTTTTTGTTTTGTGCCTTGAAGTTCTATCTCCAAGAACGCCTCCTGCTCCGCAGGCGGCGATAACGTGTCGGCCTTCGGTATCCTGAGTTGGCGGCTATCGGTAATCCGACGTCGTCAATTATTCAGAGCCTGAGATTATGCGGTCGACGGTTTTGGTGAGTTCGTTCGCCAGATATGGCTTGGGCACAGACGCTGCGAAGCCATGCTCCCTGAATTCTGAAAAAACGGGATCGTCGGCGTAGCCGCTCGAAACGATGGCCTTTACGTCGGGATCGAATGTCCTCAGGTTTGCCAACGCGGCTTTTCCTCCCATTCCTCCGGGAATGGTAAGGTCGAGAATGACAAGATCGTACGGCTTTCCAGCCTTTCGGGCATCCTTGTATGTCCGGATTGCCTCGACGCCGTCCTTTACTGCGTTGACTTCGTAACCGAGATTGTCGAGGATCGCTACGGCCACGTCGCGAACGCAATCTTCATCGTCCATCACCAGGATTCGTCCGGCTTTGGTGCTCTCGGCGACGTCGCCTTTCTTGTGCGATAGTTTGCGCGCACTTAGATCCGCCGGCAGGTAAATATGGAACGTCGTGCCGGCATTGGGATACGACTCAACCGTGATGTGCCCGTCGTGGCCACGAACAATCGAATACACAACCGCCAGCCCCAGCCCGCGGCCCTTTTCTTTCGTGGTGTAAAACGGATCAAATATCTTCTCTAGCTGCTGCGTTGAAATCCCCACCCCTTCGTCGGTGACACTGATGTGAATGTAGTTACCCGCAGCCAACGCGGACATTTCCGACTCGTCTACGATTTTGTTCTCCGTCCGAATTGTGATAATTCCGCCTTCCGGCATTGACTGGTCCGCATTGATAATGAGGTTCTGCAGGACCTGGCAGATCTGCCCCTCATCACATTGTACGGACCAGAGGTTGCTGACATGTTCGGCGCGAAAGGTTGACTTAGACCCGCTCAGAATAAAGGATGTTAGTTCATCGATCAACTCCATGATCGACACCGCCTGCTTCAGCGGTGCGCCGCCTTTTGAGAACGTGAGAAGCTGCTTGGTGAGGCCGCGGGCGCGTAGTGATGCCGTTTCCGCCCGGGAAAGGATCTCGACCACATCGTCGTTGTCCACGATCTTGATTTTCGCGAGCGAAATGTTGCCCATCATCCCGGTGAGGAAGTTGTTGAAATCATGTGCTATACCACCGGCGAGAACACCAATGGATTCAAGGCGCTGGATCTTATGAAGCTCATCCTCAAGCTGCTTTCTCTTGGAAATATCGCGCGATACGATCACAGCGTGTGTTACCTCGCCTTCTGGATTTCGATATGGATTACAGCTTACGTCGAAATACCGTGGCCCGAGCGCCGGAAATTCGATTTCTGCCTGATATTGTTCAACAGCCTCACCGCGAAAGCAGGCGACAAGATGCGGCTTGATGTATGTTTCGAATGTGGTTTTTCCCCATACATCCGCCACGCTCTGTCCGAGAATTTCCTCGCGTTTCTTCTTGTGCGACACGCAAAACTGCGCATTCACCGCTTCGTACACAAAGTCTCGCGAAATCAATGTCATTGTATGTTTGGAGGTATTCGCGATAAATTCGTATTTGTGATATTTATCTTCGAGCCGTTTGCGATCGGTGACGTCCCGCGCCAGGCACACAACCATTGTGGGCTTGCCTTCAGGCAGTTTGACAGGCGTGAGGCGGGCCTCAAACCAGCGCTTTCCAGCAGGCACTTCGAGATGATATTCAATGATCTGCAGAGAATTCGACTCCAGCGTCCGCTTAATGACCGCGATGAACGTCTCGGCCTGTTCTTCAGGAAAAATATCGCGAACGGTCTGATTCCGGATCTTTGACGGCTCGTAAATCAAAAGCTCGGGGGCGCCGGTAAGCACTTCGATATACCGGCCATCCTCATCCAGAATGAATCCGAGATCGGGGAGTGCACCAATAAACGCTGTAATACGTTGTTCGCGTTCCCGCACAGACTGCTGGAAAGTAGTAAATTCTTCCTGCAAGGCGACGTACTTGTCCCGGAGGTCTTCGTCCTTGTCGCTATCGCAGGACACCACTGGTTTCTCGCGTTTCCCCATTTGATCTCTTCTTTACCGGGTTTGGCCTGGATCATTCGTCGATAATCAGGCGGTCGTTCAAAATTGCTGTGATCGCTTCGGCTGGTAATCCACCGGCCACGGACGGCAACAAGATTGCCGCGCTGCGCCGACGAACGTGAATATATGGTGCGCCGCAGACATCGCAAGCGGATTCGAGTTTGTTGCCCACACCCATGCGGTGTATACTTGTAGTTTGTCTTCAGACCAGGCGTGATGCGTAAGCATCTCAAGCGAAAACGATTTTCTGCTGAAGCAGAATGCGGCTGTACTCCCGTATTGGTCGTTGGTTGGCCTCTGTGGTGCGGGTGCACGCAACGTGCCCGCCGGGTCGCATTTGTAGCGGCTGTGATTACCATACGACAGACGGATGCGTACCCTCAATTCTTCAGATACCCTCAAGTTCCTACATACAAAACATGACGCAGTCAAAACGCAACGAGCTAAGTTTTCTCCTCAAGGCCACAGGTCCGTATCGACGTATCATGCTGCTTATCGCAACCGCGTCTGTGGGCGGCTCGTTTTTTGACAGCGTTTCGATCGGCATGCTCGTCCCGCTGTTGAACAACCTGCAGGGCATCGGCGACATCGAAGCGATTCCCAAGGGACTCCGCTGGTTTACCAGGCACCTCAGCGAGCATTCGATGAACACCCAGATTTTCCTTACCATCCTTCTGGTTGTCGTGTGCTTTGTCGTCAAGAACGGACTCTGGGGGATTGGTGCGTATTACGGCAGCTGGCTGTCGTCCCGGATCACGGCCGATCTCAGAATTCAGGCCGCCCGGCTACTGATGAATGTCGGCATTTCGTACCACGACCAGGCCAACGTGGGAGAATTAATGGATCGTGCGATCAATAACACATCTCAGGCTGAGATTATCGTGCGTCAGTCAATATCGATAGTGGTCCACGTGCTGTCCTTGTCAATGCTCATTGTTCTTCTGGTCATTCTGTCGTGGCAACTCACGATCGTGTCGCTGACAATCGGAATGGCAGTGTATTCACTGATCTGGTTGTACACGGGAATTATTTCCCGTCTGGGACATGAAATGGCGACACGAAACCGCGAAATGTTTGGTTTTTTTTCCGAAGCGATACGTGGCATCCGATTGGTGAAGCATTGCAGTATGGAGACCTACCAAACCGACAGGCTCGCCCACAAAATTGAAGATGCCGCCGAGTCGACATTCAAGGTGAATTTTCTGGTGCAATCCGTGAATTTTGTCACCGATTGCCTGGGCGTGGTTGCTTTGGCGATTTTTTTCGTCATTTCCATTTTCTTTTTTCGTATGGAAAGTGCGCTGGTGATTTCACGGTTGTTGCCATTTTTGTATGTACTGATGCGAATCATACCGATCATTAAACAAATCAACAGCAAAAAGGCGGAGATCATCAAGCGTTGGCCGATGATGAGTCTTGTGGTAGACATGTTGCGCGCCGACAACAAACCCTTTCTTACGAACGGCACGCGGCCATTTCATGGTCTGGATAGAAATATCACATTCGATGCCGTCACGTTTTCGTATGCGGCGGAATCCGAGCCTGCGGTTCACAACCTGTCGTTTGTGATACCATGCGGCAGAAAAACCGCCATTGTCGGGCGTTCCGGGGCCGGGAAATCGACAATTGTGAACCTGCTCATGCGTCTTTACGATCCCTCTTCCGGCACGATCATCGTCGACGGTGTTCCGCTCCCCGAAATCGAGCTCGAATCGTACCACCGTCTGGTGGGCATGGTCAGCCAGGACGTTTTTCTATTCAATGCGTCGGTGCGGTATAATATCGCTTACGGCACACGCAACGCTCCTGATACTTCGCAGATAATTGCGGCAGCGAAGCAGGCAGGCGCCCACGAATTCATATCGGACCTAAGCGATGGCTACGACACGGTTCTCGGTGATCGCGGCGTGATTTTGTCCGGTGGTCAACGGCAGCGAATCTCGATTGCCCGCGCGATTCTTTGCAAGCCCAGGATCCTGATCCTCGATGAAGCCACAAGTGCATTGGATGCCCGAACGGAATCGGCTGTGCACGGGGCCGTCATGGATTTATGCCGCGATCGCACCGTCATCATGATCGCCCATCGGTTGTCGACTATACGCAACGCCGATCAAACCGTTGTGATTCGAGAGGGACGTGTCGTTGAGATGGGTGCAGGATCGGACCTGCTCGAACGCAAGGGCGAATTCTACGAACTGACGTGTGCCGATTCCGGCCAAACCGTGCACGAAACCGGACTACGTGGCAATGCTGCCGGTGCGATTCTCGATTAGGTAACGGACACATCCAGCATCATGGCAGCGCATAAGCGATTTATTATTCTTGGACAACCGCGTACCGGGACCACATTAGTCGTCAGTCTGCTGAACAGTCATCCGGCGATCACGTGTGACGGTGAGATATTGAATCCGGAGCTTCGCTATTTCAATCGCAACATATTGCGGTTGTCGCGGTGGTTTCCCGATCCGTTTTTCTTGAACCGCAGACATCGCGGCGGCACCAGTGTCTACGGTTGTAAATTATTGGTCTACCAGTTGAAATGGTTCGAGTCCGCGCTGCTGCGCCTGCATCGCCAGGGCTGGTCAGTCGTTCATGTTACCAGAAAGGACGTGTTACGTTCCGCCTTCTCGGATGCCATTGCGCGGGCCATGAAGTACTGGCACCGACGCCGTTCCGAGCCGGTGCCGGGCTATCGGGTAGACATACCGCCGCGCGTGATCATGGCTCAGCTGGACAAGCGAGAAGCGTGGAGCCGGCTCGAGACCCGCGTCCTCGATAGAATCCCGCACACCCGCCTGTGTTATGAGGACGATTTGATTAAGCCGGAGTTCTGGCAGGCTGGAATCGAGCGCGTACTGACGTTTCTCAACATTCCGTCTGGGCCGGTGTCGAGTGACCTGGTCCCAACAGATGACCGGAAATTGCGGGAGATCGTGAGCAATCTGGATGCGATCATTCCGATGATCGCGGACTCTAAATGGTCCGCTGCGCTCGACTGGCTCAAGACGGATTAGCAGCCTGTCGGACTTTGAGGATTATCGTTTAAACTGCTAAAGTGAAGGCATGGGTCATATGACTAAAATAACGAAACCCGTTGTTACCGACACGATGCCGGTGTTGTCTGTCATCCTTATCGCACCGGAAACATTTTCGACCATTCGCACGACCATACGGCACCTGCGAGCGCAAGCCAACTATGACCGGCTCGAGATTATCATCGCCACGCCTGTGCCGAACCTGGCAGTCGATGAAGCGGAGTGCTCGGGTTTCTGCAGTGTGATTATGGTATACGTACCGGGTGCAACGGTCACGGGCGCATTTCGGGCGGAGAGTGTACGTCACGCCACGGCGCCAATTGTCGTAATCGGCGAAGATCATTCGTATCCGCAGGCTGGTTGGGCAGAGGAAATACTCAACGGGTATTCCAACCCAGCCGTGGCTGCCGTCGGCGTTTCGGTCGCAAACGGAAATCCGGAGAAGATGCTCAGCTGGAGCAATATGTACTTTTGTTGGGGGCCGTTTATCGACCCGACTCCGACGGGACCGCGAATGTCGCTGCCGCCGCACAATACCAGTTATAGACGGCACATCCTGCTGGAGTATGGAGACCGATTGGAATACTTCCTGTCATCCGAACATTTCTTGTTTCCAGATCTCTTGTCTCGGGGTTATATACTGTTTCTCAATGGCAAAGCCCGGACCCGCCACTGCAATCCGGACACATGGGCGATGGTGGCGCTGCTGCATTACAACGGCGCGAGGCATTTTGCCGGAATGCGCCGACAACAGGGTTGGCACTGGTGGCAATGCGGTTTTCATGCTGTCGCAGCATGGTTGCGCGGGGCTCTGAAGATTGTGAAATCGCTGAAACACATCCATCGAACCCAACAGTTGCGTCGATTAATGCCGATGGCGCTCCCGCATCTCACAATTATGGCCATCCTCCATTCGTGGGGCGAATCCGTGGGGTATATATTGGGTACAGGGAATGCATCGGAACGGTATACAGACATCGAACTGCGCGGGCACGCCGCATTGCAATAAAGTCGAAACCGTCAATCGGACGTGGCCCTCAGGGCGTTACACAGGGCGCGATACACCACATCGCCGTCTTCGAGATCGGGTTCGACGTAGCTGCCCTCATCAAAGTTATTCCAACTCGAAATCACGACCTCGGCCGGCTCCATCCGAATGGCGGCCCGTAGTGCCTTGATCAACGCGCGGCCACCCTTGCGTTCGATACGCCAGTTACCGTTGGCTGCCCCGTCGACCGGCCCAAGCCCGGCACGGATGAGCACGGTGTCTCGCTGTCTGTCTTGCGCTGCATACTGCAGATCCCGGTCGGCATCGGCGCGTAGCGGCGACCACGCGATGAGCGCGAACGACAGGCCCGGATGCAAGGGAAGCGGCGCCGGCCAGTTGGTAAGATAGATCAAGGGCTTTCGGCCGGTTCGGGTATAGACACTGCGTTCATGCAGGCGTAACCCCGCCAGCGTTCCTGCGAGTGATGCGCCATCGCGATCTGTTTGCATGTCGCCTTTCGCGCCGTCGATGACAAAGACGATATGCGGACAGCCGTCGAGCAAATCTGCTGTCTCGATAAACTTTTCTATACGACTGATCTTGTCGCTGTTAAAGAAATAATCGGGTTTGAGATACACGTAGACGGTGTCGATACCACAGGTTGAAAGCCGCGTCAAGTCACGGTGCATACGGTTGTCCGGCCAACCGCGGTAGTCCGGATGCGGTGCCGACAGGAGGCGCACCATCGACTGATCATATGGAAAATAGGTAATGCCGACTGAGATATACGAAGGCCGGACGGCGCCGTCCGACCTTAATACTTTGTTCGTCTGGCAGCCATTCACGACCATCCACACAGCAGCAAATACCAGCGCTCTTTTCATGGACAAACGTTACTCCGCCGATCCCGAGTGCGCCACCTGATTCATGTATGCCCGGGAAATTTCCGTCGATGACGCCATGTCCGACCGTCACGCAGTCGGCGGTCGCGCAGCCGGCAGGGTGATTTGGCATGGCTCCTGCGAATCTAAGAATGCTAATTGCAGAATCTTCCATTGCGGCAAGAATGGCGCTTCGGCCTCTCAGTGCGGGCAATTCTTACGTTGTGTGCGAGTGTAGGTGGGCACCGTCAGCCGGCGATCTGGTCAAAATGCCCGAATATGGTCAACCTTGAGGCGATACGGCGCTAACGCAGGACGCGATTCACGAACCGCATGCAAAAATCTACCGGAACATATATCACGATATTCGTTGTCGTCTTCCTCGGCGTTTTCTTCTGTTGCAGGCTCTTCCAGCACAATCGGGTGACGGATCAACGAAAGCAGGCGACGGATATTGGCGCTTCGGAGGCGTACGCTATTTCCCGACAACTGGACCGGTCGTTATCGGCCGCATACGCTTTGGCATCAATACTCCGTGCAGGCGGTAAGATGGACGACTTTGAGGGGCTGGCCGGCGAGATGATTTCGCGATACGGCGGCATCAGCAGTCTGCAGTTGGCGCCTGATGGCGTCGTAAGTATGGTCTATCCGCTCCGAGGCAACGAGGCAGCGATCGGCCATGACCTGTTGAATGATCCCAGGCGCCGTGCCGGTGCGATCGCGGCGATTGCATCCCGAAACCTGACATTGGTTGGTCCCTTTTCGCTCATCCAGGGCGGTGTCGCCGTGATCGGCAGGTATCCTGTGTTCCTCAATGACACAGGGCACACATCGGATACGTTCTGGGGTTTCACAATCGTCATGATCCGGATGGGTCAGTTGCTGGAGGATTGCAACTTCGGCCGCCTCATGGCGGCCGGGTATGATTATCGTCTGTGTCGCGTTGGTGGCGAGAACCGTGCGAATCTGGTGATCAGCGAATCGCTGTCCGACGCAATTGATGAACCAGTTATGATCGATATTCCGGTCAGTAGCGGTGCCTGGCAGCTGCAGCTCGCACCGGCGGCCGGATGGCAATCGCCGTTGTCACTGGTGCTCCACGTGTTGATCAGTGTTCTCGCCGGTGCGGTCGCCTTCGCGGCAGCAAGAAGGCACAATCAAGTCGCACATGAATTGGAGACTTCCAATCGATTGCTCACCGCGGAAATCGAGCAACGACGGAGAACGGCAACTGCGCTTCTTCATGCCAAAGTGCAGGCGGAAGAGACCGCACAATTCAAAGGTGATTTTCTTGCCAGCATGTCACATGAAATTCGAACACCGCTCAACGCCCTATTAGGGTTCATCCAACTTGCCGAACAGGATGAAATACCCGATCAGACCCGCGAGTACCTGCAGATTTCACACAGCGCCGGGAAGCATCTCGCCGCGCTTGTCGACGACATTCTGGATCTATCGAAAATCGAAGCCGGCGGGTTGACGATAGAGCACGAACCTTGCGATATCGATGCGATTCTGGATAGCACGGCAAATCTTGCCGCATCGCTGACTGCAGGCAAGGCGCATTCTGTCCAGCTCTGTCGACGCCGGGATCAAGCTGTGGCACGTCGACTCACCGGCGATCCGTTACGCCTGCAGCAAATCATGAACAACCTCATCGGCAACGCCGTCAAGTTCACGGACAAGGGCGTCGTCGAATACGGAGTTCGGCAGTATGATCTGAATTGGGTGCAATGGTTCGTCAGGGATTCGGGTCCGGGCATTCCGGCAGACCGCCAAAAAGACATCTTTAAGGCATTCCGGCAAGCGGAAAGGTCTACATCCCGGTGCTACGGCGGTACAGGACTTGGCCTGGCGATCACACAGAAGCTCGTACAGCTTATGGGGGGACGCATTGAAGTGAAATCGGAAGTAGGTGAGGGCAGTGAGTTCATCGTCACGCTGCCTTACGAGCCTGTCGGTAACGCCGCAACGGCGACAACGGCGAGTACCGCAGGCGTGCGGCCCGAAGGGAATGGGGGCAGCCGCGTCCTGATTGTGGAGGACGACTCGGAAAGCAGGGAGATGTTGCAGTCTTTGCTCACACGCTGGGGATATGATGTAGAGTCCGCAATAAATGGCCGTGACGCCGTCGCGATCTTCAGGGACAACCCGGATTACGCCTTTGTTCTGATGGATCTGCGGATGCCGGAAATGGATGGCATCGACGCAACGACCGAAATCCGGAATTTCGAAAAGAAAAAACGTATCGAACGCACACCGATTATCGCCGTGACGGCAAACGCTGCGCGACGAGATGGCTACAGGATCCGCGACGCGGGCTGCGACCGCTATCTGGCAAAACCGATCGACACACAGAAGTTGAGATCTATGATCGCCACCTTGGCCGGAGAGTCCAATATGTATTCACTCGACGACTCGAATTTCCTGTCCCGCATGCGTCGTTCCGACAATCAAATTTCGACAAATTAGGCAGATTAAGAAAGTCGTCGTTATCGACATTGCACGTGCTGTTGGAGTTCGCACTTCAGTGTGGTTTCGCGTTCTGTCCGTGGCGGCTCCCGGGCGTGAAACCCACGATAAATCGTGATCTCCAACTGGCAGTAGAATGCGGACCCGACGATTCGTTCGCATCGGAAGCTGTGTGGTAGGCTTCTATGGATACAAAATGAGGTTGGATTCTGTAACAGTTTGTGTCGGCGGGGATTAAGAGAATGCTGGAACACTTGATAAAGTATATGTAACTAACTACGG
>JAJFLQ010000143.1 GCA_021772615.1 Verrucomicrobiota bacterium | reverse complement strand
CCACTGTCTTACCAGCGGCTCCCAGTGCCGCCAACGTTCTTCCGGTGTTTGCATTGGACCCTCCTGAGTCTATCGTTAAAATCAGGAGGACCATGCCACCGGACCGACGAAAAGAGCAGATGGCTACATATGACGCTTACGCCGCAAATACGGGCAAGTCCTGAACAGCCTGTCAGTTGACAGTCCGGTTCCAGCCATGCACGTCCGGTACATCACCAACCTGGATACCGCGCACGGCGTTGTATAGCCGTTCGAGAACCGGGCCGCAGCCGGTATCGGGTCCTACTGCAACAATGTCATTGTTCCGCACGATACGGTTGACGGGCGTGATAATCACCGCTGTGCCGCATGCACCAATTTCCGCAAAACTGGAGAGTTCATCAAACGCGATCGGGCGCTGCTCCACCTTTAACCCGCTGTCCTTGGCAAGCGTCATCAAAGTCTTGTTGGTGATGCTCGGCAATACCGACGGCGAGCTTGGCGTGACGTAGGTATTATCTCGCGTTATCGCGATGAAATTCGATGTGCCGAATTCATCGATATATCGGTGTTCCCGAGCGTCCAGATAGAGGTTGATAGGATACCCCTGACTCCGTGCCATTTCATTGGGCTTTAGGTCGGCGGCATAGTTGCCGGCGACCTTGACATTGCCTACTCCCTGCGGCGCCGCCCGGTCGAAGCCATCAACAACGATCGCGCTCACCGGCGTAAGCCCGCCCTTGTAGTAGTTGCCCACCGGCATCACGAGTATGAGAAATGTATACTCGTCGGCTGGCCGGACACCGATCCGCGGACCAGAGCCGAAGAGTAGTGGCCGAATATAGAGCGCACCGCCGGTACCGTACGGCGGCACATAGTCGAGGTTCTCGCGGACAACGCGGTGAACGGCCGACGTAAACATGTCAGCTGGAATCACAGGCATGCGAATGCGGGTCGCCGTTGTTTCCAGACGTTTGGCGTTCTCATCCGCGCGAAACACACGGACTCTGCCGTCACGGCAATGAAACGCCTTCAGTCCCTCAAACGCCGATTGGCCGTAATGCAGTGCGGTCGCCGCAATGTGAATCCGCAGGTACGGATCTTCACACAACGCGCCGTCGTTCCATTTTCCGTCCTTCCATATATACCGTATGTGGCACTTACAGTCCCGATACGAAAAATCCAGTGATTGCCAGTCAATCGTCATGCGTGCTTTGCGGTTACAGGTTGAGGGCGAGATTGCGTCTTCCACGATTCCCATTGGCGGGAACCTAAATGAACAGGGACGACAGTTACGGATCCGGTTCCAGACTCTAGTAGGAGCAGAGCATGGGCGAACGATCAAAAATCAAAAGCATACCTGTAATTCGCATAAACGGCAAAATCAATGCCCGCAGGTAAGTTATTTGGCGAGGCCCTTGGCAGCCCGCGCAATCACCATTAAGGCCGGCCGACGGGCGGTCCGCCACCAAACGGCAAATATTGTAACTTCGACCAATCGTCGTTGCATCGGCCGTTGCTGCGGTTATGGTTTACGGCTTTCGCTGTAGTCATCCCAAATGTCCAACCGCACCCGGGTATTCCCGTAATTGTTAGTATTGCCATGACCTTCACTATTGTCGGATCCTTGTTTGGCATCCTGCTCATCGGATGTGCCGCTTGTGCCCTCACAATCCTGCCCTCGCGCGAGCATCTCTGGCGCACGATTCCCCGGGAACGGATTGTCGGCGCGGTGTTGAGCGTCGCTTGCCTGGCGTGGTCTGCAATGTATGCTTACCCGTTGCTGGAGGGGAATCTGGAGAAGTTTCGCGGTTACCTTACACCATTGGTCGTTGTTCTATCGATCCTTTCCTATTTCCTGCTCGACTATCTGTTTACCCGGGCCATAGGCGGCGGCATGTTGTTGCTCACATGTTGGTTGATGCACGAGGCATTTGTGGTGCATGCACCGTTTCGCCCGGCATTTTCAGTGGTTTGCTATGTTCTTGGCGTAGCCGGCATGGTGTTCATTGCCATGCCGTATCGATTTCGGGATTTGCTGGAAAAAGTGATAAGATCGACGTCCTGGCGTTTCGGCGTATCGCTGCTGCTCAGTATTTGCGGCGTGGTCATCCTGCTTGGCGCCGCCCTTCCAAATGGCCAATGACGCCGCACTCGAGAGCGTCTGCACGTACCTGGCTGAAGTCGGGTTGCAGCCGCCGGATCGTAGCTGGCGCGAGCAGATAAAACGATTGTACCGGCTGGTTGTAGACGCCAATCGCCACACCAATCTGACGCGACTGACGACGTTCGATGATTTCCTTATCAAACACGTTGCCGACAGTCTGCTCATCTTGTCGGTGTTGCCGGAACTCACGATCGACCGGCTGGATATAGCCGATGTCGGTTGTGGCGCCGGGTTTCCCGGACTGCCCCTGGCCCTAACTTTCGATCAATGCACTGTGACGGAAATCGACTCGACAGCGAAGAAGACGGCGTTCGTACAGTCCGCCGTGTCTGCGTTGTCGCTGGGTAATTGCCGGGTCATTAACGGGCGGGCACGGGAATTGTCGCGACAGGATGCCTGGCGCGACCGGTTTGATGTCGTTGTCGTGCGTGCTGTGAAGGACATGGCGTATGTCATTCGCGAATGCCGGCGATTGCTCCATCCCGAAACGGGCCGGCTGGTCGCCTATAAGACGCCGGCCGGCATACAGCAGGAATTTGGCGCGGCGGAGCGAGAGGCGGTGCGCCACGGGTTTCGCCTTGACGCCTCGCCGACATTTACGCTTCCGGACGGCGCCGGAGAGCGTAGATTTATAACGGCTTCTCCGGCACGTCTCCATCGTTGCCCATAGGCCGTGTATGTAAGGATCAAAACCTACGCTCCCGCGGGAGCGTTACCCAAGCCAGATCGCCCGTTGGGTAAGGCAGCATCCGTACGCGAGTTTCAGATGATTGCGGGATTGCTGCTTAGGCTGCATTCAAATTCAGACGCAAAATGATGGTGACCGAGTTGTCCAAAGCGGTGCGCTCTGGACATTGCGGTTACAATGGAGCGAAGCATGTCCCGGACTATATTGCCACCGTCGCTGCAGAATCGATGTACGCTGGACCGGCGGCCGACATGAACGATTTCCCACAGTCCAACTCTGAGATCGACGGCGATGGTCTGCGGTCCGGTAGCGAAAACGCCGTCTCGTCTCATCAATGGCACGTTACTGCGGCGGGTTGTGCGTTAGCAGCAATTGCGTTGTCGACGTATATCGCCGGAGCGATGCTGCCGTCTACGGATGCGTCGCAGCCGCATTGGCTGGTGATTCTCGCCAATTTTCTCGCTTTCCACGTCGTTGCGGTTGTAGCGGTGCTTGCTGTGGTGCATCGACGGGTTCGGAGCGGCAGACGCCTCGATGAACTTGCACTTGCAACGTCCCCGACCTGGGCTGATGTCGGCCGTGCACTGATTGCGGCGACGTGGCTTGTGCCCATGGTCCTCGTCCTGCATGCCGGAATTCTCGCAATCCTGGCCCATAACGATATGGCGCCGACACCCGATCCCGTCGTCGATTGGCTGACGACCGCCGAGCCGCGTGAATTCGTGCTGCTGGTTGTGGGTGCAGTGATCATCGCGCCATTCGCCGAAGAGCTGCTCTTTCGGCTGGTATTCTATCGCGCTGCGGCCACGGTAGTGGGTGATGCGGGTGCAACTGCCGCAGCATCGCTGTTGTTCGCGGTGATCCATTTTCGTCCAGAACAGATCCTGCCTCTGTTTGTCCTCGCGGTGGTGCTTCAGCGCATGTTCAACCGTCGCGGATCGCTGTGGCTGCCGATCGCGATCCACGCTGTCTTCAACGCCGTGATGGTCGTTCTCGTAATCGTCGCCGGTTCACATCTCCCACCTATTGATTGATGGGGACATAAACGTCGTATCCGGGTATCGGTGTCTGGATCTCGGTCCACGTCTCGGCAATCCAGTGATCGTGTTTGTCCACCATCACCTGATATTTGCCGTCGATGCCGGTGAGCCGTGAATTGTAGCGTTTTTCGAGTCCGCTCGCACCCTTTTCACGCCCGTCCACGATACGGGTCGTGCCCAGAAGCCGGCGGATACGGGTGTCATGTGTTGCGTACAGTCGCCGAAAGGTGCTAATGATCTGAAAGCGCTTGTTGCGGTTGGTGAGCTGGCGCAATTTGAGGACGTCTTGCGGGTGCAGTGACGCCCTGATAAGGACGTCGCTTCCGGCCTCGCCGATTGGTGGCATGGTGATGCGGGTCAGTTGCTCATACGCGGCGGCGTCCGCGTCGCGCTGTGCGTCGTCGTCTGCCGGCGTGTAGTAGAGATCGAAGTTTCGTATTGACCAGGCGAGGGGGCTTCCGAGGCGGTCAAGTATGCGCCCACGAATCGCTGGGAGCACGCCCACGCGCCACGACTTGTTGTGGAACCTGCCGAGATAAGTGTCCCGATCCACCACCATGATCTGCAGCAGCCGGAGCCCGATCACGCCTGCCCACACCACGAAACAGAGCCATACAATTCCGGCCCGGCCGGAAAACGGCAGAAACCATTTGTTTGGCGGCAGCAGGCGGCGCAGGCATGCAGGCATGAATCACGATTCCAGATTAACGAATAGGCAGCCGTCGCGAGGCGACATTGTCATTATTGATAAACTCGGTGCGACATGGCATTACCTGGATTCTTCCATCGCGCACACGCGCAGCAACTGCAACGGTACGTCTCGACCCGACTGATTCCAAGCCTTGGCATAACCTGGAGGTAATTCAATTGAGATTTGTTGATGCCAGCTGGCAATCTGGCCGGTGACCGCCTCGACAGTTTTCTCTCGCGAGTTCATCTCTCTGGTTATTTTTCCGGCACCGACAACAGCTGCAACAAGGGGAATGATAAACAGAGCGATCGGCCAACGCAGACGCTTGGGGCTTGTGGACATGATGTGTCTCCTTGTAATACTACCAGATCTAGATGTGTATACGGGAACGTCGTTCGGAGGTCGGACTGGACCCGAACGCACGGTGGTGTCGTGAGCGTGTTCGGTGTTTACCTCATATTGCGTCCGATCGAGCGTGAAATGTAAGCTGGATCATGTATGTGAATGCCTTTGATGTCGTCAGTCCGGCGCGTCGTCCCGCGCCAGGTCCGCGTCCATCTCATGGACGCTCTTGTCGGATATATGTTGTTGAATCAATTGTGTCTCTTCTCTCCAGCGCTCGGAATTCCAGATTTCGACGCCGATCTCGCAGCCGATCACGAAAACCTCCGAATTCGGCTGCAATGATGCGTAATCGCGGAACAGCGGTGAAATCGTTATGCGGCCCTGATTGGAAATCACGGCGCCGCTGGACATGGCGCCGAAACGGCGCAACGACCGGCGGAATACCACGCTGTTTGCCGCCTTCGATGCTCGGTCCGGCTCGGCGCCTCGCATCGTTTCCCAAATGGCCGGCGGGTACACGGCGATCGCACCTTCCGGCAGGCAATACAGGATCACGTCGCCGTCCGTGTGGCGTTTGAAGTTCCGTAACTCGCCCGCACTCAGCTTTACGCGTCCGTTGCCGTCGATCATACATTGTTCTTGTCCGCAAAATTCTAGCATTCCGCTGTACTCCGCTTGCCGGCCTGGCGCGCCGTATTTCCGTCGGTACTCGATGTGTCCGCAGCTGTAAATTCTTTTCCATTTGTTGCCAGTTTACTCCATGATAGGCCGTTTCCAACCATATGTTTTTTGTTTTTTCCCACTTTTTCCTTAAATATTTACTGATGCCGTCGTTCGCCAGGAGCCGTTGTTATTTGCAGGCTGTTGGTTGATCGCGACAGGCCGAACGTGTATACTTGAGCGAAACCGAAAATCGGAAAAAGGGTACTTCATGGAGAATACGATCAAGCTGGTCGATCGCTTGTTGAAACATCGATTCGAGCAGGCCGATATAAGGCAGGTTCTCGATACGCTGAGTACCGGCGAGCGGGATGAATTTCTGGCTACGGTCGCCGCCATGTTTGGGCGTGTTTCAGAGCTGCTCGAGGTGTCGAGGCAATTGTCCGAGACATTGTCGCTGGATATCCTCATGCAGCGTACGCTCGCGATTACAACAGAGGCGATAAATGCCGAGCGTGGGACGGTGTTTGTGAACGATATTCGCACCGACGAGTTGTTTTCGCTGACGCAGCAGGAAGGTATGGCGCGCGAGATACGTATCCCTAACGATGTTGGCATCGCCGGGACCGTGTTTCAAAGTGGCGAAGAGGTGGTCATCGATGACGCCTACTCAGACTCGCGCTTTAACCGGCAGGTCGATCGCGAGACCGGATTCACCACCCGTAACATTCTCTGTGCGCCGCTGCGAACATGGGACAACAAGATTATCGGTGTCATACAACTGCTGAACAAGAGGTCAGGGCGATTCTGCGCCGATGATCTGATGATCCTCGAGACAATCAGCCATCAGGCTGCAGCGGCGTTGCAGAACGGCCAGCTGTACCAGCAGATGGAGCGCGTGCGCGCCGAGGAAACCAAATTTCTCGAGATCACTTCCGCGATATCCACCGAATTACAGCTCAAGCCGCTGTTGCGGAAGATCATGGAAACAACGACCTCGATACTCGATGCGGATCGCAGCACCCTTTTTTTGTACGACGACAAGCGAGATGAGCTGTGGTCGCAGGTTGCGCAAGGGTTGGACACGCGGGAGATTCGGTTCCCTGCTGATGCCGGTATTGCAGGGACCGTGTTCCGTTCACGGACGACGATCAATATCTCGGACGCGCATCGTGACCCGCGCTTTAATCCGGAGGTGGATAAAAAGACCGGTTATTTTACCAAGTCAATCCTCTGCGTGCCTGTGATGAACAAGCGCAACATGATCATCGGTGTCGTTCAGGTTCTCAACAAGCGCACCGGCGCATTCACCACCGGGGATGAACGCAGGCTGCGAGCGTTTTCGGCGCAGACCTCGGTTGCCATCGAGAATGCAAAGTTGTTCGACGAAGTGATGAACATCAAGAACTACAACGAGAGTATTCTTCAAAGCCAGACAAACGGCGTCATCACGCTGGACGCCGATAAGCTGGTGGAGAAATGCAACAACGCAGCGTTACGAATTCTTGGACTGGAGTCAACGAGGTCGATCGTCGGATCACCGGTGAATGATTACTTCTCCGGCCCGAATGCATGGTTGGCGGAAGGCCTCGGGCGTGTCTTGGTTTCGCAGGAAACAGAACATCACGTAGATTGTGAAATCGCGATCGCCAACGGCGAAAAAGTTTCCGTGAACGTGACTATTGTACCGCTGATAAATATCCAGAAGGATTTGATCGGGTCCATGATGATCGTTGAGGACATCTCCCGGGAGAAGCGGCTTAAAGGCACGCTAGCCAGGTATATGGACAAGAGCGTTGCCGACCAGCTTATGAGCATGGACACGGAACTCGGCGGTAAGATGCAGGAAGTTACGATATTGTTTTCCGATATTCGTGACTTCTCCGGACTGTCCGAATCGATGGATGCCACAGACACCGTGTCGCTGCTGAACGAGTATTTTTCGACCATGGTCGATGTGATATTCAACAATGGCGGCTTGCTCGATAAATACATCGGCGACGCGCTCCTGGCCGTCTTTGGAGCGCCCTTCACCAAGGAGGACGACGCCGATCGTTCGATTCATGCTGCAGTAGAGATGATGCGGGCGTTGCAGGAGTTTAACCGGCACCGGAATCATCGCAACAAGAAGATTGTTGACATCGGCATCGGCATCAATACCGGCCGTGTACTGATCGGGAATATCGGCTCGATCAAGCGTATGGATTATACCTGCATCGGGGACGACGTCAATCTTGCGTCGCGTCTTGAAGGAGCCAACAAATATTTCGGCACCAATATACTTGCCAGTGACAACACCATTCGTGAGTTGCAGGGCGATTTCCTCATCAGAGAAGTCGACCAGGTACGCGTCAAGGGGGCGACCAAATCGGTAATGATCTATGAGGTATTGAATCATCACGACGACGAGTCATTTCCGCATCTATCACGGGCACTTGCGATGTATCGCGATGGGTTCGCACGGTATCGGGAGCGGCAGTGGAAGGACGGGATCGAGGCCTTTGAAGCTGTATTGAATCTGCACGGCGGCGACGGATTGTCACGGGTCTATCGTGATCGCTGCCAACGCTTTCTCTGTCAGCCGCCGGCGGACGATTGGGACGGTATTTGGGATATGGATACCAAGTAGCATAATGCGGTTCATCTGGTTGCCCAGCTTGCGACGCCATCGCATGGCAACTCTAACCGAAGAAGGACATCATGTATACCAGTTCAGATTTGCGTAAAGGATTAAAGATAGAGATCGATGATCAGCCCTGGGCGGTCACGGAGTTTGATTTTTGCAAGCCGGGGAAAGGCCAGGCGCTGTACCGCTGCAAGTTAAAGAATATGATCACCGGCGTCACCATGGACAAGACGTTCCGTGCGAATGACAAGATCGGCAAACCGCAATTGGAGGAGCGCGAATGTATGTACTGCTACTCCGACGGCGAAAATTTCGTCTTCAGCGACAATCAGACCTATGAAGAAATGTATATCGGCGATAGTATCATCGGCGATAATCAGTATTTTCTCATTGAGAATTCGGAATGCAAGATTCTCCTTTATAATAACCTGCCGATCGAAGTGACCCTACCGGTTTTTATCGAAAAGGAAGTTACCGATACAGAACCCGGCGTTCGCGGCGATACCGCCACGAATGTCACCAAATCCGCCCGGATCGACAATGGCTACGAAATTCAGGTCCCGTTATTTGTGAATCAGGGGGATATCATCAAGATCGATACCCGGACAGGAGCCTATTCTGAGCGTGTCAGTAAAGCGTGAAGCGGTTCGCTCCCGCGCCCGCCTGCTGCGCGTCATCCGCTCATTCTTCCACCATGAAGACGTCGTAGAAGTATCGACACCGGTGCGTATCGCGACGCCGGCCATTGAGGAGCATATTGACGCGATACCGGCCGGAGGCCGCTACCTGCGAACGTCGCCGGAATGCCATATGAAGCGAATGGTACAGGCCGGTTTTGAGCGAATCTACCAGATTGGCCCCTGTTTCCGCGAGGACGAGCACGGCTGCAGGCATCGGTCCGAATTCATGATGCTGGAATGGTACACCGCAGGAGCGAACTACCGCGATGTGCTGCTGCAGTTGCAGCGGCTCGTTGCGTGCGTGTTTCGCGAGTTTTTTGGCGGAACCAACTGTGTGTATCAGGGGGGCCGTATCGATGTCTCGGCGCCGTGGCCGGAGTGGTGTGTCGCCGATGCATTCACGCAGCTGGCCGGAATGTCCGTGGGTGAAGCCCTCGATCAAGGTGTCTTCGACGACATGCTGGTCGATCGTATCGAACCTGCGTTGGATCCGACGCGCCCGGTGGTCATGATCGACTATCCCATACAGCTGGCCGCGATGGCCCGTGCATCAGACACAACGCCGTCGGTCGCCGAGCGTTGGGAGCTGTATTGCGGCGGTCTCGAACTCGCCAATGCCTACAGTGAACTTACCGATCCCATCGAACAACGGTCCCGACTGGCCGCTTGCGCCGCATCGCGAACCGCATCGGTGCGCCCGGTATATGCGCTCGACCAGGCGTTTCTGGCAGCGCTGGAGCGGGGCCTGCCGGATTGTGGCGGTTGCGCACTGGGAGTAGACAGGCTGTTGATGCTGCTGTGTGATACCGCCGATATTGCCGATGTGATATTCTTCGATTGAACAGCGCGGAAAGGGCCACAACTGAATTGGTGGATTCCACCGTGTTTCGTACACCTGTTGCAGACTCGCAGTCCTGTCGCCCTTCGTTGGTGTTCACGCTTTAGTGTGGGTTTCACGTAACGTCTCCTCACGTCGAGCAATTCGCCGGTAATTGCGAGGGCACGCCGCAGCGCGAACGCCAATGTACCGCCGCAGTCGCGGGGCCGCTGCGCGGCGTGGGCAACCTGCCGATAAAACTCGCCAGGATGTGCCATAATGGCACGATCAATGAATGTTTCGCGCGTTGGTGTTCGTGATGGAAATCCGTGATCACGAAGATTCCAAGCATGTTGCAAGCTCTCGGCGATCTTATGGACTAATTTATGCTAGGGCGATGTTGGGAACAATGAGATGCATAGTCGTGCCTACATTTTGCCTGCAGACAACATAAAGACAAAAGGGAATCCGTGATGAACATAGATAATTTCACAGAAAAATCGCAGGCGGCGATCTCCGCCGCGCACGTTGTTGCCGTCCAGCACAATCATCAGGAGATACGCCCGGTGCACATGCTTGCCGGCCTCTGCGAGGATGCCAATGGGTTGATCGTGGCCATGCTGCAAAAGCTCAATGTAGATGTATCGGCCTTTCGTGAGGCGACGGCGGCGGTGTTGAAAAAATACCCGTCGGTAACCGGGCCGGGCGCCGGCCAGATCGGGATGAACCGCGAAACGTCTCGCGCCCTGATCGAGGCTGAGGCGATTTCCAAGCGGCTCAAGGACGACTATGTAAGCGTAGAGCATGTATTTCTTGGCCTGATCGCCGTGGATTCCGATTGCCAGGCGATCGCGAAACAATTTGGTCTTGATGAGTCGACATTTCTTCGCGGCTTGCAGGACGTGCGCGGCAACCAGCGGGTGACGTCGCAGAACCCGGAAGCGACATTCCAGGCACTGGAGAAATACGCGCGAGACCTCACTCAGGCCGCCCGCGAACACAAGCTCGATCCGGTAATCGGTCGTGATGACGAAATCCGACGGGTGATCCAGATCCTGTCACGACGCACCAAGAACAATCCCGTGCTTATCGGCGATCCCGGCGTCGGCAAGACGGCTATCGTAGAAGGACTTGCACGTCGGATCATCGAGAACGACGTGCCCGAAGGCCTGAAGAACCGGCGTCTGGTCGCGCTCGACATGGGGGCCTTGATCGCGGGCGCAAAGTTCCGCGGCGAATTCGAGGAGCGTCTCAAGGCCGTGCTCAAAGAAGTTACGGAAGCCAGAGGCGAGGTGATCATGTTCATTGACGAGTTGCACACCGTCGTTGGCGCCGGTGCGGCCGAGGGCGCCATGGACGCCGGAAATTTGCTTAAGCCAATGCTGGCACGCGGCGAACTGCATTGCATCGGAGCGACGACGCTGAATGAATTTCGTAAGTACATTGAGAAGGACAAGGCGCTGGAGCGCCGTTTTCAGACAATATTGGTCGATCAGCCGTCGGTCGAAGACACCATATCGATACTCCGTGGTCTTTGCGACAGGTACGAGGTGCATCACGGCGTTACCATACGTGATGCCGCGTTGGTGAGCGCCGCGGTGCTGTCCAACCGTTATATCAGCGAACGCTTTCTTCCGGACAAGGCCATCGACCTTGTCGACGAGGCCGCTGCCAGGTTGCGGACCGAGATCGACAGTCGCCCCGTCGAGATCGACGAGGCTGCGCGCCGTAAGATGCAGCTCGAAATCGAAATCACCGGGCTCAAGAAGGAAAAAGACCGCCAGTCGAAAGATCGGCTGCAGAAGCTGGAAGATGAACTGCGTACGGTCGATGACAACCTTCGGGCTCTGGAGATCCGCTGGGAGGCGGAGAAAGACTCGCTTCAGGATGTGCAGGTCTTGCGCGAATCATTGGAGCTGGCGAAGCGGCACCTCACGGAGGCGGAACGCAATTACGACCTCAGCAAGGTCGCGGAACTTCAGCACGGCACCATTCCCAATCTCGAAAAGCAGATCGACGAGGCGGAAAACGAGATCCAGGGCGGCGCGGATAACCGCCTGCTCAAGCGTGTGGTCGACGAGAACGACATCGCCGAGATCATCAGCCGTTGGACCCATATCCCGATCACACGACTGCTGCAGGGCGAGCGGCAACGGTTGCTCGACCTCGGTGATCACCTGCGGCGTCGCGTCATTGCCCAGGACGCTGCGGTCGACGCGGTCAGCGATTCCATTCTTCGGTCGCGCGCCGGTCTGAACGACCCCAACCAGCCGATAGGCAGTTTTATCTTTCTCGGGCCGACAGGTGTGGGCAAGACCGAATTGGCGCGGGCACTGGCCCAATCTTTGTTCGACGATGAGCGGTCCCTGGTGCGCGTCGATATGTCCGAATACATGGAGAAACACAGCGTCGCCAGGTTGATCGGTGCGCCTCCCGGATATGTCGGATACGACGAAGGCGGCCAACTCACAGAGGCGATTCGACGCCGGCCATATTCGGCCATTCTCTTCGACGAAATCGAGAAGGCGCATCCTGACGTGTTCAATGTACTGCTGCAGCTGTTGGACGATGGACGTCTCACTGATTCTCAAGGCCACGTTGTGGACTTCCGCAATACGGTGATTATCATGACATCTAACCTCGGCAGTGAACACCTCATCGCGGGTGAGGGCGACAAGGAAGCCGGCCGATCCCTGGTAATGGATGCGCTGCGGCGCCATTTTCGACCAGAGTTTCTCAATCGGATCGATGAGGTTGTCATATTCAACGCGCTTTCCGAGGCGGATCTTGTGCAGATCGTCGATATCCAGATGGGCGACTTTAAAAATCGTCTCGGTAAACTCAAGATACAGCTGGAGTTGACGGATGCGGCGAAGGCCATTTTGGGTAAGCAGGGCTACGATCCCGTGTACGGTGCACGGCCACTCAAACGCGTGATTGCGCGTGAGCTGGAGACGCCCGTCTCCCGAATGATCATTGCCGGAGAGTTGGAGGAGGGGGACAAGCTCCACATCGACCACGTCGACGGCGCATTTCAGTTCACCCCGCAAGAGGTTCGGTGACATCGAATCAGCGGTCCTTCGCTGATTATTCCGATTCGTGACGCGACACTGCTTGTCGTACAACAGGACGTGATCACGCCACAAGCGGTCACTCACGACTCCTGGGTGGCACAGGTTCTGCGATCCCCTCGGTACGAGTCTGAAATGACCGTGGCCACGGGGAGGGGGCGGCGTGTTCTGTTGCGATGTATTTGCGAGTGCCTGGGAGTCGACTGATGATCGGTAGAACATGGGCGTTGCATGCCGGCTTGCACGGCACGTTGGGCGTAAGCGGACCAATATAGGGCGGAAACGTTCGGGTAGATGTCGAGGTGCTGGTGGCGGCGTGCCACCGGATGAGCTTGAATTCGTGTTCGATACATTCACTCAATCCAGTAATACCAAGACCGGTGCCGGCGGCACGGGCCTCGGCTTGTCCATTCGCAGGGAAATAGTCACGGCCCACAACGGCAAGATCTGGGCCGAAAACGGCTCCGATGGAGGCGCCGTTTTTTCATTCGAACTGCCGCAATCTCGCGTTCAAAATCCGGACGCAACACCTGCCGACAGCGGGCAATGTCCCGTACCTGGTTAAGTTGTCTGGTCGATCCACGCTTGATCGGTTACCGGCAACCCGAGTGTATCAATCAAGAAATCCGGCGCGGAACCCGAGTCGTCGGGATCTCCCCAAACGAAGATTCCCTTCAGCCGGGACGGCACGTTCACGAGCCAAAGTTAATGAAAAACTTCCTCAGCAGGTAGGTCGTGGGGCCACTTCTCCCTCAAAAATACCGTGCGTGACAGTTTCCCCTCATAGGGCTCAAGCGTTTGACAATCATTCGACCTTGGCACTCAACTGGACGAGGTTTCCAGAGAGGACGCACTTTGTCTATACCCTTTCAGTTGTGTCAACCTCCCATGTACACACCACTGAAATTATGAATTCCAACCGCTTTCGCATCACATGTCGCGCGAGTTATCCCAGGCTCAATGACATTGAGCGGCGCAATTCAGTCCAGTTTGGAATGAAACGCATCGTCCTGCAGGAGGCGTTCGCATTCGGATATGACCGCGCTGACCATTTCCTGTGTTAACTTTCGGGCATCGAGGTCTGCGGTCTTGTGAATGTCGTCAAGCGTCGCCTCAAGAAACGTGTCGATATCGATGAATTCTGAGACCACTTTTGCGACTGCTGCCAATTTTTCGAGCGAGAACGGGATCGCATTGTCACGGCGTATCGGGCTCTCAAGAATAATGAACATAGCTGCCTGGTGTGATATGAAGCTGGCGATGTTGCCGTTGTGCGAATCCATCACTTTCTGCGCCAGGGCGAGGGATTTGGAGTGCAGTCGCTGGCGTCCGGACGGAAGTTGACCCCTGAGATAGATGTCGACCTTTTCGACAAGCGTCTTGCCGGCGACCGGCTTGACGATATAATTCTGGCAACCTAGTTTCAGAAACTTCCGTATGATATTGGGATCGGAATTGCCTGTTACCATCATGACCGGAACCAATTCCGATGGTATACGCTTGCGAATGGCGCGAAGCGTTTGCTCTCCGTCCATCTCCGGCATTATCACATCCATAAGAATCAGGTCCGGAATTGTTGCCTTGAGAATCCCGAGTGCATCCAATCCGTTATAGGCGGCGAGAACGTTAAGATGCTCCTTCTTCAGGATTTTCTCGACAGTCTTTTGAATACTCAGATCATCTTCGATTACAAGCACGATCGGATTTTCATCTCTGAGTTCGGCAGCTGACATCGGTATCACCCTATTTCATTGGACTCCGCTATAAATCACGATGGTTTATGGTAGCTTTCGCTCTGACACATCGGTTTCAGCGGCAGATTCTGCAGTTCGCGAAATTCCGGGCTGAACCAGATGTGGTTGATGACAATATGTTCGCAAACTATGTGCCATATGTTGCTGAATATGGTGAATCGTCAACATTTTTTCCAGGTCGGCTAGATGAACTTCAACTTACTTAATCCACAGCAGCTACGCGCAGCGCGGCATCGGGAAGGCCCCATGCTGGTCCTCGCCGGCGCCGGTACGGGGAAGACCACGGTCATCACCTATCGTATCGGTCATCTGATAAGCTGTGGCGTTGATCCGGGCGCCATACTGGCTGTGACGTTCACCAACAAGGCCGCACGGGAAATGAAGACCCGGATCACCGCGGTGGTAAAAGGCCTCGGCGAGGATGCCATGTTTGTCGGCACCTTTCACGGATTCGGTTGCAGGATGCTGCGTGCAAACATGTCGGTGCTGGGGTACTCGTCCCGGTTCGGTATCGCGGACGAGGGTGATCAGGCGGATGTGATCAAACAAGTGATGGGCGATCTTGGACTCGATCCGACCGGAGAATTCGGCGTTCAGTACTACCTTCGGGGGATCCGGCATGCCAACAATACGCTGCAAAGCGAAGAGGATATCCGGGAAGCCGGGCGGTATCGCGGAAACGACGGGTTACCCGAAATCCTTGCCGGCTACCGCGAAAAACTGCGTCTCCTGAATCTGGTCGATTATGACGACCTGCTGTTGATTCCAGTGTCGATCTGGACCAACTACCCTGAGATCATGCAGCGTTATCGCGATACATACCAATACATTCTTGTCGACGAATATCAGGACACCAATCTTGTCCAGGCGAGGATGATAAGCATGCTGGCAGGTGACCGCAAGAATGTCTGCGTCGTCGGTGACGACGACCAGGCTATTTACGGATGGCGGGGCGCGGACGTGAAGAATATTCTGAATTTTGAGTCGACATATGATGGCGCTGCGATCGTAAAACTCGAACAGAATTACCGGTCGACCAATGCCATATTGGCCGCAGCCAATCATGTAATCGCACACAACGGACATCGCCATTCGAAGGCGTTATGGTCGGAGAACGGCACCGGCGAGCCGCTTTCGATTATGCGTGTCGATAGAGAGGTCGAGGAGGCTCGTCTGGTTTTGAATCTGATACAGCATTTTCGTGCTGTAGACCATATCAATTACGACGATGTTGTCGTTCTCTACAGGTCCAATTTTCAGTCGCGAATATTTGAACAGGTATTCAGCGAGCGCCGTCTGCCGCATCGTATTGTCGGTTCCAAAGCATTTTATGAACGTCGCGAGATTAAGGACGCCGTCGCCTATCTCCGGATCGTCGTCAATCCGCATGATGATCTCGCATTCCTGCGGATCGTGAATGTGCCCGCCCGAGGTGTCGGCCGAAGCAGCGTTGACACGTTGTTGATGTTCAAATCCGAGACTGGCAGGCCGTTGGTGAGCATGGCCGCAGATGAGCATGTCGTGAACGCGCTGTCAGCGAAGGCCGCTGCGGGACTGCGGGACTTGTCGCGGGTCTATTCCGACGTCCGCCGCCAATTCGGGACACCCGGCAATCTGGCCGAGACCATCCGCGACTACTTCGACCGGGTCGGTTACTATACCGGGCTGCGTCGCCTCTATCGGGATCCGCAGGAGCTGCAATCCCGTTTCGACAATCTGGGCGAGTTTGTCAATTCCGCTGCGTTATTCGAGGAGCGCGTCGGCGGGCGTGCCACGCTGTTTGATTTCCTCGAGTCGTATTCGTTGACTGACGACAGTGAGCGTGTGACCCGACAGGGAAGCGAGGACGACAGCGGCGTGGCGTTGATGACCATCCACAATTCGAAAGGTATGGAGTTCGATATCGTCTTCGTAGTCGGCATGGAAACCGACTTGTTTCCGCATAAACGTTCGATCGCAGAGTGCAGCCTTGATGAGGAACGGCGGTTGTTTTACGTGGCGCTCACGCGTGCCAAGCGCAGGGTGATAATGACCTATTCCCGCACGCGGGCTGTGCGCGGTTCACGGCAGCACCGAGTTCCGTCGTGTTTTATGGATGAGTTGCCGGAGGAGTGGAAGGCGTTTCAGTCTGCCGCGGACATCATGACACCGGCGGGGCAGGACGATGTCCGGGCTGCCTGCGCATTGATGCGAGAACGTCTGGCGGCAGACAACGCGGCGCCGTGAGTCGAGGTGGATCTATGCAGCGATGCCCTTTTTGTGAGCACGAGCTACCGTACGCCAATGTCGACGAGGGTACATGCGGGGCGTGCGGCCGTGATCTCGGCGCGGTGACGGATACGTTCGTCATGGACGATGCCGACATCGATCTGTGGGCACAGCTCGAAATACCGTCGGGGATGGCGGATGATGCCGGGGTTGAGTCGGATAAAGACCGTGTAACCACACCGGCCGCCGCTGTGAAGGCGCATGTGCTGAGGCGGGAAGATGACGCGGCCGCCGGCGGACCGACCGCGGATTTTCTGCTGGAGGAGGTCTTGGGGCAGGGCGGTATGGGGGTTGTTTACCAGGCGCGTCAAACCTCGGTGGACCGGCGTATCGCGATTAAGATGATGAAGCCGGACCACGCCGCAAGCGCAAAGATTCGCAAGAAATTCATCGCCGAAGCGACCGTAACCGGTGACCTGGACCATCCCAATATCGTGCCTATTTACACGTTGGGTTCGGACACCGACGGCGTGTTGTTTTACGCAATGAAGCACGTCCAGGGGGTCTCGTGGAAGGCGGTTATGCACGACCGTGAGCTGCGCGACAATATCGATATCCTGATGCGCGTTTCGGATGCGGTCGCATTTGCGCATTCGCGCGGCGTGATTCATCGCGACCTCAAAGCCGAGAACGTCATGTTGGGCGAATTTGGTGAAGTTCTTGTAATGGACTGGGGCATGGCGGTTGCGGTCGCCGCGCACGGTAAGGCGGAGAATCTGTCAGCCGCTGCCAGCATCGGCGGTACGCCCGCGTACATGCCGCCGGAGATGGCGATGGGCGACACCTCGCGCATTGGTATCACCAGCGATGTCTACCTGCTAGGAGCGATTCTGTACGAGATCGTCTGCGGTCACCCGCCGCACGAAGGGAATACCGTATCTGAGTATCTGTCTGCGGCGGTCCGCAACGAGATTCGACCCGCGCGACCGCGCGGTGATAAGGCCGATGAGCTGGTTGACATTGCATTGCAGGCGATGGCGACCGATATCGAAGATCGATTTGAGAGTGTCAAGTCGTTTCAGAATGCCATTCGCGACTATCTCGCGCATTCCGAGAGCATCGCGCGCAGTCTGCTGGCCGGTCGCGACCTCGATCAGGCGTTGCATTCGCGTGATTACGACGAATTCGCGCGCGCGCTGTTCGGATTTCAGGAGGCGCTGTTGCTGTGGTCGGACAACACCGCTGCGGCAGCGGGCGAGGTTGTCGCACGCGAGAAATACGCATCATGCGCCTTTGCAAAAGGCGATCTCGACCTCGCCGAATCGTTGCTGGTGGACGACGAGCCGGATCACGCGCGTCTTTGCGGAAAAATACAGGAGACACGCACCCTGCGCCGCCGGCAACGGGCCCGACACCGCATTGTCGTTCGCACGGTTCGGCTGTTGATTGCGGTGGTCATTATTACCTTAAGCGTGGCATTCATCTGGATTCGGCGCGAGAAGCAACAGGTGGAAGATGCTCGGCGCCTTGCCGAAAAGGCTCTGGCCGCCGAGGCCTATCACCGTACCAAGGCGGAGAATGAAAAGGAGAGGGCAGTTGCGGCCGAGAAATTGGCATTGATCGAAACCGATAAGGCGCTGGCGGCGCAACGTGCGGAAATGCGGCAGCGTGAGTTGGCCGAGACGCAGCGCCAGATTGCGGAGCGCCAACGCCGGATCGCCGAACACGAAAGGGTGAGAGCGGAAGAGGCCGCCGCGCGCGCGATCACCGCCCAGAATGCCGAGAACGTGCAGCGCGAGAAGGCGCAGGTTGCAACCCAGGCCGCGGCCGAGGCACGCAGTTCATTGACCGAGCAGAATCTCAAGATGCTTTCTGCTCAGGCCCACGCATCCAAAGTTCAGCGGCAAAGTGTAGAGGCCAAGTATGCGGCGTCGCTTCTGCTGATACAAAATCGGATAAACGAGGGCAGATGGTCGGAGGCGTCGGCACTGTTACAATCGTGTCCGGCCGTGTTGCGAAATTGGGAATGGGGGCGTCTTCAGGCGCTCTGCCGTCCGGCCCGACGCCGGATTGGTTACGCCGGGGGGGCGGTCAGCTTTCTTCAGTTTTCTGATGACGGCAATGAACTGATCGTTGCCGGGGGCGCGGGTATCGGCGTATGGCGCGTTCGGCAGAATCGGTTGTTGTACCGCGCATCATGCCATCCGGAAGGTGTGGTCGCAGCCGGATTTCATATTGCCGATGACCGCATTGTTACGGTCAGTAGCGAGGGCAAGATGTCGCTGCGGCGCCGCAGCGACGGAGCGGCGTTGCTGCAGTCTGCACAGGAAGGGATTGCCGTGGTGACCGCGACTGCTTTGGCAGCGGGCAGCGAATTTGCCTTGGTTGGCTACGCAGACGGCACCGCCGTGATGCGCCACGGCCGCACCCAAGCGCGCGTGACAGCGTTTGTGGGGCAGACCGATGTGATTCGGTCGCTGGCCACCCGCGACGGCACGCTGGTTGCTGCCGGCGGCAGTCGCGGGTCTATCCGTTTGTGGCGGTGCGAGGAGGCGGTGCAGACGTTCGATTTCGCATTTGACAAAGATCTTCTGGGTACGCCGGCATCGGCGCCGGGCGAATACACCGATGCCGCACGTCGGCGGGATTTGTCCAATCCGCTTCTGAGCTCGCTGGTTGGCGTCGGAAGCATACAGGTGAGCTTTCCCGAGCGGGCCGATGCGTCGGAGCAAGTCGCTGTATTCACCGGCCACAGCGATGCGGTCACGGCTCTCGCATTCACCGCCGACAAACGTCGCCTGCTAAGTGCTTCTGCCGATGGAACAGCACGGATCTGGAATGTGCCGGCAGGTATCAATGTCCTCACCTTCGGCGGGCATGGCGCTGCGATAAGCGCCGCCACGGTTGTACCGGAAGGCGACGTTGCGGTCACGGGTGACGCGATCGGCGACGTGCTGATGTGGCGCATGGCCAACGGAACAGAGGTTGTCGCGTTGCGGCCTGCACACGATGGTCGTGTTGCCGCGATTGCTGTTGCGCCTTCCGGTCGTTTGGTGGCCACAGGAGGCGACGACGGTCAAACATTGTTGTGGGATCTGGACGACAGCGAACATGTCACGCGGATCCGTGCAGCAGGTGAGCGCATTACTGCGACGTGTTTCCTGCGTGGCAGCCGACGACTTGTAACGGGGGCAGCGTCCGGCGAGGTACGACTGTGGGATGCGGAAACGGGGGATATTCTGGAGCATCCCGGTACCGCAGACGGCGGTATCGACTATATCGGCTTGTCTGCGGACGAAACGATGATCGTTACGGTTGCCACCACGCAATCGGTAGACGTCTGGGATGCACGAAAGGGCGGTAGGCTGTGTCGACTCCGCGACTTTTCAGGCCTCGACGCAACGGTGGAATTGCCGGCAGCTATACGGTCGGCATTGGTGCAGCACCTGGATCACATATTGCTGGCGGCAAGACCTCGCGCGGCGGTGTCACCGTCAACGGACGCAGCCGGTGGGTTTGGCCCGGAATATACCGGCGATGGTCGCTATGCACTTATCGGGTATGCCGATGGTTCTGTTTCGATGTGGGATGCCATAAACAGCAGCGAGTTGTATAACATCGGCGGCAAGGACGACGGCATATTGTCTGCTGCATTCTCTCCGGACGGTCGCCGCTTCGTGACCGCAGGCGGTGATGGCGCCGTGGTGTTGTGGAGCACCGCCACGGGGCTGGAGCTGATCACACTTGGACGCCATGAGCGTAGGGTTTCGCATGTGGCATTCGCCGCCGACGGTATCGGTGTCGTAACATGCGAACGATCGGGTTTGTGCCACGTCTGGCATGCGGATGATTGGCGCGGAAGCGAAGAGGATACTCTGGAATGACGACCGTACGCCATCAACTTACGCACGAGAGCCTTCTTGAACGTATGCAGAATCTCTACGATACGGAGGCCTGGGACCGATTTTACGCTACCTATCGCGGGCTTATTTTGAGTTATGCCCGGCGGAAAGGGTGTACAGATCAAATGGCGCAGGACGTGCTTCAGGAGACCCTAATCACACTCACACGAAAGATGCCGACCTTTCGATATGATCGGATGAAGGGGCGATTCCGGGGATTTCTGCTGATGGTGGTAAAGAGCAGGATTATCGATGCCTATCGCCGCGAGAAGAAGCATGTCGACATGGCATTCCGTGGCGGCGGCGACGGCGATGCCCTGACCGTGGCCGGCGAGAACGTGGTCAACGATTGGGAGACCGAATGGGACCGGGAATGGGAGCACAATCTCTTGATGCAGGCGCTCAACCGTGTCCGCGACCGCATCAGCCGGCATATATACGAGTCGTTTCGATTGTATGTCCTTGAGCGCAAGTCGGCCGACCATGTCTCTGCCGCACTTGACATACCCAAAGACAATATCTACGAGCACCGGCGCCGTGTGATATCGATGTTGCGAGACGAAGTCGCAGCGATTCGCCGTGATATGGGGGAATAGGGATGTTGTTTGACCCGCTGGAAGAGAAGTTATTCGATGCCTACCACGACGCCCACCCGGATACATCGGGCGCGCCGCCGGAGCCACGCATGACCAAGACGCGACTGCTGTTGATAGCCAACCCGCCGCCGAAAGGCGCGGGAGCGTATGTGTTGGTAGTGAAAAATGGGACGCAACCTTCCTGGGCGCAGTTGCAGGATCGCACGTGTATCGGCCGCAGCGAAACATGCGATCTGGTGATCCGGCATCCGTGGGTGTCGGATACGCATTGTTCCATCACACGGGACGGCCGCGACTGGTGCATCGACGACTGTGACTCGACGAATGGTGTACGTGTGAATTCGGCGCGAGTCGCGACTCACGTACTCAGGGAGGGCGACGCCATCCAACTGGGCTCGCATATATTGATATTTGTAACGGGCGATTAGCCTGATTCATTCATGCAGCCTCGCGACGCGGTTGTATGAATGATTCAGGCTGACCGTCTACTCTCGAACCACATGGCTGGACGCTCTTTGATGTTTTGGAAGGTGATGACGTAATTGACGGATGACGCAGAATCATACGACGCGGTATTGCGTCAACTGTTAGCGGGACTTCCAGGCGACTACCTCAATGCAATACATTGTCTGACTGACGCCGAGGTACGACGCTACGATGCGGTTCTGGATCAAGCTGTTATCGATGCGCTCTCGGAATGGGTACATAGCAGAACGAGTCTGCTCGATGCCTGTGGCTGTTATGCAACGGCCGAGATTCTTGGTTTTCTGGTAGCGGACCTTCACCAGGCCTTGCGTTTGCGGCCAACGGATTTCCGGACATGACAGAATCGCGGCTGAATGCGAATGTGGCGACCGATGGGCTGAACGCCGCCATAGACAACGGTATCGGGTGGTTGCTGCGGGCGCAGACCAGCGACGGCTTCTGGGTAGGAATGCTGGAATCCAATTCGTGCATGGAAGCGCAGTGGGTGCTGATGCAGCACATTCTTGGCGTCACAGATGATCCCAAGTATGAGGGCGTCGTACGATGTATCATGAACGAGCAGAGTGCCGACGGCTCGTGGGCGATTTACTATGGCGCTGGTGGGGACATCAATACCACCGTAGAATGTTACGCAGCGCTGCGGGCGGCGGGGCGCGATCCGCAATCCCCACCGCTAAGGAAGGCTCGCGAGTGGATTTTCCGTAACGGTGGTCTGGGGATCGTGCGAAATTTCACCCGATACTGGCTGGCGCTTATCGGTGAGTGGCCGTGGGCATGCGTACCGGTGCTCCCGCCGGAGTTGATCGTTCTACCGCGATGGATGCCGTTCAATATTTACCAATTTTCATCGTGGTCGCGCGGTACCATCGTACCGTTGTGTGTGTTGTCTGCACGGCAGCCGGTTCATCCCTTGCCCGCCGTTGCGCGGCTCGATGAGCTTTTCCCCCAGGGGCGCGAGGCATTTGACTTCACATTGCGGCGTAAACATGGGTGGTGCTCGTGGGAAGGTCTGTTTTTTTGCGCAGATCGGCTGCTGCGGCGATACCGCACCTTCCCGCTACGTCCGTTCCGCGAAACCGCAATCAAGCTTTGTCTCGAGTGGATTCTGAAACACCAGGAGGCCGACGGCGCGTGGTCCGGTATACAACCTCCGTGGGTGTATTCGCTGATGGCGCTGTATGGCGAGGGGTACGCACTGAGTCATCCCGTACTTGCGGGTGGGTTGGATGCTTTCAACAAACACTGGAAGGTGGAGCGCAACGGCGGCACCTACCTCCAGGCCAGTGAATCGCCGGTATGGGACACGGTACTGTCGCTGTCCGCGATTCAGGATTGCGGGCGGCCTCCAGAGACGCTCGAAGCGATGACCGCCGCGGTCGATTGGGTGCTGGGAGAGCAGGTTACAACCTGGGGCGACTGGCAGGTATACGCACCGGAGGTACCGCCTGGCGGCTGGGCATTTGAGTTTGAAAACGACGCCTATCCCGACGTCGACGATACGGCCGTGGCGCTGCTTGTCCTGCAACGTCTTGCCGGTAAACAACGTGATTCTGACCCCAGACTGGCGCCGGCTATCCGAAAGGGAACCGCATGGATGTTGGGGATGCAATGCAGGAACGGTGGTTGGGCAGCCTTCGATCGCGACAACGACTACCGCTTGCTCACGAAGATCCCGTTCGCCGACTTCGGCGAGTTGCTGGATCCGCCGAGTGTGGATGTCACCGGGCATGTATTGGAGGCCCTGGCAGCACAGGGCCGTGTGCGCGGCGACGCGGTCGTCGATCGCGCGGTTGCCTATCTAAGATCCGAACAGGAGCGGGATGGCAGCTGGTTCGGTCGCTGGGGGTGCAATCACATCTACGGAACAGCGGCGGTGCTGCCCGCGTTGCATGCCGTCGGCGAGGATATGAGTCAATCGTACGTACGACGCGCGGTCGCGTGGATCATCGCCCACCAGAATGAGGATGGCGGTTGGGGTGAAACGTGCGCGTCGTACATGGACGTTTCCGCGCGCGGCGTCGGAAAAAGCACGGCATCCCAGACCGCGTGGGCGCTAATCGGGCTGCTGGCTGTGGGCGATAGCGATGTCTCCACCGCCGTCCACAACGGCGTGGCCTACCTTATTCGCCACCAGTGTGATCAAGGCACGTGGGATGAGCCCGAATACACTGGAACAGGATTTCCCGGATACGGTGTCGGTGAGCGTATCAAGCTTGACGGGCGTACTACTGCCGAGATGGCTCAAACCACGAACCTCGAGCGTGCGTTCATGATAAATTACAATATGTATCGGCACTATTTCCCGCTCATGGCGCTCGGGCGAGCACGACGGTATTTTACCGGCTCCGCGCCAGAGCGGAGCCACTAAAGAATCCGGGACCAAAGATCCGATGTCACGGGGTTGAGGAAACAAGCAAGAAAACCGCGGAATATCGAACAAGAAATCCTGAATTTGGAAGGGATGAACTTCATAATTCAACATTTCTTGTTCGGCGTTCGACAGAGACTTAGTAACACGGGTCAAAGGCCGCAGGCTTCCACGTTTCACCAAAGCTCTGGCGGCAGCACCTTGGCGGCTTACATCGGATTATCCGGCACGGATGTTAGGAAAGCGATATTGTCGAGAAATATTCGGCCGCTGCCAACGTCGCTGATTACAAAGGAGAGTGAGCACATCTTTTTGCGGTCCAGCATCCCGAATTTTTCAAGAGGAATTCGAACCCGCTGCCAGTCTTGGGTCAAGCCGTTTTCCAGGAAATCGTTGATTCGGCCTGCTGAATCAGGGTTGCCTGTCTCGTCCCACTTGAGATCCGCCATTTTCACCTCGATATCGCCGCCTGCGCGCGTGCCTTTTATGTCGAAAACGACATAATCGAAATCCGAGAGGTCATAGTAACTTGCGTACGACGATGTGAGTCGGCTGTAAAATCCGCAATACCCGTCCTGCTCTTTGTTGTAGTCGAGCTGCAGCACCTGTCCCCGTTCCGGATCTCCGGCATCGGCAGCGATCGTCGCGAGGCACTCGGATGGCGCCTTGTTGAACACGGTTGCCAATCCGCCCTGACGATTGAACCCGGCCGTTTCGAAGTCATCGAGCACCAGCGCATGACGCGCTTGGGCGGTCTTTACAACTGTCGTGACAGTCACTGATGGCAACGAATCAACGCCTCCATTCACCACTGACGGCGACGTAACAAAGCGTATGTCGTCAATGTAGACGGTGCCGGCCCCCAGCTTGTTGAAGTTGATTGAAAACGAACTGATCTCGGATAAATCTAATGGGCCGAATCGGACCAGTGGGATCACGACATCCTGCCAGTCGCGCGTCATGCCTTCCGCCAAGTAATCGCCAACCTGTCCGGCGGAATTCGGGTTGCCGACGTCGCGCCACTGTCGATCCGCAAGTTTGATCTCAAAATCTTCATCACCCCGCTTACCGCGCACTCGGAACGCTAACGCGTCGTATGCGGAAATGTCCGCATACACATCCCGATCTTCACTCAAGATACTGAAGTACCCACACCAACCGCTATCGGCTTTGGTATACTCTAATTGTAGTACTGTTTCGCCCTTGTCCCTCTGCGTATCCTGAATTCGAGCGACGCTGCAGTTCGACGGCGCCCATGTTGTGACCGCAGAGGTGCCGCCGAGCAGGTTGCGGTCGCCCATTTCGAAGGTATCGACGTAGAGCTGTCCCTTGGTAATGGCCGTCGGAGCTGGTCCGGTCACAGCGCTTTGGTCCGCCACGGCCGGCACCGTTTCCATTACGGGCGGCGGATCGACCTCGGGCTTGGCAGAGACGGCGGTTTCCATTGCGGCAGGCTCAGGGGGTGGGGGCGCCGTGACAAGAAGCCGGATATCGTCGACGTAGACGGTCCCCGTGGTCGATGGCGCGAACTGCATTGTCAATGTGCCGGTCTCCGTGAGGTCCAGCGGTCCGAAAGCCGTCAGGGGGATCGTGACGGTCTGCCAGGAAGTCGTTACGCCGCCGGGAAGATACGTTGCGATCGGGCCGGCGTTGCCTGGATTACCGTATTGTTGCCGGTGCTTGTCCGCGAGCTTCACGTCGAGGTTTTCGTTGCCGCTCCCGCCCCTAATCGCGAACGACAAAGCGCCGAAACCGGACATGTCAAAATACGCACCGCCCGCTCTGTTGAGCATGGTGTAATAACCACACCAGCCGGGCTCGCGGCTGTCGAAGCGCAGCGCGAGATATTTTGACGGCAATGACGGCGTAGAAGTCGTTGCGACGGCGCCTATACGCTCAGCCGAGCACATTGCCGGCGCCTCGCTGAACACCGCTCCTGTGGTGCCGACATTATTGAGACTTCCGTAGTTGAAATCGTCGACGAGGAGAAATCCTCGGTTCATGATCTGTTGCTCGCGGTTGACGAGGTCGTCCGTTGTAAACGCCAGTTCATCAACCCAGATCGTACCGCCGCCCGGTTCCTTGAAGTCGAATGTGAGAGAGACAATGCAACGGAGATCCACACCTGTAAAGTCAGCGAGCGGTATCTTTACCACTTGCCAGTCTGTCGTAATTCCGGTCTCAAGGTAGCGGTAGATTGTTCCTGCCGGAATGTTGGTCAGTTGTTCGTTGGCAACAGCGTCCGCCACTCCGATAATGAAATTTTCGCCGCCCTCCTTACCCTTGACAAGAAATGTCATCGTATTGTACTCGCTGAGGTCCGCCAACAGATAGCTGTAGACGCCGACAAAGTTTTCTGCCGTCGGAGGTTGCCCACCGTCGGCGGCCTTTTCGGGATGTTTGTTCAAATAATCCACGCGCGTCGACTTCGTGTCGGCGACCGCGGGACGAAGGCGTTCGGCGAACGCCGGGTCGTTTGCGATCGTGTCGGCGTTTGGATCGAACCATGTTTCGTATGTGCCGCGAGGGCGCTCCCAGGCTTCGATCTTGCCGAACTTGAAAACGCCGAAGGTGCCGCGTCCGGCCGCGGTCTTTTCCTGGCCAGAGGGAAACGATGGAAATCTGCTTACGACCTCAAGTGGCGGATGCGCCGTATCTCGCAGCGGCGTAAGTGCGGCTGCTACCGGTATCCGGCGCGTCTGCGGCAGGTCACAGAGATAGCCGTGAGGGACCTCCGGAAGATTGACAAAGGAAATATCGTCCACGTAAATCGTTCCGGCCTCGGCGTCGCGAAACTGGAATACCAGGCTGCCCATGCGCTCCTTGTCGAGATGTCCGGCCGGTCCGGCATCAAGAAGACACAGCGGAATCAGCACTTCCTGCCAGGTGGTTTTAACGCCATCTTGCAGGAATAACGACACCGGCCCTACCGAGACGGCATCGTGCTTTTGCCGCTGCATGCCACTGTCACGGAACCCGATATCAAAATTCTCGCCGCCGCCGGCTCCGCGGACGAGGAATCGTAAAGCATCATAGGGCGTAATATCCGCATCGCCGAGGAGACTATAATAAGCCGCCCATCCGTTTGACGTGACCTCATAGTCAAGTTTCAACATCAATCCACTGCCGCCATCAGCGTCGCTCGGTTCCTTTGACATGATTGCAAAATCGGGTCGTGCAACCGATACCCCGTGGTAAATATCGCTTCGGTCTCGGCTCTGCGCCAGAGTGGTCTGACGTTCGAAGGATTTGCCCCTGATCTTGCCGGTGTCGAAATTGTCCACGACTAATTCGAACACCGGCGAGGTCGTATAACGTGGGGCGAAGGGATTGAATCTGTGGTTGGCGAAGTACAGCCACGCGGTGCCCGCGATACACGGCTCGTGGCTGAAATCATCCGGGATTGCGTTCCATGTCGCGTAGGGTACGCCGCCATCGGCGTCCTGCAACCGGTTCATCGATTCCAGCAGATCGTCGGCGCTGTACGTGACGCCGTAGCGGCGAAACGTCTCGGGTTCTCCACCATTTTCGGCCACGAGCTGCATCGCCAGTATCACGCCCAGCGTTCCCTCCGTCCACGCGTACTGGCGGGCCGTATCTGTAATGTCGAGACCGGCGGGAAAATAATCGACAAAACCGCAGAATCCGCCATTTGCAAACGTCGCTGGATCCGCCGGCTTAAAGCTGTTTAACGACACGAATCCTGCGGGCTCGAAGAATTGCTCGTAGATTCGCTTCAAGCCTGTCTTGTAGCGTTGCAGTAACTCCCGCCGATGGCCCACACTTAGCAGGCCCCAGCTCTGCGGGTCCATAAAAATCTCACCGGCATTCGGTTCCGCCCCGTCGTTGCCGAATCCGACATAGAACCCCTGATTTTCGCCGATCCACATGCTTTCGATAAAGCGCAGCACTTCGGCGGCTCGAAGCGCGTATTTCGCGTCAGCTGTGAGGTCTGCGTAGATGCGGAATGCCGAGTACGTGTCCAGATTGTGCTCGATCGAAAACGTCTCCGCCTCGTTCCACCCGGTAATCTTGCGGTCATTGTCCTGAAAGCGAACGGGTCGCGACCGGATGCCTGCAAAATCAACATCCGTTTGCAATCGAGCGAGATAGCGCATTACGCGATCGTGCATGTCCCCGTAGGCGGTATCGGCGAATTCCTCCGGATAGCGCATATGGTAGGCGTTTATTGCCATGGCCGTCCAGGCAATGGCACCGGTGACTCTGCGGTCGTCGTAACCGTGACGGTCCCAGACTCCTTGTTCGCGCTCGTGCCACGACGGTGAGTCGGGATAAATGCATTTACCGTCAGGCAGATGCGAGAAATACCAGGAACCATCGCGTCGTGGATTCTCGGGATTGTCCTCTGCTTTCAGCTGCAGGTAGGACAGCGCGTCGAGAATGCGTCGGGCGGCGGCCTGCTCGCCGGCATGCGCAAACGCCAATATGGCAAGGGCCTGGTCATAGAGATAGACCTGATCATGGTTATTGTAGCTTCGGATAAGTCGGGCATTCGGCGGTGCGTCCGGATCCGGAATCGCTCCGATAACGGTCGGCGATGTGTTTTTGAACTGCACCTGCACCTTACAGAACCGGTTGAGAAGATACTGCATCTGGGGATCTGGATGCCGTTCGGAACCGAGGAAATGGTAGGTTTCGAACGCGAGGACGTCGTCGCCGTTTACCGAAAACGGAAGTCTGGCCTTGGTGTTATAGAACTGATCGTAAACGCCCGTGCAAGCACCATGCGTTCTTGTGCCGTTGCGGACCGTAAAACAATGGGATTCGTCGTCGGGATCAAGGTGCTTGTGGATCAGCATGACTACGAGACGGTCAGCATCCGGCTTGGTCTCCGCGACGAACGCGAAATGTCCGTTTTGATCCATCGAGAAGATGTGTTTACCGGGAATCGCATAATACAGATCAGAATGCCGGTAGGCTGCAATGCGGTAGTCCGCGATGTTCGCAAGGTTCTCGACATGTCCCTTGACGATCAGCCGATCGGACATATGCCGCACGTCATCAAATACGATGCGTTCGCGCGGCGGCGTCACCGGCAAACGAAAATGGAAAGTACTGACCCGCGCACCATCGCGGTAAGCGGCGAACTGCACCGTGGCGATGCCGGCGACCGTCGGTATGAAATTCACACGGCGGCCGCTTCCGATGACCGCCCCTGCTTCGGACTGCCACCGGTATTCACAACCGTCGTCCATGTCACGTGCGACATCAACGGTCAGTATTGTGGGTTCGCCGACGCGCAGCGTAATCGTACCAGGTTGCGGCGGCAGGGGACGGAGACGACCGCGTCCTGCATTGCCGTCGCCCGTACGCCAATCATAACGAATGATCGTTCGCGAGGATGCGGCGTGGTATCTGCTTCCGACTGCTTCCCGTGTCAGGCGCAGTTCCGTACCGTTTGCTTTGCCGACAATGTCGCCGTTTTCAGCGACGGCCAGCTTGTAGGCATGGTCGGGAATCGTATCTCCGTCAGCCACAAATGATGTCGTGGCGCCGGCATGAAAAGTGAGTCCGTTACGACCCGACATTGTCTGCTCCGGTCGGATAATGACGACATTGGTTGTTGCCGGCGCCGTGAAGATCCCGGCGCATTTTTTCGACCATTCGAAAATGGCCTCGGGTTGAAAGCTGCCGCCAATCGTCGCCAACGTTCTGGACGTGACTTCTTTGTGTCTGTGTGGTGTGATCACGACGCAACCCGTTCCTGATTCACCCGTTGCACGACGCCAGATATATGTCATATCCGGAATGGCAGAACCACCCAGGCCCGACCCGTCGATACTATTCCCTACCAGATCGTGCACACTGCGTTTGACGCGATTACGAATAAACTCGACCGTGACGGCGTCCGACGTGGCGCCGACATGATCGTTGTCGCGCGTGGCCAGCGTGTATGTACCCGGCGGGATATGCGGCCCGTACACCATCGCCTCGGTTGTCGCGCCGGCGCGGAACAGCGTCGTGTCCGAGAACGCGGTATTGCTCTTGAGTGGCCTGACCACAAGCCGCTGCCGGGCCGGGCCGACAGCAGAGATGTCTACTTCGTGGTCAGGCGCGATCGCAACTGACGTTAAATCGAGGTCGGGCTCGAGGTATCGTGTGACAAGTACCGACCCGCGGACACCCGCATCCGTCTGGTCGTCCTCGGCGCGTGCACGCAGTGTGGCCACTGCGGCGAAGGTCAGCAGGAGAGGCAGCAGCACGTGCACTGAAATCGTGGTATGACGTCGTGTATGTGATCGTATTGTCAATTGCATCTCATCGTTAAACGAACAGGTAGCGTTGTGCGACTGCGAGATCGCGACAGAATGGTGGGGGACTGCTGAGGTGCAAGTCAGCATATATTCGCTGGACACCGCAAGACGGCGTATAGTTCCAGGCAAGGTGGCGTTAAACGGTAGCGATGAGGTTCAAAAATCGCACACGCTTCACCGCGGGAGCTTGTGCCGACGCGTGTCCGGATATTCTCGACCTCGTTCGATGTTCGGTTGCGGGAAAGTATCGGTGCATGGCTACGGCTGCGGATGGCTGCACCCTTCCCGAATTTAGTGACGTTGAAAATGACCGGGCTTGAAAATGGTATCCACAGGAAAACGCCACACCCGCAATAACCAGCCATCCGACGTTATCTGCTTCGCTTAAGCGCGTGAACAGTTTTTTGCGCTTCTTTGCCCTCGCTAGTCATTCCCCATGCCTGAGACATTTCGTTTTCTGCGGTCAACGTGAAAGTAGCACTGCTCATAAACATACTTTTGTCGGGATCGATATTGGCTCCGTCGGTAAATTCAAACTTGAACATCTTGTCGGTTGATTCGATCAGTTTCATTTCAGGTTGATTCCCGAGCACGCAGTAGTGCGTCATGACGACGTTCCCGTCATTCTCGTGGTAAACGCTCACCATCTCTTTCGGTGTGCCCGGAAATGAGGTTTCAAGGATCGCACTACCTCCGGCAATGACCTGATACAAGACCGTAAAGTCCAATTTTTCTTCTCCCATATCCATCATACCCGTATGTGCCCACCAAGCCTTTCATACTCTCGAAGGTCGAACTTCCCTGATACGGCTTCATATCGTGTTGTTCCCCGGCAATCAACGATGTTCCTGTGAGTATTGCCGCATAGAATACGATCGTAATTTTTTTCACTAATGCGTCTCCTGTCTTGATGTTGATGACAACCGGTATGCACGAAAAGACAACAACATTAATCTATTCATCTTGCCGGGGAATTTCAACGTCGGCCTGCCGCCGCCAAGGATTGTTGTCCGAATCCGCGGCTCGACCGTTGTGTCGTCATGCGAAACCGAAAACGAAATTCCTGCGACATTGCGTGCGTACTGGCGTGATTCATGCGAACTGGAACACACAGAATATCAGTCGTGTCAGTGTCGTCGCGTCAAGAATTTTTAACACGAAATGAAATTCGAACGCCAACGCAATCCCTAATTCAACGACATTGTCTGTCGGGTACCTGCGTGTATGTAGCATGGAGCCGATATCGCTTTGCGGATCTCGGCCGTTGAAGCAGACGCAGCGACCGTTTTCCATGTTGTTTTGATTCAATACGCACGCGCGTTAACCGGGAGTGATGGCCATGATCTGCAATCTTAATAGTCTGAAATCCTTCCTGTTCGTCCTGTTCTCATCCATTTGCGGCCTGAGTGCCCTGTACGGACAAAGTCCACCGTCGGACTTGACCGAGTTGAGTCTGGAGCAGATTCTCGGGATTCGCATCATCAAACAATCCCACGGTGACGATGTCGACGACGCACCGTCACAGAACCGTAAATGGTCGGCAGGTTATCGGCGCATTCACATCAAATTCTCAGGTCAACGCGACGGTACCCGAAACGTATCGAGTAACGAGGTGCTGTGGAATGGGAACGCCGCAGAGCGTACCGATGATAATTTTCCCATTCTGACACAGGAAATCGATCAGGAGGCGCACATAATTGAACTCGCTACCGCGGTTACCGAACGGCTGTCCCTGAATGTGTTGATACCCTACATTGTGCAGGCAACAAAACACAAAAGCATCGTGTCGGATTTTGAGAGATTCACGATTCGTTCGGAAGGGCTGGGCGACGTCTCCGCCTTTTTCTCATACATGTTTCGAGAAACCGGCACGCACTATCTAAAACTGAACGGCGGCATCAGTCTACCAACCGGCGCAATCAATGAAGCCGACGATACACCTGCGCCCGGATCGAGCAACCAACTGCCGTACACGATGCAACTTGGCTCTGGAACAGTGGATTTGTCTCCCGGCGTGACGTATTGGCGAAAAGGCGGCCTCGTGGACATTGGTGCCCAGCTCCTCGGCACCATTCGCCTGGGCCGCAACTACCGTGGTTACAGTCTTGGAGATCGGCTTTCCGTCAGCGCCTGGCTGCAGACCGAGCTGCGGGAATGGCTGCACCCGTCGATAAAGATCGCGGCACAGTTTTGGGACCGTATCGACGGGATCGATGAGGACTTCAAGCATTTCGAACATGGCTTTTTCCCGGCCGCCGTTGCAGACCCAGATAAATTCGGTGGGGAGAAGGTGAACGCACTGGTCGGCGTGAAGTTAATCGCTCCGCAACGCAATCTGGCAAATCACAGTATTGAAATAGAGGGTGGCGTCCCGATCTATCAATCTCTCAACGGACCGCAACCCAAAGAGGCGTGGCGTATCAACGCATCGTGGCATTGGAAATTCTGAGCATGCCGCTTTCGTGTAGCGCCATCGTTGAAGCCAGTGGGAAATCTGTATCGCGCGCACTCGGCAAAAGGTTGAAATCATGACGCATATATACGCCGTGACTCCATCGATGAGGTGCGGTTATTTTGCTGCTGCCTGTTTGCTGGCGCTGGCGCTAACGCCGGTTGGGGCGGCCGAGCGGATAACTGCGGAAGAATACCAGGCAAAGGCAGCGCTGATTTACAAATTCGCTAAGTTTGTTAATTGGCCTGCAGACCGCCTCGAAGGCGCAAAATCACCGTTCATCATTGCTGTGCTCGGAAAAATCCCGATCAGGGATTCTCTAAAAGCCCTTGCTGGAAAAAGGATTGACGGCCGTTCTGTCGAGATTCGGGCGTACCCCGATATGTCGTATTTTGAACCGTGCCACGTATTATTTTGCAGCCTCGGCGATATGCAGCGTTTTTCGCAGGCGCAGATTCGCCTGCTGGCCGACGAGCACGTGCTCACCGTTGGCGACGTACACGGATTTGCGAATGCAGGCGGTATTTTGTCGTTGACCTTCGTCGACGATCATCTCGCATTCAGAGTGAACATAGCGGCCGCTCAACGTGCGGGCCTGGTGATCGACTCGAACGTACTGCGATTGGCGATCGAAGTGATTGACGACTCGCAGTAATCAAGCGGCAGGCCAGAGCCATGCCGCACCACGTACGCCACTTGAGTCTCCATGGGTAGCGGGCAGCAGTCTTGTAGCGATGATATCGGAGAAGACATATCGCGACCAAATGCGCGGCACATCCCGGTACAGCATCGCAATATTCGACACGCCGCCGCCGAGAACGATCGCGTCGGGATCGACGATGTTGATTACGCCTGCAAGTGCGCGCGCCAGGCGGTCGCAGTATCGTGCCATCGATGCAGTTGCGTTGATTTCTCCGCCGTCGGCGAGTATAGCGATGTCGGCCGATGACAGACTGTCCCCCGTTGTCCTTCGATGGTCGTCGGCGAGGCCTGGACCGGATAGAAATGTCTCGATACAGCCGCGTTTGCCGCAGTAGCACAACGGTCCGGGCCTTTCGAGAGCGTTGGGCCAGGGGAGGGCGTTGTGCCCCCACTCGCCGGCGATTCCATTGGCGCCGCCCAGTACCGACGCATCGATCACAATGCCGCCACCTACACCGGTACCGATGATCACGCCAAATACGACGCGACAACCCGCAGCAGCGCCGTCGACTGCCTCGGACAGCGCGAAGCCGTCGGCATCGTTGCAGAGTCGAACCGGGCGCTCCAACGCGTCGCTCAAATCCTGGTCGAATGGTCGACCGATCATACACGTTGTGTTGGCGTTCTTGATCACGCCGGTCGCAGGCGACAAAGCACCCGGCATCGCCACACCCACTGTGCCGCTCATGTTTCGTTGCTGTTCCAATCCGAGTATCATATCCCGAATGGTTGTTACAATGGCAGTGTAGCTGTGTGACGGGGTCGCGGTTCGTTCGCGAGCGACGAACCGGCCGTTTGCGTCCAGAGCGGCGACCTCTATCTTCGTGCCGCCGAGGTCGACGCCAAAGCGGACAGTCTTCATGTTTCACCTCTGTGTTCGTCTATGTGTTGCGGCGTATTAAAAATGTCCGGTCGATTTGCGCGTCCGCACATCGTGACGTTACGTTGTTTGCGAAATTTACGGTATATTCCGTGGCTTCCATTGTGATGTACGGCTCTTCGCCAATGTCTATGGGTTGGTTTGAGGCCAATTGGCCTCAAAACTATGTGATGTGCGGTATTCAAAAACCAACAGAGTTGCACGAGGAGCGTTATTTCCTACCGGGATTGAGATGGACAATCGACGAGATGCAGATGCACGCACACGCTTACACCTGATTGCCAAGGGGCGCGTGCAAGGTGTAGGGTATCGATTCTTCTGCTGCAGGCAAGCCGCGGCACTTGAACTCGTGGGTTGGGTTCGTAACTGTAGCGACGGCTCAGTTGAAGCAGAAGTTGAGGGTGCTCCGGCTGCGTTGCGCCAATTTGTCCTCGCCTTGCGGGATGGACCGAGTATGGCACGGGTAGCTGAAGTGTGTGAGCAGAAGATCGCCGCTCAGTGCGATGGGACGTCGTTTACGATACGACACTGAAGCCCCGCCCCTTGCGCATGACACGGCCCGTGGACGTTGAATTCAGGGGTTCGCCGTATCACCGCTTGCGCCGGAGTTTCTTCGCTAAATTCTCTGCAAAGTCCGCCAATTCTTCGCGGGCCTCGTCCTTGCGCTCAATGAACTTTTCTTCGGTCGCCTTTTTCAGGTCTTCCAGGGGAAATGACGACGGTGGCCGCGAGCACCAGCCGATTGCTATGCCAATCAGCAATCCGATGATACAGCCGATCAAAAAGGGATGCCCGCGGGCATCGTCTTCCGGTTGACCTTTATTTTGTTTGTCGCTGTCTTTGGCCATGTCGATTACATCATACCGCGGTCTCCGGAAAAATCACGCCAGTTTCCGGGAATTCCGGTCGGATTGATCGCTGTTGACTTTGTGAACCATCGCGTGCCGCGGCAGCCACGTTGTCAGGAAAAGATTCTCTTGTATAATCGTGATCTCAGAATACGTTCGTAGCGGGTGTAGGATGGACACCATGGACGGCCTGATCGGCTAACTCCCTTGCCCCGTAGCTCCCATAACTGGGGGTTCCTGTTTCAACCCATACGTCGAAGTATAGTATGCTTGGTGATGGTGTCAATGGTCTGTGCGCCGGCGGGTCCCGCGGTATCATATTAACTTGGCTAAGATGACAAGAGACAGAGTTATAGCGCTATTGGGTGTGTCGGATCGCGAACTACCGCGTTTAGCATCCATGGGTGCGCTTTACTTCGTGTTAATGTTCGGCTGGGGTATGGGGATGGCCGGGCGCGACGCTTTTTTTATCAAGGAAGTGGGCCCGTCGAAGCTTCCAATCATGTACATCCTCAATTCCGTACTGATCCTGTTGATATCGATGGGATATTCGCGGGTCGTCGATCGTATCGGTCGCTCTCGGTTTCTTGTTGCACAGTTGGTTTTTTTCAGCGGGATGTTGCTTTTCTTCTGGCTTCTCATTCCCTATGAATTCGTATGGTTGCCGTTCGTACTTTTCAGTTTTGCCGAGGTGATCTGGCTGGTCGCTCTCGATATGCATTTCTGGACGTATGCCACGGATATTTTTGATCCGCGTGAGGGCAAACGAAACTTTCCGGTGATCGGTGGGATGGGGCTGATTGGCGGCATCCTCGGCGGCGGCACAACACGGATCGTTGTCGGAGTTATTGGTACGGAAAACATTTTCCTCTTCTGGGCACTCACACTGCTTGCTGCAGTGCCGTTGACGCGGCTGGTGCGGCACACCGTCGCAAGCGCATGGCAGACGGTCGATGCCACATTCGACGACGAAGCGCCGGTCGGACTGTTCGCCGGCATCGGCCAGATATGGAAACTGCCGATTATTCGAACGCTCACGTATATCTCCGTGCCCATGTGGATGGTCACCTACTTTATCGAGTACCAATTCTTCATCGCGATCGATGAAGTTTTCGTCGAAAAGGACGAGCTAACCGGTTTCCTTGGTATCTTCTATGCATTGGTTGCGCTTTTGGGATTTGTTCTACAGGTCTCGGTTACCGGTCGATTGCTGAACCGTTTTGGTGTTGGCTATACCGTTCTGGTAAATCCGGTAGTCACGACGATCGGCACGGCGTTTCTGGTGTTGCGAAACGTAGCCACACCGATACCGATTCAGAATCTGTTTCACTTCCGACCGTTGTCTGCAATCTTTACAAAGCTTAGCGATGACGCGGTCTACGACTCCGTGGGTGAGTCCGCAACCCGTCTGCTGTATAATGCGGTGCCAAACGAGCTCCGCGGGCAGGCGCGGGCGTTCATTTCCGGCACAGTAGAACCGCTTTGCATCATTCTGGCAGGCGTGTCGCTGCTTGTTCTGGAGCACTCGCAGACGTCATTTGTGGTCATTTCTGTCGTGACGTTCGCGCTCTCGTTGTCGTGGCTCGTCAAGGCACGCGATATAAAGTTCGATTACCTTCATGCTCTGATTAACAATCTGGGTTCGACGGACCCGGATTTGCGCGGCTCGGCCGTATCGGCATTGAGCCGGTTGAAAGATTCACACGCTACCGAGATTCTGGTCGAGTCCGTTATCTCTTCCGACAAGGACGTCGCGATGTTCGCGCTGGACCTGCTCGAAGAAAACGAACATCCCGGCCTCGGCCGTCAATTATGTGACATCCTTCCCGATGCCGGACACACGATACAACTGAAGATCATGGCGATCGTCGGGGATCTACGTGAAACGCAGGCACTGGGACCGCTACGAAAACTGCTGGCATCTGATTCATCCGCGATTCGTGCCGCTGCGATTCGTGCGATTCGCAAGATCGGCGACGACGACTTTACCACAGACATGCGTCCGTATATAGGTGACAGCAACGCTATCGAAGTCCGTACGGAAACCGTTATTAGCTGTATCGGCGGTGCACCGCGGTCCTCCGAGGAAAGCCTCTACAACGAAGCCTATGCGATGTTGCTGGACATGGCGCGTGACCGCGACCCGGAGGCGCGCGCATCTGCTGCATATATCATCGGCGAAGTCTATACTGCCGACTTGTTTGACGTCCTGCTGACATTGGCGCGGTCCGAAGAAGAGACGGTGCTTCAGCAGGTCATAACGGCGTGTGGCAGCACCGGCGATGCCCGCGTTGTGCCAACGCTGATCGCCTTCTTGGACGACAACCGCTTTCAGCACGCGGCAATGGACGCGATCGCCGCGCTTGGAGTGACGGCGATGGATCCGTTGCACGAGAGCCTGAAGGCAGAGGATATCAGTCACGATATTTGCATTAATGTCATTCGCTGTCTGGGACGCCTTGAGAGCGTCTCCAGTATCGCCGAACTTATCGCCTATCTCGAACGGACGCGCGTGCCGCTGGACCTGGAACTTGTTGCTATCAGTACTATTACACTCATCATGTTTCCCAAGACATCCTTTCTCGATACGCAGGCGCGGCTCCGGTTGCAGCGGCACGTGTCCTACGAATTGATGCGCAAACTCACGGCCTTTTTCCTGGAACGTGTCGCCGAATTGCGACGCGACCTTATGGCAGTGCACCGGCTCCGCGCGATACCGCGCCAACGCGATCTGTACCTCTTGATCGACGGCTTGCAGCGTTTGAGTGCGAAACGGCAGCATATCATTCTCAAGTACCTCGAGATCCTTTCTGATCCCAAGGTAATCCGCACGGCTGCATCAAATCTCGACAGCTCGGACCGGCGCAAGCGCGCTGAAGCGCTTGAGGTCCTTGAGGGCAGTTGTCCGGAAGCGAAAAACTTCGTTGTGCTGCTGGAGGAAGAAGCAGCAGAGCGAGGTAAGACCATAGACGAGGAAAATCCGGAGAAGATTCTCTCCGAGCTGCTTGATATACATGACGACGACTGGATCCGCGCCTGCGTGGTCTACAGCATCGGTGAATTGCAAGTTGAGGCGCTGATGCCGAAGTTGCAGACGCTCAAGACGGCTCACAAAAGCTCGCAGGTGTGCAGTGACTCCCATCTGGCACTCGTGCTGTCGGCCGGTCGGGCTCCATTGCGACGGGATCATCTGGTAAAACACAATATTTACATGGCTCTGCACAAGTTTGGTGTGGATATTAGCGGGGTATTCGATAGAAAGGAGGTGGGCAAATTGGCAATTAATATGCAACGAATGCTGTTCTTGCGAAGCGTGCCGTTGTTCAGCGATGTGGACGGAAGCGATCTCCACTATATCAGTGAGATCACCAAGCAAGTCGAAATCTCATCCGGGCAGACCATATTCGAGGTCAATGACGAGGGCGACGCTCTGTACCTCATCGAGTCCGGAAGCGTCCGGGTGGTGACTGGTGGAGCGAAGGCCGTAACACTTGCCATATTGCAGGAACGCGACTGCTTCGGCGAGATGGCGATTCTGGACAGCCAGCCGCGTTCCGCAAGCGTTGTCGTACAGAAAGATGCCAAATTGCTCATGATCACACGAGCCGATTTTCAAGGCCTTCTTCTGGCACGCCCGAAGATCGCGTTCTCGTTATTTTCGACGTTGAGCCAACGTCTTCGTGCGACGTTGAGCAAACTCACATCGGCGCAAAAGAGCCAGATTTACCGCGAAACAGCGGTTCTCGACCGGCGCAGCAAGTCGACGTATCGACGTTTTGCGCCCGATGACCTGCCGACGCAATAGCACAGGCTGCCAGGAGCCTGTGAACTGGAATACGAATGCGGGCACTGCGCGCGGTTGGTCTTCGTGCCTTGCTGTGTTTACGCGTTTTTGCTCAAGTCGCTATCTTTAAACACGTTAAGGTCACTGCCATAGCTGCGGCATTGTTGCTGGTACGGCGGTAAGTACGCCCCATTGTCGGCCATTCGCGAGGGCCGCGCCGCCGAGATTGCATCGAACGGCATCATTATCTTCGTAGCGTTACGGTCCGCAATGACACGTTTTCTTGACCTCGCCCGCACGTCACTGTCGTATAATGCGTGAAGTCATTGCAACCGTTCGGTCATCGACATACATTTATCGCATGGTTTTAGTAATTCAGCCATTCCAGGCTGGGTAGTGGGTCTTGCCCGGCCAGCCAGACAAATCCTGGTCCCGTTGCGGGAGCCTGGTTACTTTTTTGCCAGAAATCGACGGTGGCCACCGCTGTTTCGAACGGTCACAAGCGTCACGCGCCACGGAACCCCAACCCCCATGCTTGTTGGCCAAATGTATTATCGTCTCGCAAAATTATGGGATGTCGCATACCATGGCTGTCCACGTCGGTCTCTGTCGGATGACCGGAATCGTCGGCTTGACGACAAGCTTGCCTGTTCGGCGATGATTGGCATGTTATGTGTATCGGTCATGATGTATCCTCGCATGCGCGCCGGCGCCGCGACTGTGCTGCGGCCAATCTCACGTAATACTCGATGATTTATGTCCGCGAAGCCTATGTCTCCGTATTTGCCGGCGAGCGCTCGCTTGAAGACTTTCTGGTCATCGAGGGAGAGGTGTTACGACATGTAAAAAATCGCAGGACGATAACGTTCTGTCGTGACACGACGCGTTACTATATGAAACGTCACTTGGGGGTGGGATGGGGCGAGATACTCCGGGACCTTGTCCGTGCGAGGCGGCCAGTGATCGGCGCGATGACGGAGTGGCGGGCCATAAGGCACCTGAACAAGGTGGGCATACTCACGATGACGCCGGTTGCGTTCGGGGTTCAAGGACGGAATCCGGCACAGCAACGCTCGTTCATTATCACCGAGGATATCGGTCCGAACATTAGCCTGGAAGCCTATACGGCCGATTGGTACGAAACGCCGCCGCCCGCCCGGGTCAAGTCGGCGTTGGTTCGGGCCGTTGCCGGCATCTCCAGACGGTTGCACGAAAGCGGAATGAACCATCGCGATTATTATCTCTGCCATTTCCTTTTGGCAAAGAAATCCGGTACGGCAGCCGTTGAACCGCCACTATTGTATCTCGTCGATCTCCATCGGGCGCAACTGCGGCGTCGCACCGGGCGACGTTGGCTCGTTAAGGACTTGTCGGGGTTACTGTTCTCGAGTCTGGGGAGCGGCATTGTGCTTCGCGATCTCGTACGATTCGTCGAAATATATCGCGATCGCCCCTTCCGCGAGGTCATGCAGTCTGAAGGCGGATTCTGGCGCGCCGTATGTCGTCGCGCCGTCGCCATGTATCGCGCTCATGGTTATCCCGAATCGCGGCTGAAAGTACTAAGAAATCTGACATGAAGTCATTACGAATTTATCTCGAACTGGTACGCTACCTGGCGCCATACAGAGCACGGTTGATTGTCGGCATCATCGCCGGTTTCCTGTCCGGTGGTTCGCTCTTTGGCGTTCTGCATTTTTCGGAGGATCTCATAAAGCCGTTCGAGACCTCGGCGACAGATCATAGCGATGACGCGAGCGATAGTGTTGATGCCGATTCGGAACCCGGTGTGGTCGAACGGGTCGCGGCGTATTTCGATATACCGGTTATCGAAGCAAGCGGCGCCATGACGTGGCAGTTCATCGTGATCAGTGCCGTGGTGATCGTGATGTTCGTCTTCCTGAAGTCGGTTGCGAATTATGTCAACCGCTACTGTATGCGCTGGGTAGGCGGACGCGTGATTACAGACTTGCGAAACGATATATTTTCATCGCTTCAACGGCAGTCGCTGGCATTCTACAGCCAGAAGGACATCGGTCAATTGATCGGTCGATGTGTGAACGATACGGCGAGTGTTCAGGGCGCGGTGAGCAATTCGGTCGAGGACCTTACACGGGCGCCGATGGAACTGGTGGCGGCTGTGATTTTTATCATTGCATTCTCGATACGCAACGAGATTTATGCTTTACCGCTTGTGATGTTTCTGGTGATGCCGCTTACGATCCTGCCGATCGCCATACTCGGACGTCGCATTCGCCAGTACACAAAACGATCATTGAGTCGTGTGTCCGACCTGATATCCCGGATGTACGAGAATTTTACCGGTATTCGGGCCGTAAAGGCGTTCCACACCGAAGCCGAGGAAGAGCGTCGGTTTCACGCGTTGTCGCACCAATATTTCCGTCTTGTGATCAAGGCACTACGCGCGGAGTTGTTGATGACGCCGTTGATGGAATTCGTGTCTGTGCTCTGTATCTGCGGATTCCTGGTGTACTGCTATGTCGGCGGCTTTTCGCTTAGTCAGATCGTGCCGATGGCCGGAGCTGCAGGTTTGGCATACTCACCGATCAAGCGTCTGGTGAAGGTCTACAGTTACCTGCAGCGGAGCATTGCGGCTGCGGAACGTATTTTCGAGCTTTTGCAAATCGATACCTCGATACCGGAAGCCGATCCGCCGGTGCGTAAGCACGCATTCGACACAGGTGTCCGCTTCAACAACGTCGGTTTTGACTACGGCGATAACACTGCGTTCGCGGTAAAGCAGGTTTCGTTCGAAATCGGAAAGGGACATTTGATTGCGTTTGTAGGCGAGACGGGGTCGGGAAAATCTACCATCGCCAATCTGCTGGCACGTTTCTACGATCCCACGTCCGGATCCGTGACGATGGACGGGATCGACATGCGCAGCATCAAGATTGCGGACTTACGGTCGTTGATTGGCGTCGTGACGCAGGAGACCGTGATCTTCAATACGACCATACGTCAAAATATTATTTATGGTTCGCCGGATGCTACCGACGAACAGGTGGAGAATGCAGCGCGGCTCGCCAATATTCATGAATTCATTGTCTCGAACCCGGACGGTTACGAGCATCGTGTCGGCGACAAGGGGTTTAAGTTGAGCGGCGGAGAAAAACAGCGGCTCGCCATCGCCAGGGTTGTCCTGAGAAATCCGGAAATTCTCATTCTGGATGAGGCGACCAGCGCGCTGGACACAGTGACCGAACAGATGATCACCGAAGCGCTCGATCGCTTGATGAAGAATCGTACCGTGTTTGCTATTGCCCATCGATTGAGTACCGTGAAAAATGCACATCGAATTTTCGTTATGGATAGTGGCGCAATCGTCGAATCGGGAACACATGCCGACTTGCTGGCTCAGGATGGTCGTTATAAACAGCTTTACGATAAGCAGTTCGATTGATTTTGTTGTCGCATGATTACGCAACGTACAGCTTCATGCGCGGTGGCACGTCCGGCCGCGCGGTGGCGTCAGCTGGTTCCGGCATTGATCGCCTGGTGTCTCTGTTGCAGCTGCGTGCGGGACGACGTTACGACGCTCATACACCAAGCCGTAGTCGCCGCCGACAGCGGTGATACGTCAAGTTGGAAGCGCGCCCTTCGGTTGACGGAGTCGTGTGTGAAGAACGGTCTCACCGACGCCAATGTGGTCACCTTTTACGTGATATGCCTGTACCACACCGGACGCCGCGAGCAGGCCAAGCAGGTGGCAAAAGACGGCCTGGAGCAGGACGGTGGTCATTTCATGCTCAACTACTGGCTTGGTAAGATGTTCTACGAGGATCACCTCTACCTCAAGGCGTTCGACCACCTTGGGGCCTGCCGCAGTCATGATCCGGAGCATCTGGATACACTGATATTGGCTGCGAACTGTGCCTTGGAACTGCAGCATCCGGTTGCCGGCGAACTCTTTGCCGACCTTGTTGGCCGCGCGTCATTCCAACATGCCTACCTCGCTCACAACGGTCTTGGCGTGTGCCGGATGCGGGATGGCGATTTTCGGCACGCACTGAGTTCGTTTTCCAGGGCGCTCGCGCTTTCTGGAGGGCATCCACTCATTCTCTTGAATATGGCGGTGTTGAACGACCGGCATTTGAGCAAACCGAAAATAGCGGCGACATTCTATCAGCGCTTCCTCGATACAGCCGGCGATAATTACCACAAGCAACGCCGTCGAGTGACCGCCAGACTCAAGCAATTGTCGTCGATGCGCGCCGAGACCGAATCGATTTGAATCATCAGGACGTGGCACGACATGGAGCTAAACGCATTCAAGGAACAACTCAAAAGCACATGTGATATCGTGGACGTTATCGGATCGTACATAACCGTGAAGCGTGCTGGTACGAATTATCGCGCGTTGTGCCCGTTTCATAACGAAAAAACACCGTCGTTCACGATTTATCCCGCCGACCAGGCGTATTATTGTTTCGGTTGTCGCAAGGGCGGGGACGTGATTCGGTTTGTCATGGACCACGAGGGTGTCGACTTTATCATCGCGCTGAAGTCGCTCGCATCCCGGGCGGGCCTGCCGTTTCCCGAACCCTCCAGGCCCGGTGGCGACCGGTCCGCTGGGGGGAAGTCGTCGCTAAAGAGCAGGGAGCAGTACTACAGCTTTTTTGACGATCTCGCAAACTGGTATCGCAAAAACCTTCATGCACCGGATGCCGGGCATGCATTGGAATATGTTCGCAAGCGTGCATTGAGCGACGCGATTGTGAGCACATTCGGAATCGGATATGCCCCGGACCAATGGCGCGCGGCACGCGCGTGGGGCGAGCGCCACGGCCATTCTCTTGCGTTCATGGTAGAAGCGGGCGTTTTAAGTCTCAAGCAGCCTGAAGATCCGAAGTCGGCGGCCTATGACCGTTTCCGTAATCGACTGATGTTTCCAATATGTAACGAACACGGGCGGGTGATCGCCTTCAGCGGCCGTAAGCTGGATCCCGACGTGGCCGGTGCAAAGTACATCAACAACCCCGAGACCGCGTTGTTTCACAAGGGCCGTGTGCTCTATGGTCTGCACCTCGCCCGGGAAGGGATCAAATCCCGGGGATTTGCCCTGCTGTGCGAAGGGCAGATGGACGTGATCGCCTGCCATAAGGCCGGATTGACAAACGCCCTTGCGCCCATGGGCACTGCATTCACAGCAGAACAGGCCCGATTACTCAGACGGTACACGGACACCCTCGTCATCATGTTCGACTCCGACACCGCCGGCACCGCGGCAGCGCTGAAGGCGGTCGATGCGTTCCTGCCCGCAGGGCTGAAGACCCGGGTCGTGACGCTGCCTGAGGGAACCGATCCGGACAGCCTGATCGGTGAGCGCGGGGTCGTTGCTCTGCAGGAGCGGGTCGACGAGGCGTGCGACTTTTTCATTTTCTTTATGGAAAACGCGATGCGCAATCACGATGTCACGACGCCGACAGGAAAAGCGGAAATTTCCGAGGCGTTTCTGACCGTGGTCGCGAGGCTCGACAGTTTCGTCGGGCAGGCGGAATATTGCCGAATTCTGAGTCAGCGATTGAAAGTGCCGGAGCATGCAGTATCTAGTGAACTACAGCGGATCCTGAAAAAGCAGACGGGCGCCGTCTCGTCCGTCGTCGCGTCGCGGACTGCGGTTGTTGCTGTCGAGCCGGCGCCGATCGTGGGTTCGAATCCGGAATCCATTCTCTTGCAACTTGCCGTTCATCACCAACGCTGGGCTCAGCAGTTGATTGACGAATTGCCGGTCTCGATGATAAGCCAAACACCGTCCGGCCGCGCGCTGAACGAAGTTCTGGCGATGGCGGAACAGGGCGAATGGTCTGATGCGGCAGACGTACTCGCCGGAAAACTGGCAGACTATGATTCCGGTGAGGTCGGCAAAGCGTTGTTTGATCCCGACTTCGGAAGGGATTGCGAGAGCAGAAAGCTGTCCAAAGCGTATGCCGATTGTTTGTATCGCGGTATTCTGATACCCGGCATCGACCGCACCATGGTCGATCTGCAAACGAAGATGCAGGCGTCCGCATCCCGTGCCGAGCGTACGGCGATGCAGCGGAAGATTATCACGTTGCGCACGCAGAAAAGTAAACTCTATAACCGCCTTCGCGAAGGCGAGTGATCGGATTGCATCAAAGGTTTGGTGATGTCAAAAGATCTTCTCATACACCTCGATCATTGCTTGACGCCCTGGCATACCATCAACAACGCGGCGATCGTGATCAACAACGGCCACATTCTGTCTGTTGGTGGGTTCTCTGCATTCACGCACACCGAAGATTACCATGTCATCGAGCTTCCCGGGTGCTATGCTGCGCCAGGTTTCATAGATACGCACATCTACGGCGCCGGTGGGTTTGACTGTATGCACGCCGACGCCGAGCGGTCTTTGTCCGGAATGTCGAAAATACTGGCGAAACACGGTGTGACGACGTTCATTCCGACAACCCAATCGGCCGATCCTACACGGCTGTTAGCTGTGGTAACCGCGCTCGCGGAGCACTTGAACAAGCAGTCGTCGGGCGCGGTCGCTGTCGGTATTCATGTGGAAGGTCCGTATTTGAGCATGCGCAAACGCGGCGCGCATGCCCAGCTCCACGTGCGCGATATCGATATCGCCGAAGTCGAGCGGTTGATCGCAACCGGGCGGGGCGGTATCAAGATCCTTACATTCGCCCCCGAGCTGGACGGCGCCCTTGAACTCGTGGAGTTGCTTCTGCAGCACGACATTGCGCCGTCCATGGGGCATACTGTTGCCGATCAGAAAACCGTTCTCCGCGCGATCGATATCGGCGCCTACCGCTGCAGTCATCTTTACAATGGTATGGAGCCATTGCGTCAGCGCCACGTCGGTCTGGCGGCGATCGCGATGACCGATGAACGCCTGTGGGTTGAGTTGATCGTTGACGGGATCCACATCCACCCACGCATGATTGATCTGGCATGCCGCTGTATTCCCAAGAGTAAGCTCGTCGGTATCAGTAATGCCAACGAAGCCGCTGGTCTCAAAGACGGCGACTACAAGTTCGGTGACGAAGCCATTTGTGTCAAGAACGGCAGGGCAGTGCTGGTGGACGGCGTACTCGCCGGCGCCACAGCATTCCTCGATGAAAACTTTCGACGTTTGCTGGAGTATTCGCATCTGACGGATTCCGAAGCAGTGGCATGTTTCACGATTAATCCGGCCCGGAGCATCGGTTTGCAGGATCGCGGCGAAATCAAACCGGGAAAGCGTGCTGATCTGGTAATAATGAATGCGAATCACGATGTGCAAATGACAGTGGTCGAAGGTCGAATAGTCTACGACGTAACATCTGTTGCCGCAGTCTGATACCCGAAGCAGTGGCAACCGGGTGTCGCCCCGCACAGTCGGCATCGGTCCAATTTCGAAATCTAACAAGAGATACGACCCCATTGGATTGCCTGCCGGCGGCTGGGCCCATGACTTTAACAATCTTCTGACCGGAAAATTGGGCAACCTCGCCGTGAGGAAATTAAGATGTCGTGCCGGCACCCGGCACGGACGTCAGCCGCACATTTCCACTATGCTGCTTGATGATCCATTCTACGAAGGTCAGGCCGGCGCTCGCCCGCACCGTCGAATTCATGCCCCCCAATGGGTGTTGAATTTTACAGGGCCTTTATCTCAAACGACTGAGTTCTGGTGAACGGTCCCGGCATCCCGTGCCGCTTCCGTTAGCCGTCCTGCATTGCCTTACGCGGTTCCGTTGTTACATTTAGCGTTCTTTATTCTGGCACGGTATCCCTCTGGAAAGCGGGCCAGGTTGCCTTGTTGGAATGGCCGCAGTCGGTTCAATTTTACTCCAGCCGTTGTCTCTAAAACCATCAGTTCATGACGTTATGACCCAAAAACGATCAATTGGTGCCGCAGCGCGCGACATTGCCATCTTTGGCGCGCGGCAGCACAATCTCAAGAATATCGACGTAAGAATGCCCCGCAACCGGTTGGTTGTGATCACGGGTCCGAGCGGTTCGGGCAAGTCATCGTTGGCGTTCGACACGCTTTATGCAGAAGGGCAACGTCGGTATGTGGAGAGTCTATCGGCATACGCCCGGCAGTTCCTGGATCGCATGCAGAAGCCGGATGTGGATCATATCGAGGGCCTATCGCCGGCTATCGCAATCGAGCAGCGCGCCTCGGGCGCCAGTCCGAGGTCGATTGTGGCCACGACTACCGAAATCTATGACTATCTCCGCCTCTTGTACGCGCACATCGGTGAGCCTCACTGTCCGCGTTGCGGCGAGGCCGTATCGGGACAGAGTGTCCAGCAGATATGTGATCATCTCGCCAGCCAGCCGGCCGGGCGTCGGTTGATGCTTTTGGCCCCATATGTGAGCGGTCGCAAGGGCGAGCATCGCGAGATCATCGAGGCCGTGCGGCGCGATGGATTTACGCGTGCCCGGGTCGATGGCGATGTTTGTTCCCTGGACGACGACATCGTCCTGGAAAAAAACTGCGCCCATACCATCGAGGCTGTGGTCGACCGGCTGGTTACCGGAAAGTTGTCTGACACACGTCTATTCGAATCCGTTGAACGATGTCTCAGACACGGCGATGGCATCATGACGGCATTGTTTCAAGATCCGGCGTCGCCAGATAAATGGCGCGAGGAGACCATCAGCGAACAACTTGCCTGCACGCGGTGTAACATCAGCATCGGTGAATTGCAGCCGCGTAACTTCTCGTTCAACAGCCCGTATGGCGCCTGTCCGGAATGTCATGGCCTCGGGACGACCGACGAAGTGGACGAAGCAGAGATTCTTGAACCATCGAAATCCCTTAATAGCGGCGCGGTGCCGCTCCTCAAGAAAGGGCCGCGACGGTTGATCACGTACTACAATAATATTCTCAAGTGCGTCGCCGATCACTATACGTTCAGTCTCGCGACACCGTTCGAGAAGCTCGCGCAACGTCACCAGGATACGGTCCTCCACGGCTCAGGCGACGAGGTCATCACCTTCACGTACCGTTGGCGTCGCCGAACGGTTACCAACAGCAAGCCGTTCGAAGGCATTGTACCGATGCTCAACCGGCGCTATCGCGAAACCGAGTCCATAATGATGAAGGAGCGTCTCAAGAAGATCATGCGCAAGCATCCCTGTCGCTCGTGCAATGGCGCACGCTTGAGGCCCGAAAGTCTTGCCGTCACGCTGCGCGGCCGGTCGTTGGCCGCGTTCATTGGCCTTAGTGTCGACGACTGTCGTGACTGCGTTGCTCAACTTGACCTGCGCGGGGAAGAGGCGCTAATCGCTGGCGAGATCATTCGTGAAATTTCCGCACGTCTCGGATTTCTCGCCGCGGTTGGATTGGGATATCTCACGCTGAATCGTGAAAGCGGTACGTTATCCGGCGGCGAGGCGCAGCGGATTCGGCTCGCAACGCAGGTCGGGAGCGGTCTGACAGGTGTGCTCTATGTCCTTGATGAACCCAGTATAGGGCTGCATCAGCGGGACAATGAGCGTTTGCTGCGCACCCTTACCGACTTGCGCGATGTCGGTAATTCCATTGTGGTTGTCGAACACGACCTCGACACGATTCGGGCCGCGGATTTTATCCTTGATATGGGGCCCGGCGCCGGCGTGCACGGCGGTACATTGGTGGCGTCGGGTAAACCCGGACAAATTCTGCGATCGAAGACGTCGCTGACGGCCCAGTATCTCAACGGCACGAGGCAGGTTGAAGTACCGGAGCAGCGTAGCGCCGGCAACGGCTCATCCCTTACCGTCGTCGGCGCCACGATGAATAATCTCAAGGATATACGCGTTCGGATTCCGTTGGGAACGTTTTGTTGCATCACCGGTGTATCCGGCTCCGGCAAGAGTACGCTGGTAAACGGAATCCTCGTCCGTGCTATTCAGCGTCACTTCAACCATGGGGCCAAAGCACCCGGCGCGCACGCAAAGATTCTCGGACTAAATAAGATCGACAAATTGATTGTTATCGACCAAAGTCCGATCGGCCGCACACCTCGCTCGAATCCAGCGACTTACACCGGCTGTTTCGATGTGATTCGGAATGTATTCGCGAAATTGCCCGAATCCCGGATGCGCGGGTACAAGCCCGGCCGTTTCAGTTTCAATGTCAAAGGCGGGCGCTGCGATGCGTGCCTGGGCGGTGGCCTGAAGAAGATCGAAATGCAGTTCTTACCAGATGTTTACGTCGTCTGCGAGGCTTGCAAAGGACGGCGCTACAATCGTGAGACACTCACTGTCCTGTATCGCGGCCGCAGTATCGCGGATGTGCTCGAAATGACGGTTGAGGAAGCGACCACGTTTTTTGACGCTATACCGAAGCTGAACAAAACGTTGCAGACCCTGTACGATGTCGGCCTTGGCTACATCCTGTTGGGACAGGCAGCGACGACGCTGAGCGGCGGCGAAGCGCAACGCGTCAAACTTGCCTCCGAACTTGCGCGGATGCCTCGCGGGCACACGGTTTACGTCCTCGATGAACCTACGACCGGCTTGCATATCGACGACGTCAAACAGCTGCTTGCCGTTCTGTGTCGATTGCGCGACCAGAAAAATACGGTTATTGTGATCGAACACAATATGGACGTGATCAAGGTGTGTGACTGGATTATCGATCTGGGGCCGGAAGGCGGGGACCAAGGCGGCGGCGTTGTTGCCGAGGGCACGCCCGAGGACATCTGTAGTCAGACGGGAGGCTATACCGGCTCGTACCTGAAACGCGAGCTGGCTGCTAGATGAAGTTAATGATGCTGAGCTGGTTGATTCGCGCGGCCATCTGTAGCGATGCCTGAAACGACGCTTCCATCTGACTTAATTGCGTGATCGCCTGCGCCACATCAAGATTTTCTATTTCACCGATCCGATGGTTGATCACCTGCTCTTTATCTGCGTAGTGTTCCGTGAGGGAGCGGAGCCGGCTTTGCTGCACGCCGTTTGATACCAGGTGAGAAATCGCACTGTCAAGGTCATTTGCCAGGCCTGCGGCCGTCGTGTCGGACGGCGGTTGATCCGCATTCAGTTCGTCACGAAACTGAATAAGGTGATCAAACACATCAACGCCCTGGCTGTTGTCTTCGAAGAGGCCGTTGGAGCCGCTGCCCAATACGCTCGTCTCGACCATTGTCTGATCCCCTATTTGCACGCGTTTACGGTCATCGTTACCGTTGTAGTTTACAGCGGTGATTCGACCGTCGGTACGTGTGATCTCGTATGCCGGCTGATCTGACCGGGTACCGGCAAACAGGTATGAATCGTTGAATTTCGCGTTCGCGGTAATCGCCATGTCTTCGAGAATACTATCGACTTCGAGGGCCAGATTTCGACGATCCTCGGTGCTCAACGAGCCATCATTGGCGCGCACAACCAATTCGTTGGCGCGATGCATTCTGTCGACGATCTCATCGATCCGTGCCCCGGTGATCTGACTCGTGCTTAACCCGTGGCCGGCGTTTTCGGCCCATTGCACGCTACGTTCATTTTCCTGTTCGAGCCGGCCTGCTTCCGCGGCAGCAGATGGTTCTTCTGATCGCCGCGTGTAGTTCCGGCCGGACGATATCTGCAGCTGTTTATCCGCGTACTCGGACTGCGCCTTTGAGAGATCCTGCGCGATTCTTGCCTGTGTCGTGAGATTTGTTATGCGCATATCAGGCAATTTCCAGGGTGTCGGCAGCTACCGGTACGTTTGCTGCGGTTCCATCGGTCGGGCGGTTGTGACGCGTTTTCCATTCGCGCGTCGCCTGATCCATCTCATCCGGACGACCGATGTCACGCCAGTATTCGAGGATCGGGAACGCCCCTACGGTCATGCCGGCGGCGATCGCATCGTCGATCAGGGATACCATGTCGTAGTAGCCGTCGACGGGAATGAGCGATAGCGTCTCAGGACGCAACATGTAAATGCCGGCATTTACGAGAAACGTGTAGTCGGGTTTTTCTTCGAGCTTGCGTACTCGACGGTTATCCGGATCCAGCGATACGACGCCGTAAGGGACCGACATACTGTGCCGACGCACGCACATGGAGATGTGATTCCCGCTCTCCTGGTGATAGCGGCACAGCGTTCGAAAATCGAGATCGGTGATGAGGTCGGCGTTCATCACGATAATGCTCTTGGTCGGACGCGGACTCAACAGGCCCAGCGCGCCGGCGGTGCCCAGGCGCTTGTGTTCTTCGAGATAGCGAATATTGAGATTGTATGCGGTGCCGTCTTCCACATGATCCTTAATCTGCTCTCCGAGATAATTGATGCTGATAATCACATCCGAAACGCCATTGCGGCTCAAGCCGTTCAGTACATTGTCGAGAATGACATCGTCGCCCACCTTCAGCAGCGGCTTGGGTTTTGACAATGTAAGCGGACACAGGCGTGTGCCGCGGCCCCCGGCCATCACCACCGCCTTACTCATTTCCTGATCCGAGAATAGATTTTTTAGCAATTCGAGATCGACCGGGCGCCCTTCCGCATCGACAACGGGCAGATGCCGGATGCTGCGACTCACCATGATCGACCGTATCTCATGGCGGCCCAAGCCCTCGCGGATTGTAAGCGGTTCCCGGGTCATAACATCGGCCACCGGTGTCTCCAGGGAGGCCCCGGCCAGAAACGCCCGTCGCAGGTCTCCGTCGGTTACAATTCCGCAGAGGCGGCCGTGCTTATCGATGATAAGTGCCGCCTCGTTGCTCATGTGCTGCAGCGCCGTCTCCAGCGCTGCATCGCAGCCCACAAGTGCTCCCGCGAGATTGCCCGGCTTCATGTTTTCTGGTTGTCGCATAAGTGATGACCTCGTATTCTGGGCGAGTACGCCTATTTCTCCGGAATAGCTTTCTTCGTCGACACCGCCTGCAACGCCGTAAGGTATTCGCGCAGGTTCAGTGTGAGTTCGTTTATGACACTGCCTATCTGAACTTTAGCAGCGGCTTTAGTGTCGCTTTTGAGCAATTTCTTCGCTTTCATGTCTGTGTCCTTTCGCTGCCCGGATGGGCCGCAGAGTGGAGGTTACTGGAGAATACCCAGTACCGAGTTGAACATATTATCGAGGATGGAAATAAATCGTGCCGTGGCCTGGTAGGACCGCTGTACTTCCAGCATCTGCACCATTTCTTCGTCGATGTTGACTGCGCTGACATCATTCACGGCTTCGCGAAACATCACTACGGCCGCCGCCGAGCCGTCGGCCGTTATTCCGGCCTGGTTCACATCCCGGGCCACCGAATTCAGGATGGTGTCCGGGAAAGCGCGAATCGTGGCATCACCGAGTGCCGGATTTGAAGCGTGAAGTCGGTCCCAAACTGCAGTGATGTTCTCGCCATTGCCGGTCGCGCCTGCTTCGGTGGATGCCGCCAGGTCGGACGGATTTGAGATGGCAATCGTGAGTCGTCCTTCGTTGTCCAGTGCGAACAGATCGCCGCCCTGGTTGCCGTCCAGCGAAAAGCCGGCGTTGTGCACCGCGTTTACCTGCGTGCTTAGTTCGGTGGCAAAACCCGTCAGCGATGCACGCACATTTTCGTGAAACTCCCAAGCCTGTATCAGCCCGGTGAGTTCACCATCGGCAATATCCACGGGTGTGTTGTCATCCGACCATTGAATGGACGGCGTGCCGCCTGCTGTGGATACTGTCAGTGGCGTGACCGCGGCACCGTCGACGATGCCGCGATCGCCGATATTGATCTGGTACGTCTTGTCCGCCAACTCGCGCACGGTGATGTTTGACAACCGCGCGAGGTCTGCAACCATGGCGTCGCGTTCGTCGCGAAGGTCATTGGCGGGCATCGGGTTGAAGCGTCGCGTTTCGATCGCCGATATTTTCTCGTTCAATGCCGCGATCTGCGTCCCGAGATTATTCGCTGCTTCGACCTGATCGGCGAGAATGCCGGTATCCGCCGGGCCGGATATCACATCACGCAGGCCAGTCACGATATCTGTCAATTCATTGAAACGATCGGCGACCGCAGTCGCCTGTCCCAGCACCTCGGAACGCTTCTCGATCGATTCCGGTTGCGCAGCCAGGTCCTGCAGGCCCGTTGCGAATGAACCCAGCGCATCCGTAAGCGGCAGTGACCCGTCGGCGGCCATAGCCGTCTCGAGCAATGAAAGCTTCGATGCAAATACCTGATTCCGGCCGTCCTGCTGAATCGCCTGGCGCAGGCTGTTTTCCAAAGCCAGGTCGTACGAACGAACCACGCTTTCCACGTGTACGCCGGTGCCGATCTGGCCATTGGGCCGGTCCAGGGGCGTATTGCTCGACGTTACCGCCGTCTGGCGATGATATCCGGGCTTGTCCGCGTTGGCGATATTGTTCGCAATCGCATTCATGCGATATTGATTCGCCTGTAACGAACTTTTGCCGGTTATCAGTGCTACGTCGAGGCTTGCCATGTCGAATTCCGCCCGTGTTGAAAAATGCTGTGGTAGTTATCCCAACCTGTTTATCAATAATGAGTAACGATCGCCGGTGCGACCAAATCTGTTGTACACGTTTTTCTTTTTCGCATATCTCGCGCCAGCTTCGCCAAGTGCCTTGCGAATTGCGCCCAAATAGCTTTGGGACAGGCTCGCATTGGTCTGCTCCACGCTCCGGAGGCGCTCCATTTTCTCGCGTAATTCTTGACGCTCTTCCGAAAATTGTCCGTCATTGCCGGCGTACAGCTGTTGCCAGAGGTTCATATACCCTTCGAGGTCGGAAGAAAGTTCCTGCTGCACTGCAAGAGTTTCCCAGATCATGCCGACGTCCCGCCGGATGATTGCCTGTTGCAGTTCAGTAGCCGAGTCGGTGAGCGAGACGATGGAATCGCGTATCTTGGTGCATAGACCCGGCGACTCCTGGGGCCGTCCTGCGTCATTGCGGTGATCTGTCATTTCTGGTATCCCGGTGTGGTCGCATTCTTTGCGATGTGAGGTGTAAGGCCGAGCAAGCCCTGCCGGCCGATAAAGTATGCCAGTTGTTCGTAGGCCATTTCCATATACGTTCCGTTCGCGCCGGATTCAGAGTCAGGATTCAAGGCCATTGCAGATTTCAACCCTTCCTTGAGAATGTTGGCTGTGAGCATCGCTTCGAACTCACCCGCCGTCTGTTGAAATGCCACATCGCCGGCCTCGCCGTCCATGCCCTGAAACAGCGGACTCACGGTGTTGAATTCTGTAATCATCGGTGGCGTCATCGTGTTTCTACCCGTACTGCGTTATGCAAAATTTTCGTTATTTTCGGTTCTTCCGTTGCGGCTGATTCATGCTCTCTCCGAACGATGTGCGAGAGGTGCCGAACCTATATTGCTTCGAGTTCCGCATGAAGCGCGCCAGCCTCCCTCAGGGTGTGGAAAATCACCATAATATCGCGGGGTGTCACACCCAGAAGATTGAGGATGTCAACCAGCTCGCTGATCGTCGTGATCGCTGGAATCAGATTCACCGGTGAGTTTTCCTCGTGAACCTGCGTCTGTTGATCGGTCACGCTCTCGGTGGTACCGGTGTCGCTGAAGGGCGACGGTTGGCTGATACCTTCCGTGTTTTTGATGTTCACGGTCACGTTGCCGTGGCTGATCGCGACCTGGGAGATCTTGACATCGCCGCCGAAGACGATCGTGCCTGTGCGCTCGTTGAACACCACCTTGGCGATGCCGTCCGGCTGAAATTGGATCTGCTCGACGTCGCGTATGAACTCTGTGATGCGTTCTTCTTCTCTGTAATCAACCGGAACCCGTATTTTTATTGTGCCGACATCGGCGGCGAAGGCGGTGCCGTAGAAGCGCGAATTGATGGCGTCAACGAGGTTGACTGCGGTCGAGTAATCGGGCTTTTTTAGATATACGGTGAGCATATCGTGATCTGGAAGCGACGTGCCGATATCGACAAGCATCTTGGCGCCATTCGTCAGGATCCCGACCGTTGGATGATTTTTCGTGACGGATTGGCCACCGGGGCCGCCGCTGCCAAACTGAAATCCGCCGGTTGTAACCGCACCCTGCGCAATGGCCCAGGTTTCGCCGGTCGTTCCGAGCAACGGTGTGAGCAGCAGCTCGCCGCCTGTGAGCGATGTGGCATCGCCGATCGAGGAAATCGTGGTCTGGATCGTATCCCCGGTGTGCGCCGAGCCGCGGATGGTTGCTGTCAGCATGACGGCCGCGCTGTTCTGCGCCTTAAGGTCGCCTTCATCAACAACCATGTTAAAGTTCTGCAACATATTCGCGAGGGTACGCTGGGTCAGTACCTCATCGCTGTCGCCGGTGCCTGCAAGGCCAACCACCAGCCCGTAGCCGACCATGGTATAGTTCTCTACGCCTTCGATTCGGACTGCGTCCTTGACACGCACTTTGAACGCAGCCCCTTGTGCCTGGACCATTGCCGGCAGCGTGAGAAGATAGAGGAACGTAGTGAGAACTCCTATTCTGGGGGTCAGCATGGTGCGGCGGTCCTTTGTGACAAGTGTTTTAAGGTGTCGGGGCGAATGTGTGACTCACGCCATTAGAGCGGGTTGATGACCTGGAATACCTTCCACAGCCAACCCGGATTTGTCCCCCGGCTGACCGTTCCAGAGGTATTGTAGATGATCTGCGCGTCGGCGATCTGACTCGAGGGTATCGTGTTGTCCGCCGAGATATCCCGTTTCCGGATTAGGCCGGTAATGGCGATCTCGACGGTTTCCTTGCGGATCTTTACGTGTCGATCGCCGCGGATCACGAGCACACCGTTGCCCAGTACATCGACCACACGGGCGGAGAAGTTTGCGGCAAAGGCTTCCGACGATGTTGTCGATCCGGAGCCGGAGAAATCGCTGTTGCCGCTGACTGTGTATCCTGGAAGGTCCAGTTGGCTGAGTTTACGGGACAACGTGCCGCCGTCCACACTGCCGACAATTGTGGGGTCGGCATCGGCGGTTGCCGCTTTGCTCGTCGCCAGTGTTTCATTCTTGGACGATGTGGTTTGTTCGTCGACAATCACGGTGAGCAAGTCGCCGATTTGCCATGCCCGTTGTGTGGAATACATGCGTGCGGCGAGGCTGGGCGGTTCTGCCGCCGCCGTCGGCAGCACGGCGGCCAAAGCAACGGCGAGGATGATAGCGTTTGTTTTCATTACGGAGCGATCCCTGGGGTTACGTGATTATCAGCCGCCGATCGAAAGCAGCCCTTTTTTTTCTCCAATCAGGCGGACGGAGAATATTTTTTCTGATGTTGGGTTCTTGACGCGAATAAAATCGCCTTTTCGTCCTGTCTGCATCGCCGTGACTGCAACCTGCACCGACGTGGCGCCGTGGCGACAACTGATCCAGATATTGTCGCCCCGTCGTGCAAAAATTGGATCGAGGAGGTCGCGTTTTCGTATGGGGTCGCCGGCGGAGACACTGCGGCTCAACTCGTATCCGGTACCGGCGGCTATATCGTCGAGTCCCGGTCCACCGGCAGCTCCGATCCAGAGCGAGGTCACCGACAGATCGGATGCGCTTGTCACGTCGCCGCGGGCCAGATCGCGGCGAGCGACAACGACCTCGGTCTGCCGCACAATCTCCGGAGACACTGAGATTTCGAGGTCGTCGGATCCATCCGGTCGTTCGCACGTGATGCGAAACGACATCGTGCCGAGGGCCTGTCGGCGGTCAAGCAGGCGTATGGTTTGCACCTGAAAAGGGATTGCACGGAAGATCTTGCGCTCGTCGTCGGCCGACAGGCGTACGTCGATGCGCCAACCGGACCACGGTTGCAACGATGTGAGATGGTCGAGCAGGCCCTGACGAACGGCATCGAGGTATTCGCGGTTGAACCGGCTCTGAATCGTGATGCGCTCCGGGCCACGCAGGTATAGATTGGCAAGTTGAGGAAACTGCTGAAGTTGATAAGCGAGATCCACCAGAGACAAGGTGTGTGGTGTGCCGTCGCCGGTGAGCGGCATGATCTCCAGGTCTCGCTCCCGTCCCGTGAGGATGCCCTTTTCGAGCACCACGTCAGAAAGCGTTAACACGTCGTCTTTGCAGACGATGCGTTCTTTAATTGTGACCACGCGGCGGTGTCCCATGGCGCTCAGATCATGTGCCGCAAGGACGAACATGGCTACGACCGCCAGGAGGAGTACGCGGGACAGGCCACCGTCTGGCGGCGGTTGGCCGAACCGGGCGCTGTAGCTCGCGATGCGCCGGGCGTCAACCTGCATGCATGCCGTCGCGCCATGGGGCCGATCTTTCTCCGCGCCGGTGCGGTCCAGCCGCCAGCCGCCGGTCGTCAGTGGCGACAGGGCGCTGATAAGGGGATGCAACACGATCATTTCAGGCACTCTCCAGGTTATTTGTTACTTCAGGTTATTAATCATCCGCAGCATTTCGTCTGCGGTCCGAATGCTCTTGGAATTCAACTCATATGCCCGCTGCGATGCGATCAGGGCAACCATTTCTTTTACGATCTCTACATTCGAACTCTCGGTGAAATATTGTACCAGGCTGCCGTAACCGCTGGTGCTTGGGTTCCCAGTGAGCGCCGTACCGCTCGACTCAGTCTCGATATAGAGGTTGTGACCGAAGCTGCTGAGTCCCTCGCTGTTGGCGAAGCGTGCAAGGGAAATCCGTCCCTTGTTCGACGAAACGCCGTCAACCACGGTCGACACCGTGCCGTCCTTGGCAATGTCGATCGCGGTAGCGTTGGATTCTATGGTAGGAAAGCCGGACACGGGATGGCCTTCTGCGGTCACCACCTGGCCCGTTGAATTCAAATGAAAATTCCCGGCGCGGGTGTAGGCTGTTGTGCCGTCGGGTAAATCGATCTGAAAGAAACCATCGCCTTCGATCGCGATGTCGAGCGCGGAGCTGGAATTCTCCAGCGTGCCCTGGGAAAAATTCTTGGACACGGAAACGGCACGGACGCCGTTGCCAAGCTGAATGCCCACTGCCGTTTCACTGTCGGCCGTTGCCGCACCGGGATTTGAAATCGACTGATACAGCAAATCCTGAAAATGGGCGATACTGCGCTTGTAACCCGTCGTATTTACGTTTGCCATGTTGTTGGCAATGGTATCCGTAAGCAACTGCTGGCTTTCCATGCCCGTTGCCGCTATCCACAATGCTCTGTTCATAAGGGGGTATCCTCTTGTTTGTCTACACCAGAATCCGATTCGCGCTCTCGTGCAGCTGTATCTCCATCCGCAAGACTTTCTGGTTGGCTTCGTATTCTCTGAGGCTCTGAATCATAGCTGCCATCTCCGTCACCGGCGTGAAATTCGCGGTCTCGACATGGCGGTTTAACACCTTCACATTCGTGGCCGGCACACCGGCCTGGCCGTTGACGTCGTCGACCGCAAAGTAGTTCGCGGTTTTACGGACCAGGGTGGTGTTGTCGGCGAACTGCACAACGCGGAGCTTGTCGATCGCGCGACTTGCTACTTGATCCGAGATCATGATGGAACCATCCTCGGCGACACTGATGTTCTCCGGATAATCTGTCGGACTGAATGTTATCGGTCCGTTGTCGCCCAGAACCTGATTTCTCCCTGCGGTGATCAACTCACCATTGGCGCCAATCTGGAAGGAACCGTTGCGTGTATAGAAGCTCTCGCCGGTCGGTGTCCTGACTTCGAAGAAGCCATCACCGACCAGTGCGAAATCGAGCGCCCGATCAGTGCTGCGAATACCACCCTGGCCGAAATCGAACTTGACTTCACCTGCATTAACGCCACGTAGGTCCGAGTATTTTTCGATCTTTGCGCTTTCCATTTCCTGATTGAAGGTGTTGGATACCACGAATTCCCGTCGGTATCCGGGCATGTTTGCGCCGGCGAGATTGCGTGATATGCTGACCTGGCGCTTTGTTTCCAGTAACAGTTGAGAACCGACTTTGTACAACATCGACATGAGATTTTCCGTTTTGGCTGGTGTTGGGGTCGTCTGATAGTGACGACCTGTGATGTGGTCATTGCATGATGGATGCCAAACGGAATAAAACGGACAGTAATCGCGATCGATATCGCGGATTCCTAGACAGCAGGTAGTAGATGCGCTGGCTGGTCAACGGCATGTTAAGATTGTAAGTAGCTGTAAATGAGGTGGATGCAGCATTGCCGACGGCGTCGTTTTGCCGGATGGGGCGTCAGTGGGAAAAATCTGGAGGTGCGGCTGGATTCAGTGAAACGGGGCGTTGTTGCGGTTCTGAGGGGAAGAAAATTGCGGGTGACGGCAGATATTTCCGGTCAAGAGTTCCGGCGCGGGCTACCTACAGGATGTACCAGATCGATCAGGAATCGGGGGGCGTGTCGTCGCCGATGATCCCGATATTCTTCAAGACGATATTTACTTTTTCTTTCGTGATCGGCTTCACGATGTATGCGCTGGACTGTTCGCTGAATGACTGTTGAATGTCCGCCGACTCGGTGCTCGACGACAACATGATTACACGTACCCGATTCTCGTCTTCGACGCCGGCTTCGTCCTCGATTTCACGAATCTTGATGATGGTCTCGTGGCCGCTCATATCGGGCATGTTGATATCGCACGTTACGAGTGCATACGGTTTTTGCGCTGCCAACGCGTTCCGGAATGATTCGATACCGGCAACGCCGCCGTCTGCCGTGTCGCATTCGCCATGTTTACGCAGATGCCGCTCGATCAGGAACAGCATGTCTTGCTCGTCGTCGATAATCAATATTCGCATGGCGCGTATTCTAGTTGGTCTTCTTAATGTTGTCAAATGGATGCTGCGGCGAGAATTGCAACGTGGGTGAAACTCGCTAGTTTATGGGAATGGATAATACAGATTTCGGTATTCTATGGCTGATGATCTGCGTGTCGCTGGTGTTCATCATGCAGGCCGGTTT